>CADCML010000027.1 GCA_902802535.1 uncultured Bacteroidia bacterium
GATGATTGTGAAGGTGGTGCCGGTGATTCCTCCGGAGCTGCGTCCTCTCGTCCCGTTGGATGGCGGTCGTTTCGCCACTTCCGACTTGAACGACCTTTATCGTCGCGTCATCATCCGCAACAACCGTCTGAAGCGCTTGATTGAAATCAACGCTCCTGACGTCATCATGCGTAATGAGAAGCGTATGTTGCAAGAGGCCGTCGACTCGTTGTTCGACAACTCGCGCAAGTCGAGCGCGGTGAAGACCGACTCGAACCGTCCGCTGAAGTCGTTGAGCGACAGCCTGAAAGGTAAGCAAGGTCGTTTCCGTCAGAACCTGCTCGGTAAACGTGTCGACTACTCTGGCCGTTCCGTTATCGTCGTTGGTCCTGATTTGAACATGAACGAATGTGGTCTGCCCAAGGACATGGCCGCCGAGCTGTTCAAGCCGTTCGTGATCCGCAAGCTCATCGAGCGCGGCATCGTCAAGACCGTGAAATCGGCCAAGAAGATTGTCGACCGCAAGGATCCCGTCGTTTGGGACATCCTCGAAAATATCCTGAAGGGTCACCCGATTCTGCTGAACCGTGCTCCTACGCTGCACCGTCTGGGTATCCAGGCCTTCCAGCCCAAGCTCATCGAAGGTAAGGCCATCCGTCTGCACCCCTTGGTGTGTACGGCATTCAACGCCGACTTCGATGGTGACCAGATGGCTGTCCACGTACCGTTGGGCAACGCCGCTGTGCTTGAGGCCCAGATTCTTATGCTGGCTTCGCACAACATCCTGAACCCTTCAAATGGTGCACCTATCACCCTGCCTTCGCAGGACATGGTTTTGGGTCTGTATTACATCACCAAGCCGCGTAAGAGCACGCCCGAACATCCCGTGAAGGGTGAAGGTATGTCGTTCTACTCGCCGGAAGAGGTGATTATTGCCCACAATGAGGGTCGTGCCGACATGCACGCCATCATCAAGGTGAGAGTGAAAGTTCGTGAGAATGACCAACTTGTCACCAAGCTTGTTGAGACCACTGTGGGTCGTGTCATCTTCAACCAAGTGGTTCCTGAAGACCACGGCTTCATCAATGAGCTGCTGACCAAGAAGTCGTTGCGTAGCATCGTTGGTGACATGGTACGTATGGAAGGCACTGCCGTCACCACCAAGTTCTTGGACGACATCAAGAACATGGGTTACTACCAAGCTTATAAAGGTGGTTTGTCATTCAATTTGGGTAACGTCCTCGTTCCTCAGATGAAGAGCAATCTCATCTCCGACGCCAACTCCAAGGCCGCCGAAATCCGTGAGTTCGAGAAGATGGGCTTCATGGGCCCCAATGAGCGTTACAACCAGATTGTTGACCTTTGGACCGACGTCAATGCCAAGCTGACCCAAGAGGTGATGAAGGTGTTGTCGAGCGACGACCAAGGCTTCAATCCTGTGTACATGATGCTGCACTCTGGTGCTCGTGGTTCCGAGGCTCAGGTGTCACAGCTCTGCGGCATGAGAGGTCTGATGGCCAAGCCTATGAAGGCTGGTTCAGGCGGCTCCGAAATCATCGAGAACCCGATTCTTTCCAACTTCCAGGAAGGTCTGTCCGTGTTGGAATACTTCATTTCCACACACGGTGCCCGTAAGGGTTTGGCCGATACCGCTCTGAAGACCGCTGACGCTGGTTATCTGACCCGTCGTTTGGTCGACGTGGCACACGATGTCATCATCACCGAGAAGGACTGCGGCACGCTACGCGGCATGACCATCTCGCGTGGTGAGGAAATCAAGGAACCTGGCAAGCACTCCTTATTATATGACCGCATCCTCGGCCGCGTGGCCTTGCACGATGTGTTCCATCCCCAGACGGGCGAACTCATTGCTGCCAGTGGTCAGGAGCTCAATGAGACTCTTGCCGAGGCCATCGACGAGTCGCCGTTGGAGAGTGTCGAAATCCGTTCCGTGCTGACTTGCGAGTCGAAGCGCGGCGTGTGCGCCAACTGCTACGGCCGTAATCTGTCGTCGAGCAAGCTGGTGCAAAAAGGTGAGGCTGTGGGCGTTATCGCTGCACAGTCCATCGGTGAGCCTGGTACCCAGCTGACCCTGCGTACCTTCCACTCTGGTGGTAAGGCCTCGAAGGGTTTGGTGGCCAACAGCACCGAAGCCAAGTATGACGGCTACCTCGAAATCGACGAATTGCGTTCCGTGGATGTCGACAAGGATGGCGACAAGTATCAGATTGTCATCGGCCGTTCGGCTGAACTGAAGCTGCACGACAACAATACCGACGTCGTTTTGATGACGACCAACATCCCATACGGTGCCAAGTTGTTCTTCAAGGCTGGCGACCAGGTGAAGAAGGGCGACAAGATTTGCGAATGGGACCCCTACAACGCCACCATCATTTCTGAGCACAGCGGTAAGGTCCGCTTCCAGAACGTGGTTGAAGGTGTGACTTATCGTAATGAGACCATCGCTGAAACCGGCTTCATCGAGCGCGTTATCATTGAAGGTAAGAGAGGCGCCAAGAACCCGCTCATTGACATCGTTGATGAGAATGGCGAGACCTTGGTTTCCTACGACTTGCCTGTCGATGCCCACGTCATCGTTGGCGAAGGCGATGCCATCCAAGCTGGTGACCAGCTGGTGCGTATCCCGCGTAACGTCTCAGGCGGCGGCGATATCACGGGCGGTCTGCCGCGTGTGCAAGAGCTGTTTGAGGCCCGTAACTCCATCGACCCGGCCATCGTTTCCGAAATCGACGGTATCGTCCATCTTGAGAAGAAACTGAAGCGCGGTAACCGTGAGGTCGTCGTGACGGCTAAGACGGGCGAAGAGAAGCGTTACCTCATCCCGACCTCCAAGCAGATTCTGGCTCAGGAGAACGACTTCGTGAAGGCGGGTCAACCTCTTTCGGAAGGTGTCATCACGCCGGCCAGCATTTTGGCCATCATGGGCCCGATGAAGGTGCAGGAATACATCGTCAACGAGGCACAGAGCGTGTACCGTCAACAAGGTGTGGTCATCAACGACAAGCACTTTGAGGTCATCGTGCGTCAGATGATGCGTAAGGTCGAAATCATCGACCCGGGCGACACCCGCTTCCTCCAAGGCGAGTTGGTGAACAAGCTGACCTTCCAAGAGGAGAACGACGACATCTACGGCAAGTTCTTCGTCGAGGACAACGGTGCCTCCGACAAGTTGCAGAAGGGCGAAATCGTTTCCGCCATGAAGCTGCGCGAGGAAGAGTCTGCACTGAAGCGTAAGGACTTGGCACTGCCGACGGTGCGTCCGGCACGTCCGGCAACGGCCACGCAGGTGCTGCAAGGTATCACCCGCGCTGCTTTGGCCACCGACAGCTTCATCTCGGCAGCCTCCTTCCAGGAGACCACCAAGGTGCTGACCAACGCTGCCATTTCGGCCAAGAGCGACTTCCTGCTCGGCATGAAGGAAAATGTGATTGTCGGTCACAAGATTCCTGCCGGCACGGGTCTGCGCGAGTACGAAGACTTGATTGTCGGTTCCCGCGACGAGTACGAGGAACTGCAAGCCAAGGCCAATAATTGAAATGGTTAAACCGAAGCGGGGATGGCTTGAGGGCTGTCCCCGCTTTTTAAATAAGAATGAAAATGGAAAACAATCAGAAGAATCAATTGAATATCGAAATCAGCGATGAAGTTGCCGAGGGCAAATACTCCAATTTGGCCATTATCACCCATTCGCCGAATGAGTTCATCGTCGACTTTGCCCAAATGATGCCTGGCACACCCAAGGCCAAGGTGCGTTCAAGAGTGATTATGAACCCTTTGAACGCCAAGCGTTTGTACAAGGCTTTGGCCGACAATATCGCCAAATACGAGCAACAGTTCGGCACCATCAAGGACGGTGGTGGCATTGCTCCGTTCTCGTTGGGCGCGCCTACGGCACAGGCATGAATATTGTCAATGTTGAATTATTGTTTGGGCGGGTTTTCGAATCCGCCCATTTTTGAATACAAGCAATTGTAATGCGATGAAACAAATCCTCCTTTTAGTATTGGCTTTGATGTTTGGCAATCTTTTGAAGGCTCAGGAAAACAACGAGCATTTGAAGGAGCAACTGCCTGATACAAGCCTGTTTGAGGCGCATTGCCATATTGAAGGCAATGATACGCTTCTTTATAGGCTCTATCGCTCGATGAAAGCCGATACAAAGACAGAAGCTTTGCCTTTGGTCATCTTCTTGCACGGTGCAGGCGAACGCGGCAACGACAATTGTATGCAGTTGAAGCATTGCGTCAAATTTTTCCTTGATGACACAGTAACAGGCCGTTATCCCTTCCTGTTGATGGTTCCACAGTGTCCAACCGATAGACGTTGGGTGAACACCGATTGGAGCCTGCCTGGGCACAGGATGGAAAGGGAGCCTACAGCCGAACTGCGTGGCGTGATGGCCATGTTGGATAGCCTCGTCGATGGTGGTGCCGTTGACGCGACGCGGGTTTATATCTGCGGCATTTCCATGGGTGGCTTTGGCACTTGGGATGCCTTGCAGCGTTGGCCGGAGAAGTTTGCGGCAGCCATTCCCATCTGCGGCGGGGGAGACCCTGCCTACGCCGATGCCATGAAGGACATTCCCGTCTATATCTTTCACGGTCTGCGCGACGGGATAGTGATGCCCTCGCGGAGCATACAAATGTATGATGCCTTGAGAGAGGCTGGCAACGAGGAGGCTGTTCTCGTCACTTATCCAGAGTTGGAACATGGGTGTTGGGATGAGGCGTTTTCTACTCAGGGGTTGTTTGGGTGGTTGTTTGGGAAAAGAAAGTAGATTTTACACAATCTACGGGATTGATATTTAGTTTTTTATCCGATTAAATCGGAAAATGCACCAAAAAAGGTGCAATTTTTGATAAAAAATGCACCAAATTTGGTGCACTTTTAATATTTTTGCGGCATCGAACGAAAAATTAAGGTTTTATACTATGGAAACGCTTAAAGAACAGATGAATGTCCAATTGGAGTTGGTCAATGATGGCTTTGTCCGCTATTTGCATGATAAAATCGATTGGCAAGCCCAATTGATAGCCATTCTTGGTGCGCGAGGCGTTGGCAAGACCACCATGCTTTTGCAGCATATCAAACGTTATAATACATTGAAAGACACATTGTTTGTGTATGCTGACAATATCTATTTCAGCAAACACACGCTTTTCGGCCTTGCCCTTGATTTTTATAAGAATGGTGGTCGGCATCTTTATATTGATGAGATACACAAGTATAGGAATTGGTCGCAAGAGATAAAGAATATATACGACTCAATACCCCAATTGCAGGTGATATATACAGGTTCCAGCATTTTGGATTTGGAGCAGGGTGGGGCGGACCTTTCGAGGAGGAAACTGCAATACTATATGTATGGCTTGTCGTTTCGCGAATATCTGCAATTGCGTTATCAAGTGCAGGCACCTATACATTCATTGAATGACCTTGTGGAAGGTCAAATTACTTTCCCTCATTCGGATTTGCAGCCACTTCCGGCTTGGAAGGATTATGTTCAAACGGGTTATTATCCTTTCTTCTTGAAAGGCAATTACTTGCAATTGCTTAATGGTGTGATTCTGCAAACCGTGGAAAACGACATACCCATGTTTGCTGGTTTGAGTATGGGTGTGGCGCGAAAACTCAAAACTTTGCTTTACATTATCGCGCAAAGTGTTCCCTTCAAGCCTAACATGAGTGCGATAGCCGCTGATTTGGGCGTCAGTCGCAATGATGTGGGTGATTTGTTGTTCTATTTGGAGAAAGCAGGGCTAATCAATCAGTTGCGCAGCGATATTACGGGCATACGCTTGCTTGGCAAGGTGGACAAGGTGTATCTCAACAACACCAATCTCATGTATGCCATTGCGGGTAGCAATACCGACATTGGCAATGAGCGCGAAACGGCGTTTTACACTTTGGCTCGCGTGACAGAACCTGTAACGACTTCATCCGTAAGTGATTTTCAGATAGGCGATTATACCTTTGAAGTGGGAGGTAAAAAGAAAGGCCGCAAACAGATTGAGGAGGTGAAAAACGGCATTGTCGTGAAGGATGGTATTGAGTATGGCTCGAAAGGTGTAGTTCCGCTTTGGGCTTTTGGGTTGATGTATTGAATGGCAATCATTTATTTGGATGGTGCCGGCAACCACGGCGTGCTCAACCGTATCTCCGACAATGGCCGCTTCGACCATGAAGGCGAGCGAGCAATTTCAAACGCTGTTTTGGTGGTGAGGAAACATGGGTAAGATAATATTGTCACAGCAGACATGTCATCCCAGTGTAGGCCCAGCAGCCATGTCATCCCCACGCGGGCATGTGGGAGGCTTGGAATCTATGGCTGCGTCATTTTGCGCATAAACTTTGTTGAACGGAGGATTTTTCTTCCCAAAAAAGTAAAAAAGTAACCATAAAATGAAAATAATTTAAATTTAATGTCTATTTTTGCAGGAAAAATACAAATATAGCATTAAAATGGTACTTGAGATTCGTTTGGAAAACTTCTTTTCGATTAATGAAGAAGTGGTGTTGGATATGCGAGCCGCCCGTATCCAGACCAAGAAAGCCGTAGAGTTGGAGGGTAACACCTTCACTTGCAATGATGAGCGAATGCTGAAAAGCGTGGCCATTTATGGTGCCAATGCATCGGGAAAGAGCAATGTCATCAAAGCCATTCGCGCCTGTGTACAGATGATTTTTGAGTCGCACAACTACAACGAGAACACCGTTTTCGGTTTTACGCCTTTCAAGTTCGGTGGTATTGGGAAACCGAGTCGTTTCTTTATCCGATTTTTGATAGATGGCATTGAATATGAGTATTCTTTTTCGATGACACAATTGGAAATCATCACCGAGGAGTTGTATTATTATCCGCATGGCCGCCGCTCGTTGGTCTTTGCCCGTGACGAACGGAAAGGGCCTGACAAGAAAGAAATCTACGAGTTCCGTTCCGCCATTTCGAGGCCGATGGATGTGGTTACCAACACTTCCAAAAAGACCCTGTTCGTTTCTCGCGCCAGCCAGATGGACAGGAAAATCGCGAAAGACGTGTTTCAGTATTTCAATGAGCGGTTCATTTTGAATTATTTTGGTTACAATTCATATTCTGTTGAAACGCTGTTAAACCAAAACAAGGATTCTTTGTTGAATGTACTGCATGTTGCCGACAATGACATTGTTGATATTCAGTCCCAGCGCGAATTAAAACCTTTGACCATGGCGACATACGATTTGCAGAACAATCAATTAGTGTCAAGAGATGAAGTCCAAAAAATGCAGTTGAAAATCATAACATTTCATAGGAATAATCCTGAAATTCCATTTGATTTTTACCAAGAAGAATCATTAGGAACTCAAGCCTTGTTTTTCATGATGTTAACCATTATGAACGTTATCAGGGGAAACAGGGTGTTGTTGATAGACGAGATTGACACCAGTTTGCACAACAAATTGGTGGAGTACATCATAGGCTTGTTTCGTCAGAGTGAATCTGCACAGTTGATTTACACGACCCACAATACCTATCTTCTTGACACCAACAAGCTGCGCAAGGATCAGGTCTATTTCGTGAACAAGCGCAAGGACGGTTCGTCGGAGTTGTATTCCTTGTTCGACTTCAAGGACTTCCGCGAGAACATGGACTTGGAGAAGGCCTATATGGAGGGGCGTTTTGATGCTATCCCATATATTGACGAATCGGCGGAAAGCCTCAAACAGTTGGATTGATGGGTAAAGCGGCACGTAATTCAAAAGGGAAGACGATGAGGCCCAACTTCTTCGTCTTCTGTGAAGGGAAAACGGAAATCACCTATGTGAAATTTTTGCGTTCGGTTTTTCGGGTTCCTGTTCAGGTCGTGGCAAAGAAGAGCGATTCCAACATTTCCTTAGAGTTCATCGAGCGCTCGAAAAGGGAATATGTTCAGACCAAAAACGACCAGACTTTCCTGATGTTCGACCTTGATGTTGAGGGAATGCTGGAGCATTTGCAAAAGATACCTCAAGCGACCTTGCTCGTTTCCAATCCTTGCGTGGAATTATGGTTTTTGCTGCATTACCAAAACCTTGATGTAGAGACAAGCTCGGAAGATTGCCTTCGAAAGCTTTTGACCCATTCGCCGCAATACGAAAAAGGAACATTGACCGATGGCGAAAAGCGGGTTCTTATTGAAAACATTCCAGTAGCTATTGAAAGGGCAAAGAAACTGAATGAATACAAGAATCCTTCCACTTCGGTTTACCGATTGATTGAGGCCATGGAGAGGGGATGAATTCTACTTTTGCATTACTTTGTGTGAAGTTGAAGAATTGTTTATTTTTGCATCAAATTAAGGAAAGAAACCATGTTGTTACCACAAAACAAAGAATTGCCAGTATCAAGATTATCGAGAGTTTTTGATAAAACAGTTGCAACATACAAATTCTATTGGTTTGTGTCGTTGCTTGATATTGTGGTGAGAGAACGAAAAACGAAAATGTCAGTTTGGGAGATTATTGCTGGAATGGTGGCGGAATCATGGTATCCAATTCACTATTTCAAGCTTTCATTTGGAAAAGCTGATTCGTTATATGTTCAATCGTTGGCTTTACAGCAGGAATTGAACATTACGATAGATGCTGATAAAGCAAGAATCAAACGGATTCTCCTTGATAACATTGATAACAATCGTGTAAAAAGTTTGTTACGAGTTTTCACGCTGAATGTGCCTTATCGCTTTTTGTCGCCCTGGATAACATATACAACTGATAACGATGTAGTGTCTCGTTCTCAACGGTTTGAAAACAATTGTTTGTATGCTCTTAATGGCGAAACAATCGAACTTAATCCGATATGGAGCGATTATTTGATGGAGCATTATGGTATTTTACGCGATTTCGCATTTTGGAACTTGGCCATTTTCTTTCAGAAACGCAATCCAAATGTTCCCGATGTTCCGTCAAAACTGATAAAGCCGATTTTGCGCGATTCACTAACACGCCAGCATAAGTTTTGGGATTCATATATCGAAATCGTTGGCTCAATCCGCTGCATTTATACTGACAAGTCTTTGGTGACTAAAGGCTACGATTTAGACCATTTTATTCCTTGGAGTTTTGTTTCGCACAATCTGTTATGGAATCTATTGCCAGCCGATTCAAGCATTAATTCATCGAAAAGCAACAACTTACCGTTATTAGATAAGTATTTGAAGCCATACGCGAATTTGCATCACGAGGCTTTGAAAACCCTTTATCCAAAGAAACCTAATGACAAGATTTTTGAGGATTATCTTACGGTCTATGATTCGGTTCCCGAACTGATTCGCCTGACTGATAAGGACTTCTGTAATGTATTTCAGAGAACCTTTTCGCCAATGGTGCAGATTGCTGAAAATATGGGGTTTAATTATTGGGAAAGATGAAAACAATCAAAAACAATCCGCACTTGACAGCGAAAGAACGGACTACGATTTCGTTTCCGACAAGCTGGCTCAAACGAAACAACCTTTTGAAAGGTGAGATTTTGGATTTCGGTTGCGGATTTGGTTTTGATACGGATGAACTACGGAAAGAAGGTTTTGATATTGTTGGGTATGACAATTATTATCGCCCCGAATATCCGACGAAGCGTTTTGATACCATTATTTGCAATTATGTCCTGAATGTGCTTGAACCCAAAGAACAGGCTGAGGTAATAATGGAAGTGTCGGAATTACTCAAACCAACAGGAACAGCCTATTTCACTGTTCGTCGTGACTTGAAAAGCGAGGGATTCCGCATCCATTATGTACATAAACAACCAACTTACCAATGTAATGTTGTTTTGCCATATAAAAGTGTATTTCTCAACGAGAATTGCGAGATATACGAATACAAGCATTTTAATAAAACCGATTACAAAAAGAAATACGAGTTGTCAGGTAGTTGTCCGTTTTGCAAATTGAATTCCAAGGTTGAACTGGTTTGTGAAACTGCTACGGCTGTTGCATTTTATGATGGATACCCAGTTAGCAAAGGGCATACGCTGATTATTCCAAAGCATCATGTGGCCAACTACTTTGATTTGTCCGATGAAGAACAGCAAGATTTGTGGCACATGGTCAACCATTGCAAAACCATTCTGGAAAAACGATTCCACCCCGACGGCTTCAATGTTGGAATCAATGTGAACGAAGCGGCGGGGCAGAGTGTTTTTCATGTTCATATACACTTGATTCCTCGTTATAAAGGTGATGTTGAGAATCCGAAGGGTGGAGTGAGAGGAGTTATAAAAGATAAACAAGGGTATTGAAACAGTGACGCAACAACTATAAGGTAATATTGGAAAACCACCTAAATTTTTCCCGCGTTCCTGCTAAATAATTTTTTGGTGATATCAGTTTTATCCTATTTTTTTGATAGTTTTAGAATAGTTATTATCTTTGCGGCATAGTTATTTATAATAGAAACAAATTAAACAAATTTAATATATCTAGCTTATGAAAACATTATTGTTTTATTTTTCAGATATTCATCTGACTGGTGATAAACCAGAAAATGAGGGTTCAGTAATCAAAGCATTTTGTGAGGATTTTAAAAAGCAGTTGTTGGCACTGCCTCATAATGATGCATTTGTGCTCATAGGTGGAGACCTTGTACAAGCAGCAGATGATGAGAATAGTTATACGAAATTCTTTGATAATATTCTTAGTAAACTTATTGCCAATGGTATTCCTAGAGAAAAAATAATCTGCGTGCCTGGTAATCATGATGCCCAACGAAAATGGATTATTGATAACAAAGAAATATATGCTCCTGTGGTTAATCAAAAGTTTACAGAAAGTCGCTTCGATGATTTGATTAATGGAGAGCAAGCCTCTTTGTTTACAAGTAAATTCTCTAATTTTGAAAAATTTGTGAGTTCTAATTTCCCCAATTCACGTTTCAATTTATTTGGTTATCCAATAGAAATAAATGATGAATGGAGTCTTTATTGTATAAATAGTGCATTAACATCTTTTGCTGGATATGAATGCTCCCAATATCCTCAACTCAAAGATGATGGAAGACGACTCAATATAGATACTCGTCGACTGAATGATTGGATTCAAAATAATGGGAAAAAAAAGATTCTGATGATGCATCATCCTCTTTCTTTTTTGACAGAGTGGGCCGAAAATGAATTAACAAAGCTGCTTAGAACTGATATTGACCTTCTTTTGACAGGTCATGTCCACAAACAAAATATTTTATGCAATCAAGTCAAAGGTGAATCATATGTATGGTGTCAATCTCCACAATTGTTCACAGACAAGACCGATAAGCTTGGGTATTGTATTATTGAGCTTGAAAATGATCAAGTAAACCGTGTTATTTATCGTGAATGGTTTGAGTCACGAAACTGTTTTAAAAAAGGTTTAGACTTTACAGATGGTGATGATGGTATTGTTGAATTTGAAAAAAGCAGGCAAGTACCAGTAGACCAGACAAGAATGATGTTTGAGGAACGGTTTAGAGATGCAATGTCAGTCTATGGAGACAACTCACTTGTATGGATTGATCGTTATTTTAGTAAGGAAAGATTTGATCGTTCTTTCAGTTTTAATAAGAAAGAATTACTTTCTGAAGATGATATAATAGAACAAGGTAAGAGTTTGAAAGTGGTCACACCAGCCCAATATGGACTTACCTCTTTTGCATGGCATTTTCTATTACGATTATGGAAGGAGAAGAAAGTTTTTGGATTGTATCTTGATTGTAGAATTATTAAAGTGGACAAAATAGGAAAATTTTTTGACAAGCAATTATCAACTTTCGATGTAAAAAAAGATAATATCAAATGGCTTGTTTTTGATAACTGGGATTTTAAAGACAAAGATGCGAAGAAGATTCTTGCTTTTGTGAAAGATGAGTACCCAGATGTGCCCGTATTGATATTATGTCCTCTTTTAGAAAAATCTTTCGTAGATAATGAGACCACATCTAATCATGAGTTTTCGATTGAAAATATATATATGGCACCGATGCAAATGTGCCAACTCCGAGACATGGTTTCTGTTTATAATAAAGAAAGACGAATTGGCGAAGAGGATGTTATCCTAAAAAGACTGAACGATGATATACAGAATTTCAATATGCATCGGACACCATTAAATTGCATTTCACTCCTCGAAGTGTTTAGTAATTCTTTCGATGATAACCCAGTTAATAGGACGGCGATGATAGAAAGGCTTTTACGTATTATTTTTGAGAATGAAGAAGTCCCTAGCTTTAAATCCTTACCAGACGTAAAAGACTGTGAGTTTGCCATTGGATTTTATTGTGAACAGATGATTCGTTACGACAGGTTTTATTTTAGTTCGCAGCATTTCTATGATTCAATCTCAGAATTTTGTAAATCTCAAAGGATTACACTTGATATTAATTACCTTTTTACAATTCTTTTACACAACCAGATTATTTGCCAATATGACGATGATACCTTTAGTTTTCGTTTTGCTTTTTGGGTTTATTATTTCGCTGCAATGCGAATGACCAAATCGAGTGATTTTGCAAATTTCATTCTTTCAAATGAAAACTATGTCAACTATCCTGAGATTTTAGAATTTTATACTGGCAGTGATAGAACGAGGAATGATGCTGTAGAAGTGTTGATTGGTGACATTAAAAAAGTAACGGCAAATGTTCATGATAAAGTTGGTATATCCGATACAATGAATCCTTTTCAGATGCTGAAGTTAAATGTGTCTAACGAAGATGCATTAAAGGCTTTAGAAAAGTTAGATGACGAATTAAAGCAGTCAAAATTACCAACTAATATAAAAGATGCACTGGAAGATAAAAATTATGATCCATCAAAACCTTATCATCAAGAAGTTAGGAGAGTTTGGGAGAATTATTCAATGACATATTTGTATGAATTAACCCATATAGCTTCCAAAGCGTTAAGAAATAGTGATTATATTAATGCAGATAATAAGGAAAGATTACTGGATTCCATTTGTAAAGCATGGTGGAATACGATTATGGTTGTTTGTTTGATGTCTCCAGCTTTGGCGATTGAAGGACAAGCAGGGTATGATGATTTCCATTTGGCACTGGATGCTGGCTTTGAGAATGAAAAGGATGTTGTTAATAATCTTCTAACAGTAATATCATACGTGCCTTATAATGTTGTCACATGGTACAAAGATAGTATTTATTCATCCAAATTAGCAGATCTGTTTTACTACAAGATAGCTAATGAAACAAATCCAGTCATTAAACATGTCTTAATTAAGCTAATTATCTTTGAAATGCCAGATCATTGGGATGAAGTGGTAAAAAAGTATCTTTCTGACATAGGAAAATCATCCTATTATTTGGGTAGTACAATAGGCTCGTTAAGACTAATGTATAGGAAAGGCATCATGTCAGATTCAAATTTGGCTAAGACTAGAAATCTAATTTTGTTAGCTTATACAAAATTAGCTTCAAAAGATGGTAAATTATCACCGGAGAAAATTAAGACAATTAATAAAGCGGTACTTCCTGATAGGAATGTCTCTGATAACGAGCTTTAAAATGGTTTTGCGAATGGATGGTCATAGGCTTAACTGGATGGGTTGTTTCTCGTTGGTGGTTATAATCCTAAAAAATGTTTGCGTGTTGATGCAAAAAAGATATGCCAGACATAAAAAGCTGATAATCCACTTTCACCTAACTCGGTAATATCCGTTTCAAAAAGAATCCCTGTCTTTACAGCCGAACACATGGAGAAATCCACTATCAACAAAATCTGGTATGGAATGGCGAGGCAGAAGCCTCGCCGTTTTTGTTTCTATTAAAAAGAAGTGGGATGTGAAGACTAGTCAGGTAAAACGACTTGCAAGAGAAAAACAAGATACTGTCCCAAAAAGTGTGTCTGTGCATTGACGCGTAAAAAAAAGGATTGGCCGTTGCCGACCAATCCCGAAAGTCTGTAACTTTAGGGTGCCCAAACTCTAAAACACAGACTTAAAATGAAGTTCACAAAGGAACAAATTTCTGAGCTAATGTGCAAGCATGCACAGAAAGAAAATGGTCTCCATAATTTGCTGGAGATCATGATTGAGAGTATGATGGTCGCCGAGCGTGGTTTGTGGTTAATGCCTTGGTGCATCGTTCCCTCAATTGGAAGGCTCCCATCCGCATTTTCATCTTTGATAACAGGGTGGAGATTCATAGCCCAGGAGAATTGCCCAATGGTTTGTCGGTGGATGACATTGTGAAAGGCACCTCTATGCCGCGCAATCAGTTCCTATTCACCAATGCCAACTTCCTCTTGCCCTATACTGGCGCAGGTAGTGGCATCTTGAGAGCTTTGGAAGAGGGTCTCGATGTGACGTTCAGGAACGAGGAAAGGATACATGAATTTGTGATTGTCATTAAGAGAGAACCTGGGGCAAATGACCAAGAAGGTGTCCAAGAAAGTGTTCAAGAAACGCACCAAGAAATGCACCAAGTTGAGCACCAAGAAACGAACCAAGAAACGAACCAAGAAACGAACCAAGAAACGAACCAAGAAAGACGCTTAAAATCCTCATTAACAAGCTCACAAAAAGATATTGTGAATTTCTGTTCCATACCGAGAACTGCACAAGAAATATTGGACAGAATAGGCGTTTCTAATCAGACTAGAACCCGAAAGAAATACATTCAATCTCTTCTGGATATGGGTGTTTTGGAAATGACTATTCCGGAAAAGCCCAATGACAGGAATCAGAAATACAGAAAGAGGAAAAAATAGAAGGGACTAGGCATTTCCTATTTGAGAAAAATTTAGCCGTTTTTGAAAAAAATGTTGAAAACGGCTGAATTTTATTTTAAGATACTGTACTTCAATATGTTAAACCAATAATCCACAAGGGTAGCTTCTTACCTATAGGATACATTTATTATTTTCGGTTATTATAACAACCTTTTCTAAATCAAAATAGGTTATTGTATTAAACGGTTTTATTCGTTGCTCGACAAGTTTATAAACCAAAAACGAGTGAGAACCAAATAGTTTCCACTCGTTTCTCGATAATGCGGCGAAAAATTTCCATTTGCACCGCAAATTTGCGGTGAAAATCGTATTGAGAATCAAAAACGATATGAAAAATTCGGGCGAAACCCATTAGGATTCCGCCCGATTCTGTTTAATGTATGCAACGTTTAGAACGTCTCAGGCACCTTTTCAGCTCCAGCCTCAGCCTCGAAATAAGGTCGTCTTTCAAAGCCGAACGGCTTGGCAATCAAGCTGCTCGGGAACTTGCGGATGCTTTGGTTGTAGGTCTTGGCCGCTTCGTTGAAGCGTTCGCGCTCGGTCTGGATGCGGTTCTCGCAGCCGGCCAGTTGTGCTTGCAAGGTGAGGTATTCCTCGTTGGCTTTCAGGTCGGGGTAGTTTTCTACCGAAACGATGAGGCGGTTCAAGGATTTGCCCAGTTCGTTTTGTGCCGATTCAAAGGCCGAGAACTCGATTTCGTCAAAGTCTTCCGTGTTGACGGTGGTTCTGACGGCTTTGGCGCGTGCCTCGGTGACGGCAATCAGCGTGCCTTGTTCGTATTCCGTGTAGTTCTTCACCAAGGCGACGAGGTTAGGCACCAGGTCGGCGCGGCGCTGGTAGACGTTTTCCACCTGTCCCCAGGCCGTGGTCATGGCTTCCTGCTGCTTGACAAGGCCATTATAGATGCTCACGCCCCAAAGGACGATGACACCCACAATGAGGATAATGATAAAACCTGTCTTCCTCATAATCAGATGAATTCAAGTTTGTCTTGCGTGGTGTTCTTTTCGCAGTAGTGGCAGTGCAGCTTGATGGTGCCTTGCGCGTCTTTGATGACGGTGAATTTGGTCGGCACGTCGTGCTCCTTGTTGGTGACACAGTTGGGGTTGAAGCACTTCACGATGTGCTCGATGCGCTCTGGGATGGTCACGGTCAGTTTCCTGATGACATCGAAGTCCTTGATTTCGATGATGGAAGCGGTCGGGGCGACGAGGGCAATCTTGTTCACGTCTTCGGGCTGGAAATACTTGTCGGACACTTTGATGAAGCCTTTCTTGCCGTATTTCTTGCTCTCCACATTGGTGCCGAAATACACGGGGTTGCTGACTTTCTCCAAGCCTAAGAGTTTGACGACTTGGAACACTTTGTCGGCGGGGATATGGTCGATGACGGTGCCGTTTTCAATGGCGCTTACTGTCAATTCTTTTTTCTTTTCCATGATTGTAAGTGTTGTTGGTTGTTTAATTGTTGTCACAAAACTTTCAAAACCCTCAAAACTATTTTGTGGTTATGGGAAGCACGCCAACCGGCTGCTTCCCGGCGGCGACACGGTTGTGGAGCCGCCCGCGTTTTTCTTTGGAGTTTTGCATTGTTTTGTGGGTTTTGTGATTATTTAAGACCTAAAATTGAGGCAATTAAGGCTTGTCTTGCATAGACGCCATTCTGCGCCTGTTGGAAGTAATAGGCTTTCGGGTTGGCATCGACGTCGACGTGGATTTCGTTGACACGCGGCAGCGGGTGCAGCACACGGCAGTTGGGCTTGGAGGCGTCCAACATGTAATTGCGCAGCACGTAGGAGTTCTTCACCTTCTCGTATTCCTCGGGGTCGGGGAAACGCTCGCGCTGGATGCGGGTCATGTAGATGATGTCGGAGTGGGGGATGGCCTCCTCCAATTCGGTGTACTGGTGGTATTCGAGGTTGCGGTCCTTGATGTGCTGCTTGACGACGCTCGGCAGTTTCAGCTCGACGGGCGAGACGAGGTTGAACTTCGCGTTGAAGTTGCACATGGCTTCGACGAGGCTGTGGACGGTGCGGCCGTATTTCAGGTCGCCGACAAGGGTAATCTCCAGATTTTCAAGTGTTCCCTGTGTCTTGCGGATGCTGTAGAGGTCGAGCATACACTGGGTGGGGTGCTGGTTGGCACCGTCGCCCGCGTTGATGACAGGCACCTTCGACACTTCGGAGGCAAAGCGGGCTGAGCCTTCGATGGGGTTGCGCATGACGATGAGGTCGGCGTAGCTGGCCACCATGGTGATGGTGTCGGCCAAAGATTCGCCTTTCTGGATGCTTGTTCCAGCCGTGCTGCTAAAGCCGATGACGTTGCCGCCCAACAGTTGGATGGCGGTTTCGAAGCTCAGGCGCGTACGGGTGGAGGGCTCGAAGAACAGCGAGGCGATGATGCGGCCGTTCAGCAGGTTCTGGTGCGGGTTTTTCTCGAAGTCCTCGGCGATGTCGAGAACGTGGCAGATTTCTTCCGGCGTGTAGTCGCTGATGGAAATCAGGCTGCGGTTTTTCAGTGATATTGACATAGGCTTATAGGTTTGATATGTTGATGTTGGCAAAAAAAAGACGGCCAACAATTTGACCGTCAATATGGGATAAAGGGAAACTCAAGGTAGTGGAACCCTTTGATTCCGTGGTGATAATCTTTTCCGATGGCTTGATTAAGTATCTCATCGGACTGCAAAGATAGGAAAACTTTTCGATTGTCAAGGAATATTTCGCCTAAATTCATCTAAAATTGGCAAGTTTTTGTTCTCAGGTGGGATGTGGTGTGGTATGTTTTGGAAAAAGTCGTATTATTGCACTCAAATTCTAAACCCAGCAATATGAAAAGGATATTTATCGGGATGCTTGCCGCCATCCTATTCTGCGGCAGCCTTCAAACCAAGGCGCAAAACGACAGTATTACGCTGTATTTTAGCGCAGAAGAGATGCCTGATCTCATCAAGTGCCTGCCACCGCCGCCCGATACCATCGGGACGGATTTCGCCAATGACATCATGCGTTACATGTGGGGCAAGGCGCAACGCAACGACCCAGAACGCGCCGCTCTTGTGTTCCGTGATGCTGTTTGGAACTACGACTCGCTTTTCGCCATTTTCAGCGTGCCTTTCGGCCTTGAAATCTCCAAAGAGGGCACTCCTGAGATTTACAAGTTCATGATAAACAGCCTTTCCACCGTCGACGCAACGCGCGTCAAGCCGAAAGCTTTCTACCACCGCAAGCGCCCGTTTGAGCGTTTCCATGAGCACATGCTCACGAAATATGAAGAGGCGGAACTGTCGGGTGAGGGCTCTTATCCTTCAGGCCACAGCCAGCGTGGCTATGCTGCCGCTTTGCTGCTTTCCGAAGTCAATCCGGCCAATGCCGACACCATCATGTCGCGCGGCTTCATGTATGGCGAAAGTCGTGTCATCGCAGGTGCCCACTGGCAGAGCGATGTGGATGCCAGTCGCCTCTGTGCCGCCATCGGCGTGGCTCGCTTGCACACCAGTCAGGCTTTCCTTGAACAACTCCACAAGGCCCAAGCCGAGTTCAAACGGCTGTCGGTATGCGTGATAACCCCTGATGATTCTTCCGAGTTCGTGAATTTGGCCGATGCCGTTCCCGATGCCATTTTGGAAATCCGTTACTACAGCACTTACAACTTTGTTGGCACCCGCGTGGACGGCTATCTGGAGCCTGTTGCCTTGCTCACTCGTCAGGCAGCCGATAGTCTTCGTGCCGTGAGCGACGACCTGAAGAAACAAGGTTACCGCTTGAAGATTTACGATGCCTACCGTCCGCAGTGCGCTGTCGACCACTTTGTGCGTTGGGCAGCTGATGTCAACGACACATTGATGAAGCCCTATTTCTATCCTGATTTGGACAAGAGCGTACTTTTCGATCAAATGTACATCATGGAAAAGAGCGGTCACACACGCGGTTCCACGGTGGACTTGACCCTCTTCGACATGAAGACAGAGAAAGAAGTCGACATGGGTGGCACCTTCGACTGGTTTGGACACGAAAGCCATCCCGATTTTGGCGGCAATCCCAAGACGGGAAAATACAAGCCCAATAGCCACATCACCGCCGAGCAGTTCCACAACCGCATGATGCTTCGCGAGGCCATGATGCGCCACGGCTTCAAGCCCCTCGATTCGGAATGGTGGCACTTCACATTGAAGAACGAGCCGTTCAACAACACTTATTTCACCTTCCCCGTGAAGAAACTTTAAAACTTTTTTGCTACTTTTGCACCAATTGTAAACCATAGATTATGTTAGAAGAAGTATTAAGACAGTTATTCATAAAGTCGTTCAAGAGTTTATACGGACAGGAACCGCCTGTGCAGCAGGTGAATTTCCAAAAAACACGCCCCGAGTTTGAGGGCGACATGACCATTGTAGTGTTCCCCTTCGGAAAACTGGCGGGCCGCAATCCCGAGCAGTTGGCCAACGAAATGGGTGCCGAAATGATCAAGGAATCGGACATGATTGCCAAGTTCAATGTGGTGAAAGGCTTCCTTAACCTGCTGATTTCCGACAAGTTCTGGATGGATTTCTTCAAGGCGAACCACGAGAACCGCGAATTTGGCCGCAAACCCGTTTCGGGCAAGAACGTGGTCATCGAGTATTCCTCGCCCAACACGAACAAACCTTTGCACTTGGGCCATATCCGCAACAACCTTTTGGGTTGGAGTGTATCGGAAATCATGAAGGCCAACGGCAAGAATGTGGTGCGCGTCAACCTGGTCAATGACCGTGGCATCCATATTTGCAAGAGCATGTTGGCATGGCAGAAGTGGGGCGACGGCTGCACGCCCGAGTCGACGGGCAAGAAGGGCGACCACCTCATCGGCGACTTCTATGTGCTGTTCGACAAGAAATATAAAGAGGAGCTGAAAACCCTGCTGCCCGCTGATTTCGACACCTTGGACGAGAAAGCCAAAGAGGAGGCCAAAGCCAAGGCCGAAGCCGAGTCCACGCTGATGCAGGAAGCTCGTGAGATGCTGGTGAAATGGGAGGCCAACGACCCTGAAGTGCGCCACCTTTGGGAAACGATGAACCAATGGGTGTATGACGGTTTCGATGTGACTTACAAGCGTTTGGGCGTGGCTTTTGAGAAGATTTACTATGAATCGCAAACCTATCTGCTGGGTAAGGCATTGGTGCAAGAAGGCTTGGATAAAGGCGTTCTTTATCGCCGTGAGGATAACTCCGTCTGGTGCGACCTCCGCGACGAGGGTTTGGACGAAAAACTCCTGCTCCGCCGCGATGGCACCTCGGTATACATGACTCAAGACCTTGGCACGGCGCAACTGCGTTACAACGAATACGACCCTGAAAAACTGATTTATGTCGTTGGTAATGAGCAGATTTACCACTTCGATGTGCTGAAGCGCGTGTTGGTGCGCCTTGGTCGCGAGTGGGGCAACGACATTGAGCATTTGTCCTACGGTATGGTGGAACTGCCCAACGGCAAGATGAAATCCCGCGAGGGCACTGTGGTTGATGCTGACGACCTCATGGACGAGATGGTGGCTACGGCGAAAGCCGTTTCCGAGGAACTCGGCAAGGCCAAAGACCTCTCGCCCGAAGACGCTGACAAGTTGTATCATACCATTGGTTTGGGCGCCTTGAAGTATTTCATCCTCAAGGTCGACCCGAAGAAGACCATGCTCTTCAATCCCGCCGAGTCCATCGACTTTAACGGCAACACAGGTCCGTTTGTACAATACACCCACGCCCGCATCTGCTCCGTGTTGCGCAAGGCCGAGGAACAAGGTATCAAGCTTGAAAGCGAGGTGAAAGTCAGCGACTTGCAGCCCAAGGAGAAGGAAATCATCGTGATGATGTACGGCTGGCCGATGGTGCTGAACCAAGCCGCCGAAAACCGCAGCCCCGCGATGATTGCCAATTTCATTTTCGACCTCGCCAAGGAATTCAACCAGTTCTACCAAGAGTGCAGCATCCTGAAGGAGCCTGATGCCGACAGGCGCATGTTCCGTTTGCAAATCTGTGATATGGTGGCTGCTTTGTTGCGCAATGCCTCTGAATTGTTGGGAATAGGAATGCCAAATAGGATGTAGTAATGAAAAGGAACTACGAATTAAACGAATGTTACGAATGTCTGCGTAAGAATTTTGCAGCCTTGGCTGCGGATTTATACGAATCTCGACAATCAATCGATTCGTATCATCCGCAACGAAGTTGCAAAATTTCATTCGTACAAAATTCGCATTATTCGTGTAATTCGTAGTTAAATTAGCATCCAATGAACGTTTTCTACATACCCAACGCGAAAGAAGGCCTAACCACCCTCCCCGAGGACGAGTCGAAGCACTGCGTCAAGGTGTTGCGCATGACCGAGGGCGAGCGTTTCTGCGTCACCAACGGAGAAGGCTATCTCTTTGATGCAGAATTGGTGGAGGCCATGCCGAAACGGGCCACCGTCAATTTGACGAACCAACGCAAAGGGTATGACCATTGGGGCTTCACGCTTGAAATCGCCATCGCGCCGACCAAACTCAATGAGCGCACGGAGTGGTTCTTGGAGAAGGCCACAGAAATCGGCATTGACAGGGTGAGGTTGTTCACCTCGTACCATTCCGAACGTCGCGCCGCCAATGTGGAACGTTTTCAAAAGGTGATGGTCGCGGCGATGAAGCAGAGCATCAAGTCACGGCTACCGAAAGTGGAGGACTTGGTGTCGTTTGAGAAATTGGTAAAGCAACCCTTTGAAGGTCAGAAATTTATCGCTTGGATTGACGACGACGTGAAAGACTGCCTCTGCGACCTATATAATAAAGGTGCAAACGCCTTGGTGCTCATCGGGCCGGAAGGTGACTTCAGCCCTGAGGAAGTGGCCTTGGCCAAGGAGAATGGTTTCGTGCCATGCAGCTTGGGCGAGGCACGTTTGAGAACAGAAACGGCGGCTCTCGTGGCCTGCCACACCATCCAACTCATCAACCAAATGAAATGAAGAAACTGTTGATAATCATATTGTTGTCGTTTTCTTTTGTTGCCTCGGCCCAGCAACTCAACATTGCTTTATTGAAGTATCGTGGTGGCGGTGATTGGTATGGCAACCCAACTTCGCTGCCCAACCTTGTGCGTTTCTGCAATCAGGAGATTGGGACGGACATCAACCCGAACGTGCCCACGGTAGAGCCGTCGAGCCCTGATTTGTTCAACTATCCATACGTCTATATGACGGGTCACGGGAATGTGGTTTTCGATGCGGCTGAGGCACAAAACCTGCGCAACTACATGCTGGCAGGCGGTTTTCTTCACATCGACGACAACTATGGTATTCGGCAATACATTGAGCCTCAGATGAAAAAGGTGTTTCCCGAATTGGATTTCGTGGAGTTGCCTTATTCGCATGAGATTTTCCAAAAGCCATACCCGTTCCCGAATGGCTTGCCAAAAATCCACGAACACGACAACAAGCCGCCCCAACTCTTCGCCTTGATTTACGAGGGTAGGGTAGTGTGCATCTTCACTTACGAATGTGACCTCGGCGACGGTTGGGAAGACCAGCGCGTGCACCACGACTCGCAGGAAACGCGCGAAAAAGCCCTGAAAATGGGTGCAAACATCTTGCGTTATGTATTTACTAAATAACTGAAAATTAAAAAATTAAGAATATGGAAGAAGAAAAAAGAAAATGCCTCTATTGCGGTGAACCCATCATCGGGCGCGTCGACAAAAAGTTTTGCTGCGACTCGTGCCGCAACAGCTACAACTATGAAAAGACCCACAAACAAATCAATGTGGTGCGAAAAATCAACGGCATACTCGCCCGTAATCGCAACATCCTTGAGGAGTTGAATCCTACGGGAAAAGGTTTTGCCAGCCGAAAGCAACTCAACGAAAAAGGCTTTGATTTCAAGTATTTTACGAGCACCTATACGACCAAGGCGGGTTCGGTCTATCATTTCGTGTATGATCAGGGCTATGTGCCTAAGGAAAGCGACAAGGATGCTTTTGTCTTGGTGAAAAATACTGATTAATAACAATTTATACTACCTATCATGAAAAAAACTGCTGTTACTATCTTGTTTGTCGCCTTGTTGATGGGCAGCTTGCAAGCCAAACCTGTTGATGCTGAGACGGCCAAGTCGTTGGGTGTCAAGTTTATGAAAGCCAATACGGAAATCAAGTCGGCAACTGCTGAATTGACTTACACGGCTTATGCCGACAATGGTCAGGCTTGTTTCTATGTCTTTTCGGTCAAGCCAAAGGGCTTCGTCATCGTCAGTGCCGACGACCGCGCCAAACCCATTTTGGGCTATTCCACCGAAAGCAATTTCACGCCTCAGCTTCCTGACGGACTGATGACTTTCTTCGATAACTACAAGGCAGGCTTCAGCCAAATGTTCGCCAACAACGATGAGCGCACCGCAGAAGCCGTTGCCGATTGGACGAGCCTTGAACAGACGGGTCAACTTGCCGCCAAGGGCTCTCGGGTCGTTGCTCCATTGCTGTCCTCCCTCTGGAACCAGACCGACCTTTACAACAACATGGCTCCTGAAGACCCTACTTCGGTTTACGGTGGCCATTGCAAGTCGGGTTGTGTGGCCAATGCCATGAGCCAAATCATGCGGTATTGGGAATGGCCTCGCCACGGACAAGGTGGTCACGGTTACAATGCCTCCAGCTATTACGGTGATTATGGCTGGATAGAGGCCAATTTCGAGGATGCCACCTACCAATATGAGCTCATGTCCGATTTCCTCGACTTCGCCAGTCCGCAGGTCGAGGTGGATGCTACGGCCTTATTGGAGTTTCATGCTGGCGTGGGCGTCGATATGGGCTATGGCGCCAATGCCAGCGGCGCTTATTCGGATGATGTTGGTCCGGCCATGCAGGAGTATTTCCGCTATAGCTCCGACTGGGAGTATCGTTATAAGTCGGCGTCAAGCTTGCAGGAATGGCATCAATTGCTGCGCTGGAATTTGGACCAGAATATGCCGATATATTATTCGTCGTCAGGTTCTGAAGGCGGCCATGCGTATGTACTCGACGGCTATGACTACAACGATATGTTCCACCTCAATTGGGGCTGGGCAGGTTTCGACAACGGATGGTATGCCATTGAAGGCTTCTATTTGACCTTTTATTCTTTCCCTTGGTACCACACGGCCATTATCAATCTGCATCCCGACAATGCATATTACGATGCGCCAAAGGCGGTGGAGTCTTTAGAAGCTTCTTTAATCGACCAAAAAACGGTTGAACTCAGGATACTTCCTGTTTTTGAAACCCGTAATGGTGATGGTTTGGATGAAGTTGATGTCTATATCATGCGCGATGGCGTGTTGATTGACTCTTTGATGGGTTTGTCTGAATTGGCAGGAGGATCGTATGATGTCTATATGGATGAAGTGGAGAAAAATGGAACATACTATTATACGGTCTATGCCAAAAACACAGCGGGCATGAGCAAGGTGACGCGTGATACTATCGTAGTAGGTAGCACCTGTGATGTCCGTTTCGAATTGGCCGATAGTGGTAATGATGGCTGGGATTTGTCGTTCATCGCTGTGCTTGACGAGGACGGCAAGGTTTCGCAGCGTGTTGGACTTTGGGATGGCGGATCAGCGTCAGTAATAGTTCCTGTACCGGACAAGCAAACAGTGACTTTCTTCTGGACTTACGACAACACATGCTATTCCCATGGTAGTCTTTCGGAGGCTTCATACGAGATTTACGATTGGGACGATAACTTGATTGTGGCTTCTGATGGCTATCCGTATGTGGGTGAAATCATTGATTATGAGATGGATTGCGACCCGTTTGCCGTTGCTGAGCAAGCGGAGGCGAAAGCGCTTTATCCCAATCCTGCTTCCCATAGCTTCACGGTCGAAGGAAAGATTAAGGGCATCATGGTGTTCGATGCTCTCGGACAAATGGTGTATCAAGGTGCGGACAATATTGTCGATGTGGTTGCATGGCCACAAGGCGTGTATTTCGTTCGTATCGTGGACGAAAACGATGCCGTTTCGACGGTGAAGTTCGTCAAGCAGTAACAACTTTCTCGTATTCCTCAAATATTTGCTGTCCAATGTTTTGGGCAGCAAATGTTTTTATGGCGTAGTCGCGGATGGCCTCGCGGTCGTAGTCTTGGCTATGGTCGAGGAGGGTGTTCATGCCTTGCAACAAAGCGTTTTCATCGCCTTGTTGGATGAGGATGCCCCTTTCGGGAGAAAGGATTTCGGCGATGCCACCCACGGCAGTGCTCAACACGGGCACGCCGCTGGCGAAGGCCTCCACAATCACACAGGGCAGGTTCTCGAAGTTGGAGAACAAAACGAAAAAGTCGGCCTTTTGGTAGGCTTCGGCCACCTCAGCTGAGGTCTTTTTGCCGTGGAAGATGACGCAATCCTCCAAATGATGCTCCTTTACAAATGTCTTGAACTCAGGGGCTTCGTAGTCGTGGATAACGTGAAGCTCGAAGTCGTCGCGCTGCTGGCGAAGTCGTTCAATGGTCCGCAAAATGCCGCTGAAGTTTTTGGCTTCGTCACGCAAGGTCGAGATGTGGAGGATGAGCTTTTTTTGCTCTGTTTTGGCTTCGCCTAAACAGAACATTTCGGTGTTCACCAAATTGTAAATCACGCGGAAACGGTTCTTCACGCCGTGGCCTTCCATGCAATGCTGCAAATCAAGACTGACGGGCATGATAAGTTCAGCATTGTTGGCAATCTTGACAATCTTTTTCTTCAATCCGCCGACCAAAACATTCTTGTTTTGAGGCTGATAAATCGTCCAATGCTCGGTGAGGACGTATTTGTAACCAAAGAGTTTTTTCCATAGCAAAGCCACCTGTCCAAGCGGATAAGTGACGTGCAAATGAATCAAATCGGGGTTGAAATAGTGTTTCTTGATGTAGTTGAGGCCGTATTGGTACATCCGCAGCATTTTCAGCTTGCGAATGGCATTGACCTTTGGCGGACGGATGTAAATCTGCACATGGGTATGGTGTGTTCCCTCTATCTCCTTGACCTCGAAAGCTTTCGTCATGTTTTTGCCGTCGCAGACGGAGAGGATGACGGAATGGCACGCCTCGGGTAGCGCGTCAATCATGCGGACGCAGAAGTTGCCCAAGGTGGGGTCGTCGGGCGTGGGGAACCAACTTAGCAGGTGCAGGATGTTCATTTTTTCTTTTGTTTTGTTGTTGCCTGTCGGGGTGCTGCCGTAGGTCGCGACCTACGGTTACTGAAGTGTCGTCCCTTTGGGACGTGGTTTTGCGTCGCTTTGCATCATTGACTCGCTTCGCATCGTCGAATCAGAGATTTGCGAGGAGGAACGACGAAGCAATCCAGACATTTATTCTATTCTATTTGATTTGATTTCAATTTCAAAGTATTTGTGAGGTTTTTCGTAAGGCACGAGTTTGTGAGTAGGGAAGTCGTCGGGAAGATAGACGGCGCACAAGGTGTTGGAAACGTGGTAAATATTCTTGCGTTTTTCGGCGGGCGCACCGTCCAAGATGGCTGCCATCACGTCCCAGCGGATGGTTTCGGGGTCGAGACCGTAATCGTGCCAAACGATGATGCTTCGCTCGTTTTTCAGGAGTTTGAAACCTGTTTCAGTGTCTTTTTTCACGCTCTCGTAATGATGATCGCCGTCGATGAAAACCATATCGTATTTGCCGAAATGAGGCGCAAAGTCGAAGGTTTGCGAATCGCCGTAAAGTTGCTCAACATTGTTCAAGTTTTTGCTGAAGAAACTGTGTAAGTCGGCGTATAACTGATTGTTGTTCAGTTTGATAATGTCTTCTTTGGGCAGGTTGAAGGTGACGCAACGCTCGGCGACCTCGGCCAGATTAGCCACGCTCTCGCCGCGCCAGGTGCCGATTTCAAAGTAGTCTTGCACTTCGTATTTTTTGGCCAAAGCCCGCAGCAAGGCAATGTCGATGGGCATAGTGGCACCCGAAAGATAAGCGTAAGGCATGGCAATTTCGTGGAAATCGGGAAACAACTCGTTGATTTCCAGCAAGGGAAGTCCGTCTTTGAGGCCGTATTTTCCGATGACTTCTTCCTTGTTGCTGCCTTCGTCTTGCAAAACAAGGTTGAGCAGATAAGGATGCCTGATGATGCGCCCGATGGCTTTGGTAAATTTTTGTATCTTATTCATTTTCTGTATTTTGTTTCAAGAAATGTTGCTTGAGTTCGCCGATGTAGTTCCGTATCTCGCCCTTGGTCAGGAGGAAATCTCGCCCTTTGAACCGCGACTCCTTGACGAAGAACACGAACAGGAAAATGGCGTTCACGGTGTATGAAATCGCCGAGGTGATGGCCGCGCCGGTAACGTTGTATTTTGGTATCAAGGTGAATCCGCATACGAAGGTGGCAACTAATCCGCAGATGGCGGCAAAAGTGTTCATCTGATAACGCCCGATGCCCGAATAATAGTGTCCGAGGATGAGGAAAATGCTATAGAGCAGGATGCCCGGCGCGAGGATACGGATGAGATGGGCCATCTCGCCGAAGTCCTTTCCGAAGACGAAAACGTAAAACTCAGCGGGCAGCAGGCACAGCACGAGCACGCCCACAGCCGAGATGAGCAGGCAGATTTTGCTCAAATCGAGGGTGAGTTTTTGCGCGTAGGCGCGGTCGTCGGCATTGGCAATGCGGGCGTATTGCACCAAGGCGATGCTGTTGCTGATGACCCAGATGGCCTCGGCCAACGAAACCGAGCGAGAAAAGACCCCCACCTGACCTCTTCCGATATAACTGTCTAATAAATAATAACTTAAACGAAGGTTGAAAAACTGCACAAAATGCCCCGTCTGGTTGAGGAAACCGTATTTGAAAAGGTCTTTTAGTGCGGATTTGTAATCTTTGTCCTTGTCGTTGGGCAAGTTGGCGTATTCCTCTCGCAACATCCACACACCCAACAGGAAAGTGCCCCCGTATGCGGCGTAAAGTCCGATGATGTAGCCGTAGATGTCGGTCTTTTTCATCGCAATGTAATATACAGACAATGTGATGGTTAGTAGGACGGGCTGGAGCAGTGTGTTGTAGTTGGCCTTCTGGATTTCCTCCTTGCCGACCAAGAAGCGGAAATTGATGTTGCTGAGCGAGGAGATGAACGACAGAATAACCACATGAACGACCAAATCAGGCTCCAACTTCGGATAGAAAAGCCTGATACTGAAGCCCATAATCACAGCGATTAAAACGGACCAGACCACCGATGCGACTAATATCTTCTTGAACGAATGGCGTGGGGCAAGGTAAATAATGCTGGCACCGCACACGATTTCTGAGAAGATGAGGATGAAGGTGATGGTGGCCGTCACTAATGACTGCGTCCCCGACCCCGTGTCGCCTAAGGTCTGCGAGATGATAATGGCGATGACGAAGTTGAGCGCGGCGGCCAACATCTTCGTTCCGAAAGTATTTAGGATTTTTTTGAACACAGGGCGATGGGATTTGTTTGTGCAAAAGTAGGGAAAATTTCAATTCTTCAAACACCCAATCGGCACTACCATCACGCCGTCCTTGCGCTGGTAGGCGTAGCTGCCAAGGCCAGTCAGCACCATGAGGAATGAAGGCTCTCTCATTCGGGTGGTGTCAATTTTTTTGGCCAATTCTTTCAAGGTCTTGGCACCTTCTTCCTCCAACTTGCTTCCACCAAGCTTGATTTCCACCAATCCGTAGCTGCCGTTGTGCAAATGAATCACGGCGTCACATTCGAGGCCGTTTTTGTCGCGGTAGTGGAACACATCTCCGTCGAGAGCTTCCGCATATACGCGCAAGTCGCGCACTGCCATCGTCTCGAACATCAGG
>CADCML010000028.1 GCA_902802535.1 uncultured Bacteroidia bacterium
TTGCAGCAAAATATGAAAAATCATACTAATCACAAAAATCAAATCATCATGGTAGAAGACAATGGAAAGTACATTTTCGGCGTGGTGAAAATGGGCGAGAGAGGGCAAATCGTCATCCCCAAGGAAGCCCGCGAGCAATACGACATCAAGGCCGGCGACAGTTTGATGGTGCTCGGCGACGAGAAAGGCATAGCCATGCTCAAGACGGAAGTATTTCAAAACATTATCAATCAGGCGATGGGAGGGCTTACGCAATGAGAAAGCATTGGATTGACAACTTGCGCTGGGCGACGGTGCTTTTGGTGTTGTTTTACCATGTCTTTTATTTCTACAACAACAAGGGCGTTTTCGGTGGCATCGGTGGTTTTGGCGAATATCCGCAGTGCCCACAGTATCAGGATGTTGTAATGTATATCATGTATCCTTGGTTTATGCCGCTGCTGTTCATATTGGCAGGCATTAGTGCACGTTATGCGCTACAGAAGCAGTCGGCCAAGGAATGGTTCAAGGCACGCACCCGCAAACTGTTGGTGCCGGGCACGATAGGGCTTTTCGTGTTCCAATGGATGGTCGGCTATTTCAACACCGTAGTGGCAGCAAGGCAAGGCGTGTTCGAGGGTATGCCCGCGTTGGCAAAGTATGCTATGATGGCCGTAAGCGGCACAGGGCCGCTGTGGTTCATCCAAGTGCTGTGGCTGTTGTGTCTTGTGCTGCTTTTGGTGCGGGCGCTTGACAAAAACGACAAGCTCTGGAATTGGTGCGGGAAAGCCAATCTCGTCGCCATCATTCTGTTGGGCGTGTTGTTTTGGGTTGGAGAGCAAACCCTCATCAAAAATCCCCGCCCCGAATCGTTGGACGGCCTTTTGAATTTGTATAAGCCGTTTTTCTACTTGGTTCCTTTCCTGTTGGGCTATTTCGTATTTGCCCACGACGAGGTTCAAGAAAAATTAGAAAAGGCTTGGCTTCCGCTGATGGCTTGTGCCGTCGTTGCAGGCACGGTGCTGATAATTACCACTTTTGGACAGGACAACACCTCGCCGCAGTATTTGGGCAGCCCGCTCAATTGCCTTTACGGTTGGTTGATGTGCCTCGCGATGATGGGCTGGTTCAAGGCAAAATTTGACTGCACGAGTGCCTTTGCCGGCTATATGACACGCTCCAGTTACGGCATCTATATCGTTCATTATTTAGTGATTGCCTCGTTGGGCTATATGATGAAGATGTACACCTCATTGGCCCCGTGGATGATGTATGTCATTCTTTTCCTCGCCGTGATGCTGCTTTCGCCCGCGATTTATGAAGTTTTGCGGAGGATTCCGTTTGTGCGGTGGTGCGTGTTGGGAGAGAAGAAAAATCGCTGAAAACTGCCAAAAATTTTACAGAAAAGGAAGAAAAATTTCCTTTTCTATGCAAATTATTACTACTTTTGCGGTACAGAAAAGGAAGAAAAACTTCTTTTTCTGTACCTTAAAGTATAAAAAGTGCTATGGCAAAGGCAGTCTTTGGAAAAGGCTGGTGACATTGTTAGATTAAGACGTGGACTATATGTGGTGAGTCCCGAGTTGAGTGGAAAATATATTGAAAAGTATCTATGCGCTAATCACATCTATGAGCCTTCGTATATTTCGTTGCATTGGGCACTATGGTGGTATGGATTAATCCCCGAATTGGTATATACGATGACTTCCATTACCACAAAGCGTTCTTGCTTGTTTAAAACAGCCTATGGTAGGTACGAATATCATCAAGTACCTCCCGACTATTATAATATTGGAATCAGGAAAATTTTAGATAACAATACTCCAATTCTGATAGCAACCCCTGAAAAAGCTTTATGTGACTTTATCCTAAAAGACAGATATGTTCCATCGCGGTCGGTTAAAAGTTTGATTCAATACTTGGAAGAAGACATTCGGTTTTATATGGATGCACTTTTGGATTTCGATGCGAGTATTGTAGAAGAATGTGCTCGACAAGGCAGAAAAACCACGATTTTTAAAAACCTTATAAAAATTATAGAATCATGGGAGCAAACCTACTTTCCAGTAAAATTATAGAAGCGCATGACCCCACCCAAGTCGCGAGCCTCTCCCGCTTTTTCAAGACGGGCAAGGGGCAATACGGCGAGGGCGACAAGTTCCTTGGAATCAAGGTGCCGGTGACCCGCGAAGTGGTGAAGGAATGTTGGAAAGAGACTTCATTTGAGGACTTGGAAACCTGCATCCGTTCCGAGTACCACGAAATGCGCTTGGCCGCCCTGCTCAGTTTGGTGCAAATCTTCAAACACGCCAAGAAAGACAATGCTTTGCAGCAACAATGCATTGATTTTTATCTGTCACATACTGAGTTTATTAACAACTGGGATTTGGTCGATTTGTCATGCTACGAACTGCTCGGCACTTGGCTTTTGGACAAGGACAGAACCCTGCTCTACGACCTTGCCCGCAACGGCAAGACCATCTGGGAACTGCGTATCGGGATGGTGAGCACGATGCAATTTGTCCGCCACGGCGAGTTGGATGATACCTACGCCATTGCCGACATCTTCTTGGAAAAGCCTAAACCACTTCACGACCTCCTTCAAAAGGCCGTCGGTTGGCTGTTGCGCGAGGCGGGCAAACGCGACGAACAACGCCTGAAAGACTGGCTTTCAACGCGATACATAGCTATGCCGCGCACTATGCTCCGCTATGCGATTGAAAAGTTTTCTTTGGAAGAACGTATTCATTTTATGCAATAAATCGCCTGCGATTTATGTCTCAAATACCGAATAATTCAAAGCATGGTTTCTCTTAATTCTTAAATTCTTGATAAAAATATGATGGACATCCAACTTCACTACATCGAGCAAGGCCAAGGCCAACCGCTCATTCTCCTCCACGGCAACGGAGAGAGTTGCGACTATTTTGAGCATCAAATCCACTGTTTCTCAAAGGATTATCGCGTCATCGCCATTGACACACGCGGTCATGGACAGTCGCCGAGAGGCGAAAAACCCTTCACCATCAAGCAGTTTGCGGAGGATTTGAAGGACTTTATGGACGCGAAAGGCATCACCAAAGCCAACATTTTGGGTTTCTCCGATGGTGGCAACATCGCCTTGGAATTTGCCCTGAAACACCCGGAACGGATTGAAAAACTGATTCTTAACGGTGCCAACCTCTTCCCAAGTGGCGTGAAGCCTCTGTACCAATGGCCCATCGAAATCGGCTACCGTATTGCAAAAATGTTTTCAAAGAAATCCGGGAAAGCCAAGCAAAACGCCGAAATGCTCGGCCTGATGGTGAACGAGCCGCACATCGACCCTTCTGAACTTGCCCGCTTGACCATCCCCGTGTTGGTCATCGCTGGCAAGAAAGACATGATCAAGGAATCGCATACGAGGCTCATTTACAAAAGTTTGCCCGATGCCCAACTGAACATTATCGAAGGCGACCATTTCATTGCCAACAAGAATTATGAGGTATTTAATAGGGTGGTGGAGTGGTTTTTGAAGAAATAATTAGTAGCCCTTTGCGTTTTCAAACAAAATTTCTGTTATATTTGCGGCGATAATTAACGCATTGTTGAACTAAACAAAAAGAAACGACAAAAACACTTTTATTATAAACAGGCAAGCATAGAGACGAATTTCATCTGTTCTAAAATTTGGCGATTTTTAACGGATTGTAATCTTTGAGATTTAGTCAATGTGCTCACGCATGGCGTGAGCTGGACTATTTCATCGAGATTACGGGTTACGCCAAATACCTTGAACAGCGGGAAACAGTCGAGTTTCACGCTTTTTTTATGCTTGCATGAATGAACGACAATAATCAATTTAATCAACCCAATATGAAGAAATTACTACTAACAACAATCCTAATCGCCCTGTCCGCAATGAGTTTCGGGCAGGAGGTGGAAACGGTGTCGGAACGCTTCCATTACCGATATCTGAAAAAGGAACAGACCAAGGAACAAATCCAAAAGGACAACGAGGAACGGCAGCGTAATTGGCAGGAAGAATTGGAAGCCATGAAGGCCAATCTTGCCGAAGGCCAACGCGTTTCCGACAATGTAAAAGTAGAAGTGCTGACAGATGCACAACCTCCTGATTTTATCGTTTCTGTGGCTTATGAAACCCTAAATCTTTCGGAAGAAGCCGACGACTATGCGCTTGGCAAGTACACCATCCAAAACTCCAACGCTTGTATGCTGATGTGCAACTTCCTGAAGAACAAGCTGGAGAAAGACCTTGCAGAATACCTCAAGGAAGGCGCAAAGGTCGATGTGAAGATTACAGGCGCCACCGATGGCACGCCTATCCGTTCGAAGATTGCCTACAACGGCGAATATGGTGACTTCACCGACAAACCTATCACCTTGAACGGCGCGCCATACAACATGACTGTGACGCAAAAGACAGGTGTCACCACCAATGGCCAACTGGCTTTCTTGCGTACCCAAGGCGTTGAGGACTTTCTGAAGACCCAAGTGGAATCACTGAAGCACACGGAGAATACATTTCAAGAGTATGCTGTTGAAAACAAGGAAAAAGGCGGAGGCTATCGTCGCGTTTCGGTGGAAATGACCATTCGCGGAGCCTTTGCCGATGTTGAACCTGCAAAAACCGTTAAGCCATGAAGAAGCACATCTTATTAGTATTGCTAAGCCTTCTTTTGGGCTCGCAAGTTGCCATAGCGCAGGACCATGTGACGAATATCCGTGCCGTGCAGAACGACAAGATGGTGACCATCACTTACGACTTGAATGTCCGTTCCGATGTGCGCCTTTTGATTTCCATTGATGACGGACAAACCTACACCGATACGATGAAGGTGACGGGCTATGTAAACCGCGTCGTGCCCCAAGGCAAGAACCGCACCATTCGCTGGCAGGCCTTCAATAACTTGGGGTACGGTGACTATCCCGAAATCCGCTTCAAGTTCGTGACCAAGGATGCCCAACAGACGCAAGTCCCCAAAGCGAAGCGCATTCCTAAAATCACTTTCATCACTTTGAATGGTGCTTACACCAACACGGAGAATCCTTCTGTAGGCTTCACCTTCGGACAAGTGCAAAAGTTCGGTTGGTTTGCCTCGGTGATGAGCGGATTCAACTTTGCAGGTCTGGCTCCCGCTGCCATAAGCGATGCCGAGGGCTTTGTGGGCGAGGACTTGCCTTTCTATAAAGATGAATACGCCAAGACCGTGCTTTCCGTTATGGGCGGCGGCCTGATGCGCCTGAACAACATGATGTACCTAAAGGCGGGTGTGGGCTTCGGCAACCGCTCGCTGTCGTGGAAGACCATGGACGACCGCTGGGTGCGCAATGGTGGCTACTCTGCTGTGGGCGTGGATGTTTCGGCGGGCTTGATGTTCAATTTCGGAGGCTTCGTCCTCTCGTTGGATGCCGTGACGACCAACTTCAGCATCTTCGAGGGCAAAATTGGCTTGGGCTATTGTTTTGAAAACCGTTAAAACCGATTGAAAATGAAAAAGTTAAGTATAGCAATCATGGTTCTTGTGGTAGCCTTGGCCTCTTGCAAAAAGACCCCTGAGGTGAACCTGAAATATGTGGATGTGGAGCGTGATTTGGTGACGGTAGGCATAACTTCTGCCAACATCCAGTGCGATTACGCCTACATCGCCACATTGAAGAAAGCCTATCTGTATTATGGCGAAGGTGAGAACGACCCCAACATGACTTCAGCCGAGATGCAGGTAGTGCAAAACACGCTTTATGTGGAACTGACAGGCTTGAAGGAAAACACCACCTACAGTTATTATTACGAGTTCCACAATGGCTTCAATTCCATGCGGACGGCGTTGAAGACTTTCAAAACGGAAACTGCGCTTGTCGTTGTTACTTTGCCGACAGTGATAACTGCTGAAGTGACTGAGATTACTACTAATTCCGCCAAATGTGGTGGTGAGGTAACTAACGATGGTGGTGCCGAAGTGACTGAGCGAGGCATTTGCTGGAGCAAGAGTGCCAATCCAACCTTGACAGACCACCATTTAGTAGTTGGTTCAGGAACAGGTTCCTTCTCCGCAGTGATGGATAGTTTGTCTGACAATATCACCTATCATGTTCGTGCCTATGCCATTAACGAAAAGGGAACGGCATACGGTTTGGATAAGGAGTTTGTTACGCTTAGTGATGTTCCAGTTGGAGCAATCAATGGCTTGTTCACCATCAATGAGGATGGCGACCAAGTGTATTTCTCGCAAGGGAATTTGCAGTATCAGGCTTCGACAAATACATGGCGGTTTGCCGAATACCAATGGAATTGTATCAGGGAAGGGAATGAAAATATATCTCCAACATACGATGGTTGGATAGATCTTTTCAATTGGGGAACGAGCGGTTATAATCATGGTGCCAATTGCTATCAACCCTGGAGCATAAGCACAGAACCTTCTGATTACTATGCATATGGTATTGAAACATGCAACTTGTTTGACCAGTCAGGGGAAGCCGATTGGGGCTATAATTCCATTTCAAACGGAGGCAATAAAGAAGGCTTGTGGCGTACTTTGGACATTAATGAATGGGGCTGCCTGTTGTTTGAACGCATGACAATGTCAGAAATCAGATTTGCAAAGGCACGGGTTAATGGTGTGGATGGCTTGATTATTCTCCCAGATAATTGGATAGTATCAAACTATACGCTGAATTGCACTAATGATGTGGAAGCAAATTTTGACCAAAATGTAATTGAATATAACCAATGGATGAGTATTTTGCAAGAATCGGGTGCTGTATTCTTACCAATTGCTGGCAATCGTATTGGAACCTCATTTGTTTACGGTGATAGCGGCGATTATTGGAGTTCAACAAGAAAACTTGATTACGACTTTGCATGGGACGTTCGCATTAAATGGAACCTGTTGGATTATAGTGATGGTAATGGACATATTGGACAATCTGTTCGTCTTGTGCAAAATGCAAACCCTTAAAACTCAAGAAAAATGAAAAAACTATCAATCATATTAGCATGTATCTTGGTAATTATGATGTCATGCACCAAGAGCAAGGAAGTCCATCCTGAAATTGGGGATGGCAATGATGAAATCGTTACGGTGGGAGTGAATGATGTTCATGTAGAATACTTCTGCAACAATATGGCGGATTTGGAGAAAGTCTATTTCTGCTATTGGCTTGACTCCGCTCCCCAAACCACACAGCATACTGAGATGGCTAAACGCGAAGACCGCTTCGAATTGACCCTCAACGACTTGCTGAGTGACACACTTTATAGGTATTACTATATATTACACCGCATTAGCCAGGATACTTCCCTTACCGCGCAAAAGACTTTCCGCACACAGGCATGGCCTTTCAACATCCCGGAAGTTGTTACAGTGGAGGTGAATTCGATTACACACAATTCAGCCGAATGTTTTGGTAGGGTTATAAATGACGGAGGCGATGAAGTGACAGAACGCGGTATTTGTTGGAGTTTGTCAAACGACCCGTTATTGGATGGCAATTTTGTTGCCGCCGGAAATGGGTTAGGCGATTTTTCGGCAACGATTAATGGGTTGGAACCGACTACAACTTATCATGTTTGGGCTTATGCAAAAAACAGAAAAGGCATTGGATTCGGAACAGGAATAAGTTTTACCACTCTTTCTGAAATCCCCTTGGAAGGTCTTGTGGCGTATTATCCATTTAACGGCAATGTAATCGATGAAAGTGGCAATGGTCATGATGGCACCATCATTGGCGACATTACGCTTTGTGATGACCGAAAAGGAAATCCTAATTCTGCATATCGGTTCTCAGGAGAGCCGTTTAACTATATTAGGGTTGAGGATACCGTAGATCTTCACTTGAGTACATTCACTCTTAATGCTTGGGTGTATACCGATGCCGACGATTACTCCTTTAATGCTCATCTGATTTGTAAAGGTAGAGATATAGTCAATGGTAGTTATGCTTTGCAGGTTCATCGTGTCATAGCAGAAACTATTTATGGAGGTGTTAATGCTGCTGGTATTGAAGGAATTCCAGAGACTCGTGTATGGCACATGATAACAGGAACAGTGGAAGGAGACCAAGCCAAGTTCTACATTGATGGAGTATTGATGGATGAGCGGACATTATCCTATCCGTTTGAACATAATAATGAAGAACCTTTGACATTGGGAATGCATTATTATACAGGGGTGCCTGATTACTATACATATCCGTTATTAGGTGTGTTGGATGATATCAGAATCTATAATCGTGTTTTGACCTTTGAAGAGATACAGATTCTGTACTCTGAATAATGTATCGATAATCGAATTGAATAGTCTGTCAGCCGATCCGGAAAGGAGCAATCTTTTCTGGCTCGGCATGGTTTTGCCTAAATGTGGGGAAAAGCGAAATTTATTTCCCGTTCTTCCGAATATGCCATTCGGAAGCCGTGAGAAGGGAATTTGCAATTCCTATCCGATAGCTGTAGAGACGTGCCAAGGCGCGTCTCTATTTTTTGTGTATGTCGCTACGGTATCCATGGCGGATGGCCTGCCGGGTTGCGGAGTCGTGGCTGCCGTAGGTCGCGACCTACGGTTACGGGAAGTTGCGTCTTTCAGACGCGGGATTGCAGGGCTGTCGTATCGTGGCAGCCGCCAAAAAAATTCGCGAAATTCGTAACATTCGCCGATAACAATTGTTTTGTCCGACCACTAAGCGAACCGATTTTATAAAGGAAAAGTTTTTGGCTTTATTAAAGTGTTTTTTCTCCTTAACACCCAAATTTGCTATCTTTGCAGCAAATTACGATTCCTATGGAACGATTCTTCAATACCGCAGGCCCACAAACCCCTGACAGTTATACCATTGACCCGCTCAGTCGGTTCGATTTGGAAGATATTTTGCTGATGATACGCCAGCAGCGCTATTTTGTGATGCACGCACCGCGTCAGACAGGCAAAACTTCCTGTATGCTTGCCCTTCGCGATTATTTGAACAAAAAAGGCGACTATATCGCTGTCTATGCCAATGTGGAAGGAGGGCAGGCTTCACGGAATGATAAGGAAACTGTGGTCAAGTCCACTATCGACACATTGACAGGAGCCTATCGACTGGTTTTCAAGAACGACAAGGCAGATTTGGCGCGTAATGCGGTTCAAGGACTTTCCGTTGATTCAATGCTTTCACAATATCTTTCGCTATTGTGCCAATCTTTGGAAAAGCCGTTAGTTCTTATTATCGATGAGATTGATGCTTTGGTGGGAGATAGTTTGGTCAGTATTCTACGCCAAATCCGCTCTGGTTATGCCGACCGTCCCAAGGCTTTTCCGCAGACCATCATTCTGTGCGGCGTACGCGATGTTCGTGACTATCGTATCGTTCTCTCCAATCAGGATATAGTTACAGGAGGCTCCGCATTTAACATTAAGGCGACATCGTTACGTTTGGGCAATTTCTCTAAAGAGGAAATCCATGAACTCTATTTGCAACATACTCAAGAAACAGGTCAACAATTTGATGAGGCTTGCTTCCCGATGGTGTGGGATGCTACTGAAGGACAGCCATGGTTGGTGAACGCTTTGGCTCATGAAGTGACTTGGAATATCCGCGAAAACCGCGACCGCAGTGTCCACATCATCCCAGAGATGATTGACAAGGCCATAGAAAACCTCATCTATCGCCGCGACACGCACATTGATATTCTGATTGACAAACTGGAAGAGCCAAGAGTGCGAAGAGTCATCGAGCCGATGTTGGCCAATGAAGACGAGGTGGACGATGCCTTGATTCCCACTGATGATATCCAATATGTTGAGGATATGGGACTTATCAAGCGTGAGCGCGGTAAACAGCGTCGTATTGCCAATGGGATTTACCGAGAAATCATCCCTCGTGAGTTGACTTGGAGCACACAGGATGCGCTCACACAACAGCCGCAGTGGTACCAGAACCCCGACAACAGCCTCAACATGGAAAAACTTTTGCTTGACTTCCAACAGTTTTTCCGTCAGAACGCAGATGCGTGGATTGGCCGTTTCGACTATGCTGAGGCTGGCCCGCAACTGTTATTACAGGCGTTTTTGCAAAGGGTAGTGAACGGAGGCGGCTACATCGACCGCGAATATGGCTTGGGTCGCAAGCGCACCGACCTGCTCATCCGCAAACCATTGACTGACCACTACGGAGGTCCTATACAGCGCATTGTTTTGGAACTGAAAATCAAGCGCGGCGACCTTGGCAAAGTGATAGAAAAAGGGCTGGAGCAAACGGCGGGTTATATGGATGCGGTTGGCTCAGTCGAGGAAGGCCATCTGATCATTTTTGACCGCACCCAAGAGAAAACTTGGGACGAGCGCATCTGGCACAAACCCTACGAATACGGCGGACGCACCATCATGGTTTGGGGAATGTAATAGAACTGTGAATTTATTTAAACTCAGTATATTATGAAAAAGTATTTGCTATTCCTTTTCATTATGGCTTTCAGCATAATAACCCTCCAATCCACCCCCATCAGCCAAGCCACCGCCTTGACTGCTGCACAAAAATTCGCCTCAGCGCAATTCGCCATTGAGCGTGCTGAACCTCGATTTGTCTATACAGGCCAAAACGAGGCGTTTTTCGTCTTCAATATTGGCGAGAGTGCTTTCGTCATCATTGCGGGCAACGATGCGCACCGCCCCGTCATCGGTTATTCTGACGAGTCGGCGTTTGACGCGGCCAACATCCCGCCGGCGTTAATGTATTATTTGGATGGCGTGGCGGAGTGTATCCTGCAACTGCATCAGGCCGTTGCTACACCTCAGGTGGCCGCAGAATGGGCTTCGGTGCTCGCGCATGGCCAGCTCCTTTCGCACCATGAAGGTCGCGGCACGGGCTATTTCTGCCAGACGAAATGGGACCAGACTTATCCATACAACTTCTGCTGCCCTGAAGACCCCGCCGGTTCGGGCGGACACGCCATCGTGGGCTGCTTAGCCACGGCCATGTCGCAGCTGATGCGTTTCTGGGCCTATCCCGCCCAAGGCATCGGGAGCCATTGCTATTACCATGAGGACTACGGCGAAATTTGTGCCGACTTCGGCAACACGACCTACGACTGGGACAACATGCCCAACGTGCTCGACAACACTGCTTCCGAGGAAGAGAAATTAGCCACGGGAACCTTGTGCTTTCACTGTGGCGTGACCATTGACATGGGTTACGGTCCCGATGGCAGTGGCGGTGCATCGAGTCCCATCCCGATGGCGATGCATTCCTATTTCAACTATAGCGAGGCCAATGTGCAGCGGTCGCGCAACGACTACGAGACCGAGGTTTGGAAGACCATGGTGCGCGAGCAGTTCGACATGGGCTGGCCGATGTATTATGGTGGTTGCCAGGACGGTGGCTGCCACGCTTTTGTGTGCGACGGTTACGACGACAATGACTATTTCCACTTCAACTTGGGTTGGGGTGGCAGTGCCGATGGCTGGTATCTCATCGATGACGCGCCTTACACCCATCCCGCTGACGCGATGTTCAACTTCGTTCCGAGCGAGGTGTACAACCAAACGCCCCAGTCACCTTCCGACTTCACGGCAATTGCCACTTCCGACACCGACCTTAAGGTGCATCTTAGCTGGACCAATTCTACTACCACTTTGGACGGTACGCCATTGGCCGGCATCGGGCAAGTCGTGGTGCTGCGAAACAATGAGATTGTCGCCACCTTGACGGAGGCCACGCCAGGCGCGGCCATGGAAATCGAGGATGCCAACGTGCCGTGTTACGGTGTATACCATTATGCGGTGTATGTCGAGGCTAATGAACGCATCGGCAAGCACGCCAATGTGATGAAGGTGCCGGTGGGGCCTGCCTGTGCTTGGACAATTCTCATGACGACTAACGCCTTCCAAGGCTGGCAAGGCGGCTACATCAGCGTCTACAATATGGCTGGTCAGGAATTGGACCGTTACACGATGACTTCATCGACTCCCGTTTCCATTGAAACCGCTTTGCCTTTGGGTAGACTGAGCTTCGGCTGGACGGCACCCGAACAAACGGTAAACAGTATGGCCTTTGTCATCAAGGATGCTGAGGAGAATACGGTGTACACCTTCTCCGGCTCGTCTGACGAGCTGGAAGAAGGCATCTTCTTCGAGACAAACAACACCTGCGGCGGTTCTTTGGACTGCGGTACGCCCCAGAATCTCGTCGCGATGCCCCAAGATGAAGGCATTTTGCTCACTTGGGATGCCGTCGAGAACATGGGTTACGGCTATAACATTTACCGTGACGGCCTGCTGTATCGCCTCATCCAGGAAGGCACGACCGTCTTGGACGACAAAGTGGCCATCGGTGGTCATTGCTATCGTGTGGCTGTGCTGTGCGAAGGCGGCGAGAACAACGATTACTCCAACGAGTCGTGCGCCACTTTCGGACCTTGCTATTCGCCTCGCAATTTGGACTTTGAGTATACCGACAACTACAAGGTCAAGCTGAAATGGGAGAAACCAGAGCCTCACGATGGCCTTTCGGGCTACTATCTCTTCCGCAAGGACGGCGACGGCGAATACCATCGCATCAAGCTGCTTGGCTCAGGAGCGACTTCTTGCACCGACAATTCACTGGCGGAGGAGGGCGACTATTATTACCGCCTCTATGCCTATTACGGCGATTTGGACTGTACCTCGTCGCCTGCCAACAGGATTTACTATCCCAACGAGTTTGAGCTGCCTGTCTACTATTCGCCTACGGGCATCGACGAAAACGAGGCGCAGGTGAAGGTCTATCCCAACCCGACCCAAGGCTTTGTGACCATTGAGGCTGAGGACATGACGCAGGTGTCGGTCTACAATGCTATGGGACAATGTATTATGCAGAAGGATGTCGCTGACCGACAAGCCGTTCTCGACCTGTATGATGCCGTTCCGGGGCTGTATCTGCTTCGCATCGAGACAGCTTCGGGAACTTTGAATAAACGAATTGCAATAACTCGCTAAACTGAATAAATTTAGGTTGCCACGATGTGACAGCCCTACAAAAAAACTTTCAACTATCAACTTCCAACTCCTAACTATTTACTACCTTTGCGGCGATAATTATTTAAAATCATGCTAAATAAAGAAAATGTACAAGAAGTCCTTAAGGACGTGATTTATTTCCCCAAGGGGGACAATATCGTTGCCTTGAATATGGTTGAAAACCTGATGGTTAGGGACAACGCCATCCGTTTTGATTTGGTCATGGAACACGCCAACGACCCCAAAAACGACATCCTCGTGAACGGTGCCAAGCGCACCTTGACGGAAGTCTTTGGTGAAGGTATCGACATCGAAATCAAGGTGGTGGAGGAGAAGACGGCCCTTTCGAAGGTGAAGCATATCGTTGCCGTGGCATCGGGCAAGGGCGGCGTCGGCAAGTCGACGGTGGCAGCCAACTTGGCCATTGCCTTGGCGCGTGCCAACCAGCGCGTGGGCTTGATTGATGCCGACATATACGGCCCATCCGTCCCGATGATGTTCGGCCTTGGCAACGAACAGCCCGCCGCGTTCGAGAAGGACGGCAAGACCGTCATGTTGCCTTTAGAACGCTACAGCATCAAGCTGATGAGCATCGGCAGCTTCGTCAATGCCGACCGACCGCTCATCTGGCGCGGCCCCATGGCCACCAGCGCCTTGAACCAACTGATGAACGACACCCTGTGGGGCGAGTTGGACTGGATGGTGGTCGACATGCCTCCCGGAACGGGCGACATCCAACTGACTTTGGCCCAGCAATATAACGTATCGGGTGCCCTCATCGTGACGACCCCGCAGAAGGTGGCCTTCGCCGATGTGCTTCGCGCCGCCAACATGTTCAAGGAAGAGGCCCTGCAAATCCCGATTTACGGCTTGGTGGAGAATATGGCTTATTTCACGCCTTCCGACATGCCCGAGAAGAAATATTACATCTTCGGCAAGGAAACCGGAAAGCAGTTTGCCGACCAATTGGGTGTGCCGCTTTTGGGCCAAATCCCGATTACTGAGAAGATTGCCGAATGTGGCGATGCGGGTATGCCCCTCGCCTTGGATGCCGATTCGCCCGTCACTAAGGCTTTCGACAAGATTGCACAGGAAATAATAAATACGAAATGATATTTGCACGCAGAATTTGCTGAATTTTATGAAGCGCAAAGCGGCGAAAACTAAGCGTCCGGCAGGTTCAGCGATTTCAGCGGATTCTGCGTGAGAAAAAAAATAGATATGGATAAAGAAACCATCCTTAGAAAAGTCAAAAACGTCCTCGAACAAGTACGTCCCTACCTCCAGCAGGACGGCGGCGATGTCAACTTCGTGGAACTCACCGACGACAACACCGTCATCGTGGAACTGACAGGAGCATGCGGCAACTGCCCACATAGCAGGTCAACCCTCAAAAACGGCATCGAGGCTGTGATGAAAAAGGCCATCCCCGAAATCAAGGCGGTGGAGCAAGCAGAAACATTGGAATTATAATGAAAGGAACTACGAATTGAACGAATTAGACGAATATTATTCAGAATTTTGCAACCAAGGCTGCGATTTTTTACGAATTGGACAATCAGTTGAGTCACATTCGTGTCAATTTGGACGCTTGCGTCCTGAATTTTCTGAAACAATTCGTTATATTCGTGTAATTCGTAGTTATAATAATATGAAAATCAACTAATTGTCAAACATAAAACCAATCAAAAATGAAAAAAGTTCTATTCTCATTAGTGGCCATGCTGCTCCTATCGGTGAGCAGTTTTGCGCAAACGACTTACACAAAAGTCACCTCTGCCTCGGGTCTTGAAGCTGGAGCCAACTACCTCATCGTGGCACATTACGAGGATTTGGGTGTCCTCGCCATGGGTTACCAAAAATCTAACAATCGTGCTGCCATCGTTGTAAGCGAAAACGGCGATGCCATCACGCTTACACCTGGTACCGATCCCAACAGTGAAACTGACGCGTTTCAATTTACTTTGGGTGGAAGTACAGGTGCCTGGACCTTGTTTGACGAGGTGAAGGGCGGTTATCTTTACGCCGCAAGCAGCAGCAGCAACAACCTGAAGACTCAAACCACTCTTGACGCCAATGGCGAATGGAGCATTACTTTCAATGCTGACGGCACGGCAGAAGTCGTCGCCCAAGGCGAAAACGAACGCAACAACATGCGTTTCAACCCCAATACCCAAAACAACTCCCCGCTCTTTAGTTGTTATGCCGAATCGTCGAGCGTCGACACGCGCGTCAGCTTCTACAAGGCTGGTGGCAGTTCCCAACCCGACCCCGAACCGAGCAACTATCCCACCAATTTCACTGCCACGGTGAACGAAACGGAAGTCACCCTCACTTGGACCGATGCCACGGGTAGCCAACTGCCTGCCAAGTATTTGGTCCTCGGCTCCATGGGCAACATCACCGTCCCCGTTGATGGCACACCTGTTGCCGACGGCCCGTTGGCCAAGAATGTGGCCTACGGCACACAAACCGTGACCTTCAGCGGTTTGCAAGGCGGCAAGACCTATAATTTTGCCATCTTCCCCTACACCAACAGCGGTGCCAACATCGACTTCAAGAACGGCGGCAGCTATCCTATGGTTACCGTTACTACGGAAAACATTGAGTATATCCTCTTTGAAGACTTCGAGGAAGGCCTCGGTGTGTTTACGGCTTACGATGCTTACGGCGCCCAATTCTGGCACCAAGGTGTCCACCAAGGCACGACCTTCGCCAACATGAACGGTTATGCCGAAGGTGCCGCTCACCAAAACGAGGACTGGCTGATTAGTCCAGCGCTTGTGATTGGTTTTGACGAGTGGGAGGAAATTTCCTTCGAGTTCCGCACGGCCAAGAAGTTTGAAGGCGACCCGCTCCGCGTGATGATTTCCATGAATTATGACGGCCAAAGCGACCCCAGCGATTTCAGTTGGTTAGACGTCACCGATGTCTTTGATTTCTCCTCGGGCGACTACGAATGGGTTGAATCAGGAGAGTATTCGGTGACTAATATTATGCCGGGCACTTATTATTTCGCTTTTCTCTACACCAGCACCGACGAGGCAGCTGCCTCATGGGAGATTGACTATGTGAAGGTGAAAGGCAAGCAATATGTTTCGGTGAATGAAAACACTGTCCAAGCCATTAGCCTCTATCCCAACCCCGCCAATGAGCAGGTTTCGTTCATGCTTGATGACGATGCCGAAGTCAGCGTCTTCGACATGACAGGCCGCAAGGTGAATGTGGTGAATGTGACCGCCGGCGAAGCCCAACTCAACGTCAGCGAGCTGGTCGACGGCGTTTATTTCGTCAACTTCCGCTTCGCCAACGGCAGCACGGCAGTTTCAAAGTTCGTGAAGTTCTAATACAGTCGCGAAGCGTCATTGTGAGGAACGAAGCAATCCAGAAAAAAGCTTGTTGCCTGGATTGCTTCGTCGTTCCTCCTCGCAAATCGAAGATTCGACGAAGTCAATGACGCAAAGCGATGCATAATAATATGAAAAGGCTCCTCCTCATAGCATCCCTTTTCTTCGCTTGCATGGCCACGGCTCAGCAAGTGGAACCCGTGCGCTATGAGGTGAACCGCTGGAACAAGGCCCAAGGTGCGCATTTTGAGTCGTTGGGCGCGCAAGGCGGCATCATGGTCAGCGAGACCGAGAAGACCGACAAGGACAAACGCCGCCTATGGAGTTTTGCCTGCGTCGACACCAGCCTTTACGAGCTGCGCAGCGACCTCATCCCGCTGCCCGAAAAACTGACCTTCATCGATGCGGGCAACGACAACAACTTTGCGGCTTTCCTTTTCGTCAACGACGACAACAAGAAAGCTGCCGATACGTTGGATTTCATTGTCGTCAGCTTCAACCGCGCGGAAAAGACTTGGCGGACGTTTTGGGACAAATGGCCTGAGAAAACCGTTCCGCTTTCCGTTGAGGTCGTCGACGGCACGATGATGATGGCCGTCAACAACAAAAGCGGCAACGGAAGCCTGTATTTCTTCGACCTTGCTGGCGACCAAAGTCGCGTTGTAAACCCTTCGTCGTCAAGTAGTTTTGTGTTGTTCCAAACCGAAGCTTTCACCGAGGCACACTGCTTTGTGGTAGCCGCCAAGGAGTATGAAAACAAGCATTTCGTTTCGACTTCCTTCCTGGTTTATTCGCTTGCGGGCAACCTGCAAGGCAGCTACCGTTACGAGAATATCCCCAATGCCAATTTGGGCCGCATGGGGTTCCGTTTCGACGGCAACAACCTTGTGGTCATCGGCACATTGGAACGCGAAACGGGCCGTAAGGTCAATCTTGAGGGCATCACCGAGAACTTCGACAAGGAGAGCATTGGTGTGGTGTGGATGCGTTTTGGTTCCCCTGCGCCTGAAAGCCGTATCTATCTCTTTAAGGACATGCCCGAGATTGAGCATGCCTTGACCGCCTCCGACCGTGTGCGGATGCGCGAGGAAAAGCTGAGAAACCAAAACAAGGAGAACGCCACGCGAGGCGAAATTGCCTTCCAGTTCCTCAGTCCGCGCCTGACCGATTTTGGCGACCTGACCGTGTTTTCCGCCGAGGCTTTCATGCCTTATTACCACACCGAGACCCGCATGAGCTACGGCTATTACAGCTACTACGGCGGCTATCCTTACACCTACACCGTTTTCGACGGCTACGATTTCTTCAGCGAGATTTTGTTGGCTTTTGATAAGGACGGCCATCTGCAATGGCAGCAGTCGGTGAAGTTCGACAACGAGCTGACTTACGACCTATACCCACATAGTGCGGAAGGCTGTTGCTATGATGAGTTGGTGGTGGCTTCGCCTTATCGCAACAAGCTGCGCTACACCTCATTTAATATGGAGGGCCGGCCGCTGATGAACCTGCAAGAGGAAAAACTCGCCCCCATCTACGGTGCCGATTACGTCGACGATGAGCATTTTGCCCAAATCGGGAAATGGTACGGTTCGCGCTTTATCATCTATGGCTCGCAGGTCATCCAAAACAGCACTCAGCCCAAGCCGAACCGATGGGTGTATTATTTGCAGAGGGTTCAATATGAATGAGTTATGGTTGTTAGTTATCTGAAATATTTGTGGCAACGCAAGAGCGAGTACAGCATCCATTCACCTTTCGTGTTCGATTTTGTCACCAAAGTGCTCAACGATCGTGGCTCCAACCTCGACTACGACACCATCCTGCGCATCGGGCGGCTGTTGGACAAAAGGAAACACATCCCTTACGGCAAACGCAAGCGGAGTCGGCTGCTCTACCGTGTCATCAGGCATTACGAGCCCGAATCGGTGGTGTCGTTTGGCAGCATCACTGCCCTCAATGCCACCGCTTTGGCCTTGGGCAACCTGCAAACCAAGGTTTATTTGGAGCAGTCGGAAGACTTTCTGGAAACCCTCAACGCGATGGGTGTCATCAACGTCAGACTTATCCAACCTGCCGAGTTCGATTCTGAGCATTTCCGTCAGCTCAACACGGGTTTTGTCTTCTTCGGCCGCGACTCGTTTGAGGAGGATACTTGGGATTATCTCATAGATTGTCTGAGCTATAAGACAACCGATTCCGTCTTCATCTTTGAAGACATCCACCACAATCGCGACATGGAAGATGCTTGGGAGGAAATCAAGGCCAACGAAGACGTCACCGTAACGTTCGACCTCTACCGCTTTGGCATGGTATTCTTCCACGAAGGCATTGAGAAACAGGATTTTGTATTGAAGTATTAGAAACCACAATGGCATGAAATTGAAAATTCAACGAAGTTAATGATACGAATTATACGAATTATAAAAATGTATTCTGCGGATAAATCCGTTAATTTTACGAATTTTTGCTGGGTAATTCGTAGCAATTGGATGCTTGCATCCCAATAAATTCTAAAACAATTCGTTATATTCGTGAAATTCGTAGTTAAACTGTAATATCATGAAAAACATCACTTATACCCGAACCGGCGACGAAGGCAAGACCTCACTGATAGGCGGCTTGCGTGTGCCGAAATACGACGACCGCGTGGAAGCCTACGGTACCGTCGACGAGTTAAGCGCCTTCATCGGTGTGCTGTACGATCAGGAAGGTGTCACTGCCGAGCAGAGAGCCGTGTTGGACACGGTGCAGAACAAGCTGTTCACTATCGAATCACACTTCGCCTTGGACGAAAACTCCGAGGTGAAAAAGATGATTCCCGTCTTGACAGCCGACGACGTGGCCTTTTTGGAACACGTGATTGACACGATGAACGCCATTTTGCCCGAGCTGAAGAGCTTCGTCATTCCTGGGGGCAACCTCAAGGCGAGCCATGCCCATGTGTGCCGCACGGTGTGTCGCAGGGCCGAGCGTCAGGGTTGGCGTTTGGCCGCCCAGCATCCAGTCGATTTCGTCGATTTGAAATACCTCAATCGGTTGTCGGATTACTTCTTTGTTTTGGCAAGATTTTTTGGTTTTTTAGACAAGGTTGATGAAAACAATTGGGAATCAACGAAATAAAAATTTGTAATTTTTATTAAAAAGCCCTTGTTAGTTTAAAAAATACTTGTACTTTTGCGCCCTCAAAAAAGAGTAAAACTAAAAACGGAAATACAATGTATTGGACACTTGAATTAGCCTCAAAATTGGAAGACGCTCCGTGGCCAGCCACCCGTGATGAACTTATGGACTGGGCCTTGCGTACGGGCGCACAAGAAGAAATCATAGAGAACCTTCAGGAAATCGAAGACGAGGGTGAGATATACGAACGCATCGAAGACCTCTGGCCCGATTATCCTTCTAAGGACGACTTCTTTTTTAATGAAGATGAGTATTGATTAGTCAAATAACTGATTAACAATAAATCAAAGAGGTTATCAGGACAGCTGATAGCCTCTTTTTGTGTTCAAATAACCAATTAGATAAAGTTAAATGATAACAGAAGTTTCGGGAAACGCAGTGGAAGAGGGGTGAGTTCTGATGGGAAAGGCCAGATGCCAAAACGTTGATTCTGGGACAGCTTTGACTTGTGGGGCTAACAAGTTGCTGCCTTATGGGAGAAAGTGCGCTAGGTGTGGCGAAAATGGCTCCGAAATTGGTTTTCTAAGGTGTATTGATAAATCAGTGCGTGGTAAACCTACTCCTTATATAAAATATGAATACCTAGTGCGTTTCTATAATTCCAAAGAGAGTGGATTTAACAGGAAATCATAGATGCACATTGTGGTGATGCCGTATTCGTTGCGATGCACAATGCCTTCCTCTCCGGTGATGACGATTTTTTTGAACGAGTCATTCACCTTGGTCAAGGAAGCCATCTTCTGTTGCCGCTTCTCCTCGCTTTCCATGCGGAATGCCGACTGGATGTAATAGCGTTTGCTGCCTTGGTTGCACACGAAGTCAATCTCCAGCTGGGTTCGCAGTTGCTTGCCATTCTCGTCACGGACGACCACGGGAACGACACCCACATCGACGTTGAAGCCACGGCTCAGTAGCTCATTGTAAATGACATTTTCCATTAAGTGGCTCTTCTCATCTTGACGGAAATTTATGCGGGCATTGCGCAAACCCATGTCGGTGAAGTAATACTTTGACGGAGTGCCGATGTACTTCTTCCCTTTGACGTCGTAACGCATCGCTTTCGACACCAGGAATGAGTCGCACAGGTATTCCAAGTAGTTCTTGATGGTGTCCTGGCTGATAGCTTTCTGTTTCACACTTTTGAACGTGTTGGATAGCTTCGATGGATTCGTCAGGCTTCCAATCGAAGACGAAACGATATTCAGGAGCTCCTCAAACTCTTCCTCGTGGCGGATGTTGTACCTCTCCTTGATGTCCTTGATATAGGTCTCTTCGAACAGGCTCTTCAGATAGGCTGATTTCTGCTCTTCCGTCTTATAGGAGAGTATCAGAGTTTGCGGTCGATCAGTTTCTGCAGGTACAGGTCTCTTTTAATCTCCATCTATTCGATTTTTATGTCACAAGTGACGGTTTTATCGAGTGCAAAGATAGTGTTTTTTGGATTCTCTACCCAAAGCGAGAGAAAAAAGAACGCCCACCAATCTTTCAATAGCAGGCGTTGTAAACGAAGCGTGTTCAAATAATATTGGTGAGAGTATGAATACACAAGAAGAGGGCCGATAAAAAGTTAGGCGGCCGACTTTCACAAGCGGGCCGCCTAGGTGGTGAGATACAAATGATAATAAAGTACACGAAGATGGCGATATTTTTGGAAGTGTGCGTTATCGTATTCAAAGAATTATGAAGATACAATAAGTTACCCAAAAGTTTGCCCAAATAATTCCTTTTTTTCAAAGAAGATTACCTTCCGATAATGATGTTTTTTTAGAAAAGTAAAAAATGAGATTTCTACATGTTTTTCGAAAAAACATTTTGAGATTATTACATAAACGCCTATTTTTGCATCCGAAACGAATAAACATTTTGAGGTATGGATGCTGAATTTCGCATTTTCAAGAGGAAGCTGTACGATAAGATGCTGAATTGGAAACGTACCAAGGACGGCAAATCGGCACTGCTTATCAAAGGGGCGCGTCGTGTTGGGAAATCGACCATTGCAGAGGAGTTTGCCAAGAAAGAGTACATTTCCTATATCATCGTTGACTTTGCCAATGCACCAGAGGGAGTGTGGGAAGCCGTGAAGAACATTGCCGACCTTGACAACTTCTTCTTCCAGTTGCAATTCATTTATAAGGTGAAGCTGGTGGAACGCAAGTCGGTTGTCATCTTTGACGAGATTCAGAATGCACCGCTGGTGAGGCAAGCCATTAAATATTTGGTGAAAGACCATCGGTATGACTACATCGAGACAGGGTCGCTCTTGTCGATTAAGAAGAACACTAAGGGCATCACTATTCCTAGTGAGGAAACGCGCATCACGATGTACCCTATGGATTACGAGGAATTTCGTTGGGCTTTGGGGGATGAGGTGACTATTCCGTTGTTGAGGGAAGCCTTCGAGAACAAGCGTTCTGTGGGTGAACAAGTTGCCAGACAATTGTTACGTGACTTCAGGCTGTACATGTTGGTTGGAGGAATGCCCCAGGCGGTTAACACCTATCTTGGCACAAACAACTTGAGCGATGTTGACCAATCCAAACGAGAAATCATAGATCTTTATACCGAAGATTTCCGCAAGATTGATCCTTCTGGAAAATCCGCACGTCTGTTTAAAGCCATCCCTTCGGAACTTGCGAAGAATGCCTCTCGTTATCAAGTGATGAGTGTGTTGGGGCGTAGTGCGGAAAATACAGACATGGATGAGTTGTTGGAAGATATGGAGGATAGCCTGTGTGTAAACTTCGCCTACCATGCTAACAATCCATCGGTGGGATTGGCATTGCACAAGGACAAAGACCGTTATAAGATGTTTGTCGGTGATACGGGTTTGTTCATCACGTTGGCGTTTTGGGACAAGGATGTGACAGAAAACATCATCTATCAAAAACTGCTTTCCGACAAGTTGAGTGCCGATTTGGGGTATGTTTACGAGAACGTGGTGGCGCAAATGTTGAAAGCTAGTGGCAATGAGTTGTATTACCATACATGGCCGACACCGTCAGGCAAGCATAACTATGAAATTGACTTCCTTTTATCGCGTGGCAACAAACTATGTCCGATAGAGGTGAAGTCGTCGGGATACAAGGCCCATGTTTCGCTTGATGAATTCTGCAAGAAGTTCTCGTCGGAAATATTGCACCGCTATCTGGTATATACCAAAGATTTGCGAAAAGATGGTGAGACGTTGATGGTACCGTTGTATATGGTACCGTTCTTATAGTCTTCCCTAAAGAAGATACCCGTCTTCCTCCAGGAAAATATAAGTCGATGAGTAACCTAACCGTTCTTTTTGGAAGTGTGGATCAGTCAGATTGTTAGGTGAAAATATCTGATATCTGACGAAGCAATAAGTGGATCTAAAGTTGATTGTGTTAACCATAACTCTTTGATTACCAATAGGCAATCACCTCTTCAATGAGGACGTAATCGAGCAATTGATTATCAATAATATAAAGAGGTTATCAGGACAGCTGATAGCCTCTTTTTGTGTTCAAATATCAACAATAGGATTTCAATAATGGTTCCTGACAGGTTGAAGCCAACCATACTATAACATTTTTGGCAAAAATTTGAATTATTTGACAAAAATGATGTATATTTGTGTTTATGAAAGCATCTTTTTCCCATCGCCTCCGCCTTGCCGCCCAAATCACCCGAGGCCTTTTCCTGACCGATGCCAAACGAACGGTCGTGGGTCGTGTGTGGCAACTGCTCTCAAGGTTTACTTGGGAGCTGCCACAGACCCTTGTGGGATGGTCCTACACATTGGGGCGTGCCCTCGCAGGGCAAGTCGACCGCGTGGATGTCATTGGCGGCATCACCTTTGCGACAAAATTGGGATGTAGCTATGGCATGGGTGTGTCGTTAGGCACTTTCGTTGATCTTTGGGCTGGCTCTTGGATGTACGGCGAAGGGGAGGACTTCATCCTCGGCAATCAGATTTGTATGCATGAGTTTGGGCATACCATTGACAGTCAACTTTTTGGCTGGGCCTATTTGCCTGTCATCGGACTGCCCAGCCTGTTGAGTGCCTTCGGCAAAGGCAATCACAATGTCTTTTGGACTGAAATCCGCGCTAATCGTCATGCAAAGAATTATTTCTCCAAGCATTACGCTATTGCATGGAATGAGTCAGGATATCCTTCGGAGTACATCGCTTAAATCACCCGCTCCGTAATCACCCGCCATTCCCCGGGCTGTAAATCGCCCAGCGAAATATGTCCAATTTGGACACGAATCAAGCGCAATGTGGGAAAGCCGACGGCGGCGGTGCTATGGCGCACTTGGCGGTTCTTGCCTTCGATGAGGGTGAGGCGCACCCAACTTGTGGGGATGTTGGCGCGGTAACGGATGGGTGGCACGCGCTCCCAAAGGTTTTCGGGCGGACTGACAATTTCGGCTTGGCAGGGTTTGGTACGGTATCCCTTTATGGTCACGCCTCTTTTCAACTGGTTGACAGCCTCTTGTGTGATTTGTCCGTCCACTTGGGCGAGATAGGTGCGCGGATGCTCGAATTTCGGGTCAAGCAGCCGTTTGATGAGTTTGCCGTCGTCGGTGAGGAGCAGGACACCCTCGCTGTCGTGGTCGAGGCGGCCTGCAGCATACACGTTGGGCGGAAAACCGAACTCGTCGAGTGCCCGATGACCGGCTTCGGGGGTAAATTGGCTGAGTACGCCAAAAGGTTTGTTGAATAAAATCACCATAATTCTTAATGCCCGATGAATCAATGGCAAAGATACGCTTTTATTGAATAAGGTATGGTCGTATGGTCAGATTTTGTCGGAAAAAGATGGGATGATAAATGAAAATCCTTATTTTTGCAGGTTGAAATCATGAGAAAAGTCGTTACAAATAAGGATATCAAGAACGCTTTGGGCTTGAAAGGCTTCTTCGGCACCTGTGTCGCGGGAGTGGTCTACGGCGTGATGGGCTTGGGCAAAATCAACCGCCTTTTTGATGGAGCGGCCGACTATCAAGGTCGCGAGTTTGCCGACCATCTCATTGAGAACATGGACATCACCATCGATGTCAGTCCCGAACAGCTGGAGAACATTCCCAAAGAGGGCGGCTTCGTGGTGGTCAGCAACCATCCTTTCGGCGGCATCGAGGGCGTCATGCTTTATAGCGTCATCGCCAAGGTGCGGCCCGACTTCAAACTGATGGCCAACTTCATCCTTTCGCACATCCCCAACCTCAAGGAGGCTTTTTTTGCGGTGAATCCTTTCGAGAAAAATCCCGAATGGAAAAGCAGCTTGGGAGGTATCAAGGGTGCCATCAACCACATTGCTGAAGGTCACGGATTAGGCGTGTTTCCGGCGGGCGAGGTGTCACGCTTTCACGGTCACGATTATCCTGAAGACCTGCCGTGGAACGCTTCCATCGCCCGTATCATCAAGAACGCCAAAGTGCCGGTCATTCCCGTGTTTTGGGACGGACGCAACTCTCGCCTGTTTTATGCGGTCGACAGGATCAACAGCATGTTGGGCACCGCCCGCCTGACGCGCGAATTGGCCAACAAACAAGGGAAACGTTTCAACCTGCAAATCGGCAAACCGATACTGCCTGCCGAGGTGGCTCTTTACGAGAACCCCAAGGAATTGGCCGCCTATCTGCGCAGCCGTTCCTACGCGCTCGAAACCAATATTCCGGTGAAAACCGCTGAGAAAAAGGAAGTGAAGCAGGCTGAAATTGACCCGCCTACGGATTTGCCACTCATGTTGGCAGAATTGGAGGCCATTCGCGAGAAGTCGTTTTTGTATTCGACTGCCAACTACGATTGCTATTTGGCGGATTATGCGGATATTCCGAACATCATGCACGAAATTGCGCGTTTGCGTGAGGAAGCTTTCCGCGCCATTGGCGAGGGTACTGGGAAGAATCTCGATCAAGATGAATTTGACGTGTATTTCAAGCAGATGTTCCTTTGGGACACGGTCAAGCAGCGGATTGCGGGTTGCTATCGTCTCGGAATCGGCAGTGAGATTGTTCCCAAGTATGGAATTAAAGGATTCTATGTCAGCACTTTGGTGAATATCGACGAGTCGTTTTCGGATAAGTTGAGCCATACCATAGAATTGGGCCGTTCTTTTGTTGCCCTTGACTACCAAAAGGAAGTGCTGCCGATGATGCTGCTGTTGCGCGGCCTGTCGGATGTGGTGGTGCGCTATCCTGAAATCAACCATTTCATCGGGCCGGTGAGCATCAGCGCATGGTATCCGAAATTCTATCTCAGCCTGATTGCGCGATTCGTTGCCGAGGAACATGCCATTGAGGAGGAGTATCAGGGGAAGGTCACGCCCAAGACGCCTTTCGTTCCCGATTATCTCAAGGTGGATTCCGATGTGCTGCTGAAGAACAACATGAACGGTGTGGACAAGTTCGACAAGTTCCTGTTCCGTCTTAGCAATGGCGAATACCGTCTGCCCACGTTGTACAAGAAATACCTGAAACTGAACGCCAAGTTCTTGTGTTTCAATGTCGACCCCGATTTCAACGACACACTCGACAGCCTACTTTTCCTCACCTTTACCGATTTCCCCGAAGACGAAGTGATGCCGCTCTTCCGCGACAGCAGCGACGAAGAAAAGGAAATCGTCAGGAAGCGTTTCGGGTATATTTAAGTTATTCTTCGGTTTCTTCCTCAATCGTCTGAGCGAAGAAACTGAAATTCACTTTGCCATAGTGCCGCTGCTCCATGAAGTGTGGATGCGCTTCGAAGTTTTGGTATTTGTCGTGTTCCAAAACGAACATGCCGCCTTCGCGCAAAAGGTTGCGGTCGAAGATGAGTTGCACCAATTCGTCGTACTGCTGGCAGTCGTAGGGCGGGTCGGCGAAGATGAGGTCATACTGCATCGTGTGCTTTTCAAGGAAGCGATAGACGTCGGAACGCACAGTCAGCAGCTCCTTCATGTTGAGTTTGAGGGCCGTTTCGCGGATGAACTTGATGCAGCCGAAGTCTTGGTCGACGGCTACCACTTTCGGGCAGCCGCGTGACACCAATTCGTAAGAGATGTTGCCCGTTCCTGCAAACAAGTCCATCGCTTCGGTTTCTTCAAGGTCGAAGTGGTTGTCGATGATGTTGAACAGGCTCTCCTTGGCCATGTCGGTGGTGGGGCGCACGGGCAGGTTGGTTGGCGCGGTGATTTGTCTCCGTTGGTATCTTCCTCTGATAATTCTCATCTTAGTGCTTGATATAGAATAAAATAATACTGGAATGGCACTTTGTCTAAGGACGGGCTCACTTGGAACACGTGCGGGTCTTCAACGAACCGGATATCCTTTACATAACGTCCGCAAAGGTCGATGATGTCGGAGGCAGGGCGGATAAGACCAGAAAAGCAGACGGCCGTGTCTTGTCCTGAAATGCCGTTTTGTTCCATTGCGAACAGCATGAAATAGGCGAAATCTTCCTTTGTGTTGAACTTAAAATTGTTGAAAAACAGCAGCTTGCCATCTTTTTTGATGAGCATGTCGAAATCGCGGTTGTGGACGTGGACATAAACCCCATCGCTGGCAGTTCCATCCATCACGTTGTTGATGAACACACAGCTTGAGTGCATGATGCTGGCGTTTCCCCATTTGGAAAGGAGCTTGTCTTGCAATGCTTTCGAGTGTGCAGAAACAAGATAGCATGGCGTTGATGCCAATCGCTCTGAGAGAACGGTGTAGCCTTCGGGGATTTGGAAGGCGAAGTCAAGGTATTGGGTCGGTTCGGCCTTGTTGAACAAAGGCTCGGGAACAAGAGTGCAGAAACGGTTGTCAATCAGGCAAGTCACCATTTGGAAATGTCTGTTGTTCAAGTCCTTGGCTTCCAATGCCTGCTCTAAAGTTCGGAAGAGGTAGTTGTTGTCTGCAAACAATTCCGACAGGTAACATTCCACTGCGACAAGGCGATGGTTTCCAGTGTCGAGAAGGGCAAAAGAAAGACCGTCCAATGAACATTGGATGGTCAATCTGTATCGCGATGACTTCTCGGCATCAAATTCCTCGTCGAAATGTGAGATATACGGATTCAATGATGCCGTCATTCATCCTAACTGTTTAAAGTTTCTCCCAGTTGCCCTCGGTGGAAGCTTCTTCCATGGAGCCGACTTTCAGACCAGGATAACGGTGGATGCTTTCCTTTTCGGCCCTCAGGTTGTCGACGCGTTGTTTCCATTCCTTCTCGCTGAAAGCGGCACCCGGCTGGGCCAAATAGACCTCGTAAGGCGTGCGTGCTTCAAAAATCGGGACCTTGATGCCGCTGCTTTCCTTGGTGCCGGCCTCAAGCTCGAAGTTCTGTTTGGGTTGGCTGAAAGGAACCACCTTCAGGTCGTTGATGTTGAAATCGGTGCGGCGGCCTCTGATGGAGTCCATCACCTTAATGAAACCGATGGTGTCGTAAACGGTATAGTAGGTGGAGTCTTCCATGTTTTGTTTTGAAATCATTTCCACTACCGGGATGGAGTCGTTTTGGCAGAACATGATGAGTGTGTCGAAATTGTCCGTGTACTTGCTGTTTGCATTTTTGTAAAGCACTTCAGCGTTACGGATGTCGATGAGTCGCTTAATTACCTGGGCTTCACGGGCTTTCTGCTCAGTGTTGAACTTGATAGGAGCTTGAATGCTCTTGACGACTTGCCAGGCTAAAAGCACGATGATGGCAAATAGAACGATGTTGATGACGATGGATAATCCTTTTTTCATTTTCGTATGATTTTTCTAATTTATACTCTCTTTGTATTGGCCGCAAAGTTAGAATTTTTTCTTTTATGTAGGTCAAAAAATTTCGCTTGAAATTAAAAATGGATTTTGTGGAAGTTTAAGTATTTGTCGTCCAGATATTTGCGGATTCTATCCGCAAGCACGATGAAAACTTGAAGCTCGTTTTTTTCAAGCCAATCTATGGCATCATCGTCCCGATTGATGGCTTTTGCGAAGGCCAGATTGACCTCAAAATGGTTTTTCAGGAGCCACTGTTCGGCTTTTTCTTCCTTGTCGATGACGCTGTCGATGGCGGCGAGTTGGGGAAAACCGTGCTCCATCAGCCAGTCCTTGGCCTTGGTGTCGCCTTGGATGGTCTGGCTCAAGGCACCCAACTCGGGGTAGCCATTGCGCATCAGCCACTCGAAGAACTCGTCGCCCTCAGGTTCGAAGGTGCAGCCGAAGGCCATCAGTATTTTTATGGGGTAGTGGGTCATGTGTTACACATTACGAACCTAGATTTCATACCTCTTCATAATGCTTTCTAATTTTCTCGTTCAACAAGTCTTGGAACTCTTCGAAAGAGAAGCAACCTTTCAAGGTTTTCGGGTAAACTTTTTTCTTTGGGCGAAAAGAGGTGGTCGTGTTGGTTTGATTTATATTTGTCGTTATAGTTTGCATACAATTGGTGTGTTTTGCCCTACAAAAATAGATATTTTTATTATTGGATGCAAGAATTTTACTTTTACAGCCTATTCTTCTCTGCATTTCCCGCACCAGTGCCTTTGGACCGCAAATATGGAATTTTATATAAGGTTCAATTATTTCATATAGTTGTTTTTGACCATATAGTAAAGGCCTTCTCCACAATCACCGTTTTTAAGGTCTTTTAATTCCACTTTAATTACCCAATAAGGAAGATTTGTATTATGGGTTGGACGATTCACGGTGAGTAAGTATGCATTCATTATCTCATTGGCATTGACATATTCGTTAATTTCTTGTTTTTGAAGTAATTCCACTTCCTCGCCATCAATCCAAACGCGAATACCAATTTCTTTGATTGATGGAGATAGTTTTGAGGATTTGGCTTTTTTTGTCACAGGTTGTTGGATAATTTTAGACAAGTCTTCTCCGTGTACCAAAGATTCTGGCTTTTTCTTTTTCATCCAATCGTATGTACGGGTAAGGCTCATAGGGCGAACATATATTTGAAAGGTCGGTACTGCACCTGGAATGTAGAACGAGTGAATACCGTATGCTTCCATTCGATGATAACGGATGTTGAGAATGGTGTCACGGTCAGCGATGAAATTCCAAGCCCAGAACTCCAAACGATGCTCATTCACTGGCAATCCAGTGTTTAACGCATTGTGGGCATAGGAAGGCTCATAGATGGCGGCAACCGCGTTGTAGTTTCCTTTCCTGATTTTTGCTGAATAATAGCCTTCAGAATTGGTCAGTGCTTGAGTGATGGTCTCAAAACTCTCATTCATCCAACATACTGTACAACTGTCTATGGGAGTACCATCAAAATCAGTTACTTTTCCTGAAATCGTTACAGAGTCGTTTTGCGCTTGGGCAACC
>CADCML010000029.1 GCA_902802535.1 uncultured Bacteroidia bacterium
TGCTCAAATTCGAGGTGGGCAATTTTGTACATAATTACAAGTTTACTTTAACTACAGATTGTACAGATTTCACTGATTTATTACCGACAGAATTTGGCAACTTCGTTGCGGATGGATACAGATGGGTTTTCACCGATTGAAATCTGTATTAATCGGGCGCTTGCGCCTTACATTTATTATTGCTCATCTGTTTAATCTGTATAATCTGTAGTTTGCTATTATTTCAGCGGCAAAATTACAAAAAGTGTATCTTTGCAGCAAAATCAAACGTCATGAAAGAGAATTTGTTTATCGAAAACCTCAAGCAGTCCACAGGGATGCGCTTTTTCTTGTATTTAATCATCTTGTTGATAAGCAGCATAATAGGCATCGCGATAGCCTTCCCACTCATGACTGCCGGCGACATGGGACTGAAAATCGGACAAGGCATCAGTTCCATCATGATGTTCGTGGTGCCGCCCATCGTGTACTATTTCATCACGCGCAAGGAACAACAGATGCAAGCCTTGGGCCTCCGCAGGCCCGATCATCCTTGGTGGCTTATATTAATAGGTGCAGCGGTGATATTCGTATCTGTACCCGTCACCACCACGCTGACCACATGGAACGAAAGCATGAGCTTGGGTGGGGCTTTATCGCAACTCGAAAAATTGTTGAAAGAATTGGAAGAAACCGCACAAGCCGCTACCGAAAAGATGCTGAATGTCAACACCATCGGTGGGCTGTTACTTAATCTACTCATCATCGCACTGATACCCGCCGTGGGCGAAGAGCTGACCTTCCGTGGCGTATTGCAGCAGTCGCTGACACGAAAAATGAACCCGCATCTCGCCATTTTTCTTTCGGCAGCCATCTTTTCCTTCATCCATTTCCAGTTCTACGGCTTCCTGCCACGCCTGTTCCTCGGCGTTTTGTTGGGCTATATGTTTTACATCACCAACTCACTCTGGGCCAGCATGTTGATGCACTTCCTCAACAACGGCACAGCCGTCGTTCTTTATTATCTGAGCAACAAAGGCATCATCGAAGACGCTGAACATTTCGGGGAAACGCAAAATGTGTGGATATTGTTTGCAAGTGCTTTGCTGACATCAGGGCTTATCGTGTTCAGTTTGGCAAAGGCGCAACCCAATGTACAAAGGGACTGACAAACTGTTTTTTCCTTATAATTGCTGGTATTGTTGGCACAAAGATAGCGGTTTTTTTGCGAACAGCAGCAAGGATTCAAAAAAGGCGAACAGCGTGGCACCGGCTTGAGTTTCCAAGGTGTCTTCAGGAAACATCGAGAGCAGCATGATGCAGAGGAACACCATATACAAATAAGTGTGGTTCCGTTTCGAGGAGCACCAAGGATAAAACAGGACGAACAGGAAAAACGCTAAACCCACCAAACCGAAGGCCACCGCAATAGCAAGATACTGATTATGAGCACGGAAACGAAACTCCTCATGCAGTGGGGAATGGATTTCGTCGTATGTTTGGGCAAAGGCCTGCGGCACATCGCCCGTACCCACCCCAAACCAAGGATGTTGTCTGATAATATGGAACGAAGCCCGCGTGAACTCAATCCGTTGCGAGAGCGAGCCACCATTGGGATTATTGAAACGTCGGTAAAGGTTGTATTCAAACAAGGTCGACGAAAGGCGGGCGTGCAGGCCGGGATGTTTCCAGTTGTTGTAGTTGGCCACTCCCTGTTCGATGTTGCGGATATCCTCGTCGGTGAGGGCCATCACGCCTTGGGCATCCTTGCGCAAGTCCTTGGAAGTCAGATAGCGGGACAGCGTTGCCTCCAAGTTTTCGCCGTTAGTGGTCGTGCCGTCAAAAGGCAGATTGCTGCGCTCAGACCAAGCCTCTTGCAACTCCGAGCGGCAATAATACAAGCCCACAAACTTCCCGTCCTCAACGGGATTGTAAATCGTGTCGTGCCAATAAACGTTGCCCAGCGCCGTCTTCTTTTCCAAGGTGCTAAAATCCACGGGCTCCACTTTCAACAAAGGTTTCACAAAATGCACGACGGCCACGATGCCGAAGACGAGAACCGACAAAGCAACAGCCCCAACTGCGGTATGCCATGCCCTACTCTTTTTCCATTGCAGGAAGGCATAAACGGCCGTAACGACGACGACAGCCGCCAAAATCACATAGCCCGACAACGACTCGAAAATGAAAATTTGATAGGCGAACCAAAGCAAAAGAAACCACTGAAGGAACCGGTCAACGGCCACTTTTATGCCGAATCGGGACGGGCCCTTGTCAGGCTCAGGAGCCTGCTTTTTCAGGGTCGTTGAGCGTGTCGAAACGCCCTTTTTAACAAGATACCACCCGATAATGGCCATGCTGAACACGATATTCAGGCAAAAGCGGATATGACTGATAAAACGGGAAATCTCACGGACATCCTCGTAGTCGTGCTTCAAGTAAGTCGAAAAGCTGAATAGCGTGGCAATGAAAACCGACAACACATAAATGAGCAGAACGAAGTTGAAACGCTTGCGATCGAGCGGCTCCATGCTGGACAGAACGAAAGGCATGACCAAAATGGGCAACTTGACGCGGAGGTCTTTTGTTGCGTATTGGAAATCGGAGGTCCAGAATAGGCCGATGACGTGCATAAGGTAGAAGGCGACCAACAACACAGCGGCCTTGTTGTGCCAGAAGCGGGAGAGCTTGGTTTTCATCCCCCGCCCCTTAAAAGGGGGAAGAGATGCGTCCACAAGCCAGACGAGAACGAGCCAAAACTGCGACATGCCCATGAGGAAAGGCGACAGTGTGAGTCCCACGGCCACCATCAGCAAGCCCAAGAGATAGGCCTGGTTCAGGTAGGATCGTATGGAAGCCTGAGCCGTCATCACTTGCCGCTCAAGATGCTATGGTATTCGTCCTTGCCGTTGGTGTTGAGCAGGATTTCAAAGGCGCGTTTCAGGTCGGGGTCATCCTTCAGCGAGGCAATGATGCGACCTTTCTGGAAATAATAACGACCCACAATCTCTGAACGCAACAGCTCCTCGATGTCCTTGCGATTGCTAAGCAGGTCATTGTCCTTCTCGGCGGCAAGGTTTTTCTCCAATTGGTCGATTTGGGGCTGAATCTTGTCGAGATAGCCCTCGTCCTTAGCAGTTTTTTTCAGCTTCTCGATGGCCTTTTCGCTCTCGGTGGTGTAGCTGAACTTCTTGTCTTTCACGAACTTCATGAAGTCCTGATACGTAGCCTCGTCAATCTGGAAACGGTCGGCGGAGTCGATGCTCTTGTGCTCACTGTAGAACTTGTTGGCATAGTCGAAGATGTAGTTTTTGGCGTAAAGATAGGCCGTCACTGTGGCATAGGGGTCGCGGTCGACCTTCACGTCAGGCGTGATGCCGTGACCTTCATAAACGGTGCGTCCGCCCATGGTCTTGAAAGCCTTGCCGAGGGTATCGGTGGTTTTTTGCGTCGTGTCCTTCTTGTGCGAGTAGTCGATTTCCTGGATGCAACGGCCGCTTGGTATGTAGTAATGCGCCACCGTGACCTTCATCTGGGTATTGTAGCTCAACGGCAAAATATTCTGCACCAAGCCCTTACCAAACGTACGTTGCCCGATGATGACACCGCGGTCATAGTCCTGAATGGCTCCCGCCACAATCTCACTGGCTGAAGCACTGCTGCCGTCGACAAGAATAGCCAAAGGAATTTCAAGGTCGACAGGGTCGTTGGTGGTGGGATGCATACTGTTGGCATTGGCTGCCTTGCCTTTCATCGAAACGACAGGTTTGGCCTTGGGAATGAACAGGTTGACGATGTCAACGGCCTCGTTCATCAAGCCGCCGCCATTGCCGCGCAGGTCGAGGACAAAACCCTTCAACTGACGGTCTTTGCGCATCTCCATGAACTTCTCCTTCAGCTCCTTGCCTGCGTCGCGGGTGAAACCACTCAACGAGAGGTAGGCCACACCATTGTCGAACACCTTATAATAAGGAATGTTGTCGATTTTTACCTTCTCGCGCTTCAGTTTGATTTCCAATGGCTTATCCTGACCATAACGTTTAAGCTTCAGCGTCACCTCTGTGCCAGGCTGACCCTTCAGCAGGTTGCTGACCTCTTGGGTGTTTTTCTTCTTGCAGTCGACGCCGTTCACTTCAAGGATGGCATCGCCGGCGATGAGTCCGGCCTTGTGGGCGGGCCAACCTTCGTAAGGCTCGGAGATGCGGGTGAACTCGCCATCATATTGGATGAGTGCGCCGATGCCGCCGTATTCGCCCGTGGTCATGAATTTGGCGTTCTCGATGTCAGACTCGGGAATGAAGACCGTGTAGGGGTCGAGGCCGTCGAGCATGGCCTTGATGGCCGTTTCGTTGAGCTCGCCCGGGTTGATTTCGTCGACATAGTTGAGGTTCAACTCGCGCAAAAGGCTGTTGTAGATGTCGAGGCTCTTAGCGATTTCGAAGTTGTTCTGCTTCTCTTGGGCTATGAGGCTCATGGAGAGGAGCAGGGTGAGGATTAGGGTGGTTATGTTTTTCATCTTTTGTATGTTGTTTGTTCGTGTCTGTTTGCGCAGGGACTTACGTCGTCTGCTGCCTGTATGCGCAGGGACTTACGTCGCCTGCTTACTGATGTGCCGTCCCTACGGGACTGGGTCATACCCGCTGCCGCCCCAAGGGTTGCATGAGAGGATGCGCTTAAAGGTGAGCCAGCCGCCCTTGAAGAATCCGTACTTCCCGATGGCCTCGATGCCGTAGTTGGAGCATGTCGGAACATAGCGGCAATTCTTTCCCAACCAGGGAGACAACGTCACCTGATAGAGCCGAATCAAGAGAATCAGGAACTTAGCGGGCAGTTGTGCTATGCTTCTCATGGTTAGAACTATACCTTTTGACAATCTCTTTGACGGCTTTCTGGGTCTTCGTGAACACCTCTTCGTAGCTGTGGATGACCGTAGCCGTATATACCAACGCCACATCCACGGAAATATTATCCTTTTGGCAGATTTCGTAAAGCGGGGCCTTGTTTTTGCGCCAAGCCTCACGCATCAGGCGTTTCACACGGTTACGCTTGAAGGCGTGATGGAAGCGTTTTTTGGAGACAGAAACCAGCAAGCGGCACGTGACGGGACGGCTTTCGTCGCGACGAAACAGATAGATGACCCGATAAGGATACACGCTGAAGCCTTGGCCCTCGTCGAAAAGCACCTGAATGTCGTTTTCCTTACAGATCCGCTCATATTTCGGGAATCCCTCCTTGGCCATCATGGGAAAAAAGCTTTGGATGTCGGGAGGCTCACTTCTTCTTGCTCTTCTTCTGCTCGGCAGCCAAATATTCCTCCATGGCCATGGTCATCGAAGGTGCCGTTTGGGTGGGCGCATGGAAACTGAGCTCAAAGCCGGCTTCAACGATGGCTTGGCAAGTAGCCTCGCCGAAACCGCCGATGGCAACTTCTTTCTGCTCGAAATCAGGGAAGTTCACTTTAAGGGAGTGAATACCAGCGGGGCTGAAGAAACACAGCATGTCGAACTCGTTGATTTTCACCTTATCCTTCAGGTCGGCAGGCACCGTGCGGAACATCACAGCCTTAGTGAAGTTGAGCTTGGCGGCGGTCAACAGGTCGATGGTCGAGTCGGAACTGATGTCGGAGCAGACATAGAGGTATTTTTCGTCCTTGTGCTTCTTCATGATGTCGATAAGGTCGGTCAGTGTTTGGTTGCCGTAAAACACCTTGCGCTTGCGGTATTGCACATAGCGTTGCAGGTAGAAGGCCGTCGACTCGTTGATGCAGAAGTATTTCAGCGTTTCGGGAACGGTGTAGCGCATTTCCTTGGCCACGCGGAAGAAATGGTCGATGGCATTGCGGCTGGTGAGGATAATGGCAGTGTATTCGGGAAGCTTGATGTGCTCTTGACGCAGCTCACTGGCCGTAACATCGTCAAGCTTGATGAATTTCTCGAATGTGAATTCGACTCCGTACTTCTTTTTCATGTCCGCAAAAGGTGTCTTCGAAATGTCGGCTGGCTTGGGCTGCGACACCAAAACTGACTTTATCTTCATCTTTTTCTTCTCTTTTAAGAACGTCTAAATACTCTCTTTTTTCCTGCATCCAAACAACTCAACGCGCTAAAACACAGCTCCTTGATTAAAGTATCGCCAACCTGCGGTCACGAGGGTTGCAATGGGTGCGATTTCGAGGGCGCAAAAATACAAAAAAATATAAAACGTGGATATTTTTGTTGAAACTCTCGTCTCAACGACTCCCAAAACAAGTCTGAACAGAGCCGAAACGCCCAGTATGGCAAAGCCTAACCACACGAAATATCTTGTCGGATTGTATAGCAGCAGCAACACGATGGGCACCATGACAAAAAGCGTGAAAATGGAAATGGAAAACTGGACAGTCATCTGCCGGTCGATGGTGTCGCGGGCATCGAAAAGCCAATTGACGAAATGTAGCATCATATAGCGGAGCAGCACCCAACCCGTCACTCCGGCGCAAAGGGTCCAAAACATCGGTCTGCCGTTGTAGGTCTGCATATCGTGAGAGAGCACCACGCAGCTTTTTTGGACGAAAAGCGCCATGAGCAGAATGTAACCCAAGGTGAACGAAGCACAAAGGAAACTGCGCACGGGATTCCACTCGCGCAAGAGTTGATTGGTGTGCGCCACGCCATTAGGCACTGAAAGCACCTGCCTGAACTGGCGCGGATAGAGCTGTTTGTTGATGACGATGAGCAACAGCATCAGTCCCAACAAGGCCAAATTCCAGCCTTGCAGGATTTCGTAGCTCATGCGCGGCAAAGGCGTCAACGTTCCACGGAAACCCGAAGTGATAAAACTCGGCACCACGCTGTCGCAGGCCATGGAATCGGCAACCTGCACTGTGTCAATGGGTTGAACCGTATCCACGAAGGGATTCCTATAAAATATATCGGAATACTGCGGCATGAGGGGCGTTTTTTGCGCTGCAAAAATAATGGATTATTTGCAAACCGAGGCAAAAACTTACTAACTTTGCAACCGAAAATAAATGGGCGGACACGTTGGTCTGTCTCTACGATTTAGATTTCAACAATTAAACAATAATCAATCAACACTTAAACATCAGAAAATGGACTTAATGCAAGAAATCATTGCCAATGCCCAAGCCAACAAGCAGCGCATTGTGCTCCCCGAGGGCGACGAGCCCCGCACCCTGAAAGCCGCCGACCGTCTTTTGGCTGACGGTGTCGCCGACATCATCCTCATCGGTCCCGCCGAGAAAATCAAGGAGATGACCGCCGAATTTGGCCTCAAGAACATCGACAAGGCCCGCATCATCGACCCGAAAAACAACCCCGACAAGAAGAAATATGCCGACCTGCTTTACGACCTCCGCAAAGCCAAAGGCATGACACCCGAACAAGCCGACGACCTGGCCCAGAACTTCATGTATCTCGGCATCCTGATGGTCAAGGCAGGTGAGGCCGACGGTCTCGTCAGCGGTGCCCGCAGCACCACGGGCGACATGCTCCGTCCCGCTTTGCAAATCATCAAGACCGTGCCCGGCGTGACCTGCGTCAGCGGCGCCTTCACGATGTTCCTTCCCGAAGGTTGTCCTTACGGCACCAACGGCCGCATGGTCTTCGCCGACTGCGCCGTCACGCCTATGCCGACCGCCGAGCAATTGGCCGAAATCGCCATCTGCACTGCCGACACAGCCAAGGCTATCGCCAAGATTGACCCCATCACCGCCATTTTGAGCTTTTCCACCAAGGGCAGCGCCAAACACGAGGTGGTCGACAAGGTCATCGAGGCCACACGCATCGCCAAGGAACGTCGTCCCGACCTCGTCCTCGACGGTGAGCTGCAAGCCGATGCCGCCATCGTGCCGTCCGTCGGTTCGAGCAAAGCCCCAGGCAGCCCTGTCGCTGGCAAGGCCAACACACTGGTGTTCCCCTGCCTCGAAGTGGGTAACATCGCTTACAAACTCGTGCAACGCCTCGCCGGCGCCGAAGCCGTCGGCCCCGTGCTGCAAGGTCTCGCCAAGCCTTGCAACGACCTCAGCCGTGGATGTTCTATCGATGACGTTTACAAATTGGTAGCCATCACCTGCAATCAGGCCATTGCGCAGAAGAAATAACTATGGCTTATGGCACATGGCCTATGGCTTGCCCCATAAGGCTTGAGAGCTTCAACTTCTCATGGGGCAAGCCATAGGCCATGGGCTATTGGCCATAGTCAAACCAGTTAAAACACGAAAGTAAAATTTGAAACAAAAATAAAACCTGAAATACGATGAAAATCTTAGTCTTAAACTGCGGCAGTTCCTCCATCAAATACCAATTGCTGGAGATGGAAAACGCCAATTCGTCGCGCCTGTTGGCCAAGGGCCTTTTGGAGCGCATCGGCCTCGAAATGGGCGAGTTTACCCACAAATACAATGGTGAGAAGCATTACGAACAGCTTCCCATCCCGAACCACACCGAAGGCATCAAATTGGTGCTCAAGGCTTTGGTCGACCCGAAGATGGGTGTCATCAAGGACCTGAAGGAAATCAACGCCGTAGGTCACCGCGTGGCCCATGGCGGCGAGAAGTTCAGCCATAGCGTCCTCATCGACGACAATGTCGTCGAAATGATTAAAGACCTCGTTGACCTCGCCCCGTTGCACAATCCGGGTGCCTTGCAAGGCATCGCGGCCATGAAGGAAGTGCTTCCGGGCATCCCGATGGCGGCTGTGTTCGACACCTCGTTCCACAGCACCATGCCGCCCGAGGCTTACCTCTATGCTTTGCCTTACGAATACTATGAGAAATACCGCATCCGTCGCTACGGCTTCCACGGCACCAGCCACAAGTACGTGGCCGAGAAGGCCGCCGCTTTCGTCGGGAAGGACTGGAAACAGTCGAAGATTGTGACCTGCCACTTGGGAAGTGGTGCCAGCATCGCCGCCGTGGAATACGGCAAGTCGGTGGAAACCTCAATGGGCTTTACGCCGGTTGAGGGTCTCGTCATGGGCAGCCGCACCGGTGACTTGGATGTGGGCGCGTTCATGTACATCATGGACAAGGAAGGCCTCAGCACCAAGGAGATGAACACTTTGGTGAACAAGAAATCGGGCCTCGTGGGCATCACGGGAGGCAAACAGGACATGCGCGACGTGCGTGCCGCCAAGGAAGAAGGCGATGAGCGTTGCACCTACGCCTTCAACATGTTTGCCCATCGCGTGAAGAAGTACATCGGCGGCTACATGGCCGTGATGAACGGTGCCGACATCATCGTCATGACCGGCGGCATCGGCGAAAACGCCTGGTTCATGCGTGAGGCCATCCTCGAAAACATGGAAGGCCTCGGTATCGAGTTCGACCCCAAGGTCAACAAGGAAATCATCGGCGACGCCGGTGTCATCTCCACACCAAACTCTAAGGTCACTGTGGTGGTGTATCCAACTGATGAGGAGTTCGTCATCGCTCAGGATACTTACAATTTGGTGACGAAATAATTTGGTCAGCAATTAACTGGAAACGGCATCCACGAGATGGGTGCCGTTTTTTATTTTCATCTTTCATCGCTCCCCTGTCACAAACTTAGCAGGCGTAACCCCTGTGATTTCATGGAAGACACGCTGAAAATTGGAACGGCTGATGCCACAGTGGTCGGCGATGGCTTCGTTTGACCAATCGGGATGAGCCTGCAAGGCGCGTTTGGCCTCATCCACACGCAAGGTGGTAATCCAACGGGTGTAGGACGCATGGCCTTGGGCCTTAATCCACGCCGACAACAGATAAACGGGCAGCTTCATTTCCTGCGCGGCCATCGGCTTGGTGATGCCACTGCGCAGATAGCCGCCCGAGGCGGTCCAATTCCCAATGGCTTGCGAAGCCCGCTGCATGGCCTCATCAGGAACGGCCGAGGTGTGAACGGTATTGTCGGAAACGTGTTCCAGCGTTTCCTGTTCGGCACTTTGCTCGGCTTCGCTCACGCGGTTCAATGCACCTGTGATGACGTAACGCACGAAACAGAACCAAATATAATAGATGCAAAGGAACATGAACAAGGCAAAACCCGACAATAGCCATCCACCGCTAAAGATGAGCAGTGGCACGAAGGGCGTCGTCAGCGCCAGCATCCAAATGCTCAGCTTCAACCAACCGAGTAGTTCGTCGCGTTCCTGTTCTTCATCGTAGTAGTCGGCCAGTACGATTTCCATGCGCGACATCTCGCGAAGTTGCAACCAACTGTAACACAGCTGCATCAGTCCGTATACGATGCTTGCCGCGACCTCAGTCCAAAAGAGCCGCGACGAGTTTTCGCCGCCCAAAAGTCCAAACGTCAGCAGCCCGAGCGACACCATCCATGCGATGAGGCCAAGCAGCCATTCCATGCGACGGATGTGGCCTTGCCGCATCAAATTGATGATGTTCAGCGACATGTGTGCCGCTGCAGGGATGAAGAAGGCAAGATTGACGATGACTGCCAAAGTCTTGCTCGTTTCGCGGAGGCCAGTGAGGTATTGCACGAGAAACTGCACGGCAATCAGCGACAGACCGACGGTAAGGAGCCACCGCGAGCGGTTGGCCACGCGGTCGTCTTTCACCCGACGGGGCAGCAGCGTCACCAATGTCAGTGCCATCAGCGACATCATCACTATGCCGGTCAGTTGCATCTCCTTCATGACAGAAAGGGGTGTTTTACGGGACAAAAATACAGAAATTTGTCTTAATTCATAGAATTGCAACAACTAATTGTTTAAATTAAGACAACATTGCACGATTTAAGACAAATTTTTCTGGAGAAATCTTCTATTTTTGTTTGCAAAACAGCTAATTCCAGCCCCGTAGGGGCGACACACCAATAAGCAGGCGACGTAAGTCCCTGCACATACAGGCACAAACAACAACCAATAAGCAGGCGACGTAAGTCCCTGCACATACAGGCACAAACAACAAATAAGCAGGCGACGTAAGTCCCTGCACATACAGGCACAAACAACAACAAATAAACAACAATCAAACAAATCATCACATGAAAAGACATTTACCACTCAAACAAGTCCTCGCGACGCTGCTTGCCTTTGCGGCACTCTTGGCGGGGCAACAGGCCTGGGGCCAAAGCACTTTCACTGTGACTAGCTCAGTAAATGGCTTAGTAAACACATTCACCATTACCCGATCGCAAAGCGCGACACAGGAAAAAGTGATTTACCGCACTGTGGACGAATCGACATTTGCGGGAGACCACTACACTGCTGTGGAGGGCATACTCACTTTTAACCCAAATGAAACCACTAAAACCGTCGATGTTAACGAGAAAGACATCACTGATGTCTCTGTCGTGTCGCGATACAGATACTCCAACGTCAGTAATCGCTCCTATCGTTTCGAAGTGGTTGACCTGGGCGGTTTCGTGTTGGCTGATTACAGAAGGGAACTATACAGCGATTATAACACCTATAAGGTTTACCATATCAAAAATAATTATGTAAATACAAGCATCACAGACTTAGTCTATTTTGACAGCAATGGCCATTTCACTTCCGCCATGCCCTCTGGTGCCTATTACGACGAACCCGTCATAAACACAACAAACTTCACCAAAGTCACCGATGCCGGATACAAAAATAATCCTTACGCATCTGATGAGTCAAAGAGGTTTTACTATAAGCAGAGTGGTGATATCACTAGTACAGAGGCTAAAAACTATTTCTCTGCAGTTGGCGACAAGCTTTATGCCACGGTCTGTTTCACCCAAAAAGAAGAGGCTGATGGATACCAGTATATCCAAATTACAGCCGACCGCAACGATTTCGATGAATCCGATGATCCAAATGGAGATGTTGATAACCCCGTTAAATCCCTTTATAAAGCCTGTTTCATCCTCAGCTATTCCCCTTCTGGAAGTGTCATGGCCGACTCTCATCACCAATTTTTCCCTCACAGATACGACTATGTTGACAATGCCACCGCAACTTCAGCAGGTGTTTCCCACTTAGAGTTCGACTACAATAACAGTCATCTATACAAACAAAAATACAACACTTACAACCCTAACGTTAACTACAATGCGCCAGATAACGGCGCACTATGCCTCGACCCAAAACTGAGTTATCTCAATTTCCGTTTCGATGCTGGAGGAGGGGGAGACGACCACGACGAATGGTACTTTAAAGAACTCTTTGTCCGCTATGCCCTTCTTGATGCCACGGCTCCATCTCCCATCCCACAACATACTCGAGTCAATGTTTGGCCTTACTACCAAGGCAACGAATTCACCGTGAGCGTACCGTTTAACGAGATTGTGCTCGTCACTGGCACCCCCAGACTCAATTCCACATGGGGCCCCCTTACATACCTACACGGAGAAGGTACCAACATTCTCTGCTTCAAAGGCACTATCAATGCCTCTGTCAACACCCCATTGAACCTCCAAGGTCTTGTTTCTGGCTCCGGTACCATTAAAGATATGGTGGGGCAAAATCTTTACGGCGCTATTACAACTACTGAGAGTAACGGAATCGGTGGAGCCAAAGTCCAATCCAACAATCAATTGGAATACGCCACCGTCAGCGGCATTAAACACCACTACCTATATACTGGCAATCCCATCTATTTCAACTATACCCTTACAGATTGGCAAGGCACTGTACTGACCCCAGGCCAAGACTACCAAGTTTTTCTCAATCATAATACCGACCTCACCTCTAACCCAAATCCCACTGTCACCAATCTCGGCACTTACACCCTGACATTTGTAGGTATATCACCTTACACAGGCGAAAAAGAGGTGCAATTCGAGGTGAGTGAAGGCATCATCGTCACTTCCGAGACCACCGCCATGGATGACTTTAAATACATTGTGAACAGTGATGTGACCATTGAAAGCCGCATCTTCGTGACAGGCGATGTGGAACTGGTGTTGAATGAGAACTATACGCTCACTGCCACCAAGGGCATTGGAGTGGCCAAGGACCAGTCACTGACCATCAATGGTAACGGTTCCTTGAGTATTACCAGTACAGAAAGTGGAAATGCCGGCATCGGTGGAACAAAACTATCCGACAATAACACTGAAGATAAACACGGCCACATCATCATCAATAGTGGAACAATTTACGTAAAAGCTGGCTATAGTGCAACAGCCATTGGCGGTTCATCTTATGGAGACAATAAATTATGTGGCAGCATCACCATTAATGGAGGCAACATCACCGCCACCAATTCCAGTACGGGACCCGCCATCGGCTGTGGTGCTGAAAATAACTATGCCAAATGTGGAACCATCACTATCAATGGCGGCTGCGTTACTGCCAACAGTTTCCATACGTCCTACTACGGAGGCTTCCATGCAGAGCCAGGCTCATCAGCCATCCTCACCCTCGGTTGGACCAATACCACCGACTTTATTAATGCATCCAACTACAAAAACCTGAACATCGTATTTGCTGAAGGCAAGGATTGGGTCATTGACGGTCCAAATATCAGAGCCACTCCAGAGAGCATTGTTGACGGCTGCAAGATCATCCCCAAGACCGAAGCCATGGGGAACGACATCGCCTACGCTACTATCAGCGGCATCGACAGCACCTACAACTATTCCGGCAACGGCATCCCGTTAGAATACACCGTAACCGATGTAAACTACAATGCTCTTACCGAAGGCACACACTATACTACTGAAATAAAATTTGCGGGCAATTCGGTTTCCGAGGTGAATGCTATAGGCAACTATACGATAGAGTTCCATGGAATGGGCACCTACACTGGTATCAAAACCATCAGTTTCTCTGTCGCATTCCCCGGACCTTCAAATATTGTGCAAACAGGCTATTCCGCCTCTACCGCCTCACTCGAATGGACGGAAAACGGCAACGCCACCAACTGGGTCTTGCAATACAGTACCGGTACTTTATTCAGTTCCTATCAGGAAGTGATCGTGAGTGGCACTCCTACCACAACTCTCACTGGCCTCAACAATGAAACCAGATACTATGCCCGTGTGAAATCTGTCATCGGCGAAGTGGAAAGTGACTATACCAGTATTCAACCATTCTACACTACCGACAAACGATGGATTGGCTTAGGACCTATAAAGTATGATTATATACTTCCTTTTTACACTAATAGTTATGCCTGTAATTCCTTATCACAGCAGCTTTACACTTCAGACGAAATAGGTGCGGCAGGAATCATCACGAGTATCGATTTCCGTTCCGGCAATGACGTAACACGCAACTTGGACATATATTTGGTTCATACAAACAAGAGCGCACACACAGGTGACTATGACTACATTACAGTTACAGCGGATGACAAAGTGTTCAGCGGCAATGTAACAATGGCTCTCTACGACTGGACCACCATCACGTTTAGCAAGCCTTTTGTCTATAATGGCACTCAAAATGTCGCCCTTATCGTAAACGACCATTCTGGAAGCGATTCTGATTTTTGTAGTTTTTACGTTTTTGACGGTGAGAGCAGTTTGGTCAGCCTTTATTGTTACACGACGTCTTCTTCTGCTGCCTTAGATCCGACACAAACTTCAGGAGCATACCATAACAATTCTCATTCACGTTCCAAGAACGTTATCCGCCTTAACATTATCCAAAACACCTTCATAACTGATGGTGACTGGAACAATCCAGACAATTGGTCAGCAGGCAGTGTTCCCGTTGCTACCGACAGGGTAGCCATTAACGCTGCTGCCAACATCCCTTCAAATTGCCTTGCTCAGGTACACAGCATCCAAATCGGCACTGGGGGCAGCATCACCATCGAGGACGGTGGACAGCTCGTTTGCAGCAATGCTGTGGAAATCACAGCAGAGAAGAGTATTACAGCCCGTAGCATTGTCAATAACGTGAATAAGGGTTGGACATTCATCGCCTCACCGATATCAACTGCCCTAGCACCGACTGCCGTCACCAACATGACCGACACCGACTTCGACCTATACAGATTCAACCAAAGCGCGGATTTAGAGTGGGAGAACTACAAGCAAGAAGGCGAACATAATCTTTTCAATCTTGAAAACGGTCGAGGCTACCTCTATAACAATGCTCAATCCATCGATTTGAAGTTTACCGGCTCCTGCAATCCTTCAACGACTGCAATCCCCGTCAATCTCCAATACACTCAGACCGCTGAGTTTGCCGGATGGAACCTTGTGGGTAACCCGTTCACCTTCAATGCGGTCGTCGATATGCCTTATTATAAGATGAATTCTGATGGTTCGGCCATTTTGGCTACTGAACAGACAACGGGGACCATTCCTCCTTGCACGAGTATCATGGTGAAGGCAACAGAAGCCAATCAAAGCATCACCTTCAGCAAGCCCATAGAAGGAAGCGCACCTTCAAACGGCAACCTAAACATCGCTGTGACACAACCCAACATGAGCAGCACTTCGACCCTACGACAGGCTCAGGGCTCAGCGACCGTGGTGGACAATGCCATCGTGAGCTTCAACGAAGGCAACGAATTAGAAAAATTCATCTTTAACACCAACAATGCCAAGCTCTACATCCCGCAAAACGGCAAGGACTACGCCATCGCATGCACAGAAAAGCAAGGCGAGCTACCGCTGAACTTCATAGCCGAGGAAAACGGCACCTACACGATTACGGTCGCTCCCGAAGGCGTGGAGATGAGCTATCTGCACCTGATTGATAATTTGACTGGCAATGATGTTGACCTGCTGGCCCTTCGACAGGCTCAGGGACCAATGTCCTACACCTTCACCGCCAAAACCACGGACTATGAGAGCCGATTCAAGCTGGTGTTCATCTGCGGGGATACAAACGATGACAATGATGGTGACAATGCGACCTTCGCTTTCTATAGCAACGGCAACTGGATTATTGCCAACGAGGGCGAGGCCACACTGCAAATGGTTGATGTGATGGGCCGCATCCTCAGCAGCGAGACCATCAGCGGCAGCATCAACAAGACCATTGATGCTGTGCCTGGAATGTATGTGTTGCGCTTGGTGAATGGCAACGATGTTAAGACACAGAAAATTGTGGTGAAGTAATGCAAATCAACGGGAAGCCGCCGGTTGGCGAGCTTCCCGTTGCAATCCGAAACACCTACCCCCTATCATAATGCGGCATGTCGTCAGGCAGGATGATGGAGAACTCGATGAGTCCGCCCACCACCTGCCTGTCGTCGTCTTCGTACCACGGGGTCTGGTAAATCAGTTTCTTTTTACCTTTCTTTGAAATCGTGTAGACGTTTGTGGCGGCATCATCCAACAGGTGACGGATGATCTGCTGCGAGCGTTCGTTGTGGCATTTCATCAGGTCGCGACCACGGGCATCGCCGTTCACCTCGATGGAGCTGTCGTTTTGGTAGAGGATTTCGCCGTCTTTGGCACTAATCGTTATGGCCAGATTGAGGCCTTTGAAATAATCAAATGTGTTCATAGCGTGATATTTTTTCTGCAAAAATAGAAAAATCCCACGTGTCCCCATAAAAGGGGGAAATTTTCCTACCTTTGCAGCGTTATTTAATCCCCTTTACCCCCTAAAAAGGGAAATTTAAGGATGAAGAAGCTTTACCAATATATCACCAAATCGTTTTTGGGCACCTTTTTCCTCACCTTTTTCATCGTGGTGTTCGTTTGGGTGATGCAATTTGTGTGGCTTTATGTCGATGACTTGGTCGGCAAAGGATTGGAACTCAAGATTATAGCCGAACTTTTGTTTTACACCTCCATCACGGCCATTCCCATGTCCCTGCCCTTGGCCTTGCTGTTGGCCTTGCTGATGTGCTTCGGCAACCTCGGCGAACATTACGAACTGGTGGCGATGAAAGCCTCTGGCATCTCCATGTGGAGAGTCATGAGGCCACTCATGAACTTCGCCATACTTCTCAGCGTGTTGGCTTTCTTCATCTCCAACAGCCTCATCCCTATTGCCACACTCAAATGGCGCACCTTGCTGACCGATGTGCAACGGCAAAAACTCGCCTTCAATATCAAGGAAGGGGTGTTTTACAAGGACATCGACAACTACGTCATCTACGTGGAAAAGAAAGGCAAAGACGGCAGCAGCATCTACGGTGTGAAGATTTATGACCACACCGACCGCCTGGGCAACACCAAAATCATCAGCGCCGACTCGGGCATGATGTCGATGAGTCCCAACCAACGCAACATCATTTTTACCCTGTATGACGGCTACAACTACACCGACCTTACCCCCGACAACTATAAGGAAACACGGCCTTTCGAGCGCATGTCGTTCAAGCAGGAACAAATCAAGTTCAGCCTCGCCTCGTTCGACATGACCCGTTCGAACGAAGACATGTACAAGTCGTACCAGCAGATGATGAACATCCGCCAACTCTCCTCCTCGTTAGACTCGCTGCAACACCGTTTCGCAGGCAAACAAGAGGCTTTCTCTCAAGGCTTCTCGCGACGTTGGGCCAACTATAGTAGCATACGCGGCTCAACGCCTGAAGACATCGCGCAACACATCCCCGACAGTCTTGTGGCCGACACAAACCTCATCCTGAGCTGGCCCCTCCTCGACCAATACGAAGGAGAAATCCGCTCCTCCATCCTCAACATGGCCATCTCCAGCGCCCAAAACGCCAAAGACAACGCCTCGTTCAACAATGTAGACTTCAAGTCCCAGAACGAGAACATCAACAAACACAAGAAGGAATGGCACAAGAAGTTCACTTTGAGCATCGCCTGCCTCATCTTTTTCTTTATCGGGGCACCCTTGGGCAGCATTATCCGCAAGGGCGGCTTGGGTCTGCCCGTCGTCATCTCCGTGGTCTTTTTCATCATCTACCATCTCATCTCCACCATAGCCGAGCGCATGGCCGTGTTTGGCGACCTCAACATGTTCCTCGGCGTGTGGCTATCGTCATTGGTGCTGCTTCCCCTCGGACTGTTCTTCACCTTCAAGGCCACCACCGACGCGGCCCTCTTCGACGGCGACAGCTGGAAAAAATTCTTCCAACGATTGTTCAAACGCCACAAGACCCCTAAGCTCGTCGAAGGGCCGAAACCATAAAAACTCTCCATCATGAAGATACTCCTACTCTGCAACAAGCCCCCCTACCCTGCCACCGAAGGCGGTCCCATGGCGATGAACAGCATCATCACCGGCCTTTTGGAAGCAGGTCACCATATCAAAGTGTTGGCCGTCAACAGCCCGAAATACGGGGTGAAGGCGAGCGACATCCCCGAAGCCTACCAGCAGAAGACCGGCATCGAACTCATCGATGTCGACCTGCGCGTCAGGCCATTGAAGGCATTCGTCAACCTTTTCACGAAAAAATCCTACCATGTGGAGCGTTTCATCTCTGAGGATTTCAAGGCGAAATTGACCGAAGTGCTTCAAAAAGAGCAATTTGACGTGGTGCAATTAGAGATGCTCTACATGGCACCCTACGTGGAGACCATCCGCAAGCTCAGCAAGGCCATGATTGTGCTGCGCGCCCACAACGTGGAGCACAAGATTTGGGAACGCATCGCCAAGGAAACACGATTTTTCGCCAAACGCTGGTATATCAACCACTTGGCCAAGACGCTGAAAGAGTACGAATTGTCGGCCCTCGAAACCGTCGACGGCATTGCAGCCATCACGCGCAAGGATGCCGCCTATTTCAGGAAATACTGCTCGAAACCCATCGTTGACATCCCGTATGGCGTTTATCCGGAGGAGTTTACACCACATTCGGAGATTGAGGGACATCCCAAGTTCTACCACATCGGCTCCATGAACTGGATGCCCAACGAGGAAGGCATACGCTGGTTCGTTGACGAGGTGCTGCCCAAGACAGTCGAAAAGGTGCCGAGTTTCGTCTACCATTTAGCCGGTCGCAACATGCCCGAATGGCTCACTACCTTGAACAATCCGAATGTCGACGTCATCGGCGAGGTGCCTGATGCCAAAGTCTTTGTGGCCCAACATGATGTGGCCATCGTGCCTTTGCTTTCGGGCAGCGGCATCCGCATCAAAATCATTGAGTCGATGGCCATGGGCAAGACCGTCATCACGACGCGTGTGGGAGCCGAGGGCATCCTTTACGACGAGGAGGTCAACATCATCATTGCAGAGAACAAGGCCAAGATGGTGGAGGCCATCCGTAGCATCCACGACAACCCCGACATCGCTATGCGCATCGGCCAAGCCGCCCGCAAGCTCGTCGAAGAAACCTACGACAACCGCAAGATTATCAGTCGTTTGCTAATGTTTTATGAGCAAATTCGGCCTGGGAGCAAGATTAGTTTTTTATAAACAAACACAATATAATATGGCACAACCCGACGACAAAAAAATCATCTTCTCGATGGTGGGTGTAAGCAAAATCATCCCGCCGTCGCGACAAATCCTGAAAGACATCTACCTCTCCTTCTTCTATGGCGCCAAAATCGGCATCATCGGTTTGAACGGAGCGGGAAAATCGACCTTGCTGCGCATCATCGCGGGCAAAGAGAAATCCTTCAACGGCGAAGTGGTCTTCTCGCCCGGCTATTCGGTCGGGATGCTCGACCAAGAGCCGCAACTCGACGACAACAAGACCGTCCGCCAAGTGGTGGAAGAAGGCGTGCAGGAGATTGTCGATATCCTCAAGGAATACGAGGAAATCAACAACAAGTTCGCCGAACCCGACGCGGACTTCGACAAACTGATTGCCCGTCAGGGCGAACTCACCGAACTCATCGAGCAGCACGACGCTTGGGAACTCGACAGCAAACTGGAACGCGCCATGGACGCATTGAACTGTCCCGACGGCGACACGCCCGTGCGCAACCTATCGGGTGGCGAGCGTCGCCGCGTGGCCTTGTGCAGGCTTCTCTTGCAAGAGCCTGACATCCTGCTCCTTGACGAACCAACCAACCACCTCGATGCCGAGAGCATCCAATGGCTGGAGAGCCACTTGCAACAATACAAAGGCACCGTCATCGCCGTCACCCACGACCGTTACTTCCTCGACCACGTTGCCGGCTGGATTCTCGAACTCGACCGTGGCGAAGGCATCCCGTGGAAGGGCAACTATTCCTCGTGGCTCGACCAAAAGACCGCCCGCCTCGCGATGGAGGAAAAGACCGAAAGCAAGCGCCGCAAGACCCTCGAAAGGGAGTTGGAATGGGTGCGCATGGCCCCGAAAGCGCGTCACGCCAAGGGCAAGGCTCGTTTGGAATCGTATGAGAAGATGCTCAACGAGGACGTGAAAGAAAAGGAAGAGAAACTCGAAATCTACATCCCGAATGGTGACCGACTAGGTACAAAAGTCATTGAGGCGCATGATGTTACCAAGGCTTACGGCGACAAACTCCTGTTTGAGAACCTGAACTTCAGCCTGCCGCAAGGCGGCATCGTGGGCGTGATTGGTCCCAACGGTGCGGGCAAAACGACCTTGTTTCGCCTCATCATGGGCTTGGAAAAGCCCGACAGCGGCACTTTCGAGGTCGGCGAGACCGTGAAAATCGGCTATGTCGACCAACAACATGCCGAAATCAACCCCGAGAAGACCGTCTGGGAAGTCATCAGCGGCGGCAACGACTTGATTCAGTTGGGCAAACGAAGCATCAACTCACGCGCCTACGTCTCGCGCTTCAACTTCGGCGGCAACGACCAACAGAAGAAAGCCGGCGTACTTTCAGGCGGTGAGCGCAACCGTATGCATTTGGCCTTGACCTTAAAACAGGAAGCCAACGTGCTCCTCTTGGACGAACCCACCAACGACATCGATGTCAATACGTTACGCGCCTTGGAGGAAGGTTTGGAGAACTTCGCTGGCTGCGCCGTCATCATCAGCCACGACCGCTGGTTCCTCGACCGCGTGGCCACCCACATCCTCGCCTTCGAGGGCAACTCGCAGGTGTATTTCTTCGAGGGCAGCTATTCGGAGTACGAAGAGAACAAAATGAAGCGCCTCGGCAATGTTGAGCCCAAGCGATTTAGATACAAAAAGTTGAAAGTTGATTAAAAAGCTATGCTTCCAAAAAAAATTCTTACCTTTGCAACAAATTAACCCATTAAAACATCAAAAAAAATGAAAACAACCAAATTAATCCTGTGCTTTGTGGCCCTGTCCACAATGTTTCTCGTTGGCTGCAAGAAAGACACCAGCAGCTCAATTTCCAACACTAATTGGTCACTCTTCGTCCCTGACGACCCTGCTTCTTTGTATCTGGCAGATGTCACCTATACGCTTGAATTCGGGAAAAGCGATGTCGTTTTCACGCGCAAATACGATTATGGGGATATGGTTGAAACCTATACCCTGGAAGGCACTTACACCTACAGCAACGGCAGCGGTGTAGCCATGATTCACGAAAATGGCGACACCACCGATTACCGTATAACGTTCACTGTTACAGGCAATACGTTGGTTTGGCGTTTCAACCTGCGTGACATTACACTCACCAAACAATGATAAAAGATTAATCCAATCCTAAAACACGGGGTCTTGACTTTGCTTCAATGCCTCGTTATTTTTTTCCTCAAATTGACACCTAATCAAAATAAAGCGACTATCTTTGCCCCCTTAGAATCAATCACAAACATTTACAATATGAAGAAACTAACTTTAGCCCTATGCCTCATCGCTGCCTGCATGGGTAGCACAATGGCTGGCCCTGTTGACCAACAGAAGGCCCAAAAATTAGGTGCCAAGTTCTTGAGCACCACAGTTTTAAATCAGAGAAACGCTGACATTCAACTGAATCTGGTCAGTGCTGCGGTCAATCGCGATGCCATTGACTATTATGCCTTCAATGTCAAAGACGGCGAAGGCTTCGTCATCGTGGCTGGCGACGACCGCGTAAAGCCCATCCTCGCCTACTCCACCACAGGTCAGTTCGACCCAAGCAACGTGGCCGACGGCTTCCGCTTCACCCTCGACGGCTTCCGTGAGGAAATCCAATACGTGCGCGAACACAACCTCGCTGCCACACCCGACATCACCGCCGAATGGAAATCGGTGAACGAAAGGGGCAGCCTCAATCGTGGCCAACAGACTCGCACTGTGGTAGGGCCTTTGTGCCAGACCATTTGGAACCAAAACTACCCCTACAACAGCCAATGCCCCGAAGACCCCGAAGGCAGCGGCGGTTACGTCTACGCCGGCTGCGTGGCCACGGCCATGGCGCAGGTGATGAAGTTTTACGACTGGCCTGAACAAGGTACCAGCTCGCACAGCTACCACCCGCAAGGCTATGCCCAACAGACCGCCAACTTTGGCGAAACCGAATACCACTTTGAGTTGATGCCGCTTTCCATCGACTCGACCAGCACCGAGGACGAAATCTTCTACATCGCCCAGTTCCAACACCATTGCGGCATCGCCGTCAACATGATGTATAGCGGCAGCGGCAGCGGTGCCATGTCCGACGACGTTCCGCCTGCGCTGCGCAACTATTTCCGCTACACCTGCGACGACCACGTGACCAATTACAACGGCTGGGGCTGGGGCGGCTATTCCAACGAAGAATGGGTGCAAATGCTGAAAGACGGCGGTTTGGATGAAGGCATTCCGTTGTACTACAGCGGCCAGGACGACAACTTTCAGGGCGGTCACGCCTTCGTGTGCGACGGTTACGACGAGAACGACTACTTCCACTACAACTGGGGTTGGAGCGGTCGCGACGATGCCTGGTGCCCCATCGGTGCGCTGAACACAACCAAATACGCCTTCAATATGATGAACGGCTTCACCGGTCACATCATCCCGCAAAACGGCGAATATTTCATGCGTCCCGACAGCGTGGCCAACATGATGGTCATCGAAAACACCAACTTCGACGGAGTAACACTGGAATGGACCAACCCGACTCTCGACCTCAACGGTAACACCTTGACCAATATCACTTCCGTCACTTTGCGCCGCAATTCTGAAGTCATTGCCGAATTGACCAATGCCGAAGTGGGTGCCGCCATGACCTACGACGACAATGGCCTCGAACCTGGCCTTTACGAATACGCCATCTATGTCACCAACGAGGCCGGCATCAGCCGCACCACTTACCGCAAGGTACTCGTCGGCGAGAAGTGCAATGTCGTCTTCCAACTCCATGACGACGGCGGCGACGGCTGGAAAGGCGCAGCCATCAGCGTGACCTCCGAAAACGGCCAGCGCATCGCCATCATTACGATGACTGGCGGTTCGGATTTGGTTGTTGACCTGCCGCTGCTCAAAGGCAACCTCAGCTTCATCTGGAACCACGGCTGGTATCACACCAGCGAGGGATACGACACCGATTTCGAATGTTCGTTCACCGTCCTCGATTTCGAAGGCAACGAACTCTTCGTCAGCGACGAACTTGAAGACGGCGTTTTCCTTGCTTACGACAACAACTGCGAGGAAGGCGTGCTGACCTGCTATCCCGTGCAGAACCTCGACGGCGAATACCTTTGGAACTCCGAAGAGGAATACGGTGCCTATCTCACTTGGGACAGCCCCGAAATCACCACTTACCTCGACCACTTCAATATTTATCGCGTTGAAGCAATAAACAAGGATGAAGAGCCCATTGCTGAGATTCCTTATAATGGCACCACTCATTACGAGTTTTTCGACAATCTCGTTGAAAATCAATGGGGTGGATACGGCTATTGGGTCACTTCCGTTTATGTCAAGAACGATGAAAAATGCGAATCTACGGATGAAGCTGTTTCCATCACCGTGACCGACGTGGAAGAAAACACTGATAGCATGATCCAAGTCTATCCCAACCCAACCAACGGCCTGCTCAACGTGAGCGGCAACGGCACGATGCACATCACTGTGAGCAACGTACTGGGACAGAGAATTTTGGAAATAACTGCCGATGGCAGCGCCACCCTTGACTTGAGTGGCTATGAATCGGGCATGTACCTCATCCGCATCGAATCCGAAAGCGGCGTGATGGTTCAGAAAGTGAACGTTAGGAAATAAAACGTCTGGAAATAAAAAGAAATTGGGGCGACCGTTGGCCGCCCCAATTTCTTTTACCACTTCAAAATCTTCTTGAAATCGTATTCCTCAGGATTCGGTAGGTAGGCCTTGGCCGCTTCATAGTCGGCAGGCATGATGTACTGCAATCCGTCGTTGAAAATCAATTCAGCCTTCGGGCCATTGAGATTGACCAAGCGCGGCTTGATCTTACCGTTCTCGTCTTCCACATCCTTCAGGTACAAAGGAACGATTTCGCCCTTCGGGTTGGCGGTGACCATCGCGCCACTCACGCCCTTGTCGAAGAGTTTCTTCACGCCATAGCCGAGCAACGAGCAATAGGTCAAATCGTAGCCGTTCGGCTCGACGCAACGGATGCCGTAGCCAATCTCGACGGGACGGCTCTTCACGTTGATGCCCAACGCTTTCAGCCTCTGCTGCAGCAAGAGGTTGAAGATGTGCGCCTTACTGACGTTGCCGAGCTCAGGATGGCCGTGTTCGTCGTATGTGAAGGCCACACCCGACTTCTCTATTTCCTCATCGCTCATGAAATGGAACACGCCCTCGCTGATGATGACTACGCCATAATTGACACCCAACAGCTTACGCTTCACGATGGAGCTGACCACCAACTTGATGATGGCGTCGAAGGTGACTTCCGCATGATTGAACATTTCAGGAATGACAACCATCGGGCAATGGCAGGCCGAAGTCATGCCGAAGGCCAAGTGACCAGCCTCGCGACCCATGGCAGAGATGACGAACCAGTTGCCGGAAGTGCGGGCATCTTCGTATATGGTCTGCACCAAATGCACAGCAGCATCCTTGGCGGAATAGTAGCCGAAGGTCGGGCTGCCCTCAGGCAACGGAAGGTCGTTGTCGATGGTCTTGGGCACATGGATGTTTTGGATATGCACGCCACATGTCGCCAAGAACTTCGAGATACGGTTGGCCGTCGAAGCGGTGTCGTCGCCGCCGATGGTGACCAACAGTTTGATGTTGTTCTTGACGAAAAAGTCGGTATTAAATTCCTCGTTCTTAGGTTTGTAGCGGCTCATCTTCAGTGCTGAACCACCCTGCTTCAGAATGGCATCGGCATAGAGGAAGTCCATTTCCACCACATCGGGATTGGGTTTGAAGAGGTTTTTGTAGCCTTCGTTGAGGCCGAGAACACGATAACCGTCCTTGAGGAAGGTTTTGGCCACGGTGCTGATGACCGTGTTGATGCCAGGGGCGGGACCGCCGCCGGCGAGAATTACAATGGATTCTTTCATGTTTTCGTATTTAAGATTTAAAGATTTAATATTCAAAGATTTAAGATTTACTCTATCACAAACTCATCACAGAAGATCCAGGCCTTCTGTCCTGCACCGACATGGCCTTCGGGGCAAGTGCCGATAGTTTTGGCCATCATCTTCACATAGCGGGCGTTGGTACGCGGACGCACTTCCATCTCTTGGATGAAGGCGCCATCGGCATCAATAGGTACCTCGTTCTTTACCTTGCCCACACTACGGAAGTTCTTGCCGTCGTCGCTGACGAAATACTCCACCTCTGTGGGCATCCAAATCCAGGAATAAACCTCCTGTAAGAAACTGCCTGCCAAGCGATTAATTTTCTTGCTTTGACCCAAGTCAACGGTGGCGATAAGGTCGACGCCATAGTAGCCCTGCCATGCACCAGTGCGGAAATTCTCGCCGCCACGCAGATGGTCGATGAGAGCCTTGACACCACCCGCCTCATATTGCTCGTTATACATGTTCTGGAGCTTCACGCTACGATTGGCATCGATGAGATAGTACTCAGCATCGATCACACAGCTCCAGTAGTCACCTTGTTTGGCGGCGGCACGCACCGTGGTGTTTTCCTTCAAGCAGAGCGGCTGATCGTATAGCATTCCGTTTTCCCTCGGGTCGCTACCATCCAGGGTGTAGTAAATCCCAACACCCTCGACGGGATGGTTCATACTCACCATAAGGCTGTCGAAGAAGGTGTCGGAATTGGCATTGACAGTCGGGACGATGACGATGCTCTCGGTGGGGATACGCATCACGGGACAGTTCTCAGGTTGCGTGGCCCAAGTGGAATTAGGCTGGTCGGTCATGGTGAATTCCAATGTGCCGCCATTGTACACTTCCTCAAAGGTGATATAACTGCGTTCCAACGGTTTGCCGTTCAGTTTCACCGTCTTTACAAAGCAGTTTTGCTCGCTCAGGTTTTTGGCAACCACTTCAAACTGCTTGCCGTTCTCGAAGGTCAATTTGGTTCTTTCAAAGCGCGGCACACCCAAGACATAATAACCCGAAGCGGGTGTGGCTGGATAGAAGCCCATGCACGAAAACACCGCCCAAGCCGACATCTGCCCGCAGTCCTCGTTGCCGGAATATCCGTCGCGACGGTCGGTGTAGAAGTCGTCCATCACTTGTTTCACGTATTTCTGCGTCTTGGTCGGCTGGCCGACGAAGTTGTACATATACACGGTGTTATGGCTCGGCTCGTTACCGTGGGCGTATTGCCCGATAAGACCCGTGATGTCGGGCTGCTCGCGACCCGTCAGGTTGGACGGCGCGTTGAAGAGGGCGTCGAGCTTGGCCTCATAGCTGTCTCTGCCGCCCATCAGGTCGATGTGACCGTTGACATCCTGCGGCACGAAGAAGCCATATTGGTAGGAGTTGGCCTCAGTCAGCGTGAAGTTGACCTGCGCAGGGTCGAAGGGGCGCATCCAGCCACCGTTGCGGCGACCTTGGAAGAACTGGTTTTGGGTGTTATAAATGTTCTTATAGTTCTGTGCACGAGCATAGAATTCCTTGGCAATATCGGTCTTGCCCATAGCCTCGGCCATGCGGGCCACGCACCAGTCGTCGTAGGCATATTCAAGGGTCTTTGACGTAGCCTCGCCTTCCACCTCAATCGGGATATAGCCGTATTTCATGTAGGCACCCATGCCACGGAAGTCGTCTTTCGAGCTTGCCACCATAGCCTCCAAAGCTTTCTCCGTGTCGAAGTCACGAATGCCAGCAAAATAAGCGTCGGCGATGACGGGAATGGCGTGGTTGCCAATCATGCAGTAGGTTTCGTTGGCGGCCAACTCCCAGATGGGCAGCATGTGATGTGGGTTGGTCTCATACTTATTAATAAAGGTGTTGATGAAATCGAGCGTGCGTTCACGCTGCATCAAGCTGAAGAGCGGGTGCAGACTGCGGAAGGTATCCCACAAAGAAAACACAGTATAAACTGGTCTGTCGGACTTGTAAACCTTCAAATCGTGGGCACGATAGCGACCGTCGGCATCGCTGAAAAGGTTGGGGGCAATCATGCAATGGTAAAGGGCCGTGTAGAACACCGTCTTGTTCGATTCGTTGGGGTCGCTCACCTCGTAACGTTTCAGCTCGGTATTCCATTTGTCGAAAGCCTTTTGCTTCAAGGCATCGAAGTCGAAGTCGTTCTCGGCGAGTTCGGCCTTCAGGTTGTTTTTCGCACCTTCCGCATCGACAGCGGAAATGGCGATGCGCATGACGAGGGGCTGTCCGTCTTCCATACCAAAGTCAAAATAGGCCCTGACGCGGTTGCCTTGCGCCCTCGGCTCTTCCCCTAAACGGACACCGTTTTCAAACATGCTGCAACTTGCAATAGGTTTCGAGAACTCGGCATAGAAATAGAGATATTGCTCGTTGGCCCAGTCGCGTGTCTTGCGGAAACCGCTGATGGCATTCTCGTTTTCCACTTGGAGCCAGGACTCATAGACGTACTCGTCATTCACGCCTTCCACCATGTCAAGGAGCAGGTGAGCGTCGGCATCTTTCGGGAAGGTACAGCGCATCATACCCACGCGGTCGCCGGTGGTCAGCTCCACGTTAGTATTATAGTCGTCGAGCAGCACGGAATAATAGCCTGCCTTGGCATCTTCGTTCTCATGCTGGAAAGCAGAACGGTAGCCCGAAGCGGTGTTGGCTTCGTCGCCTTTGTCGAGTTTCACCTCGCCCACAACAGGCATAAACCTAAAATCGCCATAGTCGGAGCAGCCCGTGCCGCTGAGGTGGGTGGTGCTGAAGCCGAGGATGGTGTGGTCGGCCCGAGCAACCGTCCCAGTCGTTCATTCTTGTGTCGGGACTGAACTGCACCATGCCGAAGGGCACCGTGGCACCCGGGAAGGTATGGCCGTGGCCGCCCGTGCCGATGAACGGGTCGACATATTGGGCAGGGTCAGTAACGTAATCGGCCTTCGGCTGCTGGTTGCAGGCGGCTAAGGCCAAAAGGATTAATGGTAATAGGAGTTTTTTCATTTCTGTATAGTTTTAGTTATTTGTTTCGTTATTGGCTTCAGGCAATTCTCCTGCGGCTTTTCGTGCTGCAAGGTTTTTCGCATTCATCGATGAAACCACAGGATGCCCCAATTCTTTTTCGATGGCAGAGCGGGCACCTCGGGCGGCTTTTCCTCCCCGTTTGGCCACATCTGCGCTTTCCATGAAGCCTCTTGGGTTTTCCTGTTGGGAAATTTCGGTCGCTGTGGCTTCCGCAAGCATATTGCACACCTTCCTTTACCCCGGCACGCTGCCATTCATCGGTTAAGGCCTTCCGTACTTCGATTGACTTGATGCGTTGGTTAATCCATGCCTCGGAATAACCCATCCTACGGTAATCTGCAACAGCCTGATTGATGCTGAGTTCTGGGTCTTGCATCTGGTCGATACGTTGGGAGGCCACCTGAGCCATCCATTGTTTGAACGGCTCGGCCTTCGGCGATGGGATGGATTGAATAATACGGAAAAGTTGCTCTGTATCAGCAACATCTGTCTTATAGTTCTTGCCATCTGAAGACCGTAATTTCAGTTGGTAACAATTTGTTACCGACTCATTACCCTCTTTTAAGAGTCTACCTTTCAATACTTTCCAGTATTTTCGTGCTGTCTGATAGTCGCTATCGGTCAAAACCGAAACCACATCCACAATGGAGAAATACCATTTCTCAGTATCCGTATCCCACACCGTGCGGACTTTCTTCTCCTCAAACAATTTCAAAGCTTGCTGTTGTGTCATACCGCTCCTTAATATAATAGACTTTTTTGAGCGTGTAAAATTAGAAATAAAAACAATTCGTTTCGCAAGACAGGGTGTTTTTTTGAGATTCACGGCAGGAATGTCAAAAAAAATGCGCCCGACACCTTGACTTTGTCAAAAAAACACTATTTTTGTAGCCCAAAAATTGACATTAATCGTATTTAACCCCTTAAAAATTAAACGCTATGAAAAAAGTTTTATTAACAACACTCGCAATTGCCGTCGCCATGGCCGGCTTTGCGCAAAAAGGACAAGAGCGCGTGAAGGCCGAGCAGCCTCGCAGCGCCAAAGCTAACATCACCGCATTGGGCAAATATGATGCAGCGCCAGCGCTCAACTTCACGCCCAGCACAAGCGTCCCCAGAAACATTAAAGGTGACGATCTGAGTGGCTGGCAAACCATGAGGACTCTCTATGACCTGCAAACCAACAAGATTGTGGGTAACCGCATGTACCGTTTTGAGGACGGCACCCTCGGCGTTACCGCCACCATGGGACAAACCCCTTCAGCCTATTCTGACCGTGGTACTGGCTATGACTACTACAACGGCACAGCCTTTATCTTCGAAGAAGAAGAAAACCCTGTAACCGGCCGCATCGAGTCGATGAAAACCGGCTGGCCGAGCTACTGCCAGTATGGCCCCAAGGGCGAAATCGTCGTATCCCACACCGGCTCCAACCTGGTTTACTACACCCGCGAAATCAAAGGTGAAGGCGAATGGCAAGGCCCCAACGAAATCCCGAATCCTGTGTGGCTTGGCACTTCCGACTCTGACATGACCTGGCCCAGAGTGGTCACCACTGGCCCCGACCACGACATCCTGCACGTGATTGCCGCCGCCAGCGACGACAACGGATTCTATCTGTTCTACAGCCGCTCGACCGACGGTGAGAACTGGACCACCACCTTTGTTCCCACTCTTGAAGAAGGTGAACAGGGCAAATACAGCGCCGACAGCTACGTGATGGCTGCCAACGGCGACAATGTTGCCATCATGCTCCTCAGCATCATGGGACACGGTTACATCATCAAGTCGACCGACAATGGCGAGACTTGGACCAAGAGCAAGTTCTGGGACAACCCATACGCCGATTTCGACTGGGAAACCGACGAAAACTCGCTCTTCGGCTACAGCGACGATATCACTATTAACGATGTCGACCAATACGGCCCCGAACTCGGCACCATCTGCATCGACAACGACGGTATTGTGCACGCTGCCTTCTCCGGCCACAAATACGCCCACCTTGAACTCGGCTCCACCTACACCTATTGGTACAGCAGAACCTTAGACGGCGTCTTCTACTGGAACGAGACCATGGGCACCCTGCAAGGACCCGAATGGGTTTGCCCCGACGACGGCACTGTCATCCCCTCCGACCCGCACAACATTTGCCGCATGTGGTGGCCCACCGATGAAACCGGCGAGTACATCACCCGCAACTGGGAATCGGCCAACCTCATTGGCTTCCTCACCCCAGACGATCACTTCTCTGAATTTTCCTCCGACAATTGGGTGGTCACTGGCTATTTCCAGAGCCCTGCAGCATCGCCAGCCATCTGCGTTGACGAGAGTGGCACTGTCGCCGTTGCCTACTCAGTCCCTGATCTTACACGTCCGTTGTCCAATGACGGCAAATATTTAAGAAGCATCATGGTGGCCTTCATTGAGCCCGGCTATGTGATGGGCGACGCCACCGGCAATTATTCCGAAACCCCAGGCAACTGCTACTACGAATGGGTGAAGCTGCAAGATGCCGACGAATTCCTCCACTCCTACGACGAGGCCATCTACCCGATATGCCCGACCAACACCACCAATGAGGAGTTCTGGTTCGGCTACATGGCTGACGATACCCCTGGCCTGAACTCAGGCAGCAACGCCCAACAAGGTGCTCCCTCCGACAACTACATTTGGGTGCAGAAAGTCATTCCCGACTATGAAGGTCTTGGCATCAGCGAAAATCCCGCCGTCAACCCGATGACCGCCACCCGCGTTTATCCCAACCCCGCTACCGACGTGCTCAACATCGAAGTGAACGCCTCGCAAGCCTCTGAGATGAGCATCAGCGTCTTCAACATCATGGGACAGAACGTGATGAACCAAACCGTGAGCATCAACACGGGCATCAACACCCGCCCTGTGAGCATCAGCGAGCTGAACAGCGGCGTCTACTTCGTGACCGTCAAGGCCAACGGCTTTGAAAACACCATGAAGTTCATTGTCAAGTAAATACAATGTATTTTTCCACGAAAAAGGAGGCCGTTTGGCCTCCTTTTTTGTCATTGCGAGCGAAGCGTGGCAATCCAGAAAATGAAGTTTGCTCTCTGGATTGCTTCGTGCCTCGCAATGACGCGAAGCGCGAGAAACAAGAAAAAAACAAGCAATTTTCCCCATAAATTATGCTTGCCTTTGGAAAAATGTTTATATTTGCAGCCTCAATTTGACATCAAATCAACTAATCACTAATTAAAAATTAAACTTAAACATCATGAAGAAAGTTTTATTCGTGACACTCGCCTTAGCCGTCGGAATGACTGGCTTTGCGCAAACCAAGAACATGCCTGTTAAGGCTGAAAAGGGTAAGGTTGGCACCGCCAACATCTACAAGAAGGCCATCAAGGGCAACGAGCCTGCCGCCATGGAATTCTCGGTCACTCCCTCCGCTCCCATGAACCAGAGCAGAGAAAACGAGTTTGCCTACGACGTTCAGACCATGAAGACCTACTACGACCTGCAGAGCAACGGCTTCGTGGCCAACCGTATGCACCGTTTTGAAGACGGCACCGTCGGCCTCGTCGCCACTTGGGGACAAAACGGCCCCAGCTTCCCCGACCGTGGTACGGGCTACGACTACTTCAACGGCAGCGAATTCCTTTGGGATGAAGAAAACAACCCGCTCGCCGCTCGCGTCGAAATCGAAAAGACTGGCTGGCCTTGCTACGCCCAGTATGGCCCCGAGGGTGAAATCATCATTGCCCACACTGGTAACGAGCTGACCTACTACTTCCGTGAAAAGAAGGGTCAAGGCGCTTGGGACGGCCCCCACTACATCCAGAACCCCGATGCTTCTCTGCCTCAACCGGCCGCTGGTGCTGCCATGACTTGGCCCAAAATCATCACCTCTGGTGCCAACCACGACATCATCCACGTCCTCGGTGCTGACCAAGACAGCGACAACCTCGGCGACACCTATCTGTACTACTGCAGATCAACCGACGGCGACAACTGGACCATCTCGATGGTGCCCATGACTGAGGAATGGGAACAGAAGGCTTACAGCTCCGACTACTATGCCTTGGCTGCCAATGGCGACAATGTGGCCATCCTGCTCTGCGGCGATGTCATGAGCCACGGCCTCATCATCAAGTCGACCGACAATGGTGAAACCTGGACCAGAATCAAGTTCTGGGACAACCCGTATGCTGGCCTCGACTGGGAAACCGATCCGAACTCGCTCTTCGGCGAAGACAACGCCATGTACGGTCCTGAGACTGGTGCCATCTGCATCGACAACGATGGTATGATTCACTGCGCCTTCTCTTCCAAGAACTACTATCACGCTGAACTTGGTACGAGCTACAACTTCTACCACGGCAAGGGCATCGACGGTATCTTCTACTGGAACGAGACTATGGGCACCCTCCAAGCTCCCGAATGGGTTTGCCCTGAAGACGGCACTGTGATTCCCTCCAATCCTCACAACTGCTTCCGTCTGTGGTGGCCTTACGATGGTGCCGGCGAATATGTCACTCGTAACTTCGTTTCTTCCAACGTTGTTGGTTTGATTGATCCTGAAGTCTACAACGATATGAACAACGACAACATCTTCTGCGAGCAAGTTTACTATCAATTCTGGAGTGCCTGCTCCGTGCTGCCCAGCATCTGCGTTGACGAAAGCGGTACCGTCGCCGTGGGTTATTCAGTCCCCGACTTCAACCGTGTTGACAACAACAACATGTACCTCAGAAGCATCTATGTCTCCTTCATCGAGCCTGGCTATGTGATGGCCGATGCCTACGGCGAGTACACCGAAGAAATTGGTAACGTTTACTACAACATGTTCAAGCTGCAGGATGCCGACGACTTCATGCACAGCTATGACGAGGCCATCTTCACCATGTCGCCCCAGAACACCACCAACGAAGAATTCTGGTTTGGCTATCAAGCCGACGACCAACCCGGCCTGTTTGTTGGTAACAATGCCAACCAAACTTCCGCTTCCGACAACTACATTTGGGCCGTCATGGTTAAGCCCGACTTCGAAGGCTTAGGCGTTGAGGAGAATGTTGTTGCTGAGAACACCAAGATGGAAGTCTATCCTAACCCTGCCGTCAGTGAACTGAACGTCAGACTGGAAAACAGCGCTGAAATCAACGTCTTCAACATCATGGGCCAGAACGTGCTCAACATGCAAGGCGTGAAGGGTGTCAACCAAATCAACATCAGCGACCTGACCAGCGGTGTGTACTTCATCTCCGCCGGCAGCGTGACCCAAAAGTTCATTGTAAAGTAAGGATTATTTGAACATTAATCAATGAAAAAAGGAGACTTTGGTCTCCTTTTTTCATCTAAACACAAGCATTATGAAAAAAGTTTTATTCGTTACACTCGCCTTGGCCGTCGGAATGACCGGCTTTGCGCAAATCAAGAACCAGCCCGTCAAGGCTGAGCCTATGAAGACCGGCACCGCCAACATCTACAAGAAAGCCTACGGCGGCACCGAAGACCCCATCATGAGCTTCGCCCCCACACAGGCACTGCCCTACAACGAGAACAGAGAAATCGATTTCGCGGTAGACGTGCAGACCATGAAGACCTACTATGACCTGCAAAGCAACGGCTTTGTGGCCAACCGCATGCACCGTTTCGACGACGGCACCGTGGGTCTCGTCGCCACTTGGTCGCAACAATCCAACTTGAGCGACCGTGGTGCGGGCTACGACTACTACAACGGCAGCGCGTTCATCTACGACGAGGAGAACAACCCGATGCCCGGCCGCATCGAGAATGAAAAGACCGGCTGGCCCTGCTACACCCAGTATGGCCCCGACGGCGAAATCGTCATTTCCCATGCCGCCTTCGGCACAAGCAATGCCCACCTCTGCTATTACACCCGCGAGAAGAAGGGCGAAGGCGAATGGCAAGGCCCCTTCACCATTCCGAACCCCGAAGACCTCGGCACTACGGTGAACCTGATGACCTGGCCCAAGATTGCCACCTCGGGCCCCAACCATGACATCATCCATGTGCTCGGTTGCGACCAGGACGACGACAATCTGGCCGACTCTTACCTCTACTACAGCCGCTCGACCGACGGCGAGAACTGGACCACCACTTTCATCCCCACCTTGGAAGACTGGGAGCACAAGCTTTATGGCTCCGACTACTACTCGTTGGCCGCCAACGGCAACAATGTGGCTATCCTGCTTTGCGGCGGTACCATGAGCCACGGCTATGTGATCAAGTCGACCGACAACGGCGAGACCTGGGAACAAATCAAGTTCTGGGACAACCCTTACGCCGGCCTCGACTGGGAAACCGACCCGAACTCGCTCTTCGGCGAAGACAATCCGATGTACGGCCCTGAAACCGGTGCCATCTGCATTGACGACAACGGCATGGTACATGGTGTGTTCTCCTCTCATCGCTACTATCACGACGAGCTTGGCACCACCTATACCTTCAGCTATGGCAAGAACATCGACGGCATCTTCTACTGGAACGAGAGCATGGGTACGCTGCAAGGCCCCGAGTGGGTTTGCCCCGACGACGGCTATGTGATTCCGTCCAACCCCCACAACGTGTTCCGCATGTGGTGGCCCGTCGACGAAAGCGGTGAGTACATCATCCGCAACTTCACCACCTCCAACCTCGTCGGTTTCATCGACTATGAAACCTACAGCGACATGAATTTTGACAACATGTATTACGGGCAAGACTACTATCAGTTCTGGCAAGGCGCTTCGGTACTGCCCGTCATCTGCGCCGACGCAAGCGGCACAGTGGCCATCGGCTTCTCCTGCCCCGACTTTTACCGCGCCGACAACAACAACATGTACCTGAGAAGCATCTACGTGAGCTTCATTTTTCCGCCTTACATCATGGCAGATGCCAATGGTTTTTACACGGAGGAAACCGGTAGTGTCTACTACAACTGGTTAAAGTTGCAGGAGGCCGACGATTTCATGCACAGCTACGACGAGTGTGTGGCCACCATTTGCCCTCAGAACACCACCAACGGGCAGTTCTGGTTCGGTTACCAAGCCGACGACACTCCCGGCTTCTACATTGGCAACAACGCCTCTCAGACTTCTGCTACCGAAAACTTCATTTGGGCTGTTATGGTTGACACGCACATCGACGAGGTGGAAGAAAACATCGTTGCCGCCAACACGCAGATGGAAGTCTATCCCAACCCGGCTGTCAACGAGCTGAACGTGAGACTGGAAAACGACGCTGAAATCTCCGTCTTCAACATCATGGGCCAGAGCGTGCTCAACATGCAAGGCGTGAAGGGTGTCAACACCATCAATGTCAGCAACCTGACCGGTGGTGTGTATTTCATCACGGCTGGCACGGTGACGCAGAAGGTTATCGTGAAGTAATTCCTTTGACGCTTTGCGTCATTGCGAGCACAGCGAAGCAATCCAGACATCAAGTGATTCAGTTCTGGATTGCTTCGTCGTTCCTCCTCGCAATGACGCATGCGCTCAAACCTTTCTTCGGGAATTAACCACATCCGCCGCAAGGAACAACGCCTTGCGGTAAGAGTCGGGCACGGCCTTGTTCTGGTTGGCAATGTCGTAGGCCGGGCCATGCAACGGCGCGGTACACACCACTGGCAAACCGGCCCAATAGGTAGCGCACCCGTTCATCGACAAGAACTTCATCGGGAACGCCCCTTGCTCGTAAAGCAAGGCCATCACGGCATCATATTTCCTCCACAAGCCTGCGGCAAACAGCTGCGAAGCCGAGAAAGGCCCAAAGACATAAAGTCCCTTCTTTTGGGCATCACCCACTGCCTTCACCACCTTGTCGTCGTCGCCCACAGGCATCGAGCCCGAATGTGGGTTCACGCCCATAATGGCAATCTTCGGTGTGCCAATGCCGAAGTCGGCTTTCAAGGCTTGGGCCAAGGTGGTCAGCTTGGAAACCAAAAAACGGATGTCGATTTGGTCAAGGGCGGTTCGCAGCGGCATGTCGTCCGTCGCCAAAGCGATGCGGAGCTGCTCGTTCACCAAGACCTGCACAGGGTCGGCCTCCTTGTGAAACGACAGCAGGAAGTCGCGGTTGGTCTTCATGACCACAGGGTTGTCGGGCGCCATCACCAAGGCATTGAGATAGCCATTTTGGAGGTCGTCGGCAGCACGTTTCATTGAGAGCACCGACATCTCAGCCGAAAGCGGAGAAGGCACGCCTGGCTCAATCTTCAGCTCGTTTTCCACGATGTTGATGATGTTGAACTTCTTGTCCCACGACTGACGCGCATCGCGAGTCAACGAATAGTTGGGATTGTCTATGCCGAAATTCTTCTTGTAGTAGGCAAAGATTTTCGATTGTCCATACAAGACAGGCGTAAAAGTTTCGAACATACGGACATCGGAAAAGGTCTTCAGCATGATTTCATAACTGATGCCATTAAAGTCGCCCTGGCTGAGGCCAATCCGGGAAAACTGTGGGTTGGTATTGTTGTCTTGCATAGGCATATTTTTTTTACTCAACTGAATTTCAACGGGAAATCAGACTTCAAAATTAGGCAATAAAATTGTATAAACAAAAAAAAACAGTCTTTTTTTACAAAAAAAGTGTGTTTTTGAAGCCTTTTAAAATGATTTCCGTCGCTCCAACCTGCGATTTGAGGTAATTTCGGCAGGTTTCGGAGGCTTTTGCATAGAAATCTTCGTTGTGTATCAACCGCTCGACAACCGAGCCCAACTCCTCCGTATCCTTGACAGAGAAGGCACCTTCCAAGCCGACCAAGTCGACCGCCTCCTTGAAGCTCTTGTATTTGGGCCCGAACATCACTGGGCAGCCAAACGTGACCGGTTCCTGAATGTTATGGATGTTCACCCCGAAGCCGCCACCAATGTAAACGAAACGGGCATATTGATAGAGTTGGGAAAGGATACCAATTGTGTTGATGATCAAAATCTTGGATTGCTTTTCCGTCTTCATATCCGTATAAAGCTGACATTCAGGGAACTGCATCTTGATTTGAGCGATATGCGAAGCCGAAATGTCGTGCGGCGCAATAATGAGGCAATAGTCGTCGGGCAACTGGGGAAGGACATTGACCAACAGTTTCTCGTCGGGCGGCCAAGTGCTGCCTGCGATGAAGCACTTCCTACCCTCGATAAAATGTTCCACTTCGGGGAAAGGTTTGGCCTGCCTCGCAATGGCCGCCACTCGGTCGAAGCGCGTATCGCCACAAACGGTGACATTCCCCAAACCATGGGCTTCGAGCAACCGAGCCGTAGTTTCGTCCTGCACGAAGAAGTGGGTCACATTGCGGAGTTGTTTGCGGAACCAGCCGCCATACCAGCGGAAAAAATAGGAATCGGGCTTCAGGATAAGCGAGATGTAGAACAAGGGGATGCCAGCCTCCTTCAAGGCACGCATGTAGTGGAACCAAAACTCGTACTTGATGAAGAAAGCCGCCACGAAATGATGGCGTTTTACCCATTGGGCGGCATGACGCGGCGTGTCGGAGGGCAGGTAAAGCACCTCGTCGGCCAAGGGATAGTCTTTGCGGATTTCGTAACCCGAAGGCGAGAAAAACGACAGCAGAATCTTGTATTGAGGGAAGTCCTTTTTGAGCGCCTCAATGACGGGACGGCCTTGCTCGAACTCACCGAGTGAGGCGGCGTGAAACCAAATCCATTCAGTAGAAGTCGGTCCTTCGACAAGCTCATGGGCCGACTGTTTTTGAACCGACGTTTCGACAGGCTCAACGGCCTTGGTTTTGCGACCATTCACCCATTGCTTGGCTTTGGCATTGCCGAACAGTGCGGCCGTCCTCACGCCGAGGGAATAAAAAAGGATGCCTATGGAGTAGAAGACGTTCACTTGATTTAGGTAACTTTGACGTGTGACTGGACTGCGAGACTACGGGACTGCGGGACTACGGGACGTAGGACTATCTCGTAGTCCCGAAGTCTCGTAGTCCCGAAGTCATTTAGTCATAATAGAATTCCTGCGGCTTGCGCTCGTAGACAGGGATGCTCCATGTGATGCGAATGCCGTAATAGAGGTTGTTGTAACGATTCTTCGGGTTGATGCGGCCCACAGGCTCCATCACCCCGGTTTCGGGATTGGTGAACACGCGAAAGTCGTAATCGCGGAGGTCGCGGGTGCGGGCATAGGTCACTTCCAAGGCCACCGACAGGTTGAGCAGGCGCGTGTCGTTGAGCAACAGGTAGCCTGCCTCGAAATGCGCCGCTGGACCACCGCGCAAACGGTCGTAGCCAAAGCGATAGTCCTTGTCGACCGGCAAAGGCGCGTTGAGCAACGCCTGTTGGTAGTCGATGCGGATGCGGTTGCTGAGATAGCCGAGACCTGCCTGCACGAAGAAACCACTGTTAGGATTGGGGCCCAAGGGGAACAACTTGCCCACCTCGGCCTGTAGGTGGAGACCACGCTGGTTGAGTTCCAACAGAACGAAATTGCCCGCGCTGCCGATGATTTCGCCCACCTCAGTAGTAATGCCCTCGCCCAGAATCTCCACGCGGTCGCCTTTCACTTTGGGACCGTAGATGTAGTTGGCGTCGAAGGTAAACAGCAAGCCTGATTCGGTCTTATAAGTGAAACCGCCGCCCACGTTGTGACTTACGCCGTACAAAACCTTGGTGTCAAGACCAGGGATGTGGAAAGCATAGGTCGCGTGGAACATGGCCACGGAAATGGGTTCTTTCATGATGTCTTTGGGCGTTTGGGCTGAAAGGTGCAGTGAAACACCCAACAAAAGCAACAACGGGATAATGATTCTGCGCATGGTTTTTATTTTTCGATACAAACGAATTTAGCGTGTTTTTATTATGCTGCGGACAAAGATGTTGCCACCACTCTTGATGCGGAGCGTATAGTTGCCAACTTCAAGATCGTCGAGTTGATGGGTATCGCCTTCCACCTTTATGCGTTGCACCAGTTTTCCGTCGGCGGAATAGACCTCAATCTGCGTCATGCCAGCACATTCGATGGTCACCTTGTCGGAGGTCGGGTTGGGATAGATGCTCACCTTGCCGTCGTTCTCGGCCAAACCAATGAAATAGTTGGCGCAAGCTACCTCCGATTGGTCGGAAACGCCTTTCTCGAAGACCGACTGCACAGCGTAGCAATGCACGGCATCGATAGGCATTTCGGTGTCGCTATAACTTGTTGTGGTAAGGTTTTCGGCAATCAACTCCGCGTTGCGGTACAGGTTGTAGGCAACGGCACCTTCCACCGCGTTCCACTCCACATTAATGGCAGCTTCACTCACGTTCACACTCGTTTTGGTGATTTCGGGCACCACATTGATAACCTCGAAAGTGAACTCGGAAGCAACGACCAGGCAATTCTCCTCAACAGGCGTCACTTGAATGGTATGGCTGCCCTCCAAATGGGCAGTATAGGCATTGGTTTCCACCATCACAAACTCCGCACCATCTAAACTGACTTGATAGGTATCGGCATCCCCGTTCCAAGTCACCGTGACCTCATTGCCGTTGAAGGCATAATCGAAGCCATCCACGGCGGGGCAAACCTCTTTTGACAAACATACAGGTTCCGAATAGCAGCCGTAGAGAGAATGTACTATCACACAGATAGTATTTTCGCCCACAATCGGGTCGAATGAGAATTCTGTAGCACCACCTTGAGGCTCAACCAGCGTGGTATCGCCATTATAAATCACTTCGTAATTATAAACATAGGGGTCATCGCAACTCCAAACGAAATGCATACCGCTTTCATTCATAGCAACAAACGACAAATCCTTAATCGGATCAACTATACAAATGTCAAAGCCAGCTAAGAACCTATAGCATCCTTCTTCAACAGGTCCAACCATAACTTCAAATATCCCCGAAGGAAGTTCTACTGAATAAGAGGGATCTTCTACTGTCGCAACAAGCACCTGATTGATGTAAACATCATACTGGCTCACGTATTCAAGAGCATCCCAAGTCAAATCAACAATATGGTCATCCATGACATAATTTAGATTCTCCACTCTTCCAAGGATGCATATTTCTGTTTGATTATCCTTGTCACAATTCTCAAACACGGCTTTAACAATAACATCATGGTAACCTATTGTTGTATTCAAATAGTAAATCAACTCGTTGGTAGACCCAATTAGTTCGTCATCCATATAGATTTGATACTCAACAAGGCCTATTGGGTTTTCTGGGGCTTCCCAAGTGAGGATGATTTGAATATTGTCATCATTGGTAAGTAGAGCGTGTCGCAAGTTCTGCACCGGGCCGCACATCGACACCACCGCCTCGATGCAGGCAAACTCGCTCTGGCAGTCGTCGTAAACAGCATAAACGCAATAGTTGTAAGCACCTTCATCCAAGCCGAAATCTTTGTAGGTCAGCTCAGTAGTCATGGTAAGCAACACCATTTCCCTATACACTTCATAGCCAATAGGTGTATCGTTTTCAGGTGCAAGCCAGCTGAGTGTCACGGAGAGGTTTTCATCCACCGAATAAGAGAGCTCGCGCACGGGTTCACAAAGCTCAAAGGCGCTACTGCCATTGGTGCAATTGATGGTGAAAAGCTTATTGCCACTGAAACCGCCTTGGTTCTCGAAGATGACGGTGCCGTCCTCGTAAACGAGCTCAAAACTACACTGCGACACATTCTGGCCACTGTGCCAACGAAGCATTATCCGGCTATCTAAGGCTACATCGCGGGCAAAGGTGGCCTCGCTTCCATCCTCCAAAGTCAGCTGCTCGGCAGGCGACCCGTCGGAATAAGACACGTTCAAATAGCTGCCTTGCCAACCGTTGCCGTTGGCATCATGAAGCACAAAAAAGACGCGACATGAATTCTTAAAGTCGAAAGCCAATTCACTATGCCTTCCAAAAGCATCCTCAAGGTCGAGGGTGAACGGGATGGCGGTACCTTCGGGAGCATCCGGATCCAATGTCACGTTAAAGTCGGCATAGCCCATCATACCGGCACCCATCGTACTGTATGACTTATCGTTATCGTTTATCGTAACAAACTCATAATCCGTGGTCAGCTTGCCAGTCAACATTTGCGCCATTTCATTACCGATGTTTTCGATAAAGATGCGCAAGTCGGCGGTCTCGCCCGGGTTGAGCAAACCGTTGCCGTCGTTGTCGTTAAGTACAACGGTGTTTGCATATTGCAAGGCGTAGTCACACACTTCCACACCGAAATTGAAATAGCCCGACAGCTCGCCATCCACTGAAATGGCAATGCTGAACATGATGCTTTGGCCCGAAGTCACGTCCTCCGAGACCGAGAAAGCAAATGCGTTTTCAACGGTGAGGGTATCATTGGGAGCAAAGTTGGGGAAATCAACGGCATTGTCCGTAATGGTGACCTCGGGTGAATTCGAGCTCAACTCCACGCTGACATTGCTTACAGACATATCGGCGATATTATCCAAAGTGAGATCTATCATGACCGACTCGCCCGGATTGAGCCTTTGGTTACCGTTGCCATCAGGGTCATTGATGGCAAATGAAGTGTATCTGATGGCACCCATTTTGATGGCCTCAACAGCTTGGTACACATCCACGCGACCAAAGCCGTATGTGTTGCTCTTGCCTTGACTCAAGGGCACGGCGGTTTCTTCCAAAATCCTGCAGACCTCGGAAGGCGACAGGTTGATGTCCTTGCTCAGCATGAGTGCCATGCAGCCCGCCACGCAAGGCGTAGCCATTGAGGTGCCGCTCATGGCAGTATAGCCGTAATTGCTCTGATAATTAAGCGATTTGATGTCGACTCCAGGGGCACACACATCGGGACGGATGAGGCCGATACCGGGGTTGTAAGGATAGTCGGCAAAAGTGGTGTTCTGCCAAGTGACGGGACCTCGTGAGGTGAAATAGGCAGCGTTGTCGTTGTAGTCGACGGCACCCACACACACCGAGCAGCTCAATTCGCCAGGGTTCGTGCCTTGCACTTCGTCCATATAGGGAGGCGGGCAGCTGCCCGGCACACGGACATTGTTGGGAATGGGATATTGCCAGGTGTTGTTGCCCTCGTTGCCCGCAGCGATGGCCGCCACGATGCCGGCATCCAAAGCAGCCACGCAGGTGTTGCGCAACAAAGTGCGTTCCGAAATGCTGGAGTTGGGAATGCCCAACGACATGCTGAACATATCGCAGCCATGCTCCACAGCCCATTGGATACCCTCACTGATGTTTTGGGCACCGCCATTACCATTAGCATCCAAGCATTTGACGCACATCAGCGTGGCATCGGGAGCCATGCCCGTTTGCGAGCCTGCCGTGCCATCGCCCAACACCGTTCCAGAGCAATGCGAGCCGTGACCGTGGTCGTCCATGGGGTCGTTATCATGGTGAACCACGTCGTAGCCGTGGTGCGGAAACTCCGAACCGCCGTCCCAGAGGTGGTCGGCCACGTCGACATGATTGTAGTTGACACCCGTGTCGATGACAGCCACCACGACGCCTACGCCCGTGTAGCCCAAGGCCCACACGTCGTCGGCGTTCACTTGGAAGACGTTTTGCGTGATTTCGCGCGTGGCCGAAGCCTGCCGTGGTGCTTCAGTTTCAGGAATCCAATTGTGCTCCTTGGCGAAGCCAATGATTTCAATGTCGTTGCGGCGAGCCAAGTCTTGGATGGCAGCCTTCGTGGCATTGAAATACAGCGCATTCGCCATCCACAAGACGGTAGGCTCGGTGACCATGCCATTGCTGCGCATCTCCGAAAGCGAGCGGCACAAATCGTACTGCGAAGCTGAGGCAAACGCTTTCAGCTCGTTGACCACAAATTCGCGGCGTTCGGCGCGAGTGGCAAAATAGTCGGCACGACGGTTCAATTGAACTCGGTCGTATTGCGACTTCATGATGACGACGATTGTCATCTGTTCGTTATCGTTGCGGCGATTCATCTCCTCGCCCAGCAACGGGTCGATGAGAACTTGGGCGAATCCGCTCGCCATGAGCAGCAACGCCAAAGAAAGTAACAACAGTTTTTTCATAGGAATAAAGATTTGAATTTAAAGTTGCAAAGTTAGAAATGTTTTGGGTTTATTGTATCTTTGCAGCCCAATTTTTAAAACATGTTGGAAAACAAATTTACTGAAGCCGTCCTTCCAAACGGTATTCGACTGATACACAAGGAGAAACAAAGCGAAATCGCCCACTTGGTGCTGATGGTGGAAACTGGCACCCGCGATGAGCTGGTCCACCAAAACGGCCTCGCCCACTTTGTGGAGCACACCATTTTCAAAGGTACGCAGAACCGCAAGGCCTACCACATCCTGAGCTGCCTCGACAATGTGGGCGGCGACCTCAACGCCTTCACCACCAAGGAGGAAACCTGCATCCAAGCCACTTTCCTCAAGCAACACTACCAGCGCAGCCTCGACCTCTTCGCCGACATTGCCTTCCGCTCCACTTTCCCCGAAAACGAGCTGGCCAAAGAAAAGGAAGTCATTTTGGACGAAATCAATTCCTACCTCGACTCCCCTTCCGACGAGATCTATGACCTGTTTGAGGAAATGGTTTTCGAAGGGCATCCGCTGTCGCGCAACATACTGGGCACCACTGAGTTGGTGAAAGGTTTCCGTCGGCAGGACGTCCTTGACTTCATGGCGGGCAACTACAGCACCGATGCCATGATTTTGGCCTCCATCGGCGATATCAGCTTCCATGAGTTCGAGAAACTGGCCATGCGCTACTTTGGTGAACAACCCGCACACCTTATTAATAAAAGACGCGAGCTGTTCAGCAACTACAAGCCCCAAAACCGCAAGGCAGAGCGCAACAACCACCTGAGCCACTGCATTATAGGAGGCTTGGCACCCGAATTCAGCAACCCTTTACGAATGCCCATCGTGATGCTCAACAATGTGCTTGGCGGTCCGGCCATGAGCTCGCGCCTCGGCCTGAACATCCGCGAGAAATACGGTTTCGCCTACAGCATCGAGTCGCAATACACTGCCTACTCCGATGTCGGCCTCATCAATGTTTACATGGGTGTCGACCCTGACTCGTTGGAGAAGGCCATCGAACTGGTTCACAAGGAATTGGAAAAGCTTTGCACCCAGAAATTGGGCACGCTGCAACTGCACCACGCCAAGCAGCAACTCATCGGTCAGGTCGCCTTAAGCTACGAAAGTGGCATGAACGAATTGCTAAGCGCAACCCGTTCGCTCATCATGGGCGAACCCATCGAATACATGGACGACATCATCCGCAAGGTGGAGGCCGTCAATGCCAGCGACATCCTTGAAGTGGCCAATCGCGTATTCGACAAGAAACAACTGAGTCGGATTACTTTCGAAGGAGTTGACTGACCATCGCCTCTTCCATGCGTTCCGTGGCTTTGCCCCAATCGTACACGCGGTTCGTGAAATCGTAGCCAGCATGCGCGATTTGGTCAGCTTTTTCTTGGTTAGTCAACAGCGTGACAATGTGTTTTGCCATCTCCTCAGCGTTGCCGCCCACAAGGATTTCCTCATCGGGTTTTGCACCGAGTGAGGCGTTGGCCAAAGGCGAAGTGATGGCCGGCAGGCGCATCGACATGGCTTCCAACAGCTTGTTTTGCAAGCCCGTACCTATACGCATCGGGGCGATGAAGACACGGCTCTGCGCGTAAGCTTCTCGGATGTCGTCGAGCCAGCCGCTGACGATGATGCGTTCCGAAGCGGCTTTTTTCACCTTCGGATCGGGTGTGGCACCGGCGATGTAAAGCTTCACCCTGGGCAAGGTTTTCCACACGATGGGCAGGATTTCGTTGGCCAGATAATCCACGGCGTTCACGTTGGGCGGGTAGCTCATGTTGCCCGTGAAAACGAGGTCATATTTTTTCGCGCGCTCCTGAGGCTTGAAGTAGTCGTGGTCGACACCATTGGGAATGATGAGAATCTCGTCGCGGCGCTCATGCGGAAACAAAGCCCTGTCGGGCTCGCTGATGATGGTTTTCACTTCGAAGTCGTCGAAAATGGCGGCTTCATAACGGGCCAAGCGACGGTACTCCATAGTATATATGGGTCTGGTCAATGGCGAAACGATATTGGCGCGGCGTTTCATGCCGTACGAGAAAACATCCTGATAGTCAATGGTTTTCGGAATATCTTGATACCTAATGTATTCCGCCGTGCGCAGCAGTTGTCCGAAAAGCATGTCGGGCTTGTGCTTCGCAATCAGCGCGTTGACCTTTTTGGCCGCTTTGCGATTATAGAAATAGCCACACTGGAAAGGCCATCTTTTGAAAAAAGCCCGAATCAAGCCCAAAAGGATTTGCGCCTTGTTGCTCTTGATGAAATTGATGGACTGGCAGTAAGGCTGTAAGGCATGGAAAGCATCCTGCTCGCTCACCTTGGCATTGTCATTGAGCGCACAAAGTACAATCTCGTTGCGCTTCGCGAGTTGCTTTATCTGGTTGAAAGCCCGCAACTTGTCGCCTTTCTCAAGCGGAAACGGAATGCGGGGCAGGAGGACAAAGATTTTCATTTCCCGTGGGTTTTGGCCTACAAAAATAAAGAAAATGTTGAGAAGCTGACCTTATTTTCTTGAAGCAACACGAATAAAGGAATACAGAAACTATGCATAAATATGGTTTTAAGCGGAAAATATTTGATTAAAACGGAATTTATTTGATTAAATTTCAATTTTTACAAAAATGGAGATACTTTTTTCCAACTGAAAAACAGCGTTTTATGCCTTATGACGAAAAATAATTGAAAAAAACGCTTGACAAAACATTTTCAGTTTGTAATTTTGCGGTATCAAAACGGAAAGAACAGGATTAAAACAGAAAATTCAATACTAAATAATCGACTATAGTATTAACCTTAAAAAGCACAACACCATGAAAGCAAGACTCTACACCATCCTTACCGGCCTGCTGATGGCCGCCTGCATCACCACTTACGGACAGGAAATCGTCTGCTCGTTTGAATACCATCCCGGCAAGATGTTTTCATACAACGACCTTCAGGTTTGCTCCGACGGATCGGTGTTGTCGGGCATCTACTGCTACAACCCGTCGAATGGACAAAACACTGGATTCCACGTCTGCAAAATTTCCGACGAATGCCAGCTCATTAATTCGACGACTTTCTCGTCCGCATGGGAGCTGTTTGGCATTCCTGGAATGCCCGATATCTTTATCCTTCCTGATTACCAGTTCGATAACGAAAACGGCAGCCTAAGCATTAATATGACCCACATCGATGCCGACCTCAACATCACTGACGAAATCACAACCTTGTTGGCCACTGGCCTCAACCAAAACGAATTCATGGAAGATGTCATGTTCATCTCACCTAGTGGTGACCTCATTGTCACTTACTGGATGGAAAACGTGTACAACCTCGCCCGCATTGGTATCGATGGCACAGTGAAAGCCACCAACGAGACTTCGCAGCTCCTTCCGCAAAACATCACTGGATATCATTCCATCGACAGTGCGCTGTATTATACAGAAACGGGTGTTTTCTGTGAGTCGCCAGAGCGTTTCTACAAATTGGGCGGCTATATCCCAGAAAACGAATCCGACCCCTGGACGCTCATTGCCTACATTTTCGATGCTGACCTCAACCTGACCGAAACCGTAACCTATGGCTATGTGGACGGAAACAGCAATTGTGAACTTGCTGGCATCATGGATCACATCACCCCAGTCACGAGGAGCACGATTAAGGATACCTACCTCTTGGCAGCACAAATCCACAACGCCGACGACACTTATCTCACCTCCTTGATTAGATATGACAAAAACCACCATGTCATGTCTGTCGCCAACCTCGAAGAGCCTTCACCAGGGATGGGCAGACCCATCCGCACTGAAGTGATTGACGAGAACACCATTTATCATACTTACAATTCGTTCCCATACAATTATTATAGCCCATTCGTTGGACTGGCACGCTTAGACAGGGATTTGAACGTGGTTTGGAATATTACACTTCCATTTGTAGCAAATGCCATGAGTTACGGCTATACACTGAAGGTACTCCCCAATGGCGACGTGGCCGTGAGCATGGCTTCCGGCTCATCCTCAAGCAGCACACTCTATATCTACATCATCCGCGACAACGACCCGACAAGCGTACCCGAAACCATGGTCACTGAAACACCCTTCACCCTCTATCCCAACCCCGTGATAGACCAGTTGACCCTCCGCTTCGACGACGGCGTTGAGCCCGAGAGCGTTGAACTTTATGACCTTACAGGCCGTCGGGTCGGCATCAAGCCAAACGGACTGGAAAGCATCGACTTAAGCGCGATGCCCTCCGGGGTGTATATGCTGCGCATCACCGCCACCGACGGAAAATCTTACCGCGAACGTGTGATAAAAGAATAGTAATTAGGTTTAGTGCTTTTTCATTTTGATTTGATTGGTTGATTTTGATGAGACGGTGCACGCACCGTCTCTACCTTTTTGTCAGCCCGAATCAATTCGTCTTGAATTTGTACTGCACCGCTTTCAACTCGGCATTAGCCTTCGTGATTTTGTTCTTTAGGTTCTCCTTGTAATTCATCACTTTGGCAGCGATTTGTGCATCGCTCAAGGCCAACATTTCGGCAGCAAGGATGGCGGCATTCAGGGCACCGTTCACGCCCACCGTGGCCACTGGAATCCCAGGAGGCATTTGGATGATGGACAGCATGGCGTCTAAGCCATCGAGCATACCTTTCACTGGCACGCCAATGACGGGCAAGGTCGTGTTGGCGGCAATCACGCCTGGCAAGGCGGCGGACATACCCGCAGCGGCAATGATAACTTTGATGCCACGACCTTGGGCTTCGCGGGCAAACTGTTCCACCTCTTGCGGCGTGCGGTGCGCGCTCAAGGCATTCATTTCGAACGGGATAGCCATTTCATCGAAGAATTGGGCGGCTTTTTCAAGAACGGGAAGGTCGGAGGTGCTTCCCATGATGATGCTTACTATTGGGGTCATATCGATTATCAGTTGTTCTGTTATTCAGTTGTTCAGTTTGCAGATGGCAGATGGCTTATGGCCTATGGCAGCCCCAATAAAATGAATAAAGTTTCCGTTTTGTGGGGCAGCCATGGGCCATTAGCCATAGGCCATAGTTTTGATGGCAAAAATAGTTTTTTTCCCAATGCGGTTGACCCAATGGAAGCATTTTGTATATTTGTGTCGCCTTACCCACAAAGGCAAGCAAACACTAATCCTTTGAAAATGAAAACGGTAAAAGTTTTAGACAAGGAATTTGGGCCAAATCAGCCGCGATATGGAAGGCATGAATCCGCTGTTTCTCGTGGTGCTCAACGGGGCGTTCATGTTCGCCTCCGAACTGTTCAAGCGCGTAACCATCCCCTGCGAGATCAGTTTCGTGAAACTATCGTCATACGCTGGCACCGAAACCACCAATGTCATCCGCGAACTCATTGGCTTGGACCATCCTCTGGACGGTCGCCATGTGGTCATCGTGGAGGACATCGTCGACACCGGCCACACCATGCGCTACACCATCAAGAAGCTCCGCGACCTGAGAGCCGCCGATGTGCGCATTGCCACGCTGTTCTTCAAGCCCAACTCGTTCCAATATGACTATCCCATCGACTACAAGGGCATGGACATTGGCAACGACTTCATCGTGGGTTACGGCCTTGATTATGACCAACAAGGGAGGAATTTACCAGATATTTATAAGATTATTGAGCCGTAAGCAATAAGCTGTAAGCAATAAGCAACCGCCACTCCAAAGCGTGCTTATTGCTTATGGCTTAAAGCTAACAGCCAATCAACAATTAAACAATCAACGATTCAACAACAACATACCATGCTTAACATCATATTATTTGGCCCTCCCGGGGCTGGCAAAGGAACCCAATCGCAGTTCTTGCGCGAAAAATACAACCTGACTTACATCTCGACGGGCGAAATCCTTCGTGAGGAAATCGCTGCCGAAAGCGAATTGGGCTTGCAGGTCAAGGAAATCATTGGCCGAGGCGGTCTTGTCTCTGACGAAATCGTTGCGAAAATCATCGAGAAGAAACTCTCCGAAAACATGGACTCGGCGGGCTTCCTCTTCGACGGCTATCCGCGCACGGTGCGCCAAGCCGAAATTTTGGACGAGATGATGGAGAAATTCGGAATGTCGCTGACGGGCGTTTTGAGCCTCGAAGTGCCTGAAGAGCTGCTCATTGAGCGCATGTTGGAACGCGGCAAGACCAGCGGTCGCGCTGACGACAACATCGACTCCATCAAGCACCGTTTTGAGGAGTATTACGAGAAAACGCACCCTGTGACGGACTTCTACGAGGCCAAAGGCCACCTGCATCCGGTAAACGGCGTGGGCGAAATCCCGCAAATCTTCGAGAACCTCTGTAAAGTTATTGAGGAGTTATAATTTTCACAAAACCTTCAAAACTGGCAAAATCTTTTGTTTTCGTTGGGAAGCACGCCAACCGGCTGCTTCCCGGCGACAAGCGGTTGCGAGCCGCCCACGTTAAAATGAATGTTTTGAGAGTTTTGTAAGTTTTGTGACAAAAAATCAATGTTCCCAGCGGATGTCGTGTTTGAGAACAGCAGGCGGATTGCCGCCAATCACCTGATATTCACCTGAAAAGTTCGATTTTACCATCGTTCCAGCCGCAACCACCGTATTGTCAGGCACTTCTGCGCCTTTTAATAACACGCATTTGCAACCAATCCACACATGGTTGCCCACGATGATGGGCTTGTCGGGATTGATGCGCTCGTTTTCCTTATTTATTGACTTCGAGACTTCGGGACTCGGGACAGGACTGGAGTCCCGCGTCTCGTGTCTCGCAGTCTCGTGTCTATTATACAAAGGATGCTCGTCGGTATCCATCACGAGGATGTCCCAACTCAGGAGGCAGTCGTCACCGAAACGGATTTCCTTGGCACAAACTATTGTGCTTTCAGCCGTCATGTTGAAGCCTGCACCGAGTTTCAAGTTACCGCGCACCGAGAGCTTAGAGCCATGTCCGATGCTCGCCTTGCCGCCAAAGCTTACCGTGCCGCTCACCTGCCAGATGCTTCGTGAACGCTTTCTGTCATAGTGTCCCACATCGCCGAAGCCGATTTTCACCATCGCAGTTTTTACATTTTCAGGGAGTTCCACTTTGCCGTGCAACTCTCGCAAAAATGTGCGGTGCGACACGACGACAGGCAACTTCAATGCCGTTTTCAGCGGAAAATAATGGAAATTGAAGCGCAATGTCTTCGGGATGGAGCAGAGGATATTGAAGAAATCGAAAGCGGTCATGATTCATTAATTATGGCGCAAAGATAGCAAATTTGCTCGATTGGACTAAAAAGGTAAAAAATCCTATTGAAATAAATAAAAATTGATTTGAATCGAAATATTTTCCTATTTTTGCCTGTCAAAAAATCTCGAAACCATGAAAAAGTTTACTCTATTCCTGCTACTTTTCAGCCTTAGTTTCACTTTTCAAATTACCGCTCAAGAACGCGCCATCGTGCAAGGCTACTGCAAGGACGAAAACGGCAAAGCCATTGAGAACGTGAGCGTTTATGCGCATGACTCGCTGCTCGTCTCGGTGACCGACGAGCAAGGCCGCTTCACATACGGCAATGCAAAAGCGGGCTTGAAACTCCGTTTTGCCCACATGGGCTTTGAGCCAACCTACTACACCATCAAAGAAAAGGACATCAACGGCAAGAATCTAAATGTCAGGATGAAAACCAAAAGTCATGAACTGCTTGAAGTGCAAATTACAGCCAATGCGCCTCGCATCGCCTTCGACAATCCCGTGATGACCGTCATTGACTACACCATTCGTGAAGATGGCATTTATTTGATTGTTTACCGTCGCCGAAATTCCGCCCTGCTTCACCTCTCTTTCGATTTGGACACGCTACACGAGATGCCCATTTCGTCACGTTACAAGCAACTTTACAAAGATGCCTTCGGCGAAATCCACGCCATCAGCGACTACGGGGTCGAACAGCTTGGTTTTCTTGAACTTGAAAAAGACAAGAAAATCATGATGAACTTCTACAACTCCATGTCGCGCAAGACCTTCTACGACAAATTCTCGACCATTTTGGCGGCTTCGGACAGCATTTTCGTGACGGGGCGTTACTTCTATTACAACAAGGAAATGGGCTATTACCGCAGTCGCTTGGGCGTTGACAAGGAGCCGGAACTGCTCCATTACATCGTGGACGAGGAAGGCCGAGACGACATTTGGCTTCTGACACATACAAGAGGCGGTATCGGTGCCAACTTTTGGGTTGCCGACCCGATTTACAATCCCATTTATGCCATCGACAACAAATTCTACCTCTTTGCTTATACCGACCACGAAACCATAGTTTTTGATGCTTTGGGCAACGAATTGGAACGTCATCCCCTCACTTTCCACGAATACCGCAAATGGAACGGCAAGATGGTGCCCGACCGCCGCTGGAAACAGAAGATGATGTATGACGCGGCACGAAAAGAGTTCTACACCTTCTTCGTCAACGACGGCATCTACACCCTGAAGCGCATCGACCTGAAGACAGGCACCGTCACCTCCGTCATGGACCTCAGCGGCTATCCTTTCGCGGAAAACATGCGGATTCATGATGGAGTGTTGTATTTCATCTATCCGACGGGCATCAATCGGCGGAAGGCGTTGTATCGAGTGGAAATTGAGAAATTTGATTGAGTTTAATGAATTTTGACTAATTTTGCGGTGTGAGAGAAAGAAGACTACTATATATAGTTATTGCTTTGCTGATGCTGGTAAGCTGCAATTCCAGCAAGACCACTGAGCCTGAGGCAATTGAGGACCGTCGAAGGGTTGAAACGCCGTCCCCAGAATTGGTCTTCATCGACAGCCTAATGTGGCAACGCCCTGACAGCTCATTGTTGGTTTTGATGGAATACAAAGGCGATTCCAACGTGTTCAACACCCATTACGCCCAATTGCTAACCTCGGAATTGCTGTTCAAGAACGATTACGCCCAAACCAATCGTACGGAATTGTTGCAGGCCGTGGCGTATTTCGATTCGTTGTGCGGTAGAGACGGTGTGCACACCGTCTCTTCAACCGTTGCGTTTTTGGATGCACGGGCGAATCATGGAAAACCATTTTGACGAGAATGAATTGGTGGATAAGAAGGCGCGGTTTATGGCCTTGACATACGGCCGTCTTCTTGTTATGTTCAAAGACCAACTTATGCCAGAATCCGCCATTTATTGTGCCAAGCAGTACTTGGTATACAACCAGATTGCGCCGACTTCACTCAACGCTAAAGCCAATATTTTGTATCAAATTGGATTAGAATATCATATCTTGCATCAACCAGACAGCGTTGTTTTCTATTATGATGCGGCGTTTAATGCCTTACATAACAGAAACACTATTGTTTACAGGGATTTGGTGGTTTCACAAGCAGTGTTTGATTATTATGAAGTCCACGATACCATAAAAGCCTTGGACAGTCTGAAAAGCATGGCAGCACAAGCCGAAAGCGAAACCGAAAGAATAACCCGATATTCAACCATTGGCGACATTTATCATAATGCCAGACAATTCGATTCTGCCAAGGTATATTTGAAAGCAGTATTTGATTTTTCAAATGACGACATTATAAAAAAACTTGCAGCAAAGACTTTGCATGACATTGCCATTAGCGAAGGCGACACACTGAAAGCCAACCAATATGCCCAATTCCTCATAGAAGATGTAGCCGCAGCAGCCGAAAACCAAAAGCGGGTCTCCCAATTGAACGACCTGTTCCAGAACTACTTGCAGGAGAAGCAGGAAGCGGCTTCGCTCCGTGAACGAAGGAAGGCGGTGAGGCTGACGCTTATGGTATTAGTGCCGCTACTATTGGCCATTGGTTTGGCGGTGGCCATCGTGATGCGGCGCAGACACAGAAAACGCTTGGCGGCACAAGAGGCGGACGCGCAGCGGCGGTTGGAGGAGGAACGCCAAAGCCATCGCATGGAACAGGCGGCGCTTTCGGGACGGCTGAAACGGAGCAACGAGACCTTGCGCGAGCTGCAAGACCAGGTGCGACAACAGAACGACACGGCACCAAAGCCTGAAACATCGGCGGCGAGTTTTGCCGAGGAGCCGATTTGCCTCCTGATTATGGAACGGGTGAATGATGGGCAGTTCAAGTCGCAGATGGACTGCACGGTTTACAAGGACTATGCCTTGGGGAAGGAACAAGTGACGGCGTTGCGCGAGGCCGCCGACCGCCACTTCAACCAGTTCACGAGCCGACTGGCCAAGGCTTATCCCGACCTCACCCGTGGCGATTTGGACTATTGCTGCCTGTATCTTTTAGGGCTTTCTGACGCTGATATTGCCGCTTTGATGCAGAAAGCCTATCCGACCGTGTCGCATCGTGCCCGAAAGATGAAGGCTATTTTTAAAAGTGAGTCACCTCTGCCTACAACACTTCTTGATTTTGCCAAGGAATCAAATGGTTAAAAATCAAGATATTGTGTAAAAATTGATACAAATTGATACATTGTTTTTCTTGACACGCGCGGCGTGAAGGGTGTATTTTTGCCGAAAATTTCAAAACTAATTGATATGAAAACGACAAGATTTTTCACCTTAATCATTTTGGCTTTCGGGTTTTGTTCCTGTTCACCAAAAGTACACAAGCACATCATTAAAGAAATGCACCCTGTCGGCAATGATACCGAAGTGGCGGTGTATGGCATTGGCGATGTTGTCCCCGAAAATGCGGAGGTGATTGGAAATGTGTCCGTGTTAGATGGAGGCTTCACCTCGCATTGCGATTGGGAAACCGTTCTGGAAACAGCCAAACAAGAGGTGCGGGCGGCAGGCGGCAATGGCATCGAGATTGTGCAGCACAGCTATCCCGGACAAAACGGCAGCAGTTGTCATCAGATTACGGCCTACATGTTGAATATCAGTGATGATATTGAACCCATTGCCCTATCGGAAGAGGCGCAAGAAGACTTCCATGATTATGTAGTCATGAAAGATGGCGACACCATTCCATGCCGCATTACCGACAAAACCAACAACGCCATCACATTCCTTTATGAACGCAACGGCATCAGAAGGCTCTCCAGCTTGCCTTTGACGGATGTCCCTCACTACTATATTGACGACCCTGTGGAGCTGGCCAATCGAAAAGCCGAGAGCCAAAAGAAGGATTATAATGTCCAAATCGCGTTGAACGGTGGGTATGCCTTTAGGACGGCAAAGTTTTCCGGGGACATTTCGAGTGATTACAAAGACTATTTGAGAAAGCTGTCGCGAGGTCTTGACTATGGAGCCAGCATTCGGTTTAATATCAAAAACGGCATTACTTTGGGCTTGCATTACGACCAATTCTCGAGCAGCAATGGAGCCAATGTTTATGCATACGATGATGATGGCAACTATCATGAAGGGACTATGAGCAACATCCACTCCTTCACCTTCATTGGAGTGTCGCTTGGTGCTTTGACGGCCAATTCACAAAACGGCAAGCACATGTTGAACGTTGAGGGTTTAGCCGGATACCTGGGCTACAAGGATAGTGCTGAAGAGTTTGGCTACAAATACACATTGACAGGACAGACCTTCGGTTTGGGCTTAGCCTTCGGCTATGATTACAGACTCACGCAGCATATCGCCATCGGCGCGGAGGCTTCGTACTACATCGGGGCCTTGTCGAAAGTGACCTACGACGACGGAACACGGAAGGAAGTCATTGACTTGGGTAATTCCAAAGAAGGCTTGCAGCGATTCAACATTAAAGGAGGAATTAGGTTTTATTTGTGAGAAGCAATCGAGCAAATTGAAAACAAGGATATTTAACACGAATCAATTCAACTAACACACAATACAATGAAGAGAACCATGATTATTGCAGCCTTGATGTGCTGCCTCGTGTCGGTAACGGCACAACAAACCAAGAACACGAAGAGAGTCAACAACACATTAGGTGTTTGCCTGATGGGCAAGACAATGCAATGTAACGGCATCAGCATGTCGTACATTGCTTCGGAACAAGGCAAGATGGGCTTTGCCTTTGGCGCGGAATACGACCGCGAGTATATGTTAGGCAAGACACCTCTCGGTCTTGTGACGGGCATCCGTATGGAATACAGCCGACCCTACGCCAAATACGAGGAGGGGGAGCAAACCCTCGAAGTGAAAGCCCACGACCTTACAGGAGTGCTTCCCATTATGCTGCAATACCACGACAAGTTGGGCGAGCACACCGAGCTTCAGCTCTTTACGGGTCCAAGTTTGGATTTGGTACTTTTCCGCAAGACGGATGCTTCAGGAGTCATGTCAGGAAGCGGCAGCTATATCTTCGGGAGCCCGCTTGAAAACACTGGTAAGCCCGTTTGGCATTGGATTGGTTTGTCGTGGAATTTCGGCATTGGAATCCAATACAACGACATCGCCTTCAAGATCTCCTCAGGTTATGGCTTGTTGAACCATTTTGACAAAGATTATACGGCGCAGTATATGGGCTATCCTTTGCGCATCAACAGACCCATTGTGGGTACGGTGATTTTTAGGCTGTAGTGTTCAAGTGTGACTAAAAGTGCTAAAGTTTGGCTAACAATAACCTATGAGAATAAAAAGGTTTTTCAGTTTGGTTTCTGTGGTGGT
>CADCML010000030.1 GCA_902802535.1 uncultured Bacteroidia bacterium
GCTGCCGAACAGACTATTAAATACCAACGATTTCAAAGAACTCTTATATTATGGCATCGCCTACGCGGCGTAGCTATTCAAAATTTAACGGACTATTGCCGTATGCAATAAAAGACCCGAGTGAGTTTGGAATGAAGCACTCTCATTGGCAAGTCTTTGTATTTGTACCGAGGTTCAGTAGTGCCAAGTTCAGGGAATTCCGCCAAAAGGTCAATGCGGGAAATGATGTCTTCGTAAACTTCCAATGCCACTTTTTGCCCAAACATTTGCAAGACGTATGTTACAATGGCTGCAAATTCCTCTTCCGCAGCATGATGCCAACGAATCTCCCTCATGCCAGAATTGCTTTGATGTGGGCTTTCACTTCGTCATTGCTAACCAATTCGGCAGTACCGTCTTCGATGCTTTGTATCCGTTCAGCAATCAGTTTCTCCACTTCTTCTTCAGTGTAGCAGCATGGGGGTTCTGCTGTTGTTTCTTTTGGCGAAACAAGTTCCATGGCGAAACGCCTAACTTTTCGGGTAAGCTCTTCAGGGGAAAAAGTGCCGTATGAAGGCAGATTGATATTGATGGATACTCCGTGCATGTTTCGTTTCTTTTTCTGTCTGCAAAAATAACAACATTTTCGTTAATGGAGCATGAAGAAAGAAAAAATGTTGAGTAATAGGAACTCAGCAAAGCCCGCATGGTTTTGATTCTCGAGACGATTCGCGAAGTTGAGCGGGAGTTGGTGGCGGTATAAAAATAGAAAAATCGCCCGCTGGAAAACTTCTGGTGGGCGATTTTTCTGCAATAACCTTCTTGTTGAGTCCAAGCAGCTCAACAAGCTATTGATAAATCAATAGTTTGCCTATTTAATATAGTTGTCGTAAACGAACCAAACAACGATGAAGATGATTACCCATTTTACGACTTTCCAAATGGTTCCCAACAATCCACCGCTGCGATTGTTATCATCGTAGGGATCGATGCTTTTGTTTTGTCGAGATTCCATTTTACACTTTTCGCTACAATACCCTTTTACAACATTTTCACTGCAACTAGGGTTATGATAATGACGACCACACCATTTGCAAATAGCCATATATTAAATCTCCTTTTATTATTGTATTATTCTCAACTCGGTATATGATTGTATCAAACTACTATTTGGGTTTTCATTCTGATTTGGAGTACTTTCTAAACCATAACGTTTAGTAATTTCTTGTGCAATATGGCTGTTGACATATTGGAGATTACCATTCTCAGCAACCAAATCCAAATAGGCTTTTATGATTTCTCTGTCATTTTGGATGAAACAAAAGATGTTGTCTGTAATTTGCGACTCGAACTTTTCAAATAGTCTATTCAAAAACTCGTTCATAGTTTTTCTTTTTTGGTTTTAATTCAAGGATGCAAAGTTACATACACCTTTCTACATCATCCCAATCAAATCCGTCGAAACAATCCCCATTTTCGTGGAAATTTTCCACGCTCATAAAACGGAGGTCACGTTTAGCAAATTGGCTAATTGAATTGCTAGTTCTGGACTTATGTTGTTCAAATGAAGTGTAAAGGATGGCACCTGCCGAACCAATCCGTAATGTTGCTCAATATCGGATAAGAAATTGTGTTTCAATACTAAAGAGATTCTTGCTAACAGTAAGGCATCAATGTTTTGGCGTTCAAAGATGCTATAAACAGTGCTTCGTTCAAGGTGGATTTGCCGCGCAAACTCTGATACGGTCATTCCGCTCTCGTCGAAAACGGCTTTGATGAGTTGCCCGATATGGAGGTTTTGTGTGGCCATGTTGTATTGTTGTTATGACATAAAAAAGCGTGGAAGTTTTTCTTGCTCGATGCTCCGGGTTACCACGCCCACACTATCTAACAAGTTTTTCCACGCCATTTTAAACATGGCGTTCTGGAAACTTATCCTTGATAGTGTGTCCCCCAAGGGACGGTTGTGGTAAATTGGAGCATCAAGAATTAGCCTCAAAATCGCTAATTATATTATGTCAATGTGTTGTTTTGCTTACATAATTGTTTTCGTTTTGTTGGCTGCAAAGATATAAAAGTTTGGGGTTGTGGTAAGGAATTTTTGCCTTCATTGTCAGAAAAACAAATAAAAATATGTACTTTTGCCGAAAATACAAAGCAATGAAAAAAGGTGCCAAAAATAGTATTACGGTATTCTCAAACCCCGACAATGGCTTGCAGAAAGACTATAGGTTTTCATTGGAGTTTTTTGTCTTTCAGGAGAATGGACTGCAAATTGCCTATTGTCCTTCTCTTGACATTTCTACTTCTGGAACGACTTTTAACGAGGCAGTCGGCAACTTTTATGAAATGTTTCAATTGTATATCGAATGTTGCGTTGAAAACAACACATTGCATGACGATTTGCTTGCACACGGTTGGAAGTTGCAGAAGAAACAAATGCAGCCTCCGACTTTTGCAGTCTTGATGAAGAAGCCCGAAATGAAAAAATTAATGGGCGGGAATATTGGCTACGAGAAAGTGGTTGCACCAGCAAGAATTCCGATGGTCGTATGAGAAACCTGTCCAATGTTACGATAGCTGAATTCAGAGCCATAATGGTTTTGCTTGGCATGACCAAAGTGAGGACAAAGGGTGGTCATGAAGCATGGATGAAAGCAGGAATGACAAGACCAGCCATTGTTCAAACCCATGTCGATCCTGTGCCCGAATATGTACTTCGCAACAATTTGCGTGTCATTGGCATAAGTAGGGACGAGTTTCTTACATTATTGGAAAATCTGTGAGGTGTAGTTGAATAGGATTAAACGAAAAACGCGGCCAATCGGTCGCGTTTTTCAATTTCTGCGAATTCTGCGATTTCTGCGTGAACCAAATTATTCAGCAGAAAACTTACAAACCAAATTCCTATCGCCGTAAGCGTCATCAATGCGAGTGACATGCGGGAAGTACTTGTCCTGAACGTCGCTCTTCATCGGGAAGCCAGCCTCTTCACGGGTGAAGGGGAAGTTCCACTCGTTAGCCATCAGCATCTCGGCAGTGTAAGGCGCATGCGAGATGATGTTGTTGCCCTTCTCGGCCTTGCCGTCCTCGATGTCCTTGATTTCCTTGCGGATCTGGATCATGGCTTCGACGAAGCGGTCAAGCTCGGCGATAGGTTCGCTCTCGGTGGGTTCCACCATCAGGGTCTCGTGCACAGGGAAGGCCACAGTAGGCGCGTGGAAGCCGAAGTCCATCAAACGCTTGGCAATGTCGATGGCGGCCACGCCAACAGTCTTATTAATGCCGTTGATATCGAGGATCATCTCGTGGGCCACGTGGCCGTGGTTGCCCGTGTAAAGGATCGGGTAGTAGTCCTTCAGTCTTTCCTTCAGGTAGTTGGCATTCATGATGGCACCCAAGGTGGCTTTCTTCAGGCCTTCACCGCCCAACATCTTGATGTAGCAGTAGGTGATGGTGAGAATCTGAGCACTGCCAAACGGAGCGGCTGAAACGGCACCTTCCTGCTTTTCGCCGCCGCAGTGGAACAGGATGTGCGAAGGCAGGTAGGGCTTCAGGTGCTCGGCCACGCCGATGGGTCCCACGCCCGGACCGCCACCGCCGTGCGGGATGGCGAAGGTCTTGTGCAGGTTGAGGTGGCAGACGTCGGCACCGATGTAACCGGGACTGGTCAAACCGACCTGGGCGTTCATGTTGGCACCGTCCATATAAACTTGGCCACCGTTGTCGTGGACGATCTTCACGAGGGTGCGGATGCCATCCTCATAGATGCCGTGGGTCGAAGGATAGGTGACCATGAAGGCAGCCAAGTTGTCCTTGTATTGCTCGGCCTTGGCCTTGGCGTCATCGAGGTTGATGTTGCCGTGCTCGTCGCAGGCCACCACTACCACTTGCATGCCAGCCATAGCGGCGGAAGCAGGGTTGGTGCCGTGAGCTGAAGCAGGAATCAGGCAGATGTTGCGGTGACCCTGACCGTTGGCCTCTTGGTAACGGCGGATGGTGAGCAATCCGGCATACTCGCCGCTGGCTCCCGAATTGGGCATAAAGCTCATACCCTTGAAGCCCGTGATTTCGCAGAGGTCTTTCTCCATCTCAGCGATGAGTTCGAGGTAGCCTTCCGCTTGGTCGGCGGGGACGAAGGGGTGGATGTTGCCGAACTCAGGCCAGCTGAGGGCATACATCGAGGTGGCGGGGTTCAGTTTCATCGTGCAGCTTCCGAGAGGAATCATGCAGCGGTTGAGGCTGAGGTCGCGGTTTTCAAGCTTCTTCATGTAACGCATCATGTCGGTCTCGCTGCGATACTTGAAGAACATCGGGGCCTGCATGAACTTGGAGGTACGTTGCATCTCAGTCGGGATGCCGCTGAACTTCTGGCAGTTCGGGTCGCAGACGAGTTCCTCGTGCTGTTTGCCGAGGGCTTCGGCGACGACTTGGCCGATCTCGTTGATGTCTTCGCGAGCCGTGGTCTCATCGAGACTGATGCCGAAGTGCTGCTTGTTGATGATGCGGAAGTTCATGCCATGCTTCTCGGCGGCTTCCTTCACCTTACAGGTGCAAGCGCCCTCAGGCAGTTCAAACAACAGCGTGTCAAAGAAGTACTTGTTGAGCTGCTTCACGCCGAGCTTGGCGAGCTCAGAGCTCAGCTTGCCGGCGAGGCAGTTGATATGATGTGCAATCTCAATCAAGCCCTCCGGGCCATGATACAAGGCATAGAAGCCTGACATGATGGCCAGCAAAGCCTGAGCGGTGCAGATGTTGGATGTGGCGCGTTCACGCTTGATGTGCTGCTCACGGGTCTGCAGAGCCAGACGGTAGGCGGGATTGCCGAGAGCGTCAATGCTAATGCCGATGATACGGCCGGGCATCTCACGCTTGTAGGCTTCTGTGGTGGCGAAGTAACCGGCATGAGGACCGCCGAATCCCATCGGCAGACCGAAACGCTGGTTGGAACCGAGCACCACGTCAGCGCCCCATTCGCCGGGAGGCGTGATGAGGGTGAGGCTCAGCAGATCAGCGGCGACGGCCACTTGCATGCCTTTGGCTTTCCACTCGGCAACCTTGGCGCGGTTGTCGACAATCTCACCGAATTGGTTGGGGCACTGCAGCAGGATGCCGAAGTATTCTTCACTGCAATCGAACTTGTTGACGTCGTCCACCACGACCTCGATGCCCTGGAAGTGGGCGCGGGTCTTGATGACTTCGATGCTCTGCGGGAACACGTCGTTAGCTACGAAGAACTTCTTCACACCGGCCTTCACTTGGGCGCGGCTGCGGGCGTGCCAGAACATCAGCATAGCTTCAGCAGCGGCGGTGCCTTCATCCAACAATGAAGCGTTGGCTAACGGCATGGCGGTGAGGTCGCTGATGACGGTCTGGAAGTTCAGCAGGGCCTCAAGACGGCCTTGCGAAATCTCAGCTTGGTAAGGAGTATAAGAGGTGTACCAGCCCGGGTTCTCAAGGATGTTGCGCATGATGACGCCAGGGGTGATGGTGTTGTAATAGCCCAAGCCGATGTAGGTGCGGAACTGCTTGTTCTTGGCACCCAAGGCCTTGAGGTGGCTGATGACTTCGTATTCGCTCATGCCCTCACCGATGTTGAGGTCTTTCGGCAGACGGATTTCGGGAGCGATGATTTCGTCGACAAGTTGTTCTTGCGATTTCACGCCGATGACCTTGAGCATCTTTTCAGCATCCGATGCGGTAGGTCCGTTGTGGCGTTTGATGAAGTTGTTTCTAATCATATTCGATTGATTTTGAATTATTTGTTTTATCCTATTTCGTTGAGTTTTCGTTTCAGGTCGTTGATGCTGTTGATAGACTCCAATTCGGCGACGGGAACTTTATGCAGTTTGCCCGACCAAGTCTTGAAGGCGGCAAAATTCTCCAGTATGATGTAGCGTAGATACTCATACTCTTCACATTCCACCTTGTTTTTGTTGTCTTTGTAAAGCATGTCGTAGGGATCCATCATGATGGTGCGCTGATGGATCAAAGTCCAGAATTCCTTCTTGAATTGGGCATTGGGGTCTTCCGCTACGGGTTGCGGGGTTTCCTCAACAGTGTCCTTCTTGGCGTTCAGGTCGAGGATGACCGTATCGTCTTTCTCGGAAGGTTTGACGGTGTCATTGTTTATGACAGGGTCTTTTTTCTCAATCGGCTTCTCAATCGGTTGTTTGGTTTTCTTCTCTTTTTTCTTGGTCTTTTCCTTCACTACGGTAGTGGTTTCTGGCTTCTTGACTGGCTTATCGGTTTTGGGCTTGTTGAAAACATTGACAGCCAGAACGACTACCACCGTAATGATGGCGATGATGACAAAGGCAAAAACGAATTTCCAAAGATTCGATTTGAGGATGACTTTGAACGGCTCCTTTTCGTATTCAGCGATGAGCTTGCCGTCGTAAATTTGGTTGCTGGCATCGGGGTCAAAGCGGAAACCTTTGAAAATGTAGCCTTTCGGGGGGATGATATAGTCTTTCACGTCTTGTCCATCCTCGTAAACCGAGTAAGGGCAACCATCCATTTTTTTCCCTTTTCCAGGGTCGATACTGAAGCGTCTTTCTTTAAAATCCGACATTTCTTGCTTGTTTTCGTTAGTTCAACACCTTGTTCATGGTGATGAAATCGGGGTAGGCCAATTGTTGGTCTCCGATTTTGATGTAAGGCTTGACCTTGAGTCCCACGTTAACAGGGTTGCTGCTGGCACCGGCCAATTTGAAAGCCAAATTCACAATGGCATCCGCCGATTCGCCACTGAAGAGTTGGAACAGGTCGGTGGTAATCGGTATCGAAACGATGCTGCTCGATTTGGCAGGTACATTGATGGCATTGTTCATCGTGGTGCTGACGACTTGTTTGCCGTTGAGGGTCAATATGTAGTCCATTTTGGTCATGGCTGCAGCGATGGAATTGGGATTGTTGACATTCACGTTGACGTTGAAGGTCACAGGGAGCTCTTTTTTCATCAGGGCGTTGGCCAGCGAAAGCAGTTGCGTGGCGTTGAGGTCGGTCTTCGACATACCTTTGCTCAGGTTGACACCAAGCATCTGAATCTTGTCAACACTGTTGAAATCGAATTTGCAGTTGACGAAGTTGGCCACCTGTGCCATTTGTGACAGCACACTACACGATGCCAATCCCATGGTGACGAACAAAACGATGAGTGTTTTCTTTAGTTTTGACATATTTTTATATGTTTGATAATCAATTTAATAAAACAAAAAATTCAAACAAGACGATGCCTTGTTTTTCGCTCGTTTACAAGTGTGCAATAATACGAAAAAAGTCGGACATATAGCCCGACTTTGAGAAAAAAATCTTTGTCCGTTACAATCACGAATTTTCCATATAATTTTTTGTGACAATTCGTGTCAAATTCATGGTAATTCGTGTAAATCTACTTTATTCCTCTCTACGCGAAGCGCGTTTGCGTTCCAGCTCGTCAAGGATGATTTTGCGCAGGCGCAGGCTCTTCGGCGTCACTTCAAGATACTCGTCGTCGCGGATGTATTCCATGTATTCCTCTAATGAGAACCGCACGGGCGGGATGAGGCGGATGGCCTCGTCGCTGCCGGAAGCACGCACGTTGGTGAGGTGCTTGGTCTTGCACACGTTGATGACGATGTCGTTGCTGCGGGTGTTCTCGCCAATGACTTCACCGGCATACACGTCCTCATTCGGGTTGACGAAAAAGATACCACGGTCTTGCAATTTCCAAATGGCGTAGGGGATGGCTTGTCCCGTTTCCATCGAAATCAATGCACCTGTATTGCGGGTCGGCATTTCGCCTTTCCAAGGTTCGTAACCCTTGAAGCGATGCGAAACGATGGCCTCACCCTCGGTGACGGTCAACAGTATGTTTCTCAGGCCGATAAGTCCGCGAGCGGGGATGTCGAAGTCTAAGCACATGCGGTCGCCTTTGGGTTCCATTTGGGTCATTTCGCCCTTACGCGCACTGACCTGTTCGATGACACGACCCGAAAAGTCTTCTGGCACAAGGACGGTCAAGGCTTCAATAGGCTCGCATTTCACGTCGTCGATGTATTTCACGATGACCTTGGGCTGTCCAAGTTGGAACTCGTATCCCTCGCGGCGCATAGTTTCCACGAGAATGCTCAAATGCAAGATGCCACGACCGTAAACCATCAGAGAATCAGGTGAATCGGTGTCTTCCACCTTCAGGGCGAGGTTCTTCTCGGTTTCTTTATATAAACGTTCGCGCAGGTGGCGTGAGGTGACATATTTGCCTTCCTTGCCGAAAAACGGCGAGTTGTTGATGGTGAACAACATGCTCATCGTCGGTTCGTCCACATGGATGGGCGGCAGCGGCTCGGGGTTCTCATAATCGGCCACGGTGTCGCCAATTTCAAAATCGTCGATACCCATGAGTGCGATGATGTCACCGGCCTCGACGGGTTTTTTGGTGCGTTCCTTGCCCAAGCCTTCAAAAGTATAAAGTTCCTTGATGGTTGAGCGAGTGACGGAGCCGTCGCGTTTCACCAAAGAAACGTTCTGTCCGGCCTGTAATACACCACGTTTCAGTCGACCCACGGCGATACGACCCACGTATGAACTGTAATCTAAAGAGGTAATCAGCATTTGCGGCGTGCCTTCCTCGAATTTCGCGGGCGGGATGGTGTCGATGATGACATCCAAAAGGTAGGAAACGTTGTCGGTGACGTTGTTCCAGTCGTCCGACATCCAGCCTTGCTTCGAGGAGCCGTAAACGGTGGGGAAGTCCAGTTGGTCTTCGGTCGCGCCGAGGTTGAACATCAGGTCGAAGACGGCCTCTTGCACCTCTTCAGGACGGCAGTTGGGCTTGTCCACCTTGTTGATGACCACGATGGGCTTCAGGCCCAGTTCGATGGCCTTTTGCAGCACGAAACGGGTCTGCGGCATGGGGCCTTCAAAGGCATCGACGAGCAGTAGCACGCCATCGGCCATGTTCAAGACGCGCTCCACCTCACCGCCAAAGTCGGCGTGGCCGGGAGTATCGATAATGTTGATTTTCACGTCCTTGTAACGCACCGACACGTTCTTGGAAAGAATGGTGATGCCGCGTTCGCGTTCGAGGTCGTTGTTGTCCAAAATGAGTTGGCCAGGTGCCTCGTCCGATTCCTTGAACAGTTGCGATTGATAAAGGATACGGTCCACAAGGGTAGTTTTGCCGTGGTCAACGTGGGCGATAATTGCTATATTTCTGATATTCTGCATTTTAGTAAAAATTTTCTTGAAAATCAAGGCGCAAAAATACAAAAAAGGAATGATAGCTTGATTATTTCATCCAATAAAACTCTTCTTTAGCGACAATCGGCCTAAAATACTCATCAATAATCCCTTGCTCAACAAGTTCTTTCGGTGTGCCTTGGCGCAGGGGCTGGTGTGGCGCCATCACCCAGAGGCGGTCGGAGTGGCGGAGAAGCAGGTCGAGGTCGTGGCTGCTGAAGAGGATGGTTTTGCGTTTTTCGCGTGAAAGCTTGTGCATGATGTTGACCAGTTCGATCTTGCTCGGATAGTCGAGGAAGGCGGCGGGCTCGTCCATGAAGATGAGAGGTGTGTCTTGAACCAATGCCTTGGCAATCATTACTTTCTGTTGTTCGCCGTCGCTCAAGGAAACGAAGTTGCGGTTGACCAAATGGCTGATGCCAACGGTTTCAAGGCTGTCGTAGATGATTTGCTCGTCTTCGGCTTTTAGTTTGGCCAAGAGACCGAGATGGGGATAGCGCAGGTCGTCGGGCTTCTCAGTCAGCACGAGGCTGAAGAGTGAACTGCGCTCGGTGGGCGAGTAATCGCGCAAGTCCTTTCCAAACAGTTTGACCTCGCCACCGATGGGCTTGATGCTGGCCGAAAGTGTCTTGAACAGCGTCGTCTTGCCCGAGCCATTGGGCCCCGCCAAGGCCACGATGTCGCCCTCGCTGAGGCTGACATTGACCTCGGGAATCAGCGGCTGGCCTTTGTAGCCGATTAACAGATGATATGTTTGTAGGACTTCTCTCATAATGGTCTATTTAACTACGAATTACACGAATTATACGAATTTGATAAAGAATTTGGGACGCAAGCGTCCGAATGAATACGAATTGAGCTGAAGAAGCGCTTTGCGTCATTGAGAACAATAGGGGAGCAATCCATATAAATGAATTTTTGGATTGCTTCGTGCCTCGCAATGACGCGAAGCCCAGTCGTGCAAAGCAACACAAATTCGTCCCATTCGCGGCGAAAGCCGCAAAATTATTCGTTTTATTCGTGTAATTCGTAGTTCCTTTTATCATTTCATATTCATTATGACTGACTAAACCGTTGCCGATGGAAGATAACCCACAACACAATAGGTGCACCAATAAGCGCCGTGACCGAGTTGATGGGCAGGTTGCCTTCGAACGAGGGCAGACGAGCGATGAGGTTGCATAACAAAGCCAAATCCATGCCGATGAAGGCTGTGGCTGGGATGAGCAGTTTGTGGTCGCTACTCTTGAACAGGAACCGCGCGATATGTGGCACGGCCAAGCCCAAGAAAGCAATAGGCCCGCAAAACGCCGTGATAAGTGCCGTGAGGAAGCCCGAAGCCAAGATGATGAGCATACTGCTTCGCCTGATGTTCACGCCGAGGTTTTCAGCGTAACGTTCGCCCAACAGCAAGAGGTTCAAGGTCTTGAACAATAGGAACGATGCGATTGTACCTCCCACAACGGCGATGGCAAAAAACGGTAATTGTGCCTTGCTCACATTGGAGAAACTGCCCATGCCCCATATAACAAAGGAGTGCAGCCCTTCCTTTTGGCTGAAAAACTTCAAAATATCGGTGACCGAGCCGGCGATATAGGCAATCATGATGCCCACCAATACAAGGCTGACCATGCTTCGTAACCTTGAACTCAGCGCAAGGATGAGCAAAAGCACCGCAAAAGCACCCAAAAAAGCTGCTACAGTGACACCAAAAGTGGACCACAACGCCAAGGTATTGACTGACAGTCCCGTAGCCGTGCCCAACAAAATGACCAAAGCCACGCCAAGGCTCGAACCACTACTGATGCCCAATAGGGAAGGGTCGGCCAAGGGATTGCGGAACAAAGTCTGCATCAAAAGGCCTGAAATTGAGAGTCCTATGCCCGCTAATAGTGCTGTAATGGCCTGAGGCAGACGGTAATCCAAAATGATAGCGCGGTAGGTGGAACTTTCATCACCGCGCAATGCCTGAACGAAATCCCGATGCGGAATGTTGACCGATCCCAAGCGAAGGTTCAATAGGAAAAGCACCACGCCGACGGCAATGATTAATAAGGTTATCAGTGCAATTGGAGGACGTTGACGGAGGGAAATATGTTCAGTTTTGGTGGTCATTTTGTTTGCTGAAAGCTCTTATTCCACCGATTCAAATTCCGTTTTATCAGCATAATAAACATCAACAGCAGCAATCAAAGCGGCAAGGCTCCAGACAGGGACGGCCAGCTTGTCAGTGTCCAAGAAGTTGTTGAGGAAGCCGTGAACGAAATAGCTGATGAAGGCAAGGGTGGCACCCAAGACCAACACTTTGGCGCTCTTGTTCTTGCAACGGTTGTAGGTCTTCAAGCCGCAATACACCGTAACGACGACCAAGGTCAGCACAAGGAGCGAGCCTACCAGACCTTGTTCGGCCAAAGGACCAAAATATTCGGAGTGGGCATTGCCGCCATCGCCGGCATTGGTGCTGATGATGGTCTTTTCCTTCGACATTTGATAAGGTGCATACACAAACTGGTAGGTACCTGGTCCCCAGCCGAATACAGGCCGCTCATTGAACAATCGGAAAGCCGATTGCCAGCGGTTGATGCGTTCCAGATTGGAGGCGTCAGTAGAGATATTGGTGATGGATTGCACGTTTTCCACAAGGTCGCCGGAAGCATCTTGGTTGTTCTTCTCCAACGCGTCGATGATTTGGTTTTGGAAGGTGAGGAACAGTCCTACCAAAATGATTACCGCAGCGGCAATCCAGCGGAACTTGATACGCAACAGCACACAAATCAATACGCCCAATGCGGCAATCATGCTTAGCCAAGCCGCACGGCAGTTGGAAAGTGTCAATGCGACACTGAGCAGGACGACTACGCCTATGATGACCACTCGGCGGCTTTTCTTCACGCCTGGCAGAAAAACATAGGTCAGGGCAAGGATGAGATAGATGGCCAACGCGGCGCCGTAGGCAGTATGGTCATTATAAAAAGGTGTCATCACCCAGTGGGCCGAGTCGCCGTCGAAACCATACTGGGCATGGTGGATGATGGTGTACACACATACGATGCACAAGGCCGCGATGTAAAGCCAAATGAAACGATGGATGTTTTTGGGGTCTTTGAAAAGGAGGGCGCACAGGAAGAACGCTGGAACGACGAACCACAGCCTCGACAATATGAACTTGATGGACACCACAGGCATTTCGCTGGTGACGGTGGTTACAAGCATCCACGAGAACATGCAGTAAATGACGATGGCGATGGGATGGCGGGAGATGCGCCGGTCGTAATGGCCATCGTAGAGCATTTTTGCCACAAATAAAACCAAAATGCCCATCAGCAAAGGCTCGGCAGGCAATGATATGGCCAACCCTGACTCAAGGGTTTTCAGGTTGATGGAAAGCGGCACGGTGAAAGCCGTGAGCAACAGCACTTTGTCCAAGGAAAAGATATAAAGCAGTAATACGCCCAGCACTACGGGAAGGGCTAAGAAAAGGTAGATGTCCTTCTTCACCACAAGATACAACCCCACGGCAACGAAAAGTGCAGCAATGAGGTAGAGCCAGGCTATTTTTGCTTTCTTCTCCACGGCTTATTTGTTGTCAATAACGAAACGTTTCCTGTTTTCGATGATGAAGATGACCACGATGGAAAGCAACAAGGCACCCAAGCCGCACAAAGCGACTACGACCCAACGCACGGGGAAGGCTTTTTTGTCGGAGGGGAAGGGCTCGGTGACAATGTTGGAATAAGTGAGGTTGGAGTGATAGAAACGCAGGTTTTGCTCGTAGTCGACTTTGGTGGCGACGTAAGTGTTGCCTTCGGCTGCGATTTTGGTATGCAGGTCGATGAGCTCGGCGACATATTGTTCCAAATTGGCCTGCATTTCGTTGGCTCTTGTTGAGCCGCTCAATATGCTCTTGGTTGCCTCACGAGTCTGGCTGGAGATATCGGAGATGCCGTAGGTAGTGCAGATTTCAGTGTAGCGATGCTTAAGCGAGTCGATGTTGCGCTGCTTCTCGTTCAGCTGTCTTTCGTACATGGCCACCACTTCAGCCACCTTCGAGGTATGCAGGTCATGGACTTTCCGGTCGTAGAAGTTGAGGATGTCCTTGGCGATGTCGCAAGCCACAAAGGGGTCTTTGTCCATCACGGTGATGCTGACGGCCTCGTAAGGCGTTTTGCTAATCTTGATTTTGCTGCGGTACTCATTAATCATATAGGTCTTGGCAAATTGGTCGGCCTTGTTGATTTTGTAGTCCGTCCACAGGTCGTATTTCTCGACGATGGAGTCCATGATGGAGGTCGAATTGATGATTTCGAGCATCTGCTCAGTCTCGCTTTCATCGGAGTAGGGACTGATGTTGGCGGGATAAGCCACGGCCACTGATTTGAAAAGCGGCGTGATGAACATGGAACTTGAAAAAACGGCTCCGCATAGGGCGGCTGCCATAGTGATGATGATGATGTGCCATTTCCATTTCAGGATGATTTGCACTAAAGAAAGGTTGTTAAAATTGTTATCCATTGTTGTTTGTGTTGTTTTCTGAGCAATGCTTTTGGTTCGCAAAATAGAGGTTAAGTTATTTGTTTTCTTTGGTTTGTGTGGTTTTTTTGACCGAGTATTTCTCGGTCTCGTTACGAAAAAAGTCTTTCGAGCGGTCGTAAATGACGATACAGAAAATGAGCAACAGGAAGGTGCTCAGCACGGTGACCACCACGATGATCCAGCGGACGGGATAGCTCTTGCGCTCGGCTTGGAAAGCCGAGGTGACCACGAACTTGTGGGGGATGAACTCCGTGGCATCCACTTTGGCTTCTTCGTATTTTGACTTGACCAAAGAGAGTTGTAGGCGGTCGTTGTCCAAACGCTCATTGATGGCGTAGGAGGCACCGCCGTATTCGGCCAAGATATCCAATTGTTTCTGTATGTTATTGATTCCTTGTGTATTGCCCTTGCCGAGCTCAACGGCCATTTGGCGGCTGAGCATCTCGACTTGCGACTCATAGTCGAATACGCCGAGTTTGCGCAGGGTGTTCAAGGAGTCTTCAAGCATGTCCATCTCGGCAACGAGTGTGTTGTATTCCTGCTCCACGATGCGGTAGGCCTCAATGGCGACTTCCTTCTGCATTTGGTTCATGGTGCTGTCGAAAATCTCGGCAATCTCGTTGGCGATGCGTGCCGAAAGGGCGGGGTCAGAGTCCATGACGGTGATTTTCACGGCATTGTATTCCGTCCGCCTGAACTTGATTCGGGCATCATAGAGCTTGTTCAGCTTGGTGATAGGGTATTTGCTGTCAGGCTTGATTTCGTAGTGTTCCATCAGGTTGAAACGGCTGATGACCTTGTCGCGCACACGGTTGGAGTTCAGCACTTGCAGCATCTGTTCGGTTTGTTCGTCCTCGCCGAAGTTCATGATGTCTTTCTCCGACTGGTAGGTCGTGCTAATCAGCACCTTGGAGATGGAGTTGCTGGAAGTGGGGTAGATGACCGTTGTGGACTTATACAGGGGCGTGATGAAAAAAGGAGCGCTGAAAATGATGGCACAAAGGGCGGCCATCGCCAAAATGATGAGTATGGGCTTCCTATAATTCACCAATAGTCTGCATAAGTATTTGGAATTGTAGGTGTTATGTGTCTGTTCGTCCATATTTGTGTGTAGAATAAGTTGCCAAAAATAGGGAATTCCCTTGAATTGGCAATGAAAAATGTTAAATCAGGCCTTTTTTTCCTTGGGAAGGACGAGGCTGACAATCTCTTTGAGGCTGAGCAAACGGGTAAAGAATATGGCTCCGCAGTTGACGGCAAATGCGATGGCAAAGCTAATTATCCAATTGATATTCAATTGTTTGACAAGGAATGTAACCACAACTACAGTGGCCAGGAAAATGAAAATGTGAAGCCAATACCGACCGCGTATTTCCAATTTCAGGATGCGTTTGGCGAGAAGGTATTGAAGGAAAGCTGTCACGCTTTGGACGCAGAGGCTGGTGCAGGCCGCTCCGACCGCCTTGAATCGCGGAATGACGAGGAGGTTCAGCAGGATATTGATGGCAACGCCCGCTGCCGCAACGAGGTTCAATTGTTTCAGGCTACCATTGGCAGTGAGCAAAGTGCCAAAAACGTAAGTAGTTGAAAGACAGAAGAAACTGCCCATCAATAGCGGGAACACTTTGGCATATTGTCCAATGCGCAGGAGGTAAGCAACCTCAGTTTCGGCCTGTTCGGGGTTGTACATGAGCTGCATGATGTCGTGGCGATAGAACACACACATAATCAACACGATGCCAGCCATGGCCACAATGACATTGAACGAAGTCTTGACCAAATTGTTCAGTTCCAGTTTGTTCTTCAGTGTGGCGGCAAACATGGGCAACAGCATGATTGCAAATAGGTTGGAGATGTTGTTGCCCGCATCGAAGAGGCGATAGGCGCGGCTGTAGATGCCGGCTTGCACGCCTTTGTCGTCCAAAAGACGCTCCAAAAGGACGGGTTCAATGCGGCTATAGACACTCATCAGCAGCACAAGCAGGGCGAAAGGCAGGCTTTGCCGCAGTATCTTTTTGAAAAACTGGAAGTTGATTCTGAAACTGAGTTTTTCCACGTGGCGTAAGACAATGGTCAAGGCAAAAATGAGGGTGCAAATGTAGGCCAAAGTTTGGGCTTGCAGGAACCAGATGACGTTGAACTTCTCCTTTGGGAACCAACCGCTCCACAGCACGAGGCTCATGATGACAATGGCCAAAACACGGTCGAAAACGCTCATGATGCTGTCTTGCTTAAATAACAGCAGGCCTTGTATGTTCGACCTCAAATAAAGGATGAACGACAACAGGATTTGGTTTAACCCGCACCAGAACAACAGCTTGAGTTTCAAGCCTTCGCAATAGCCGAGGAAGTAGCCGACGATGAAAATGATGACGGCATAAAACAGCCCGAGTAGCAGCTTGATTTCGGTAAGGCCGCCGAAGTGTTTGGAAAGGTTTTTCGGGTCTTGCGCGACGGCGCGGCTGTTGAAGTTGGTGATGCCAAGGTCGAGCAATATATAAAATAGGTAGGAGAAGTTGAGCAGGGCTTGGTAGGTGCCGTATGACGCGTCGCCAATCAAGTTTTGCACCTCGCGGTCGATGCCGAGAATCCAGAACGGCTTCACCAACAGGTTGAGAAACAGTAGGAAAATGATATTTTTTATGAAGCGGTTCTGCATGTATGCGTCGTTGTTCGGGTGGCAAAAGTAGGAAAAAAACACTTTGAAGACCTTTTTGGGCTTCCATTTTGGAAATAATGTGTACTTTTACCCCGCGAAATTCGATTTGAAGAAATGAACAAGGAACAGGAAAACGTTGATGTTCTGGAAGAGGAACTTGTTGAGAATGAGAAGAGTCTATTGCTCATCAACGACGATGTGAATACTTTTGAATATGTCATCGACACCTTGATGAAGGTGTGTCACCATACACGCGAGCAGGCCGAGACATGCGCTTGGATTACGCATTATAAGGGCAAGTGCGCCGTCATGCACGGCAGTTTTGAGGAGTTGAAGCCCTATTACGATATACTTCTCGGCCACCAGCTCACGGTAAAAATTGCAGATTAATGGCAAGCTATACTTCATTGGAAATACTCAGTATCCAGCAGGCTTACGAAACCATGCTGGTCGACATCAGCCCCTCCGTCAATGCGCCGGAGCATTTGGCCTTGATTGACAAGGCTTACAGGTATTGTCTGGAAAAGTATGACGGGCGATATACGCTTTCGGGCAAGGCCTACATGTACCACCTGATTGACATGGCACGCATCGCCGTCGTGGAGGTGGGTTTGGGCTATATCTCCGTGGTCGCTGCCTTTCTTCATGGCATTGACTATAAGAAGGGTATGACTGTCAAGGAGTTGCAGGAACAGTTTGGGAGGACGGTGGCCATTGTTTTGGAGGATTTCAGTGAGATTTCGAAATTGGACACCGAGAAAGTGGCCTACAATTCCGATACGTTTCAGGTGATGTTCCTCTCGTTGGTCGACGATATGCGCTCGGTGCTGCTGAAAATCGTGCATCGTGTGTATGACGTTCGCAATCAGAACGATGTGGTGCCGGACCGCCTTGCGAAATACTTCCATGAAATCAAATACATTTACATTCCCATCGTTCACCGCTTAGGTCTTTACAAGCTGAAGGCCGAGTTGGAGGAAAAGCTGATGCTCTATGAGAATCCGGCGATGTTTCATGAGATTGAAGCCAAGATTCAAGCTACGCACGAGGCACGCAGAAAGACGGCGGAGGACTTCATCTCGCGCATTTCGGAAAGCATCGACGCCGAGCTGGAACGCACCAAGAAAAATGGCAAACACAAGTATTCCTATTCGGTGAAGTGGCGACTGAAATCGATTCCGTCGATTTATGCCAAGATGCGGGCGCAAAACGTGCCATTCGAGGAGGTCTTCGACCTGATGGCGGCTCGTGTCATCATCCATTGTGCCTTGAAGGACGAACAGGAGTGTTGCTGGAGCGTGTATTCGGCCATCACCAACCTCTTCGACCCCATGCCCGAACGCCTTCGCGATTGGATAACGAAGCCGAAAGCCTCTGGCTATGAGTCACTTCATACAACGGTGAAATACGACGATAAGCTGTGGTTTGAGGTGCAAATCCGTACTACTCGCATGGACGAAATCGCCGAAACGGGGCAAGCGGCACACTATTTATATAAAGGTGAGAAGGAAACCTCGGAGGAATGGCTTTTGAATGTGCGCGAGGTGCTGGAGAATCCCAGTTTGGTGTCGTTTGAGAACTCTTATAGGAAGCTCTACAAGTCGGATAAAATCTTCATTTTCACCCCTGAAGGTGACTTGAAGCAACTGCCCATAGGCTCCACGGTGCTCGACTTTGCCTACGAAGTGCACACCCATGTGGGTGAAACTTGCAACGGGGCTCGCGTGAACGGTCGCATGGTGCCCATTCGTCACCAGCTGACCAACGGCGACAAGGTGGAAATCATCACGAGCAAGCGACAATCGCCACGTGCCGACTGGCTCAACGTGGTGGTCACGGAGAAAGCCAAAAACAAGATTAGGCGCTACCTGAAGGAAGAGGAATTGAAGGAGTCGGAGATGGGCAAGGGCATGTTGCAACGCCGACTGAAAAACTGGAAGCTGCCGTTTTCGGAAACAGTGGTCGATATGCTCGTGAAGGAATTCAAGTTGGAGAATTCGCTGCAGCTTTACCACCAGATTTCTACCGAGAAAATCGACATCGCCGACGTGAAACGTTTTCTGACGGCCAAGTTCGGAGAGAGTCAGGAGAAAACGGAAAGAACTGTGCCTGAGCAGATTGAAACCTCGAGGAAAGACCAATCGAATGAAACGGAGGAGTCGCTTTGTATTGGTGAGGACATCGACAATGTGACTTACAAATTGGCCAAATGCTGCAATCCGATCCCCGGTGACCATGTGTTTGGCTTTGTCACCAGCGACGGTACCATCAGCATTCACCGTGTCAACTGCCCGAATGCCAAGAGTTTGCAACAGCGTTATGGCTATCGCATCATCAACGTGAAGTGGACGGGCATCGAGAGCGATTCGCAGGCCACCATCCGCATTTATGGACACGATGTGATGGGCTTGCTGGGCAAAATCACCAAGGTCATTTCCGACGACTTGGAAGTGAACATGAAAAACATCGTCTTCAACACCGATAAGGAAGGCTATTTCGACGGAAAGATTGTGCTGCAAATCTCCGATGTGGTGGCTTTGGAACAGCTGATGGTCAGGATAAAAGCCATTGATGGTATTATGGATGTGGTTAGAATTGATTGATATACAATAATTTGTGAATAAATGAAAAAGATTTTGTTGTTTACGACACTGATGGTCGCCTTTGGAACGGTGAGCGCTCAGGAATTTGGAAAAATGTACGGCATCGACCATGGGAAGAAAATCATTGTCGCCACGGGAAGCCTGCAAGACGGCATGAAACCCTACAAGGAAACGATGCAGGTAAACGGCCAGACTTATACCTATTACCGAAGTGAAATGCCCCTCATCACCATTACCACGGATGGCCCCATTGTCAACTCGCCTGCTGTTCACGGGGTAATCAATGTGGCGAATGCTGAAGGTCATGTCATAACGATGCATGCCGGATTCAAGATTAGGGGAACCTCATCGCAGCAGTATGACAAGAAGTCGTATCGTGTCGAGCTGTGGGCTGATGAGACTGGGGCTGAGATGGCCGATACCACTTTTCTTGGGTTGCGCAGCGACGACGACTGGAACTTAGAAGCCATGTGGGCGCAGCCGCTCCGTCTTCGCGACAAGGTGGCCAACGAGCTTTGGATGGAGATGTACCAGCTGCCTTACGCCGAAAGCGAACCCGATGCCAGACCCGGCATTCGTATGAAGTACGCCGATGTGTTCATCAACGATGAATATCAAGGCGTTTATGCACTTACGGAACGCATCGACAGGAAGCAACTCGGCTTGCGCAAATACAACGGTGACATTCGCGGCGTGCTTTACAAAGGCAATGGTCCGGGCGCACCGACTTTCGAGAGCTTGCCCGATTATGACAACACGCAAGACACTTGGGACAACTACGAGTGGGTGTATCCTAACGAAAGCGACACCGCCATCAATTGGAACCATTTGTACAGCTTCACCAATTTCGTGATGAATGCCTCCGACAATGTTTTCAACGCGCAGTATTCCGCCCAGTTCGACAAGGCGAACGCCATTGATTACTATCTGTTTATCAACGCCTTGATGGCTATGGACAACATGGGCCGCAACCTCTTTTTGGCCCGATACAAAAAGTCGAGCACTTATCTGTATGTGCCATGGGATTTGGATGCCATTTGGGGTTTGGACACGGATGGCAAGCCAACCTATAACACTGCTGGCCTGATGAGCAACGGCTTTTTCGACCGGTTGACGCAGGATTGCAACGTCAATGGTTTCGTGGCCACAGCCAAAACTCGCTATAATGCTTTACGCAATGGCATCCTGACCACGGAGCATATCATGGAAATGGTTCAGAACCAGTATGATGAATTGGCGGAAGGCGGAGTATATGACCGCGAACACGAGGCTTGGCCCGACTTCACCGTCAATGAGAGTCAATTGGCTTATATACGCGATTGGTTGGATGCCCGTTTTAGCTATTTGGACGGCGAAATCAATGCGGGTTGCGGCACTTGGGATGTAGATGAAAATGCTGAAAACCAATTTGTTGAAGTGTTTCCCAATCCTGCCAAGGAACGCGTTAATATCCGCTTTGCGGAGACATGCATGGCAAACGTGAGCTTGTACGACATGACAGGCCGTTTGGTCTGCACGACCTCAAACGCTGCTCAAACATTTGTGATTTCCACGGAAGGTTTTGCAAAAGGGATTTACACCTTAATTATTAATACGAACGGGCAGCAAAGCGTGAATAGGGTGGTGGTCAAGTGATGCAAGTATAAGGTCGGTTTTCGGGAAAATGTTTTAGCATTGGCAAAAAAAGTGTATCTTTGCGGCCAAAGATTTGTAATTATGCCAGCGAAAGATACAAAAGCCCAATTTCATGCGGTTTTGGCACGGTGTCGCAAGCTGTTTGTCGACAAGATGGCGGACTACGGTTCGGCTTGGCGCATCCTGCGTACCCCGTCCATTACGGACCAAATTTTTATCAAAGTAAAGAGAATAAGAACATTACAGACTGCTACAGAGCATCTTGTTGATGAAGGCATTGAGCCAGAGTTCATCGGTATTGTCAATTATGCGGCTATGGGCGTCATCCAACTGCAACTCGGTGTGGTCGACCAGCCGGATTTGACGGCGGAAGAGGCTACGGCCTTATACGACAAAGTCACCAATGAAGCATACGAGTTGATGACCCGCAAGAACCACGACTACGACGAGGCCTGGCGCGACATGCGCGTTAGTTCCATTACCGACCTTATCATGAGCAAGGTACTTCGCACCAAGAGCATCGAGGATCACGGAGGAAAAACCATTGTCAGTGAGGGACTTGATGCCAATTATTACGACATGATCAACTACGCGGTGTTTGCCTTGATTTTGATTTCCGAAGGAGGCAAGTGATGAAGAAAGCGATGCCGTTTATTAGCTGGCTGAGCCTTTTGGGAGCCATAGCCTGTGCCTTTGCAATTCCTTATGTGACAGCATTTAAGCCGCTTTTCCTTGCATTGCTTTTGGTCAATTTGGTTCTGCCTTTCGTTTTCTATAAAGGCTATGGTAAGGTGGCATTGGCGGTTTGTCGCATCCTTGTGGGCGGACTGTTCATCTTCAGCAGTTTTACCAAAGGCGTTGACCCATTGGGGACGAAATACAAAATCCTTGACTATTTGGCGGCCTACGGCATACCATGGCTCAACGACTTTGCTTTGTTTTTGTCCATCGTCATGATTTTGTCGGAGTTTATCGTTGGTATCTGCCTGATGACCAATATCTTCCCAAGACTTGCGGTTTTGGGTGCCGCTCTGTTGATGGCTTTCTTTACCACGACCACCTTGTTCGACGCGCTTTATGACCTTGTGCCCGATTGCGGCTGTTTTGGCACGGCTATCAAGATGACCAATTGGCAAACGTTTTATAAGAACCTCGTTATTGATGCAGTGCTTATTCCGCTGATAATGAACTACAAAAGGTTGAGTAATGGCCTTACTTGGCGCAAACAGTTCGTTGTCGGATGCCTGTATGCCATCGCTTTTTTGGGTTTCGAAATCTACAATTACCTTCATCTTCCCGTCATCGATTTCATGGACTGGAAAGTGGGGAAGCAGATGAATGTCGAGCCTGCTGAAGAAACGCGTATCTACTTGGTTTACAGAAATAAAGGCACTGGTGAGACACAAGAGTTTCTTTCGCCAAACTATCCTTGGAATGACTCGGTGTGGATGAGCCAATGGGAATTTGTGAAACAGCGTGTGGAAGGCGGAGACAACTACCTTGGTTTCAGTGTCTTGGATGAAGATGGCAACGATGTCACTGACATGATTCTCAACACCGAGAACTTGCTGATGTTCACTTCAAACGACTTGAGGAAGGTGACGGAGATGGAGTGGGAGAGAATCAAAACTATTACGGAAGTGGCTGAGGAACATGGCTTTACTGTGGTGTGGACTGTAGCCGATGAACCGGAATATGTGGATGCTTTGCGCAATGACTTGGACTTCCTCGATGAGGTCTACTATGGTGATGCGTTGGAAATCAAGACGATAGTGCGTTTCAATCCTGGGCTGATTTGGCTCGACAATGGATTGGTGAAAAACAAATGGAGTGCCATCGATTTCCCGCAAGGGAAAAAACTTGAGATGTTGTTTAAGTAGTTTGCTTGTTTTGAAGGTTTTGTGAGGAAAAACAATGGGCGCTTACATTATCAGGAAATTGCTTTACGGTATCGCGGTGCTTTGGGGTGTCGCAACACTGGTATTTTTCCTATTCAACATCCTGCCTGGAGACCCTGCACAGATGATGCTCGGTCAGCGTGCCGACAAGGAGTCGGTGGATGCCATCCGAGAGGAGTTGGGTCTTAATCAAAGCCTTGGAAAACAATATGTTGACTATTTGAACGATTTGGTTCCAATTTCGTTTTACGATGTTTCAAAAGGCGGGCAAAAGTTGGAAAAAATCGGACATTATGCTAAAATTGCAACCCTTGGAACAATAGCTATCGTGCTGAAAACGCCTTACTTGCGCATGTCGTACCAAAGCAAGCGCAAGGTGTCCGACATTTTGGGCGAGGCCTTCCCGAACACTTTGCTGTTGGCCTTCGTTTCCATCTCCATTGCTATGGTGTTGGGATTGGCCATTGGCATCTTGACGGCTGTAATCAACACTAAGTTTCTCAATAAGTTGACCTTGTTTGTCACCACCATAGGCATGTCGTTGCCATCGTTCTTTGCCGCCATCCTCATGGCTTGGATTTTTGGCTTCTTGCTGGAGCATTACACGGGTTTGAGCATGACAGGTAGTCTTTACACCGTCGACGAGTACGGCAGGGGAGAGTTCCTCAGTTTGCGCAACCTTATTCTTCCCGCTTTGACTTTGGGAATGAGGCCTTTGGCGGTGGTGACGGAGTTGACACGCACCTCATTGCTTGAAGCTTTGTCGATGGATTATGTGCGAACGGCACGTGCCAAAGGGTTGAAGCCTTTCCGTGTCATTTGCGTACATGCCTTGCGCAATGCCTTGAATCCAGTCGTGACGGCGGTATCTGGCTGGTTTGCCTCTTTGCTGGCGGGTGCCGTTTTCGTGGAATACGTTTTCGACTGGAAAGGTATCGGCGTGGTGGTGGTCGACGCGTTGGACAAGTACGACTTTCCGGTCATCATGGGGGCGGTGCTTCTCATTGCCGTCATGTTGGTCATTGTGAATATTGTGGTGGACATCATTTATGGCATCATCGACCCGCGTGTAAGGATTGCATAATCATGGATAAAATAGGAAAATACGAATTCGTTGCAGAGCCGTTCCATTGTGATTTTTCGGGGAGGTTGTTCTTGGGACACCTTGGCAACCAGATGCTTAACGCAGCAGATTTTCATTCCACCGACCGTGGATTCGGGATGAAATACCTGATGACTATCAATCGCTCTTGGGTGCTGTCGAGGTTGGCCATTGAAATGACGGAAATGCCTGGACAACATGAGCGTTACTTGGTGGAGACTTGGGTGGAAAGCGCCATGCGTTTCTTCACCAGCCGTAATTTTCGTGTAACGGGCAGCGATGGCCGTGTTCTCGGTTTTGGACGATCCATTTGGGCGATGATTGACACGGAAACGCGCCAACCTACCGACATTTTCTCGATTGACAACGGCGCCATCAAAAACTGGATTGTTGCCGACAAGCCGTGTCCCATTGAGCAGAGCAGTAGGGTGAAGATGACGGAAAAGGCTGGTTTTGTACGCTCTATTGATGTCAATTACAACGACATTGACATCAACGGACACGTCAATTCAGTGAAGTACATAGAGCATACGCTCGACCTTTGGGATATTGATTGGTACCGCGAGCATCGGCTGAAACGCTTTGAAATCGCATACGTGGCCGAGACGCACTACGGCGACAGATTGAGTTTTTATCGAGAGCAAACCGCTGAAAATGAGTGTTGTGTGCGGCTTGTAAAGACGGAAAAGCAAACGGGCAAAGAGGTCGAAGTGTGTCGTTGTAAGTTGGTTTTCTAACTTTTTTCATATCTTTGTGCCTTAAATCTTGAATCTTAAATTTTTAAATCTGAATTATATGAGAAGCAAAATCGTAGCAGGAAACTGGAAAATGAACCTCACATTTGATGAGGCCGAAACTTTGGTCGATGATATTCTTGACCGTTTGGACGAACAAGACGAGATGAATTGTGAAATCATCATTTGCCCGCCGTTCCCTTATTTGGAAATGTTGACGGACTTTGAGTTCGAAGAGCAGCGTTTCAACGTGGGCGCACAGAATTGCAGTGCCTATGAAAAGGGAGCCTACACGGGTGAGGTGTCGGCCAAAATGTTGAAATCCATAGATGTGGACTATTGCATCATCGGGCACAGCGAACGCAGAAAATACTTCGGCGAAACCAACGAAATGCTGGCTGAAAAAATCAACCGTCTGATTGAGAACAACATGTCGCCGATTTATTGCGTCGGTGAGGTGTTGGAAGAACGCGAAGCGGGCCGTCATTTCGAGGTCGTCAAGGAACAGTTGGAGAAAGGCTTGTTCCACTTGGACGGCGACGCCATTTATGAAGCCATCATTGCATACGAACCTGTCTGGGCCATCGGAACGGGCAAGACCGCCACGCCTGAGCAAGCGCAGGAGATGCACGCCTTCATCCGCAGCTTGATAAAAGAACACTACGACGAAGCTACGGCCGACGACATTCGCATCCTTTACGGCGGCAGCTGCAACGCCAAAAATGCTACCGAACTCTTCAGCCAGCCCGATGTTGACGGCGGACTGATTGGCGGTGCCTCGCTCAAGGCCGAAGATTTCGTATCCATCTGCCTCCAAGCCTCACAAATCGGAATGGATTAATCACAAAACAATCAAAACCAGCAAAACAAAGGGTCGGGAAAGCTGCCAACTGGCGGCTTTCCTGCGGCGACCCGGTTGGGAGCCGCAACAACTGCAGGGAGGTGTTGTACGTTTTGCAGGTTTTGTGAGAAAAAGAAAATGAAGACGGTCGAGTATTTATTTACGATCCCAAGCTCCGACATTCAGCACGATATGCTGGTGACCATGTTGGCCGCCCTTGGTTTTGACTCGTTCATGGACGATGATATGGGTCTAAAAGCCTATTGCTCAGTCGATAATCGTGATGACATTGCTGTAGAAGACCTGCTGTCGAATCCCGCTTTTTTCGATGTTCATTTGCTGAGAGTGGAGGAGATGCCCGACAAGGACTGGAACGAGGTTTGGGAAGCGTCGTATCAACCAGTGGTGGTCAACGAGCGGTGTAGGGTGAGGGCACCGTTCCATGAACCTGACACGAGTTTCGAGTTTGATTTGGTCATCGAGCCGAAGATGTCGTTTGGCACGGCCAACCATGAAACGACATCGCAAATCATTTCTCTAATGTTAGAGACTGATTTTCAAGGAAAAGCGGTGCTCGACATGGGTAGTGGTACAGCGGTGTTGGCCATTTTGGCCAAAAAACTCGGCGCGGCGCGTACCGTGGCCATCGACAATGACGAATGGGCTTATCGTAACGCCTTCACTAACTGCGAGTTGAACGGCATATCCGACATGGAAATTATCCTCGGCGACGCCCATTCCATTGAAGGCAAGTTCGACGTGGTGTTAGCCAACATCAACCGCAACATCCTGCTGCGCGATATGCAGTATTATGTGGAGGCGATGCAGCCCAATGCACGCATTTTCTTCAGTGGGTTTTACACGGAGGATTTGGGCAGTATCAAGGCCGAGGCAGAACATCTTGGCTTGCGCTATTGCCGTCATTTGAGCCGCAACAATTGGGTGGCTGCTGAATTTTGTAAGTAATTGAATATTAGAAATGTAAATTGATGAGAAAACACCTTTTTTTGTTCGTTGCATTGACGCTGTTTGCAGTAGGTCAAGCTTTGGCCCAGCAACCGTTTTTTTCGACGGAAAGAGCAGAGTTTTTCGACCAGCTTTCGGCCTATCTCAACTCATCCTCTTCAAAGCAAGACCGCACTGAGGCCACGGCAATACTGAATGGCTTTTCTGGTGTATGGAATAGCTACTATTCTGACAATGAGCAAACTGCAATCATTCGGATGTGTGAGCTGTTTCATGCCAAAAGCGGAAATAAGGCCTACGCCAACATCTTCAATCTCATTGAGGTTGCGCAGAAAATTCCTACTGCCGGTTTGACGCACAAAGACGTGAACAACTGGCTGTGCTATACCGATGCTAAGGCCCAGAAGTCGTTGAATGGCATGGACAAATACCTGACTTCGTGCCGTAACATATTTGTAGACAATGTATTGTCGGCAAAAGGCAATTCTCAGTGGATGCTTCGTGATGCTTTATGGAGTTTCCCTTCGAACGAACGTTTCGAGCTGACGATTGATGGCACATTGGCTTTGGTATCGAAGAAGGACGAATCGTTGATCAAGAACACCAAGGGCGTGTTTTATTTGGACGACAACCATTGGGAAGGTATGGGTGGCACCGCCGACTGGTCGCGCTTCGAGATTCCAGCTGACAAGGTGTATGTTTCTTTGCCCGATTATTACACGCTGGATTTCAACCGCTCGGAGTTTGCCATCGACTCTGTGGTTTTCCACGAGCGCAAGCATTTTGACCAGGACATCCTTTGCCGCTATGAGGACAAGGTTTACGTCAATGCGCCCAACGAGAAGACCATGTACCCGCGTGTGAAATCGTATCGTTCTGATTACGTGATTACCAACATTATGCAAAATGTTGACTTTGAGGGTGGTATCGGAATGATGGGCAATCAGGTGGATGTGTTTGGTGGGGTCAACAACAAGGCTGTTTTCCATTTCCGACAGGATGCCAGAGAGGTGGTAAGGGTGCAAGCGCCGCGTTTTCTGATGTCGATGGACGAGCTTTTGGTGGCCGACCGTACCGCTTTGCGCCTTTATCTGCTTGACTCGGTGTCGGGTTCCGAGATGGATTCTATCTATCACAATGGTTTGGGCTTCCGCTACGACAACAAGACGAGAAAGATGATGGCCTTCCGCTCCGAAAAGGACTATGGCGACGGTCCCTTCCATGATTATTACCACGGATTGGACATTTTCCTTGAAGCCTTGTATTGGAACATCGACAACAACCAAGTGGATTTTAGGCGAATGGAAGGCGTTAACCCGACCAGTGAGGGCGATGTGGTGTCGGTGAACTATTTCCGTCACGACGACTTCAAGCGACTGCAAGGCCTCGACGGGTCTCATCCCATGATACGCATCGAAAAGTTCCTGAAAGGCTTCGACAATGTGGAGCGTCAGGTGAAATTTGCCGTAGGCGACTTGGCTTCTTATTTGGGTTATCCTATCGAGCAGGTGATTTCCCTCATGCTTCGACTGCAGGCCGAAGGTTATGTGGAATATGATTCTGAAACGAAATGGGCAACAGCGCTGCCGCGTTTCTTTGATGTGGTGGATTCCTATCGCGAGACCATCGACTATGATGTCATCAAGCTGCACACCGTCACCAAAAACCGCCAACCCAATGTCCGTCTTGACCTGAATACCAACGACTTGTTAGTGTATGGCATCACAAGCCAAATTGAAGGTTTTGAAGGCTCGGCTATCACTTTGAGCGACCGCAAACACGTTGTCATCGTACCCGACCTCGGCCGTGTCACCTTCAAAAGCAAGAAGAATTTCGAGTTTTCAGGAGGCATTCTTGCGGGAATGTTTGAGTTTTTCACCAAGGACAGCCAGTTCAATTACAAAGACTTTTCCATCAAGATGGAGAAGATTGACTCGTTGCGTTTCTATGCGCGTTACGACAATCATGTCATCCCCATCGATGGCACGCTCGAAAAGTTGCAAGGCCTGTTGGAAATCGACCATGGCGACAACAAGTCGAGCCGCTATGAAACGCCGGAATTTCCGATTTTCCACAGCGATGCCGATGGTTTCAAGTTCTACAGGAGAATTAACGGAGGCGTTTTCAACCCGGGCAATATCGACTCGGTGATGACCGCCGAAGACCTGGATGGCAAATTCTTCTATAAAGTTTATCCCTTCGTTGTTGACAGCTTGAACGACCTCGCGATGAAAAGGGTGCGTTTTGATGGTGAGCTGGTTTCAGGCGGTATCATGCCCAACATTGAGCAGCCGCTTGTGGTCATGGACGACTATTCTTTGGGCTTTGTCCATCAAATCGGTAATGACGAGACGGCATCCTATCCCTTGTATGACGATTTGGGACGGCTCCACAACAAGGTCTTCCTTTCGGCAAGCGGTTTCTTCGGCGAGGGAACGCTTGATTATCAAACTGCTGCCTTCAAATCTGACCAGTTTATGTTCTACATGGATTCGGTGACTGCTATCACCAACCATTTCAAAATGGGCCCAAGGAGCGACGGCACGGGATTCCCTACGGCTTCGGCGGATGCGCTTCGGTTGAAATGGGATGTGCTCACGCCAGAGCTGACCACCGAAACCATCGACAAGCCCATCTGTATGTATGGCGACACTTATTTCACGGGTAAGACCGTTCTTACGCCCGATGGCTATTCGGCTGACGGCAAGTTGCGTTTCGGCCTGACAGAATTCGATTCCGACCATTTCGCCTTGGATTCCAGAACCTTTGTGGCAGATTCAGCTAAATTCCTTCTGTATTCCGCTGACACGACCAATGTGGCTTTTGCGGCAACCAACTATCGCGCCAACGTTGATTTCGATGCCCAAAAGGTGAAATATGACTACCTCGACGTAACCAGCAACCTCGATTTCCCGATGAACCAATACGTTTGTTCACTGAAGGAAGCCGAATGGGATATGGCCACGAACAGCCTGCACCTTCACAATCCCGTGGAGAGTTTCGGAGCGTATGCCACTGCGACGACGCGCGAAGAATTGTTGGCAATACACAACGATGCTTCAAAATTCATTTCGCTCGTGCCCGAACAGGATTCCTTGCAGTTCTACAGCATGAGCGCCGAATACGACATGACCAACTATGTCATCCATGCCCACGACGTGAAAATCATTCGAGTGGCTGATGCGGCAATTTTCCCCTACATGCACGATATCAACATCAATGCGGATTCGAAGCTGGAACCCGTGAACGGCGACCTGCTGGCCGACACGCTCAACGGCTTCCACCTATATAAGGACGCCGTCGTGAACATCCACAGCCGCAACTATTATGATGCTCGTGGCATTTGGGATTACACCAGTGCAGATGGCGTCAATACCCCGATTCGGGTAGATACCATTGTTCCTGTTGAGGGTATTACGCACGGCTATGCACAAATTGCTGAGAATTCGGGATTTAAGTTGAGCAAGCAATTCGGTTTCCAGGGCCGATTAACTTTGGATGCTACCGAACAGTTGGGCTACTTTGACGGAAAGTTTGCCATGTTGGGCTTTGATGCACCTGGCCAGGAATCTATGGCATCATTGAACCATTGGTTTGTCTCGTCAGCCTATGTCAATCCTGATTCTATACAGATTCCCGTTGATATGGCGCGCATCCGCGAAGAAGAGCCGACGATGTGCAACGGCCTTTATTACGAGCTGGCCATCGATGGCGGCTATTTTGGTTCGTTCCTTACTCCGAGCACGAGCAAGAAAGACATTGACGAGTCGGCACCTATCGATGGAATGTTGTGGTATAATACTGATAGTCTGCAATTTGTGATTACTGACACAACCCAATACGATACCCGACTTGAACTTAATGCACGCGGTGTCATCAACGGTCACGGAACAACTGATTTGGGCTTCGACACGCCTTTGGCCAAGTTCATCGTCCACGGCGACTATACCCAGTATCCTAACGATAGCCTCACTTTGCAGGGCCTCAATGTCTTTAAAGCACCGGCTTTCGACGACAAGTCTTTGGAAGCCATGGCGGAGGTGTTTGCCAACATTTCCGGTGAATCCATCGACCTGACGCAGACCAATTTCTTGCCCTATTTCCGTTCGGAAAACTCTGAACAAAAGACGGAGGAGTTGAGCAAAAACATTGAGCTGGCAGGCGGTTATCCAAAGTTGGAATCGTCTGATTTCTACTGCAATACCATTATTATTCCCGACTTGAAAATGGTTTGGAACGACCAGTTGCGCGCCTTTGTTTCGGTAGGGAAAATCGGTTTGGGCAACTTCGGTAGCCATGTGGTGAACAAATACGTGAATGGTTGTGTGATGTTCGACCGCCGTTTGGGCAACATCACTTATTACTTCCAGGAAGACATGTTCCAAACCTACATTAATTATAATAGCGGCGACGGACAATTCCAGGTGCATTGCACTTTCTCGGACGTCAACCAGCGTTTGTCCGAGATGAAGGAGAAACACCGTACCCGTACTAAGGATGACAAGCGTTTCCAATATGTTGCAGTGCCCTACGAGTCGATGCTCGATTTCTTGAACCGCTTGAAATATGCTGGACTGAATGTCGGAAGTTTCTGAAAATTGCGTTTTTTTTCGATTAATTGTCCTTGATATTCCAATTATTTGTACTTTTACAACTTCAAATTTGAATGAATAATAAACATATAACGCAATGAAATTCATAGTATCAAGCCTCAAACTATTAAAGAGTCTGCAAGCCTTGAGCGGTGTCATCGGCTCAAAGAACACTTTGCCCATTTTGGACGACTTCTTGTTCCATTTGGACGAGAACCAATTGAAAATCACCTCCTCGGACCTTGATGTGACCATGACGGTCAGTCTTGTGCCCGATATGGTGGAAGGTACTGGTGAAGTGACGATTCCGGCACGTTTGCTCCTCGAAATCATGAAGAACTTCCCCGATGTGCCGATTACGGTTTCGGTCGACAACAACACGCTCGCCGTCGAGTTGGTTGCCGGTGAGGGCCGCTACAAACTCGCTGGCCACAAGAGCGATGAGTTTCCGCAGCTGCCTGCAATGGCCGAGACTTCGGTGTGGGAGATTCCAGCCGATGTGTTGGCCAGAGGTTTCGAGAAGACCGTTTTTGCCACAGGTACCGACGAGATTCGCCCCATCATGTCGGGCGTGCTGATGGAGATGACTGAGAACTTCCTCACCTTTGTCGCCACCGATGCCCACAAGTTGGTGCGTTATCGCCGTAGCGACGTCAAATCGGAAGTGGCAGCCTCGTTCATCATGCCTAAGAAGCCCATCAACCAGTTGAAGAGTATCTTGGCTACCCTTGCTGACGAGCCGGTGCGCATTGAGTTCAACAAGACCAATGCTTCGTTCGTGTTTGGCGATTATATGTTGATTTGCCGTCTTATCGAAGGCCGCTATCCCAACTATGACGCCGTCATCCCGAAGCAGAACCCCAATCACTTGACCATCGACCGTCAGATTTTCCTCGCAGCCATCCGCCGTGTGGCTGTGTTCTCCAGCAAGGCTACACATCAGGTGCGTTTCCGCATTGCAGGACAAGAGCTCACACTGACCGCCGAGGACATCGATTTCTACAACGAAGCCAAGGAACGCCTCAATTGTAGTTACGAGGGCGACGACATGGAAATCGGTTTCAACTCACGCTTCCTGCAAGAGATGTTGACCAATTTCGATTCCGAAATGATTAAGATTGACATGTCGGCTCCCAACCGTGCTGGCATCATCACGCCCCTCGATAACGAGAATGAGGCCGAAGACCTGCTGATGCTGCTCATGCCGGTCATGCTGAACTGATTTAGTGTCGCAGTGAAAATAGAGAAAGCCCGCTGATGTGATTCGGCGGGCTTTCTTATTGGATGTGAATTGTCGCTTACTTGACAGGTGTCAACCGCACCATCAAAACGCCGTGCGAAGGAATGTTTGAAACCACTTTCTTTGCTGTTGACTTGGCGATGGTCTTGTGTTGCCAAAGGTCGTAGACGCTGAAGTCGTTGCCAGCCTTGCGCAGTTCGGGGATGTCGCTCCAGTTGAAGTTGAGGCTCCATTCGCTGTCGCCACGGTTGAAGAAACAAACAGCCCATTCGTCATTGGCTAATTGCTTCACCCAAATCTGACGGTCGCCCATGGCAACGGAGAGATGCGCCTGAATACCAAGCGGGTCTTGGTCGATGGCGATGACATCTTTGTTGGTGAGAATGCGTTTGGTGTCATCACTCATGTTGCTGAGGTCATTGCCTGCCATCAGCGGCGCGGCCAACATGCACCACATGGAGAAGTGGCTTTGGTCCTCGATGGTGTTCATGCCACCATTGCCGACCTCAAGCATGTCGGGGTCGTTCCAGTGGCCGGGGCCGTTGTAGGGGTAGAGGTCTTGCACAAGGTCGATGATGTTCACCATGCCGTGACCGCCCCAGTCTTCCTTGCCGTCCCAAGTGTTGATGATGTCGCCTGTAGCTCTCCAAAGGTGACCAATGCCTTGTGCCCATTCCCAAGGCTTGGTGCTGCCCCATTCGCAAATGCTGAACACGATGGGGCGACCTGCCTCCTTCAAGGCCTCGCGCATGATGGTGTATGCCGTCTTGGAGTTGGTGTTGCGGTTGTTGCAGAAGTCGTATTTCAGGTAGTCCACACCATTGCGGGCATAGTAGATGGCATCTTGATACTCGTGGCCCATGCTACCAGGGCGACCAGCGCAGGTGTGTGTGCCGACGCAAGAATACAGGCCGAATTTCAACCCTTTGGAGTGGATGTAGTCGGCCACATACTTCATGCCGTGTGGGAAACGCTCAGGGTCGCAAACGATGTTGCCGTCGGCATCGCGGTCGATTTGCCAGCAGTCGTCCACAACAATGTACTCATAGCCAGCGTCTTTCATGCCTGAAGCCACCATCGCATCGGCGGCTTCCATCAGCAACTGTTCGCTAACATTGCAGCCGAACTTGTTCCAACTGTTCCAGCCCATGGGCGGAGTGGGGCAGAGTGCTTCAAAGGCTTCCTGCGTTAGAGGTTGGGGCTTGGTGTTTTGGGCGTGGGCTGGGTACACCAGCAATGCCAAAGCAAAAAGGATGATGCTTCGTTTCATGATGGTATGACTCATTTCACCTCAACAGTCGTGTTGCCGACGATAGTCATAGGAATGCTCATGCCTTGCTCGTTGAGAGTCATGGAGAGGTTGGACTTTGTGGCACTTTGGATGACAAGGCCAGTTTGGGGATGGATGCTGGCCGTGCCGGAATAGGTGCCTGACACTTCGCTGGAATTGGCATTGGATTCGACAGTGCCGGAAACGGTGACGTCAACGCTTTTCTTTGAGATTGCGGTGACGGTGTAGGTCATCTTGGAATTGATTTCGGAGCCGCTGACTTCCTGTTTCTTGTTGAAAGTCCATGTGCTGCCCACGGTCAGTTCCTCTTCGGGAAGCTCAACGATAGCTGCTCCCAATTGGCTCATTTCAAGTTCAATAGAGTCAACGACATGACCCAAGGCATTGTAAGTAATGCTTGCAGGCTTTTTGAGGTGTTTCTCAATTTCTTGGGTTTGTCCGGCCAGCATGGGACTGGCTTTTTCTGGATGTTCTGAGTCGTACTCGAGTTTCATGCCCATTTGCGAGATGGTCATCTTCATAGCATCAATCTGGGTCTCAAAGGTTGATTTGGTGTCGCTGGTTTCCTTCGCTGTGAAGGTCTGACGGGTTTCCATGTTTTGCGACATGTTCATGGTTTGGCCTTGCATTTCCATCATCATCATCATGTTCGCTTTTGAGGTGAGGGTGTAGGTCTTGCCTTGCTCAGGACGGAGCCTGAGGGTAATGCCATCCTTGGCCATGAATGAGAGAGTGGCCAACGCTACAAGAACGAGCAAGGCCGGCGCGATTCTTCTAATGTTTTTTTTCATTGCTTTGAATTTTGTTGATGATTAGTTGATTCGATTGTTCATATTAATCTTAGGTGCAAAAATACAAAAAATATAATTCTATGGATGGAAAAACTGCTTGTTTTGACAATGCGCAGGTGTAGAAATGCCAAAATCTTTGATAATGCGTAGGGATAATGCACAACGAGCCGCCCCAATCGGAGCGGCTCGTCATTCTCATAGTTCTGCGATTTTAGCGGATTCTGCGTAAGACCAATCAAAGTTTCGGTCCAGTAGCCACCAAAGTCTTGCCGCATTTCTGCGCGCAGTCACAATAGTATAGAGAAATCTTCAAAACCTTCCAAAAAGTGCAGTTTAGAATACTAAAAACCTTCCAAAAAGTGCAGTTTAGAATACTAAAAACCTTCCAAAAAGTGCAGTTTGATGTTTGTAATTAAAAGATTATTACTATTTTTGCATCAAATTTGATTTTAGGATGGAAATAAAAGACTTTGAGGTTATATTGCGCGACCAAATGAATGAACTTTGGGAAACGGACTTTTCCCAATTCGTCACACGCAAAGAAGAAAAAGAAATCGACTTGGACAGCCCTCTTGTTCAAATTGTTATCGGGGTGAGACGTTGCGGAAAATCAACGTTGTGCCAGAAAGTGTTGATGGGAAGCAAACGCAAATTCGCATACGTCAATTTTGACGACGAGAACCTCGCCAATCTGAATGCCGAACATTTAAACGACATTCTAAAAGCGCTGTACAATCTATATGGCAACTTCGACTGCTTGTTCATGGACGAAATACAGAATGCACCGAAATGGCATTTGTTTGTCAACCGTTTGTTGCGACAAAAACTGCATCTGGTCATCACCGGAAGCAATGCCAACCTGTTAAGCAGCGATTTGGCAACCCATCTCACGGGAAGATATAACCAGATTGAATTGTTCCCTTTTTCGTTTCAGGAATATTGTATTGCGAAAGGCATTGACACTACGACTTTTACTACAAAAGCAACAGGATTGAGACTCCATGCTTTGGAGCAATATATGAAGCAAGGCGGTTTCCCTGAAACAATACGCATGAAGAACCAGCGGCGTTACATCATGTCGTTACTTGAAGCCATCCTTACAAAAGACATCTGTAAACGCTACAAAATCCGATACAAGACCACTTTGCGGCAGATAGCCAATGCTACGCTTGACAAGTTTTGCCAAGAGATTTCGTTTGCCACGCTGAAAAGAGACTACCAAATCAAGTCCATACACACGGTAAAGAACTATGTTTCCTATCTTGAAGAAGCCTATTTGCTACGCATCATACCACGATTTTCTTACAAAAGTATTGACCGACAAACCAGCCGAAAATGCTATGCCATAGATACGGCTTTTGTGGACGACCATGAGGATGCTTTGCTGACGGAAAACTTAGGCTGGCGTTTGGAAAACATTGTCGCCATTGAGTTAATGCGCAGAATGCAGTATGAATCGGACCAGCTGTATTACATCAAGCAACCAAAATCCTTTGAAGTTGACTTTGCCCTAACCGATCGCAACCGAGTCGTTGAACTCGTTCAGGTTACATACGATTTCCGCAATCCCAGCAAACGACTATACAACCGTGAGATAGGAGGCTTATTGAAAGGATCGACTTTAACCCGATGCGACCATTTGACTTTGGTGATGATGTATGGCGAGACGCAAGACCTTGTGGTGGATGGCAAAACCATCCATTGTATAGAAGCTTGCGATTGGCTATTGGGGAAATAATTCCTTACTTTTGCAGTTGTAATTCAAACCAACGAGCCGCCCCAATCGGAGCGGCTCGTCATTCTCATAGTTCAGCGGATTCTGCGTGAGACCATCAAAGTTTCGGTCCAGCAGCCACCAAAGCCTTACCGGCCTCGTTTGTCGTGAACTTCTCGAAGTTCTTGATGAAGCGTGAGGAGAGGTCTTTGGCTTTTTCTTCCCAAGCGTTCTTGTCGGCGTAAGTGTCGCGTGGGTCGAGGATGTTCGGGTCGACACCCGGAAGGGCGGTCGGCACCTCGAAGTTGAAGTACGGGATCTTCTTGGTCGGAGCCTTCTCAATGCTGCCGTCGAGGATAGCGTCGATGATGCCGCGTGTGTCCTTAATGGAGATGCGCTTGCCTGTGCCGTTCCAACCAGTGTTTACCAAGTAGGCCTTGGCATTGCTCTTTTCCATGCGTTTCACCAATTCCTCGGCATACTTGGTCGGGTGAAGCTCAAGGAAGGCTTGACCAAAGCAGGCGCTGAAGGTAGGCGTAGGCTCAGTGATGCCGCGCTCGGTGCCGGCCAACTTGGCGGTAAATCCGCTCAAGAAGTAGTATTTGCACTGTTCGGGCGTCAGGATGCTGACAGGAGGCAGCACGCCGAAGGCATCGGCGCTGAGGAAGATGACGTTCTTGGCGGCGGGGCCAGCCGAAATCGGACGCACGTTCTTCACAATCTTCTCGATGTGCTCGATGGGGTAGGAGACGCGGGTGTTCTCGGTCACGCTCTTATCCTTGAAGTCAATCTTGCCGTTGGCATCGACGGTGACGTTCTCCAACAAAGCATCGCGCTTGATGGCGTTGTAGATGTCGGGCTCGCTCTCCTTGTCGAGGTTGATGACTTTGGCATAGCAGCCACCTTCGAAGTTGAACACGCCTTCGTCGTCCCAGCCGTGCTCGTCGTCGCCGATGAGCAGACGCTTCGGGTCGGTGGAAAGGGTGGTCTTGCCCGTGCCGCTCAAGCCAAAGAAGATGGCGGTGTTCTCGCCCTTCATGTCGGTGTTGGCAGAGCAGTGCATGGCGGCAATGCCTTGCAGCGGCAGGTAGTAGTTCATCATCGAGAACATGCCTTTCTTCATCTCGCCACCGTACCAGGTGTTCAGAATCACTTGCTCGCGGCTGCTGACGTTGAAGGCCACGCAGGTGTCGCTGTTCAGGCCGAGTTCTTTGTAATTATCGACCTTGGCTTTCGAGGCAGTGTAGACGGTAAAGTTCGGCTTAAATTCAGCCAGTTCCTCAACCGTAGGCTTGATGAACATGTTGAGCACGAAATGGGCCTGCCATGCCACTTCCATGATGAAACGGACGGCCATGCGGGTGTCCTTGTTGGCGCCACAGAAGGCATCCACCACATAAAGGTTCTTGCCACTTAACTGCTTCTTGGCCAAGTCTTTCACTTGTGCCCACACTTCTTCGCTCATCGGGTGGTTGTCGTTTTTGTAGCCTTCGGTGGTCCACCAAACGGTGTCCTTCGACTTGGCGTCCATCACGATGTATTTGGCGAGCGGCCGGTGTAGATACCTGTCATCACATTGACGGCGTTGAGTTCGGTCAAAACGCCCTTATCGTAGCCCGTCAGGGCGGGGTTCATCTCGTCCTTGAAGAGTTGTTCGTAGCTCGGGTTATAATAAATGTCCTTTGCGCCGGTGATGCCGTATTCGGCCAACGCGGCTTTGATTTCTTCGATGTTTTTTGCCATATTCTGTTTGTTTAAATGATGATTAGATTTCGTTTAATTGTTTATGCCACAATGCTTTGTTCATAAAGGTATTCAGGTGCGATGTCGATAGTGCCATGCAACCATGTGACCGTCCAACCGTCAAGGTCAAAGTGGTCGAAAACGGCTTTGTCGCGTAAAGGGGCAAAAATGGGGTATTGGTCGATTAGTGGTTCACAATCAAAAACCCGTTGGCTACCGTCGTTGAAGGTCAGTGCAAGTCTGAATCCTTCAAGATTTCTCGCAGATGTTACCCATTTCAGTTCATTGGAGGCTTTCATGATTAGTCTAATGGTTGAATGCTTGATGGAGATGTGCCTTTCTCCAATTTATACCAGTTTTCCATCAGTTCTTCTTTGTGAAGGTCAAGCCAATCGTAAACAAGTTTCAAAGCTCGTCTTGGCATTTCTCCTGTAACCTTACCTGTCAGAATGTCAATGGAAGCGCGATATTCGTTGTATCTCACATGGAAATGTGGCGGGTTGTGGTCGGGGAAATACATCGTTATGACGATGCCATAGAAGTTGCTGATTTCTGGCATGGGCACATTATTTTCTGCAAAAGTAGGGAATTATTTCATTATGGCGAAAAGAAAAAGGCATTTTTTAAAAAATCCTCCGATAAACATGACATTCCGGCGACTCCCCCTGTAAATCCAAATAATCCTGATGGTAATCCTCGGCGGGATAGAAGGTCATGGCTTGTCGGATTTGTGTGGCGGGATGATAGCCCATTTGCATCAGTTCGCCGAAAATGCGGATGGCCATGTCGCGTTCTTCAACATTGTTGAACCAAATGGCAGAGAGGTATTGCGTCCCAATGTCGATGCCTTGACCGTCGGCTTGCTCAAAATTGTGGATTTCAAAGAAATAGCGCACCAAGGCTTCGTAAGAAACCACTTCAGGATTGTATTCCACTTCGATGGTTTCCAAATGTCCCGTCAAGCCTGTCTTAACTTGCTTGTAGCTCGGGTTCTCGATTTCGCCGCCCATGAAGCCGACGGTGGTTTTCGTCACGCCTTTGAGCCGCTTGAAGTAATACTCCACGCCCCAGAAGCAACCTGCTGAAAAATAAGCTTTTGTCATGATGATTCCCTTTCTTATTCCTTAATGACTTTAGTCACGGTTTTTAATCCATTTTTATTGCTGGCAATCAGGAAATAAACGCCTTTCCTAAGGTTGCTCAAATCGATGCCATCTACCTTTTCGGCATGAAGTACGACTTGTCCCAAAAGGTTGCAGATTTCCACTTTGTCAATGCCTTCGGCTTCAATATGTAAAAGCCCTGAGGTGGGATTGGGCCAAACCTGAATAGCGGTTTCTTGTGGTTCTTCCAAGCCCAACACGATATCGAGAGTGAGGCCGATGACACTGTCGCAGTCTTGGCCTTCGAGCACAACGGTGTAGTAGCCTGGCTCGGTCAGAGGGCTGCTGTAAAACCAATACGGTAAGCCGCTTTCGAAAAGCACATCCTCAATCAAAGTGAGCGAGGCACAGCTTTCATAAGCACCAATTTCGACGCGACCTTTTTGGATGCGCGGATTGCCCGCGATGTCGGTGCTGCCGAGACCCGTGGTGTTGGGCTTGCCTGCATTGAGGCAGATGCTACGTGGTCTGAGGCTCCAGTCCTCGTTGTGGTAATCGGCTCCGGCACCTTGGGCGTATTGGTTGAAACGGACAAAAACACCTGGTTCCTGACCGTTGTTCTCGGCAGGCAGATCGATGATTTCGATGCCGTCCACGCCACCTTGCACCGCGCAATACTCATAGTCGCTTTCGCCCTCGGCTTGGCTCGCCTGACCGTTGGCCTTGTTACCCCAAAGGATGCAGTTGTAGTATTTGTTGTGCCGCTTTTCATGGTATACGCCGCCGATGCTTTCCGTGGCGAGGTTCATCAGAATGTTGCAGTTGTAGGCTGTCAATTTGCCTCGGGAATAAATGCCGCCAGCGTTCGCAGCCGTGTTGTTGCTGACGATGCAGTTTTTGAGTGTCGGTTCCGTATTAATATAGAGGTATATGCCGCCACCTTTCGTGGAGGCGCGGTTGTTGCTGATGCGGCAGTTGGTGTAGGCGGCTCCAATGCGGTCGCACACGCCGCCACCCATCGAGGCGGTGTTGTCAGTGATGGTGCAGTTGTTCAAAGTCACTCGGGCTGTGCCGCCTGTCGAGTTGATGTATACGCCACCGGCATACATGGTGGCGTGGTTGTCGATGATGGTGCAATTGTTCAGCGTAACGTAGTTGTTGAGGTAGGTGCCGGCTCCGCTGCCGATGGCGCCATGGGTGATGGTGAAGCCGTCCCAAATGGGCATTGTGGCCGCGTTGAAGACTTGGGCTTGGTTCAAGACGCGCCTTGCGTTTTGGCCGTCCAACACCGTGGCGTTTTTGATGAAGTCGCGTTGCGAGAGGTCGTAGTCGGGACCCTCGTTGCCACTGAAACTGCCGTAGATGCGGTTGCCCGCCGTGATGTTGAACGCACCCTCGGTATTGGCGGTGTCGCCGTAGTAGGTGCCGGCTTTCACCCACACCTTGGTGCCGCTGCCGCTCGAAAGGGCTGTAGCATAATCGAGCTTGTCGGTGGCGTTTTCCCATGAGGAACCGTTGCCCGTACCATCGCTGCTGACGTAGATGATGCCGTTGGCGTCGGCTTGGATGGCGATGGGGTAGACGTTCATCACCACGGCCTGATTTTGGTTGAATCCGATGAGGTCATAGGTGGAATAATAGCCGTCGCTGCCGCCGCTCCAGCCGAAGTTGAAATGGAGGAGGCCGTTGTTGTCGTAACCGTCGCACACGAAGGCGTGACCGCTGTTGTTGCCGTTTCCGCTATAATATAAGGGACGCGAGAGGTCGAGTTCGGCCTTAATCATGTCTAACCAAGCCTCTTCGGTGTAGGAGGATTTTGCGCGGTATTTTGCGCCGCAATATCCGAAATAGGAGCGCAGGGCGGTTTCCACATCGGTGGAATAGGCACCGCTGGCCGAGGCCCCATAGTTCATGTCGACGCTCACGCCGCAATGGTACATCAAGGTGGCTACGGCATCGTTTTGGCTCCAAACTTCATTGGGCATGTCGTCCCAATGGTAGGTTGTGGCGGCAAAATTCACACTCTGTTCGCCGTAGGTGCTGTGCGTGTAGCTGTGCGACCCGAAGCCTTGTGCGGGATGATTCCAGTATTTCATCACTTGCGCCATGGCCGTGGCCACGCAGCCGGTTAGGGCATGACCGCATGGACCGCCACCCCAACCGCCTCCTGTGGCTGGACAGTATTCGTTGTAATAGCAGCCTTGGTCCCAATGAGTGCTCACCAAAGGGTTCACCGATTTCTCGCTTTTGGCGAAACGGCCTTGCGCGATTTCGTCCCATTCTTGCAGCACGGATGCTTCAGGTTGCAGGTGGTTCGTTTCGGCAAATGCAATCATCTCACTGTAATGGTTGAGCCATGACAGAACGTTTTCGGGCGCAAGGGTCAAATCGGGGAAAGTGCCTTGGTCTGACCAGCCCAAAACAGGTGGCAAAACGGTATTGTTAGAAATGATGACAAAACCTTGGTTGCCAATGTTGTAAACAAATAAATCGGAGGTGGAAACCAACTGCAATTCGGCATTTTGGAAACTTGTTTCGCTGTCGACAAAACTTTTTGCCGTTTGGAAGGCCATTTCTTCGCTGACTTTTTCAGCGACTTGTGAGAACGCTTGTCCCAAAGCGGAAAGCATTAATAGAATAAGGAGTGAGAGCTTTTTCATAGTAAACGGAATTTTGCCGCAAAGGTAGGAAAAAAACAACTCGTATACAGGTTGGATTTAAATCAGTGAAAAATATTGTGTTCCGATGAAAAAAAATCAACTTTTTTCTTGGTTTTTCCAAAAAAGCCGTATCTTTGCACTGCAATTATTCACTAACCAATCCATAGGAGAGACGCTATCGAAAGATTTATACCCTTTATTAACAAGCACTTACGTTGAGTGCACAAAGAAAGGGGGACCTGATGTCCAACATAGTGAAAAGCGACAAAGAATTGATTGAGCGTTACCAAAACGGCGATGTTCATAGTTTTGAATTATTGATTGGTAGATACCAGAAACAAGTTTATTCCTACATACTCACGCTTGTGAAAGACAAGCAGTTGGCTGACGATGTCTTTCAGGACACCTTCGTCAAGGTCATCCAGACCGTCAAGTCGAAGGCCTACAAGGACGACGGCCGTTTCGTGCAGTTCGCCATGCGCATCGCGCACAACCTCGTTATCGACCATTTCCGCAAGGAGAACCGCATCCCCACGGTGGAGTCGTCGAGCGAGGATTACAACTACATCGACAACGTGCCGATTACCGACGCCTCTGTGGAGCAGGGCATGATCGTTGACCAGGTGCACTCCGACCTCCACAGGATGATCGCCTTCCTGCCCGACGAGCAGCGCGAGGTGCTCCGCATGCGCATCTTCGACGACATGAGCTTCAAAGACATTGCCGACATCACCAACGTGAGCATCAACACAGCACTGGGCCGTATGCGCTATGCCTTGATCAACTTGCGTAAGATGATGGTGGCCAACAATATGACGCTTACCTACTAGCCCACGCTACTATGGCCGATGACTATGGCTTATGGCCACTTTCACGACTGTTGAAGTGGCCATCGTCATAAGCCATTGGCCATCGTAAAAAAAATCAAACAAAAAGACAAAAAATCTTCCCCTGCGTAAAATAATATCGGAAAGGTTGCGTTTAATGGTAAAGTCTAACCTAACAAACGCCTATGACAAATAGTTACACCTCTTACCCCTCATCCGTTGAAGACGCAGTGTTGATATCACAAATCAGGGAGGTTTTCCGTAGGGAGAGCGAGCAACAGCAACCCAGCCGCAACGTATTGCGCTACCTGTTTGGCTACGCCGCCGCATACGAATCAATGAATACAACGCTGATGGGTCAAGTTTCATACATGAACAACTGACTGGAACGGAACAGAAGGACGGAAAAGCCGCTGAACTCAGCGGCTTTTTTTGTGTTTTTTCTTCAAAATGCTTGCGGGTATGGGAAAAGTTCGTATTTTTGCAGCGACCAATCTCACCACGCGAGCTGAAAGGCAGCGTACCAGGGTGAGACTTTTTTGTATATACGCCTATGGAACAATATAACAAACTCGCTCTTGATACGCCTGATTTGCTTGCCATGTTGAAACAGCGCGGACTTGTGATTAACAACGAACAAGCGGCTCTCAAAACCTTGTCAGTCATCAGTTATTTTCGATTGGCCTGTTATTTCCGACCTATGGAATCCGACAAGCAAACACATGAATTTCGCCAAGGTATTACATTAGAACAAGTATTGGCTCTTTATGACTTCGATACGGCATTGCGCGATATGGTGTTTTGTGCTACGCGACTGATTGAGATTGCATTGCGAACCCGCATCAACCATCATTTCTCACGCAATCATACGCCGTTTTGGTTTACACAAGTGGATAAGGCCTCTGATGGGCACTTATTTGTCGAGAACTTGAGCGGTGTCGATCGTGAACTACGCCGAAGTAAGGAGGATTTCATCAAGGAGTATTTCGAACGCTACAACAAGCCGACCTTTCCTCCTGCATGGAAGACCTTGGAAACGGTGTCGTTTGGAACATTATCGAAACTATATGGGAATTTTGCCGAAAAAGCCGACAAGAAGGCCGTGGCCGAGGATTTCGGTTTACCTCAACACGAGTTTCTGATTAGTTGGATGGAGAGTTTGACATCGCTTCGCAACTTCTGCGCCCATCATTCTCGCATCTGGAACCGCCGCTATGCACTGAAACCCCGGATGCCGAGGACTTTGGCAGGCCATAACTGGTTGACGGACTTTTCATTCCCTCCCGACAAGATTTATCCGCAACTTTGCTGCATCGCCTATCTAATCAATGCCATTGATCCGCAGAGCACATTTGTAGCCGACATCAAGGCATTGTTGCAGAAATATTCTTCCGTCGATGCCGCCGCTATGGGCTTCCCGAAAGGTTGGAGGCAAGAACCGCTTTGGCAGTGATTTGAGGCAATAAAAAACCTTCCAAAAAACGCTTTGATTTGAAATAATTTGTACTTTTGCCTTCGATTGTTCGGGGAGACATCCGAGCGATTGAAGGCAATTTGTGCTTGTATCTAGTTAGCAATATCTGGAAAATATAGTAGATAGGTATGGGTCACAGGTTTGCCAGCCTGATTTGTATTCAATTGATTCTTGATACATACAGGCTAGGTAAACATGTACGGTTTTTATCTACAAGGTGTTTTCCAGAGCCTGCTAACTGAAAACTTGTACAAATCAAGTTTCCTAGCCTTCTTATGCACAATCGTAAACCTGCTGAATCGAGGAAGCAATAGGCAAAAAAAAGTTGCGCCCGATGACGAATTTAGGGTTTAGACAAATGACAGACAATATGTTAGGACAAGAAAACAAACCAACAGAACTCAGAAATGAAAAAACAGATTCATTACAAGTCAATTTTGTTGGATGGGGTGGAGCAATCCTCAGTCTGCTTAGTGTAATTTTTGCAATGAAAAGCACAACCATTCAAAATGAGTTTTTTACCATCTCATTATTCGTTGCTGGGGTATCGCTCTCTATTGTTGCACTGCAATTTAAACCTCGTTGGCCTGCCTTAATCGGCATGTCGATTTCATGCGTGGCGTTTTTCTTCCTTTCAAGTTTGATTGGACTATAATTAACATAAAAGTTGCGCCCGACACGGAATTAGGGAAAACAAAATGATAACAATCGCTGAAGCCGACGAAGTCTTACGGCACCTGCCAAATGAATTTGATTCGCATGATTTCATCGAAAAATACCTGACTGTTTTTGAAAGAGATTATGTGAACATGCTTATCAACAATATTGACAGTACCACTATTTTCAGAACTGTCAATGCAACTATCGGAAGATTTTTGTCAAACAATCAAGAGACTCTGAATATTAGAAAGATTACGAGAACAGATTCTCAAAATGTAAGAGGCAATGTAACAGACAATCAGTATTGGAGGAAATATCATGAAAGGTAATAATAGATTTGTATTGTTGTGTGTTGTTTTGTTAATGGCGCATCTTTCAGTTGTTGCACAGGACTTTCTATGGGTTAACGGTGAAGGCCAATTGGTTGACTATGCCTATATGATAAACAATCTTCCAACAGAGATTCGTCCAAAAGTAAAACACAACACAAAATCAGTAATAGTTAATCAATACCTTCTTGTCAACAGAATGGGTAAATTACATCGGTGGGCGGATCGTGATAGTCAATACATTATGCACTACGACACATTAGGAAGGCTCGTACAAATTCAAGGCTCCCAGGATGATTATGTTGGTGTCAACTTTATCTACGAAAATGGCAAAGTGGTTGAGGTTGATGGGAATTATGGTTGTAGTTTTACATATGACGAAAATGGGCGACTTAAAACAATGCAAAACATGTATGGCGATATCTACCAATATACCCTTGATAAAAATGGAAATATCACAAAAATCAATAAGTATCATGGTTCAAAATTCATCTGTACATATACTTGCAATTTTGACAAAAAGAGTCGTAAGTTCATGTATAATCTTGTCAATGGAAACGAAAAAATGGATATTGTGATGTACTTCAATAACGCAGGTGATGTGTCAACAATAATGGCATATAGGGAGTTTAAATGGATTAGTGGGAGGGTTGACTATGAGCATAATGAGTTCCGATTTGAATACGATTCGGACGGCAATCCAATCCGATGTATTAAAACAGAGATTGGCGATATTGCAGTTGAAACCAAAGGCTATGAATATGAATACACCTATGAGTTTTATCCAACAGAAACAGAAGAAGAAATAGAGAGATAAACAGAAGGGAGAAATACATCATTCTGATAAACAAGATTCACAAGTCAGATTTCCAATGAAAATGAGCATTGGAGTTGGGGAAGTTAAAGCCGCTGAGCAATCAGCGGCTTTTTTTGTTGTGCAAAACCTTGACCCTAATAGGGTTACACACCTCTTTATAAAATAAATATTAATTTGTTTGGAAAGTGCTGGAAATCTCAGTAAATTTGCAGACTTTTATACGAGTTACAAAGCTGTCGAGAGAGTTCACGACGGCATGACGATTATGTTTGGCGGCTTCCTCGGCGTGGGAAGTGCCACTCAAATCATTGACGCCATCGTTGCGAAAGGCGTTAAAGACCTTACCATCATTGCCAACGACACGGCCTACGACGAAGTGGCCCACGGCAAGTTGGTCAGCAACCACCAAGTGAAGAAGGCCATCGTGTCGCACACAGGCACCAACAAGCAGACGGCCATCCAGAAGAACGAGGGCACCCTCATCGTTGAATACGTCCCGCAAGGCACCCTCGCAGAGCGCATCCGCGCATACGGTGCAGGTCTCGGTGGCGTGCTGACCCCCACAGGTCTCGGCACCATCATGGCTGACGGCAAGCAGATCGTCAACGTGGATGGTAAGGACTACCTGTTAGAGAAGCCCTTGAAGGCCGACATCGCCTTCCTGCGCGCCAACATCGTCGATGAGTTCGGCAACATGGTGTTCCTCGGCACGACCAACAACTTCAACCCGCTGATGGCCACCGCCGCCGACTATGTCGTCGTCGAAGCCGAAAAGTTGGTGAAGGTCGGCGAGATTAAGCCTGAATGTGTGCACGCTTCGGGTATTTATGTCGATGCAATTTATGTGGAAAAATAAATAATTCAACATTATGGAATACAGAACAAAATTGAGACTTCGCATGAGCGCGAAGGATGCCCACTACGGTGGCAATTTGGTTGACGGTGCCCACATGGTTCACCTCTTCGGTGACGTGGCGACCGAACTTTTGATTATGCGTGACGGCGACGAAGGCCTGTTCCGCGCTTACGACAACATCGACTTCCTCGCTCCCGTCTATGCCGGCGACTACATCGAGGCTGAAGGCTGGATCGACAAGGAAGGCAACACCTCGCGCCACATGCAGTTTGAGGCCCGCAAGGTGGCCATCGCCCGCCCCGATATTTCTCCCTCCGCTGCTGATGAACTCGATGAGCCTATTGTGGTTTGCCGTGCTTCCGGTACTTGCGTGACACCTAAAGACTGCCAGCGTAAATAACTGATGGTCTGGATTGCCACGCTTCGCTCGCAATGACGCAAAGCGCGTCTTTGTCATTGCGAGGAGGAACGACGAAGCAATCCAGAAAATCTTGAATTTTGAATTTTAAATCTTAAATCTGAAATCAACGAAATGGATAAACTGATCATCACTGCCGCCATCTGCGGCGCGGAAGTCACCAAGGAACAGAATCCCAACGTGCCTTATACCGTGGAGGAGATCGTGCGCGAGGCCAAGTCGGCCGTCGATGCCGGTGCCGCCATCGTACACCTGCACGTCCGCTGGGACGACGGCACGCCCACCCAGGACCGTGGCCGTTTCCAAGAGTGCGAAGAGGCCATCCTGAAAGTGTGTCCCAACGTCATCCTCATCCCTTCGACCGGCGGTGCCGTCGGCATGACTCCCGACGAGCGTCTCCAATCGACTGACACCAACCCGTTGCCCGAAATGGCTACCCTCGACTGCGGTACCTGCAACTTCGGCGACGAGATCTTCGACAACACCATGCCGACCATGCGCGCCTTCGGCAAACGCATGATGGAACGC
>CADCML010000031.1 GCA_902802535.1 uncultured Bacteroidia bacterium
GCTGCCGAACAGACTATTAAATACCAACGATTTCAAAGAACTCTTATATTATGGCATCGCCTACGCGGCGTAGCTATTCAAAATTTAACGGACTATTGCTTTATTATATTCAAAAACAAACTGGTTCGTTCACATAGGAACACATTATCCTCTTTGGTAAAATAATTACGCCTTAATGTTTCGATTTCATCTATCTTGTAATTATTTGACTTAAAAAGAGTAATAAAAGTGCAACATAGTTTGATAAACTCCGAAAAATACTTGTTGCTTTTGCTTGCATATACCGTATTGAACACATCAGTGAAGTCCCTATTCTTGAACTTAATTCCATTGGCTAACAATAATTCTTCAAGTTTTTTCAGTAATACTCCTTCTGAACTATAGTAGGAATAAGTTTCTATTAATTTGGTATTATTTTCCGCATGAAATTCTCTTTTCCAACGAATACTGTCTAAATACTTTTTCTCCTCAACTGGGGAAAGCCATGGAATCGTATAATCCTTTGAGATTCCAAAATGTTCCAAATAGATGTCATAATCTGTTAGATAAAAGTCAGGACGATATGCCTTTCGTAAAGGATCAGCACTTTCATATGGATAGAGTCTTTCATACTCATAATTGACGCCATGCATGAAAAGATAGTTAGCAATCTTTGTTTCTTCAAGGCTTTTTACTTTCTCGTTGTTTAAAGTGGTATATACCTGCGCTTTTTCAGCACTTTTATCACGAATAAAACTCTCGCGTTCGTATTTCGATTTAAGTGTTTCAAGATCCGCGGTCTTTTCTTCCTCGTATAATTCTCCAAGCGATGAACAATCCTCCAATCTATCTGGAATTTCAAGATAGTAAGTAAAATACTCTGTCAAACTTTTTATAAGGTCGGGATATTTCAAAAGTTCCTTCTCAAAAAAGTTATGAACAAACCGACTAAGTCCATCATCATCAGAAACTTCCGGTCTATAACCATCTGCATTTTTGATTATATCAAGTCCAAGTTTGTGAAAAGTTGTGGCTTCTGCATTAATTCCAAGTTTTTTCTGAATCCTATCAGTCATTTCCTGAGCCGATTTCCTTGTAAAAGAAATCAGGAGTATGTCTTTTGGATCAACTTTCTTTATTTCGCAAAGATACTTAACTTTTGCCGCAATAGTCAGCGTTTTTCCGCTACCTGCGCCTGCAAGAACAAGTATTCTATCTTCATCTGTAATTACTGCTGCCCTTTGCTGCTCATCCAAAGATTTACCATCTATATTTGAGAATAAATCATCATATTTGATTGATTCTGACCGAATATAGTTTTCGTTTGCATTATTGAAATAATTGTGAAGAGAACCATACACTGTCTTAAACTGTTCAACTTCAGTATGTTCAATATCAGTTTCGCGAACATCGGCCTTATTTATCTGCAATGAAAGCTCATGCCATTTCTCCTCAAACCACTTTTCTATATTATGAGTAACATATTGATTTTTAATTTCGGATAGTTCTGTAAAAAAAGCAGATACTTGTTCGGATAGTTCTTTTACAATTTCTTTTCGCCTGATTTCTGCATTGGATTCTGAGATAGACTTATGAAGGTGTATATAAGTTTCTTTAAATTGCAGAATTCCAGCATACGCATTGTTCTTATTAGATAAGTGGTATTTCGAAACATTTGAATATAAGTTATGCCATTTTCCCACAAAATCATTTTCCTCTGATTCAGAAACATAATGTTTTAGAATATTAGCGTATTCAGAATTAAAAACGACTATTTGCCCATTTATGTTATCTATATTCTGCTCTAATATCTTAGCTGCCTTTTTGCGTCTAAAAACAAGTAAAACAGCAATTAGACAGATGATAAATGCTACTATGATGAGAATTACATTGGGCATCTTTTATGATTCGATCCGCAAAAATAGAACTTTTTTTTCTTTCCCTCCATCCAATAGCAATTCTCCTTCTCCCTGTGCAATCTGTTTGGCGTTCATTGTTGAGACCACAGGCTGTCCGGTTTCTTTCTCTACGGCTTTGCGGGCGTCGTTGGCCACGGCGCCGCCGCGTCGGGCAATGCCGGCGCTTTCAGCCATACCTTTCGGGTTCTCGTTCTTTGAGATTTGTGTCGTAGTGGCCTCCGCAAGCATATTGATGGCAATCTCAAGGTCGGTCATATTGTCGCGCAGGTTCTCTTTCTTTAAGCCTTTTAATTGCGTGTATTCCTTGGCGGAAAGACCGCTCCACTGGCGAAAATGATATCCGTCAGCGAGGAAAACTGCACACCCTCCTCCAATCCAGCGCGTTTCCATTCATCGGTCAAGTGCTTTCTCACCTCTATCGACTTTATCCGCTGATTGATCCATGCTTCCGAACAGCCCAACCTGCAGTAATCGGCCACTGCCTGCTCGATAGAGAGCTCGGGGTCTTGCATTTGGTCAATGCGCTTTGCCGCTACCTGAGCCATCCACTGCTTGAAAGGCTCTGCCTTCGGCGATGGAATGGATTGGATGAGCCGGAAAAGTTGTTCAGTATCAGCAACATCAGTTAATCTCATTTTTCCGTCTGGAGCCTGTAATTTCAACTGGTAACAATTTGTTACCACTTCAAATCCTTCCTTTATCAGTCTGCCTTTCAGCACTTTCCAGTATTTTCTCGCTGTTTGATAGTCGCTACCTGTCAACACCGATACCACATCAACGATGGAAAACCACCATTTTTCCTTATCAGTGTCCCATACAGTACGCACCTTCTTCTGTTCAAATAATTGTATGGCTTGCTTTTGCATCATAGTTCATAGTGTTTCGATTGAATGTCAAAAGTGCTTTGCCGCATTATCCTTCAATCAGACATTAGAGCTGTTTCTTACAACTCAATCCCATAAAGGTGCATCTTGTTGTACAAGGTCTTCCGGTCGATTTGGAGGAGTTTGGCCGCCACGGTCTTGTTGCCTCTTGCCTTGCGCAGTGCGGCCTCGATTTGCTCTTTCTCATGGTCGGGTTGCAGAGCCCAGTCGTCTTCGGGAATGTTCACGACGGTGCGTTTGTTGGGCAGCGTGAACACCGGCAGGTCGTCAAGGTCGATGTTCTCGCCCTCGGCGAAAAGGACACAGCGACGCACTACATTGCGCAGTTCGCGGAGGTTGCCGTTCCATCGTTGCTCCTTCATACGCAGCAAGGCCTCTGGAGTGATGCCTTTCACGTTTTTGCCCAACTCCTCATTGGCCTGACGGATGAAAAAATAGGTCAATTCGTCGAAGTCTTCAAGGCGCTCGCGTAAAGGCGGCACCTCAATGGCAAACTCGTTGATTCTGTGGAACAAATCCTGGCGGAAACGACCTTCTTCAATGGCTTGTTCCAGATTCTCGTTGGTGGCAGCCAAAATTCGCACGTCGACATGGATGTCGGTGGCGGAGCCCACGGGCCTCACCTTCTGCTCCTGCAAGGCACGCAACAGCTGCATCTGCACTTCGTAAGGCAGGTTGCCCACCTCGTCGAGGAAGACCGTACCGCCCTTGGCCTGCTCAAAGACGCCTTTCTTGTCGGCGATGGCCGAAGTGAACGAACCTTTAAGATGACCAAATAACTCACTGGGTGCCAGTTCTTTGGAAAGACTTCCACAATCAACGGGGATGAAGGGGCCGTCCTTGTATTGGCTCAAATCGTGAATCATGCGGGCGATGTATTCCTTGCCCGTACCGCTCTCGCCGAGAATGAGTACGGAAAACTTGGTAGGTGCCACCAGCTCCACGTGTTTGTAAAGCCTCAGCATGGCATGGCTGTTGCCCCTCACCCATTGCTTGTTGGCAGGGATGAAGGTCTCGGCTGAATCTTCCTCACCCGACGCCAACGCAGCGGCAATCTTTTCCTCGAGCACGCTGGGATTGATAGGTTTCTTGAGGTAGTCGAACGCACCGAGCTTCATGGCCGAAACAGCGGTTTGCACCTCGGCATAGCCCGTCATCACGATGATCGGCACCTTACTTTTCAGCTTCTCACGCACCCAAGTCATCAAAAGGATGCCATCGCCGTCGGGAAGGCGCAAATCGGTGAGAATCAAGTTGAAACTATCCGAAGAGAGGTCTATTTTGGCTTGTTCGAAACGCGAAGCGAGAACCGCTTCATAGCCGTTCTTGGTGAGCCAAGTCTGCATCATCGTGCCGAACGTGGCATCGTCTTCCACAACGAGAATTCTACATTTCATGGTGCAAAAATAACAAAAATCCATAGATTCCACAAAAATACACACAAAAAAAGCCTCACATTGGGGAAATGTGAGGCAATTCTAAAAAAATTGAAAACGAGCAGTTCCGCTGAAAACGGATATTATTTGATGGATACTACCAAATAATTCGACATACTCCAGAAAGCGTCCTTATCAATGATTCTCAACACTTTAACATTATTTTCAGTGTCATCCTCGATAACGTAGCTGCTTTCGGGATGGGTGGTCATCACTTTGGGTCTCATTGTGTTGAGCGCAACGTGGTCAATGGTGCGTTTGTCGGCTTGGGTAAACTGGCTCCGATCAAAGCCCTGCTTGGAGATCTCGCTGACCGTGAAGAGACCGCCTTTGCTGACAATTCCTTTTTCCACAAGCACGTCTTGGGTAGCGATGCAAATCCAAACAGCGTTGAGTTGTGCATCCTGGTTCTCGATAGTGGCCTGTTGGGCGGCATTCTGCACGGTCATCACGTCGAGGCTCGAATTGAGGTCGCTGATGTTGGCGTTGAGGTCGGAAACTTGTACGCTAAGATCCTCAATCTGTTGGCGGCTTTGCTGCAACTCGTCCTTCAAGCTATTGATGTAGGTGTCTTTCTCTTCCAGCTGCTTCTTCAGGCGGCTGACGGTTTGTTTCAGAGCCTTTGAAGTCGTACCTTGCTCAATCAACTGCTTTTCCAAATTAGCGATTTTGGTACGGTTCTCCTGCAGGGTCCGCTGGATGGCGTTGATTTCAGAAACGGCCTTGTTGGTGTTGCCTTCCTGATTGTCCATCATGATGATGTTCTCCTGTGCACGCACGGCCTCGAGGGCATTCTCAATCTCGTTGATGGTGTTGAGGGCTTGGTCGAAACCACCCTTTGCAGCCACGGCCTCGGTGTAAAGCGAGTCACGCTCGGCCAAAAGGGTCTGGTATTTTTCGGAACGTTCCACATTGCACGAAGCGGCAAGGGCAACAAGCAACAAAACTGCTATCGAAAGTCTGATTCTCATTGTGATTGAAATTTTGCCTTAATTTTCAGCAAAAATCGTACTTAACTAAACAAGGTGCATAGAATCAGCAAAAGAGAAAACACAATAAAACCATATCTACTTGATTCTCAATACAAATTTACAGAAATTTGACAAAAATTTTCAGAAACAAAATCGTGAAAACTTGCCATGCCAAAGGCTCAAGTATTTGTGGAAAACTGTGGAATTGTGCAGAAATGTTGAAAAAACGTGGAAAGCTGTGGAATCAAAGGTAGACAAATCCAGTCGACTTGTGGCGGGGCAACGGGAAAATCGTGGTGTTCACATCAGGACGGACGCGACGTTTGCGGAACTGTTCGTGAAGACATTGCATGGTACGTTGCGGCGTGTTGTTGTTCTCGCTAAGGTGGCAAAGCATGATGTTTTTCATCCCAGGATGGTAGGCGGAAACGATGAAACGTGCCATTTCTTCGTTGCTGAGATGGCCGAAAGGACCCGAAATGCGCTGCTTCAGATGATAAGGATACTTGCCTTTCTCAAGCATTTCCGAGTCATAGTTGGCCTCGATGACGATGTTTTCAGAACGGAGAATCTGCTCTTTCACCACCTTGTCCAACATGCCGATGTCGGTGGCGATGGTCAGCGTATGTCCTTCGTAATTAAAGTGATACCCAACAGCACCTCGCCCATCGTGCATGACGGGATAAGCCTCAATGGCAATGCTCATCAGATTGAAAGGCTGCAAAGGGTCGATTTCATGGAACAAAGATGGGTCAAGGTTTTTGGTAGCCTTGCCTTCGACGAGTCCCTGAAGACAGTCGGAATGGGCATAAATCGGGATAGGATGTTCTTTCTCCAAGACTTCAAGGCCCGAAACATGGTCGATATGGTCGTGGGTGACAAGGATGGCCTTGATGCTATTGAGCGTTAGATCCTGCTGTAACAATTTCATTTTCACCTGTTTGGCACTGATACCCACATCAACCAATATCCCTTCTTCCTGCCGACCCACATAATAGCAATTGCCGCTACTGCCCGAGGCAAAGCTGCAAAAGACAAAGGGCGAAAGACAGGAGAAAAGATCCATTCCAAGTCGATTTTGGGCGCAAAAGTAAGGATTTATTCGATTTTTATCTATTTTTGTAAGCCAATTTTATCAACATGGAAAACAATTTTGACCCCAATGCAGCTGCCGTTGCCGATTCCGGAATTTACGGACTGCCCTGCTCCGCCGAGGAGGCACAAATCATCATCATTCCCGTGGAATGGGAACTCACAACCAGTTACAACCGAGGCACGGTAGACGGTCCAGCCACCATCATGGAGGCCTCTTTGCAGGTCGACCTCTGCCACCACGACTACCCCGACCTTTGGCAAAAAGGCATCTGGATGGACGAATTTCCCAAGGAACTCCGCGAACTGCACGATGAGATGGCTCCGTTAAGCGAGGAGATCATCAACGCCTTGTATGAAGGCACAATCGACGAAGAACCAGAAAAACACGCCGAACTTTACGCCCGAATCGAGGCCGCCACCGACAAGAAAAACGCTTGGCTGCGCGAGCGTATTGCCTATTGGAAACAACAAGGCAAGGTTGTAGGACTTTTGGGCGGTGACCATAGTTGCCCCCTCGCCTATCACCAATACCTTAATAGTATAGGCGAGGAATATGGCATCCTTCACGCCGACGCCCACTGCGACTTGCGCGAAGCGTTTGAAGGTTTCAAATACTCACACGCTTCCATTTTCTACAATACATTGAAATTCAGCAATGTGAAAAAATTGGTGCAAGTCGGCATCCGCGACTACTGCCATCAGGAAAAGGCCTTGGCCGAGAGCCAACCCGAGCGCATCAAAATCTTCTTTGACCGCGATTGCCGCCGACGCATGTATGAAGGCGAAACATGGAAAGACCTTGTGGATGAGATGATTGCGGCCTTGCCCGAGAAAGTTTACCTTTCCATCGACATTGATGCTCTCGACCCGAAACTTTGTCCGAACACGGGCACACCCGTCCCAGGAGGCCTTGAATACGAGGAACTGATGTACTTGCTTAACCACATCCGCGAAGCCGGCAAAACCATCATTGGCTTCGACCTCTGTGAAGTCTCCCCTGCCCCTGATGGCGGTGATTGGGACGGGAATGTGGGGGCTCGGGTGCTGTTCCATTTGTGCGGGGTGTCGGCGAAATAAAAAAGATTGTAAAACCAACACATTTTTTATATACCTTTGCCAAATCATTCAAACCCATTCCAACAATGGCACTGAACAACCTTTTCACCAGAGGAAGCAGCCGCGAGAAGCACTTCTTCCCCACCTACGCCAAACAGGCGGAAACGGCGCAGATTGCCGCCAAATACCTCAAGGAGTTGGTCAAGAGCGATGACCCCGAGGAACGCAAACTGCTCACCCGCATGATTAAGAAACAGGAAACCACCGGCGACGAACTGCTGCGCGAGTTTTACATCGAACTGAACGAGGCTTTCGTCACGCCTTTCGACCGTGAGGACATGAACGCCCTCGCGATGGACCTCGACAAGTTCCTCGACTTCATCAACCATTCGGCCAAGACCATCCTGATGTACAACCCCAAGAAAATCGACAAGCAAATCAAGGAGATTATCGACAACATCCACGAGGACGCCAACATCATGATGCAAATCTTCAGCCTTTTGGACGACCTTGGGAAAAACCATCAGCAAATCAGTGACTTGTGTCAGAAGGTCACGCTCATCGAACACTCCGTCGACGACATCTACGGCGATTACATCTCCTACCTTTTCAGCAACGAGCACGACGAGATTGAACTGCTGAAATACAAGGAGATAGCCCAAGCCGTGGAAGACACCACCGACCGCGCCAAGGAGGTGACCAGCACCGTTAAAAGTCTTATCATAAAAGAATCGTGATGAACCTCCTGACCATAGCCATCATCCTCTCCATCGTCCTTGCCTTCGTGTTCACCTTCCTGAACGGCATGAACGACGCGGCCAACTCCATCTCAACCATCATCGCCACCAAAGTGATGACGCCGATTCAGGCCATCATCTGGGCCTCGTTTTGGGAGTTCGCCGCCTTCTTCCTCATCCGATTGGTGCTGCATCAGCAATTCGCGGTGGGCAACACCATGGCCAACTTCGCCGACCAAAACGTCATCGACCCCTACCTTATATTATCTGCGCTTGTTGGGGCAGCCATTTGGGTGGCCGTTTGCACCAAAAGCGGTATGCCCATCTCCACCTCGCACGCCCTTATTGGGGGCATCATCGGGGCGGCATGGTTCGTCAACGGGAGCGGCGTATTGCACATGCAGCCAATCATTATCACATTGGCTTTCATTGTTTTATCACCACTTATCGGTCTGTTTTTGGGTTTCTTCCTTGAGTGCCTCTTGCTGAGGATTTTCAAGAACAGTTCGCGCAAAAAGGTCGACAAGATTTTCAAGGTGATGCAGCATTTTTCGACAGCTGCCTTCTGCATCGGTCACGGCTCGAATGACGCACCAAAAACTATGGGTATCATCGCCGTGTTGATGGCCAGCGTGTTCACCACGCAAGGTGTCAGTCCTGAGATGCAAAGTTTCATCGGCAATTTCTACGACAGCAGTCAAGGCTTCCATATCCCTGACATTCTGGCTGTTGTATGCTATATCATCATGTCGTTGGGCATCCTGATTGGCGGCAAGAATGTCATCAAAACGATGGGGGGCGGTTTGGCGAAAATCACGCCCATTAGAGGTTTTTCAGCCGAATTTGCCGGTGCTACCACATTGATTGCCACTTCGTTCATGGGTATTCCTGTCAGTACGACGCATACCATCACTGGCGGCGTCATTGGCGTGGGCCTCACCGACGGTGTGAAATCCGTGAAATGGGTCACGGCCAAACGCATCGTCCTTTCGTGGATTTTGACCATTCCCGTGCCTCTCGTCATCAGCGGCATTTTGAACCTGTTGTTTAACCTCTTAGTCAAGTAACGCCATGAGCCTCAACAGTTTCTTTCAGTTTTTCGTCCCCAAGGAGACCAAGTTCTTCCCGCTCTACCAGAAGCAGGCGGAATACATCGAAAAGGCCTCAAAACTTTTACGCAAGATGCTCACCGAGACTGACTTGCAGCAACTTGAGGCCTTGAAAAAGGACATCAAGACCTGCGAAACCGAGGGCGACCAAGTGCTTCGCGACTTCTACAGCCAACTTTTCGCCACCGTTTTGACACCTTTTGAGCGCGAGGACGTCCACGAACTCGCCGAGATGATGGACACCTTCCTCGACCACATCGACGACACGGCCAACATCATCCTCACGCGCCGCTTCACCGATGTGGACGAAGACCTTACCACGATGGCCGACAACATCATGTTTGCCGCCGAAAACCTCAGCAACATCATCGCCGACCTGCCAAAACGATGTGCTTTACGGCAGTTACATCAGCAAATTGTTCCAACAAAATTACAGCCTTCCCGAAATCATCAAGCGGAAAGACCTCGTGCAAGTGCTTGAAAACACTACAAATTCAGTGAAGTATATCTCGGATAAAATTAGAAGCATAATAAGTAAGTTGTAATTGGCTTTTAGCTATTAGCTGTTAGCCGTTAGCTCGACTGACTACTAAGTTTAAAAATAGACCATTTATGAGAGATTTTCATAATTATAAGGTATGGGATAAAGGACATCAATTTGCGCTCAGCATCTACAAGAAAACCAAGACTTTCCCAAAGGATGAACTCTTCGGAATCACATCTCAAATTAGGCGAGCTGCTACATCCATTCCTTTCAACATAGCTGAAGGCTGTGGAAGAAGAAGCGATTCAGAATTCGCCCATTTTTTAAACATTGCAGCAGGTTCGGCTTCAGAAGTAGAAGAAGAGCTTTTGCTTTCCTACGACTTAGAGTTTTTAGATAAGGCTTCGTATCAACAACTCAACAAAGAGATTAATGATATAAAAGCCATGTTAAACAAACTAATTGAAACATTACATTAACAGTATCGGCTAAAAGCTTAGTAAAAGCAAGCTAATTGCTAATTGCTAACAGCTAACAGCCCAAAAAACAAACCACCATGAGACAAATCATCAACAGCCTGTTAGACAACGACCTATACACCTTCAGCGTGTGCTACGCCTACCTGCAAAAGTTTCCCCGCGCCATGGGACAATACACCTTCGTCGACCGTAACGACACGGTCTATCCGAAAGGCTTTGCCGAGAAATTGCGGGAGCAGTTCAACCTCTATGGCAACATCAAAATCACCGATGAGGAAGTGCGTTTCATGAAGCGGAAATGTTACTACTTCCCGCTGTGGTTCTTCACTTTCCTGAAAGGTTTCCACATGCGGCCCTCCGAGGTCGAGGTGAGCCAAGACGAGGAAGGCCACCTGCACATTCAAGTGACGGGTTTGCTGTGGCGCACCGTGTTTTGGGAAATGCCCATCTTGGCTACTGTTTCCGAACTGATGCATGAGTTCAGAGGCGAGTTGGAACAATACGACGCACAAAAGGAATACGAAAAATCCTACGCCAAAGGCATCCGTCTCATCGGCAACGGCGTGAAGTTCAGTGACTTCGGCACGCGCCGCCGTTTCTCCTTCGAGCATCAAGACCGAGTGATTCAATCGTTCATAGAGGCGCAAAAACAGTTCACTAAAACTTGTTTCGTGGGAACGAGTAATGTGCTGTTGGCCATGAAATACGACCTCACACCCATCGGCACGATGAGCCATCAGTTCATTGAGACATGTTCGCTTTACGGTTACAACGAGGCCAACTACCTTGCTATGGATTACTGGCAGGAGGTCTATGCCGGCAGTCTGGGTGTGTTCCTTTACGACACCTACACCCGCAAGGCTTTCTTCCAGAACTTCACGCAGTTGCACGCCAAATTGTTTGACGGCCTGCGCGTCGACAGCGGCGACAACTACGAGGCCTTGGAGGAAATCATCGAAAAATACAAGGAACTTGGTATCGACCCAGCGCAGAAGTCCATCATCTTTAGCAACGGCCTCAACGTGGACGAAGCTATTGCCATCCATGAGGCGGTCAACGGCAGGATGCAAGACTCCTACGGCATCGGCACCCACCTCACCTGCGACATCGACAACGTGAAAGCCATGAACATCGTGGTGAAACTCACAGCGGCCAAAATCACTGAGAAGCGCAACTGGAAAAGGGTGGTCAAACTCTCCGACGACCGAGGCAAATACACCGGCGACCCCGAAGAGATTGAGATTTGCAAGAAGACGTTGGAAATTAGCTGAGAGTTGGGAGTTATTTACTTGGCATAAAAAAAGACGCTTTCGCGTCTTTTTTATTGCAAAGCTTGAAACACCTTTATTAGTCTTCTAAATCAAAGCCTTCCCTAACGAAACCAGACACCTTTTCTGCGTATTTCTGGGACAGCTCACTCTCTTTCATAGCTTCTTCCATAGCGCGGATACGGGCTTTCGAGGCAGCGGCTTCGTTGACAACGAAATAGGTCTGCATCTCATAGATTTCGTTGCCTTTGTCGTCCTTGCCTTTGGTACGGATTACCGAGAAACTGGGCTTCAGCTCACCTTGCATTTCCTTCACCACCATTGACTCGTATGCGGCATAGAACTTGTCGAACTCCTCAGGGATTTCGTCAGCATTGTTGAACATGTCGCTAACAATACGGCCTTGGACAAAAGACTGTGCCCTGCGAGCGTATTCGTTGATGGCTGAATTCATAGCAGCCTGCTTGCCTATATTCTTAGACTTGAAAGCAGAAGCCACGCCAACGATTTCATCGGCACCTTCCTCTTGAAGCCCCTCATAATGCGAAAGCAAAGCCACTTCCAAGCTATGGGAGGACCCGTAAATCGTCCAGCCTTCTTTCCTGAATTGTTTCATCTTAGCCTTATACTCCTTCTTTTGGGCCTTTTTCTTCATTCTGTCATACTGACCATAAGAATTGCTCGGCATTGCAATGGCCATGGCGACCATAAGCATCAAAAACATACCTAATTTTTTCATTTTCTTGTTCCTTTCTTTTGTTTGATTATTGATTTGTTTAATTGTTTGATTTGCTTAATAGAGGACTCAATTTTCAATAATTAGTCCAAATAATTCCAATTCTCATCCTAATCACATATTACTCTCATCTTCTAAAACAAGCATCATTGCTTACAAAACCACCACTCCCGGAGTCAGGCTTTTATACTTCGGGGCGCAGCTACCAACAGATGCGTTGATATAGGTCGGATCACTGATGATATAGGTTTTCCCATCGATGACCACCGAATCACCCTTGACATCCTTGTTAAAGTGTATTGCTGTCGCGATATGGTTGGGATAATTGAGCAAGACCACGTCAAGACCTAAAAGCTCGCGAACCAAGCAAGAGAAAAGGATGGAACGGTCTTCACAATCGCAATAGGGATAAAAGAAGGTCTCATCGGGATAAAGTGGTCGCTCATAGCCAAACTGGTCGCTGTCTGTCTGATAGTCGAAACCCGTCTGCACAAAATTCAAGAGCATATTGGCCGCCTTCAGTTCATCTTTTCCCTCAAGCACTTTCCGCAAAGTGGGATAAAGGCTTTTTTTCAGCACATTGCTCATCGAAGCCTTCGAATAGTAGTCCCAGCGGGCAGTCAGCGGGCAATCATTGTAGAATTCCAACAGATTGCGGTTGGTTTCCACAGTCACTTTCATCTCAGGATAACGGTCAGACTCAATGGTCCTTTGTTCGGTACGCTCAACATTGAGCACCGGTTGCGTCATCGAAAGTGAGAGCGACTTCTCCTTAGGAAAGGCATGATCGAAAACCATCATTCCTTCGTCCTTGAAGGCCTGGTCTATAATATAGAATTTCGTTTTGTCAAGGATGAAATACTTGTAGCGGAAAATCTTCTCTTCCGAGCCCATCAACAAGGCGAGCCTGTTGCTGTTGGTTCTGGCTATGCGCATCTGATAGCCCGATTGCGTAAGGAGATACATCTGCATCACGACGGCCTCGTCAGTACCTTTTCCACAATACTTTTCGGCAACGGTCTGGGTCAGCTTGACATACGCCCAGTCGCACAATTTGTTTTCCTTACGCTTTTGGAGGCATTCGGCGATGATATTATCGAACTTGGCATCCGACAACTGCGTCCACATTTCGGCAACGCTCTTTTCCGTGACGTCCTTCAATTTTAATGGCGTTTCCTTCTCAACATGGAAAGAAAACACCGACCCATACATGTAGAGCGATTGGGTGGTGGCTGTGGACGGCAACGGTCTGGGCTTAATGGGCTCCGCCGGTTGCGGTTTTTCGATTGGCTTTGCAGGCTTCACTTTGACTTCCAAACGAATGGGAGCCTCACTTCCTATTTTTATAGGCGTTTCTTCAGGCACATCGGTATCCTCTGGTTGAGTCGGGACTGGGTTTTCAGGCACATCGACTTCCTCTGGTTGTGTCGGAGTCGGCTTTTCAGGATTAACCGAGCCCTCTGGTTGGACTGGAGCCGGTTGTTCAGGGGCAATCATTGGCTCGGGCGGCTTGGGCTGCCACGGAATCTCTTCGGCTTCTTTTGCGGGATAGAATTTCCATGCCTCCGCCATGAACTTGGCATACTCCTGATTGGCTTTCTTGCGAAAGTCATTATACTCTTGCATGGCCTGTTGCTTGAATCGTTCATAATCGCTCATGGCATTATTCTGCGATTCCTTCATCTTCTTTCCCCAGTCGTCTTCAACCTGGGCACTCAGCGTGGCGGCAAAAAACAGGGCCATCATTGTCAGTGTAAATCTTTTCATTGCTCTAAAATTACATACAACTCTATAGAGGAAACACGACCGCAAAATTAGTCTATTTTTCGTAAAATAAAATTTTTTGCTCCACTTATTAATAATAAAAGGTGTACCTTAACACGAAAACAAATTTTATTCTCCTTAATTTACAGAATTTGTCTATTTTTGTGCTTTCGCTCGGACCAATTCTTCCGGCATAAAGGCTCTATCTGTTCAAATCAAACAAAGCAACACGTAATGAGAACAAAACTACATTTTATTGTCATCCTATTGTTGGCAGTCGCGCCCCAACTTGCGCAAGCACAGGTCGAAGGCGATTCCTTGCTACAGGACTACGAAAGATACAGGGAACAAATGTATCAGAATTTCGAAGGTTTCAGGCAACAAGCCTACGATGAATTTGAAAGGTTTCTTGCCGAGGCATGGACCGAATACAACAGCATCGCCGGACAGATAAGCATTTATACGTCGAAGAAACCCGAAAACACGCCCAAAATGCAATTGTATAGCGGCACACATGATGGCGAATCCGCCGCACCCTTCCTCGTCGAACCCATTCCATCGGCACGTCCGCCGCAAAACGCTGAAACGAAACGGCCATCGGATCCCGATATAGTGCGAGTCAACTTTTACGGCCGCAACATCGACTTCCACGTGCCACAAGCCCTACGATGCAAAGCCAAGAGCAGCAGAGAATCCGAGGTGGCAAAATACTACAAGGCCATGCACAGCCAAGAAGAAGCCACCCGCAAGCTTCAAGTCGAGATTAACCACGCGGTCAGCCAAATGGGCCTCAACGAATGGGGCTATTTCTCGCTGCTTCGCACCATTTCGGAGAAAATCTTCGCAGACACCAACGACTGTGTACTCTTCTGCTTCTATATGCTGCACAGCAACGGCTTCAAGGCCAGGGTTGGGCGCGGGCAACAGAGCAAGAACCTGTTGCTCCTGTTAGCCATAGACAACAGCAAGGAAATCTATTCCTCCACTTTCTTCCGCATCAACGGCACGAAATACTACATCGTGTACGGCAACGGCATCAAGGGCGAAAACGCTTACTCCTATAACGAGAAAGCTGACGACCGAGGTTTGAAAGAAATAGGACTTGACTTCACCAAGCAGCTCAACATTGCCGCTTGCGACATGCAACGGAAACTGCGTCTCGAAAAAGCCGACATCAACCTTGTCATTCCCTACTCCAGCTCCCACCTGCGTTATTACGACGAAATTCCCATGACGGTGTTCCCCATCTATTTCAAGACCCCTGTTTCGAAAGAAGCCGAACTGTCGTTGGCGAACACCTTCGACGATTTGGCCAAAAAACACGACAAAGTGCAAATGGTCGACATCATACTCAACTTCGTACAAACCGCCTTTGCCTACAAAATCGATGAGATCCAATTCGGTCGGGAAAAATACTTCTTCCCTGAAGAAGTCATCGGCCTCCCCTTCAGCGATTGTGAAGACCGTTCAGCATTGTTCGCATGGATGGTGCGACGCTTTACGGGCCTTGAAGTCATTGGCGTGCTTTATGCCGACCATCTCGCCACTGCCGTATACTTTGGTGACAACGTAAACCCAAAAGGGCAAAGCATTATGCACAAGGGAAAGCGTTTTGTTGTGTGCGACCCTACTTACCAAAACGCCTCCATTGGCATGATGACGCCAAAATACGCCAAAGCACGTTACGAAATCATTAACATCTACTGAAAACCCATTTCCTCACATCATGAAAAAAAAGTATTGGATCATCCTGATAGTTTTAGCAACGGCTATAGTTGCAGGTTTTGTCGTGTTTCTTTTGTCACGCCCCAAGGTTTATCATCCCGAATCCATCGACCCACGCATCCTACATGCCAGCCCAGCCAATAAGGAAATCATTGTCGGCCTTTGGCACATCGACAATCATGTGTTTTATCGGTTCAACAACGACGGCACCGGGCACACTTGGGACACCGACGACGACCTCACCGAGGAAGAAGCCTCACCTTTCGGTTGGGAGGTTTATGACGAAGCCATCATGATTACCCACAAGATGCGCTTTCGCGGTATCGTGCCACGCTATTACGAACTGGACCGCCTTAACGCCTTCGACCTGCGCTTCCACGACAATTATTCACGCTACGTGCTCGAAAGAGTTGAGCAACAAATGGCGATGGAAGAAGAGCAACAGGAAACCAATTAGGGCTTGCGTGGTTTAACGGCTTTTTGAGGCTTGTAGGTCTTGCCAGTTCGGTTATGGGAAACCGCTTGGCGATGAACAAGACGCACTGAGATTTCGTCACTACGCTCCTCGCCTGCCACTGAGCAACCTGTATTTGAAATCTGCAAACTTTTTGCACGTTCCGAGTCGGCAAAGACTTTTTCGCTCGACCAATACCTACCGGAACTGCCCACATCATAAGTCTTGTTTACATAATCAGCTTGTTTGTCGCTGATGCGGAATCCCGCTGCAGGCAAAAACACGGCACCTTTCGCTTCGAAAACGGAATTCCACGTTTCCTGACTAATGACATTGCTCCCGTAAGACGCGTTCGACTCATTGGGACGATTAAGGTTGTAACTTCCCTTATTCCAGTTATCAGGTAGCAAAATCACGCCGTTCACCTCATCCACAATGGCTTTGGCATAACGAATGCCTGATTCGGTTTGGCGGTCATTGATGATATGGAACCATTCGTCGTTTGTCAAGGTTCGCCACGTGTTGCTGTTTTGATGCGTTTCGCCACCTTGATGAAGGCTGACGGTGTTGTCGCCCCAATCCACAAAAGCACCATAATCCTCATTATCGACTGAACGGAAGGTAGGGTTGTTGCCCGTCCCCCAACCAAAGAGGTCAATCCATTGTTCATCATCGGTTTCAGAACCATCGCTGTCATTTAGGCTGCCGATGCAGTCGTATTGGTGGGCTGCAATTCGCCACGTATTGGTACTGGCCTGGTATTGCAGATTACCTTGAGCAAACCACACCAAAGTATCCTGCTCTTCGTTCACCGAGAAAAGGCCGCGCACCGCGCCTTCAGGAACATCTACACATTCCGCAACCAGATTTCGCTTTCCAGCCACCTCGAATGAATAGGAAGACGCACTGGAAACCACTTTATTGCCTTCTTTCCAGCAAGAGAAAGCTTTTCCTGGCTTTATCACTTCAACCGTCAACGTACAGAACTCCCCTTTCTCGTATGAGCCCATGCCCTCCACTTGACATTCAAAATAGGAAAAATCCACACTAATGTCAAAATGGGGTTGTGGAGTCTTGATTTTAGGCTGATCACTCTCATTCACCATTGGGGTTTCGGTCTCGGTTGGAGTTGGAACAGGCTCAGCGGAAACAACTTCTTTTTCTTCCGCCTGGAATATGGGCACGACAGGCTCAACCTGGGTTTGGATCTCCTTCAACGGCAACGAAAGCTTGAGCGAGGCGTCTTTCTCAATATCAAAATCCCATTCCAAGATTTCATAGCCTTCTTTCACCAATCGAACCCTGTGCTTACCGACCGTTAACGACACAATGTTCGGAGTCTCTCCTTCCTCTTTGTTGTCAATGAAAATCGTGGCAAACATCGGCTCAGAAGACAAGTCAATTGATCCTGTATAGGGAGTCAGTCTTATCGGAATGCTTTTCTCGATGCCATCTTGGACCCTCAACGACGACAATTCATAACGATGGAAAAGCCTTTCATTTACGATGTACAAATTGTAGTTGCCACTTGAAAGTTTCTTGCGTTTTCCACCGGTGATTTCGTCGGCTGTAATCGGTTGGGGTCGATAGTTTTCGTCAAGGAGAGTTATTGATGTTTCCGAATCATGTAGCATCCCGGCTTCTTCTTCGCTCAAACCACTGAATTTTAACCATCCAAATTCTGGAATCAATGATATTTGCACAACTTTTTTCTCTTTTCCCACCTCAATCGTATCCATTATTTGATGATAATCCTTAGCCAACACCGAGTATGAATGTTTCCCCTCCTCCAGTTTTACTCCAACTCTACCATCACTTAAAGGCCACAATACTCCATCAACAAACAAAGCAGGATTGACTTCCTTCGGTGCAACCTGAAATACAACATACTGCACATTGCCCGCGTTAGCTCCAGAAGAGGGTGACACCGCAATCGGTTTCGTCGATTTCAGTTCAATAGAATAGGATCGGTAAGGTTCCACCCTATTAATTCCCAAATCCTTTGGTATTATTGTCTGACTACCCCATTCTGTGTTATAAATCACAACTGCTTCAATTCCTTCAGTCACCCAAACCCAGATTTGGCCTCGTTCATAACCTTTTGAATCTATCCAAGCATAGTAATTAATATCCTCCGATTCAACCTTGAACCGCTTAAGATATTCAGAAGGGATGTCCCCTAAATTGATTTCAAATCTCGCACATGGTTTGTCATTGTCATCTGTTTCCGCATTCAATAACAGCCTTTCTCCCTCAGTCATTGAGAACACCTCAAAGCTTTGTGCCTCAACCATTTTGGCTGAGGACAAAACCAACAATAAGAACAAAAACCGTATTCCTTTTTTCATTAAAGACATGGTTATAATTTAAAATCTTTCAATCCAACCAACTCGTCGAAAGGTAGTTTGTCGCTCTGCCAAACCCTCGCATGGATGACCGGATAATTTTCCCTTCTTATGGTTTTTGGACGCAAGTCGACCACCAAGTAAAGATAGCCGACGTCGCCATAAGTGTCGGAATGATACTCCTGCAGAAGACGGATGCCATAAAGATTACCGTTGCTTGCCTTGGTGACCTCAACGTCTTTAAAGTTCAGGTTGATGAACTTCTTACTCTTGAATTGCCGCTTCAATCGGGCCATGTACTCCGCTTTCGACAGCTCTTTGTAAGTCACTTCATTTTTCATCTGGATTTTGTCCTTCACCTTATCATCACGTTTCTTCACCACATTACCTATGATAATCAAGGCGTTGTCGGAGAAAACCTGATCCAAATAAACGGAATCGTGCAGAGCGTATGCTGTCTGGTAGTCTTCGAGCAGGGTCAGCAGCTTCAGCTTGGAATCCTCATCCCATTTTGTCCGCCCCATAATGACGTTTTCATCCACATCGCAAAGCGAAAATGCCAGCGACTCAATCTTGTTGTCACTATTGAACCTGAACACAACATCCTCGGTAAACTTATGATTGTTGTTGAAGGCGAATTGCATTTTCAGGCCTTTGCACAGCGTAACATCGCCCATCTTCGTAAATTCGTATTGCGGTGTGCCAATAATGCTGGCATGGCCATATTTGATCAAGTCTTCGAAATTGCTGTATCCCAACTGAGTGAACAACGAGTTCTTGTCCTCGAAGCTATAGTCCCTGCTTCGAATGGCTGACTCTATCATCTCCATGCTATTGCGCTGCTCCTGAAACGGTTCAACCGGCATGAAATCGTCCAGCATTGTTTCGCTTGTTTGTTGCATATCCATGGTGTCCGCCGACATGACGATTACCTCCTCCACTTCCGTAGCAACATTAAGAGGCTTTTTCTTGAGGGAAGCAATGTCGATGAACTTCACGGCTTCATCATCGAATGTGTAAAGGCCATCCTTGAGATAGGGTTGAATGTCTTTGTCAGACCTGTTAGGCTCGAAATAGACGATTCTGAACGAAACTTCGTCTTTAGGATAGTGCAAGGTCATCTTTCCGATTCCATCCTTGAGCATGGTGACATCCGATGTGCTGTTGCCGTCAAAATAGGTGTAATAAAGCTTAGTTACATTATGTCCCTTATAGCTTGCACGCAATTCCACATCATATTCACTCTGGTACTGTCCCACATGGGTTTCGTTATAGGATAACGCCTCCACTTCGATGCCTTCCATGAGTTCTTTCATCCGGTCTTTTATATGGAGAGCGGCTGGCACTTCATCGCCATCATCCGTTTTAATCCTGATATTCTCCTGATAGCTCATAATATAGCCGATATACCAATTCTCCAAAACATCATCGAATTTGTAGCTATCTACATGTCTGTCTCCATAATCATAAAATGCTTGCACCTCTCCAGTAAGCCTCTCCAGCCTTTCCTTTCGCTCTTGTATCTTTTTCTCCTCAATTTCCTTCATCTTTTTCTCCACATCCGACTTTTTGATGTAAACAAAAACCTGATAATTCTTGTTCTTGCTTGAAGGTTTCTTAACCGGAAGAGCGTTATAGTAGGGAAGATTCACATCGGTAAAGGTCTCATTCATCTGCGAGAACACTTCCTGCTCAACGATTTCGCCATTTTCGGAGGTGTGACTGATGTAATTACTGGTTTTCGACTTCACCTCAGTATTGATATTCTTAGCCAATCGAAGAATGGCTTCCTCCTTGGCTTTGTCATACGTTTCGGCATATCCAGATTCATGCAAGTACTCCGAGTCCTTCTTGATCATGTTCATCGTTTTATTGTTTTCCTTGATGTCCTCTTTGGAAATCTCCTGGGCTGAAACAGCTGTCATAGCGAACAACAAAAGAAAAGAAAGCAGTACTTGTTTCATATTACGCGAATTGTTTGTCATAGTCATTTACAATGCAGTTTTTGTCAATGAATTTAGAATGCAAAACCTAAGCCCACTCGGGGTTCGACGACTCCGAATCTGCTGAAGTCGGTGGTGGTCACAGCCTCGGCTGAAATAATGAACCCACCCAAATGCAACTGCAATCCAGCAGCAGCATCCATACCTCTGATACTAAGGTCTTTATTTAAATAAGTTTTCCCAAATTTGGCTTTCCAAGACACATTTCTCACTCCGTAGCCGGCACCAAGACGGAAATAAAGCGGTTTAGCAATTCTCACCACTCCGCCAAACATGGCCGACCATCTATCCATAACAACCTCGCCAGTAAACGCGGGCTGTTCTCCATAGCTTGTATATCCCCAAGCGTCACAAGTGCCGTCACTCGTGAAACCTTCCACGCTCCCATTGGTCATAAGACTGATGAACCATCCCAAACGTTTCACGCCGCCAAAACTCAAGCCTGCCGCCCAATAAGACCTGTTTATCGATGAATAAGATTGGGGAACATAAACACCATTGGCAATTAAAAACGACTGCGATTTGATTTCATTTTTCTTTCCCACTTCCTCAGTCGTTATCTGGTCAGGCTCGACGTTCATATCGTCTTGTTCTATGATGCTTTCGTCCTTAATTTGAGGCTCAACAACTTGTTTTGGCTGAACGACTTGCGTTTCTTCCACAGGTTTCTTTGCAGGTTTCGGCAAGGGTTGACCCTCAACGGCTTCCAAAGGCACAAAAATATAGATGGGAGTGGAACCAACCACTTCTTCCCCTTCATACAATTTATATCCCACTGCTTCAATACGGAAGGAATGTTTGCCGCAATTCACCAATTTTCTTGTCTCGTGCCATTGTTCGCCATCCACGAACAATGAATAATCGGCATCAGCAGGATTGATGTCAAAACCAAGATACTGTTGCTGCAAACCGCTATTTGAATTTGAAACCGTAGTTGAGGAGCTTTGGTCAGATGCTACCAAGGTAACTTTCCAAGTATCCAAAGGTTCCACCGTTGCATCATAATCAGCCATGATATAGAGGACAAAATCCCCCAACACATCGTGTTTGATTTCAAATTGTTTGATTCCCGGCGATACCCAAACCCATATTTCATCGTTCTTTTGCACACGTTTCATCACATCCTTGCGCTTGACATCCTTATCACACTCAAAATAAAAGCCTTTTTGCAGTTCAGGGCTAATATCCTCTGTAACAACGCGAAATACAGCACAATCTTTCCCAAAATTATCCTTCATCGGATTCAATTCTGCCGTTTGATCTTTTGGAGAAGTCCTCTCAAAGCCAACAACCTCATATTTAGGTTCTTGGGCTTGCACTAAATTCAACATCGCCAACAGAATTGATAAAAGCGATAATCGTATATATTTTTCCATATATTTGTCACAATAATTGGCTGCAAAAATACTAATAATATCTGAACAGGCAAAGTTTTATTTAACAAAATCAACTCTGTGGTTAGAATTAGAAAACTTTCCTCCATCCGCAGCCATTTTTCCACTCCGAACAGCCATAAGCGGTTCTCCCTTTGATGATATGTCCCTTGCCACAAAGCGGACATGGCTGCCCAATAATAGCATCAGGATTGTCTTCGGAAGGCATGTCATTTCTGCGAGGGACAGTGCGCTGGCTGGAATCTATGCCTTCCGCTGCTTTCTTAGGTTTGGTAGCTTTTTTCGGGGTTGTTTTCTTCGGTTTCTCCTCTACAACAGTCGCGGCAACGCGCCGATTGCTGTTATCCATCATCACCGTAGTGACGATTTCCGTCACCATTTGTTTCAGTTCGTCAAGGAATTGTCGGGCTTCATATTTATGTTGCTCAATCTCACGGAGTTTCTTCTCCCAGATGCCTGTTAGTTCGGCACTTTTCAACAGGTCTTCATGGATGAGGCCAATGAGTTCAATGCCCGTGGGCGTGGGTTCGAGGCTTTTACGAACCTTTTTGATATAGTTGCGCTTGAACAATGTTTCAATGATGGCAGCTCGCGTCGATGGGCGCCCGATACCGTTTTCTTTCATCACCTCTCTAAGCGATTCATCGTCAACGAGTTTACCCGCCGTTTCCATGGCGCGGAGCAAAGTCGCTTCGGTATAAGGTTTCGGCGGCGAAGTCCATTTTTCGGCCAACTGCGGCTGGTGCGGCCCGTGCTCACCTTTGGTGAAAATGGGCAATGTTTTTTCCTCGTCCTCCTGCCCTTCTTTTTTCTCTTCCTCTTGCTTCACAGGTTTGATAACTTCGCGCCATCCCGGAATCAAAATCTGCTTGCCTGAAGTCTTGAACTCCACTTTCTCCACTTTGCCCAAAACCGTAGTCGTAGCAAACTGACAATCAGGATAGAACACAGCAATAAAATGGCGACAAACCTCATCATAAACCTTTTCCTCAGCAAACGACAAACCTTGCGGCACCACCCCCGTCGGAATAATGGCATGGTGGTCGGTGACCTTGCTGTTGTCGAACACCTTTTTGCTTTTGGGCAACTTCTTCCCTGCCAAAGGCGAAGTGTATTCAGCGTAATTGGTAAGTTTTGCCAGAATGTCAGGGCATTTCGGGTAGATGTCGTCACTCAGATAGGTCGTGTCCACACGCGGATAGGTGGTGTATTTCTTCTCGTAAAGGCTTTGGATGGTCTGCAATGTCTGGTCGGCAGACATGCTGTATTTCTTATTACATTCCACCTGAAGGGAGGTCAAATCATAGAGCTTCGGCGGGGCTTCCGTGCCTTTCTTGGTGGAAATGTCGGTCACGGTAAACTCTTTTCCTTCAACGCTTTGCAAATCCTTTTGGCCGTCCTCAACAGAGCCATATTTGCCTTTGGTGGCCGTAAAAGTCGTGTCGCGGTAAACGGTCGAAAGCACCCAATAGGCCTCCGGCTTGAAGTTGACGATTTCGTGATAGCGGTTGACAATCAGGGCTAAAGTAGGCGTTTGCACCCTGCCTATTGAGAGCACTTGTCTGTTTTGGCCATATTTCAAAGTGTAGAGCCGCGTGGCGTTCATGCCCAACAGCCAGTCACCGATGGCGCGGGAAAGTCCGGCCTCGTAAAGTGATTGGTACTCGGATTGGTCTTTCAAGGTCTTAAATCCCTCACGGATAGACTCTTCCGTCAACGAGGAAATCCAAAGGCGTTTCACAGGACAATGCGCGGCGGCCTTTTGCATCACCCAACGTTGGATAAGTTCGCCCTCCTGACCGGCATCGCCACAGTTCACGATGCTGTCGGCTTTTTGGAATAAAGATTCAATGATTTTGAATTGTTTCTCCACGCCTTTGTCGGCAATCAACTTGATGCCAAAGCGTTGCGGAATCATCGGCAGTCGGCTCAAGGCCCACGCCTTCCATTGGTCGGTGTAGTCGTGAGGTTCCTTCAGGGTGCAGAGATGGCCGAAAGTCCACGTCACCTGATAGCCGTTGCCTTCCATGTAGCCCTCATGTGAGGTGTTGGCACCCAACACTTTGGCAATGTCGCGGGCGACGCTCGGCTTTTCGGCGATGCAGACAATCATTGGATTTCAAATTTAAAGATTTAAAATTCAAGATTTTACAACTTCGGATTTCAAATCTGCTGCCCGCAGTTTCATCAGATACTCGGCTTTGTCCTTTTGTGCCACAAACCACACCAAATCAGCGGGTTGGAAGGTGATTCGAGCCGATGGGTTCAGGATGAAATGCCCGTCGCGCTCAATGGCTATCACCATCGCATCGTACTTGTCGGCAAAGCCGGAATTCATCAGCGCAACATCAATGAGAGGACTGTCAGGCTCCACCTCCACTTTGTACAAATCCACCTCGCCGTCCTCATGCTCCTGAATCAAGACATCATCAAAAGCCTCCACCCTCGGCAAGAGTAGCCGCAGATGGTCCTCATGCCCAACAAAAGTAATTTTGTCATACGGAAACAGTTGAAAATCAGACTTTGGCAGTTCAATTACTTGCTTGCCGCGTTCCACACTCACCACGCTCACATTGAAGTTGTCGCGGAAATCGGTATCCTTGATGATTTGCCCCGAATACACGCTGTCGGGACTGAGCGTCATCTTCTGCAAATGGCAGTTTTCCTGCAAAATCTCAGGGATGGCAAACACCTGCATCTGCTGCCGCTTGTTGAGGTTATCAAGGAAACGCTCCTCAATATGTTTGTAAAACTTCATCGCAGGACTTAAAACACGCAGCATCACCGTGAAAATCAACGCAAAACCGATGTTTATCCAATGATACCAAGGACTTCCGACATTCAGTTTTTCCCAGAACAAATTGTTCAAGAAATGTTGAATCATGCTGTAAGAAATAACCGCCACAATCACGAAACGCAACACAAAGACAAAGCGAATCAATGATTTGTTGAACTTGTTGGCTTCCATTAACTTATGGGTCGTATCGGCCAAAGTGTGCTTGAAGCCCATCGCCCAAAGGAAGGGCGAAACCAAAACCAGACTCAAGGCCGTGCCAATGGCCGAACTCCAAGGTCGCGGCACATATTTCATGATGAACGAACTGGCGAAAAATCCAATCAAAATCACCGCAATGATGATGGCCAAATAAATGACGATGTTCTTGAACTGCCGCGCCAAGAAACTGCCCATGTTGACCTTCTTTCCGCTCTTTACTTTGATTCCTGAGTCGTTGTTTTCCAATCGGTTAAGCCAACCTTCAGGGAAATGTTTCGTCACCCAGTTGTAACTTGGAATGGCCGACTTGATGGCGTAAGGCGTGATGAAAGTGGTGATGATAGACACCGAAACGATGATGGGGTACAAAAACTCGTCGATGACACCATAATTGAGGCCCAAAGTGGCGATAATGAACGAAAATTCACCGATTTGGCTAAAGCAGAAACCACCTTGCATGGCCTGTTTCAAGCCCAAACCCGCTATCAAGCGGCCAATCACGTTGCTCAATGGCTTGAAAATGAGCAGCACCAAGGTCACAATGAGGATTTGCCACCAATAATTGACCAGAATCTGCGGGTCGACCATCATACCCACGGAAACGAAAAACACCGCGCCAAACAGGTTCTTAATCGGTGTAGTGACCTTGTGAATCATCTCAGCCTCAAGTGTTTCAGCCAAAATTGAACCCATGATAAAGGCACCCAACGCCGACGAAAAACCCGCCAAATTGGCCAGCACGACCATCATAAAGCACAATCCTACGGAAAACACTGTCAACGTTTCCTCCGACATGAATTTTCTGGCCCAACGCAACACAGTCGGTACCAAGAAAATGCCGCCCACGAACCAAACCAATAGGAAGAATCCTAATTTCAACATACTGGAAACCAATTGCATACCATCGAAACTCTTGCTGACGGCCAAGGTCGAGAGAATCACCATCAGCAAGACGGCCTCAAGGTCTTCCACCACCAACTCGCCGATGACGTTGCCACTGAACTTCTCGCGGTGCAACTTCATGTCGTCGAAGGCTTTAGCAATAATTGTTGTGGACGAAATCGAAAGCATGGCACCGAGGAAAATGCATTCCATCTGCGACCAGCCCAAAGCCTTGCCGAGCAAAAATCCGACCACGCACATCGTCACCAATTCGGTGAGCGCAGTGATGCCAACCGTACCGCCCACTTTCTTCAACTTCTTGAAACTGAACTCCAAGCCGATGCCAAACAGCATGAACACCATGCCGATTTCACTCCAAGTCTCCACGCTCGTGTGGTCTTGAATGACAGGAAACCATTCAAAATTCGGCCCAATGAGGAAGCCCGCGATGATGTAGCCCAACACGACAGGCTGTTTCAACCATTTGAAAATGACGGTGGTAATGCCCGCGGTGACTAAAATCAGGGCAAGGTCGGAGAATAATGCAGGTAGGTTTTCCATAAAATGTGGGTTGTTTATTGGTGTGCAAAATTACAAACTAAACCAATAAAACCAAAGGCTTTTGCGATTTATTGTTTGACCGTCATGCATCTGACCAACTCCCGCGCCTTCTCCTCGGAAGCCACATACCAAATCGTGTCGCCTTTGTAGAAAAGGGTCGAGGCATCGGGGTTCAGCATGAAGTTGTCGTCGCGCTCAATGGCAATCACCATGGCGTTGTAAGCATTGCGGAGATCCGATTCGCGCAGGGTAATGCCAACGAGGGGGTTGCCTTCGTCCAACACAATCTTGTGAATATCAACGTTGCTGTGAGGCCGTTCCTTGATGAGCACATCGTCCTCCACCTCCACTATTGGTTTCAGTCGGGCCAATTGCTCCTCGGTGCCGATGAAGGTGATTTCGTCCGAAGGAAACAGCACCAAATCCTTCTTTGGCAGGTCGATGATCTCGTCGGCGCGGTCAACACTCACCACGCTTGCGTTATAGCTGTTGCGGAAATCGCAATCGCGGATACGAAGGCCCGCATAGTGGCTCTTGGGACTCATAGGCATTTTTGCCAAAGCGAAATTCTCTTGAAGCACCTCCGGAACTATGAACGAGTTCATCGACTCGCGCTTGTTCATGTTTTCGAGGAAACGCCTCTCAATGCGTTCATACCATCTCATTGCTGGGCTTAATCCCCTGAGCAACAACAGGAAAGCCAACGAAGCAACAATAGCCATGATGACATCGTCCATTTGCACGTTGATGGTCCTCCAAAAGTCGTCGTCGAGGAAATGCCTGAAGATATAGGAGGTGATGAACCATGTGACGACGAAACGCAAGGCATACAAAATCCACACCATCCGGCGGTTGGCCTTGTTCTTCATGACCATCTTCTCGGTCTCGGCGTCCATATCGTGCTTGAAGCCCAATGCCCAAAGGAAAGGCGAAGTAATCAACAAACTGATTGCCAACGCAATAATATCCAAGTAAGGACGAATCTGATGGTTTTCTATCGGGGTGTAAACAGAGAAGAAAACCAAAGTCAGGGCAAGGAGAATGGCCGCGTAAAGTATGGCGGTTTTGAGTTGGTTCATGACAAAAGTGCGCATCGTAACGGTGTTGCCGCTCTTTTCCTTGATGCTTTTTTCCTTGTTCGCGAAGAAATTCGTCCAACTCTCAGGCACTTTCCGTTCAATCCAATGGAACATCGGCTCGCCGGCCTTAATCATATAAGGTGTGAGGAAAGTGGTGATGATGGACACCGAAACGATGATGGGATACAGGAAATCGTCGATGACGCCGAAACTCATTCCCACCGTGGCGATGATGAATGAGAACTCACCGATTTGCCCGAAACACATGCCAGCCCGCACTGAATTGCGGAGATTGTTGCCCGCGAGCAACATGCCCACGCCCGAACTCACCGATTTCAGCACTACCACCACAACGGTGATGACCAGAATCTGCCACCAATAATCGACCAAAACCTGCGGATTGACCATCATACCGACCGAAACGAAAAACACCGCGCCGAACAGGTTCTTGATGGGTGTGGTGAGTTTGTGAATCATCTCTGCCTCAAGCGTTTCGGCCAGAATGGAACCCATGATGAAGGCACCCAAGGCCGACGAGAAACCGGCTTTGTTGGCCAACCAAACCATGAAGAAGCACAAGCCCACGGAGAACACCGTCAGCGTTTCCTCCGACATGAACTTGCGTGCCCACTTCAGGATGGTGGGGATGAGAAACACGCCGCCCACATACCAGACCAACAGGAAGAAAACGAGTTTCAACACGCTCATCATCAACTCCTTGCCATCCAATGCCGCACTCACCGACATGGTGGAAAGGATGACCATCATAAGGATGGCGGCCAAGTCCTCAACCACCAAAACGCCGATGACACTGCCCGTGAACTTCTCCCCTTTCATCTTCAAATCCTCGAAGGCCTTTGCAATGATGGTCGTAGACGACATAGAGAGCATGGCGCCCAAGAAAATGCTATCCATCTGCGACCAACCCATAGCATAGCCCAACATATAGCCAATAAAGCACATGGAAACCAGTTCTGTAAGGGCGGTAATGCCCACAGTGCCAGCTTGTTTCTTCAATTTCTTGAAACTGAACTCCAGTCCGATGGCGAACAGCAGGAACACCATGCCGATTTCGCTCCATATCTCCACACTCTCGTGGTCGCGGACAATAGGAAACCAAGGAAAATAAGGCCCGATGAGCAGGCCCGCGATGATGTAGCCCAACACCAAAGGCTGTTTCAACCATTTGAAAAGCACGGTAGTAACGCCCGCCGTGACGAGAATCAGGGCAAGGTCGGAGAATAGTTCGGGTATAGATTCCATAAGGTAGAAATTTGGGGTGCAAAATTATGAAACTAATCGGAAAATGGCAAATTTGTTATTTGATGCCTTCCTTTATCGCCTCCGAGAGGCTGACGGCCTCAATACTCTTTGAGCATTTCGAACAAACCACCGCGAGTTTTCGACCTAAGACAAACCATTCGGATAATGTGGGGCTGATGAATGAGGTTTTGAGGGGGATGGTGATGAGTTTCTAAGGTTTCAATACACAAACCCAAACATCCAAATAGGAACAGAGTTGCCAAAGGCATATTCAATGTTGTCTTTCACCAAATAGGCAGTTTCGGCGCTTTTCACCTGTTTGCCGGTCTTGTTTTTTCCACCCACCTCGAAAGTGATGCCGTCGATTTCAAAATCGGAGATTTTCGATGATGTCACTTTGTATGCCTCCTGCATCCACATGAGAAACAAGGTCTCGCGCATGGTGCCTTCTGTGGGTTTGGTGTCGGAAACGGCAAATGTGATGTTGCTGTTGTTCAGGTAGAGTTTTTCCACCTTTTGCAGCAAGGCATCACCTGTGCCTTTTTCGGGCAATGTGTTGAACAACTGCGACGAGGTCAGGTATTCAATATAGTCCGGGAGCTGGTTGCGCCCAATTTCAAGATCACGAGCCAGTTTTGAATAGTTGGGCTTGAACGGCACACTATTGGCCAACACATACATGAGTTTTTTCAACTTTCCAGCCGAGGCGACAGGGATTTCCGCATAATTCGGGATGTCGTGCTCGACGGTCTCATTGACAGCATGCCTCAAACGCAACAGAAAATCATCCTCTGCGAAAAATGGATAAACGCCTTTCTTGCGGTAATCCTCATAGTATTTCAACGGCCTATGCTCACCGTATGGGAAATCAACATGGCCTTTCAAAATCTCTTCGATCGTAGCTGTTTTGAGGCTCCATCCGTTGACAATATTGAGGTATTCCCTAAAGGAAAGCCCGGGCATGGTGTATTCTATGGCCCTTCGACTCAAGTCGGCAGAACCGCCCTTCCTCAAAGCCAAAAGCGAACTACCAGAATAGACCACCGACAGCAGCGGCAACTTGTCATAAATCATCTTGATTTCCGTCGACCAACCTTTGTACTTGTGGATTTCATCAATGTAGAGCCGTTTGCCGCCGCGTTTGAAGAAATCGTATGCCAACTCATACAAGCCGTGACCCGAAAAATAAAAGTCATCAGCCTGAACATAAAGCGTTTCCTCCATATTGTCAAACTGTCGGATATGCTGCAACAACAAGGTCGATTTGCCAACGCCCTTTTGTCCCAAAAGTCCAATAAGGCGGTTGTTCCAATTGATTTTGTCGTGAAACGACCTGACATATTTCTTTGGAGTCAGTTCAAGTGCAATACGAAACGAATCAAACAGGGTTTCCATAGCTGAATTTTTGGCAAAAATAGGAATAATTTCCAACATTGCACTCCACAAAGTGAAAAAATCATCAAAAATTGCACTTCGAGAAGTGCAATTTTATAACAAAAGTGCTTTTCAAGAAGTGCAAATGGGATTAAACTTACTCTGCAAACATCCCGTCAATCAAGTCCTTGTAGCGCTCGGCGATGGCTTTGCGGCGGATTTTCAGGCTGGGAGTCATTTCGCCGTCGTCGATGGTCCACTCGTGGTCGAGTAGCTCAAAACGCTTAATCTTTTCGTAGTCGCCGAAGAACTTGTTGTAGCTGTCGACCTCCTTGCGGAAACAGTCGTTAACCGCCTTGGTCTTAATCATTTCCGTATTGTTGGTATAAGGAATATGGTTTTCCTCGCACCAGGTCTTCAAATGCTCGAAATTAGGCACGATGAGGGCTGCGGCAAATTTCTGGTTCTCGCCCACCACCATGATGCTGTTGATAAACGCCGATTCGGCAAAACGATTCTCAATCAAAGCCGGAGAAATATACTTACCCATCGAGTCCTTGAAGATTTCCTTCATGCGCCCCGTGATTTTCAGCAAGCCGTCAGCGTCAAACTCGCCAATGTCGCCCGTATGGAAATAGCCTTCCTCGTCGATGGCGATTTTGGTCTGCTCCTCGTCCTTGTAGTAGCCCTTCATCACGGGCGAGCCCTTCACGAGGATTTCTCCCGTTTCGGGATCAATCTTGAACGTCACACTTCCGCATGGCACACCCACCGTTCCCGCCTTGATGATGCCCAAAGCAATGCTGTTGGTGCAAATCACCGGCGAGGTTTCCGTCAGGCCATAACCCTCAATAATCGGAATCTCCATGGCGGCAAAAAGACGCACCAAACGCGGTTGCAGACTGGCGCCACCGGAAATAATGAACTCCAAATGACCGCCGAAAGCCTTACGCACATCCTTGAAAACCAACCTATTGGCCCAATACAACTTGAAACGATAGGCACGATTGTTTTTCTTTCCCGTCTCGTCATAACGTTCGGCCAGCTTGAAAGCCCACTGGAAGATACGCTTCTTTGCGCCCTTCAGCTTGTCGCCCTTGCGCATGAATCCGTTATACACCTTCTCGATGACACGGGGCACCGTAGTGAAATGTTCAGGCTTCACGTCGGCGATATCGCGCATGATGGTGCCAAAGTTCTCCACATAATAGGTCGTGTTTCCAAGATACAAGTGCGTATAGAGCACCGAACGCTCGTAAATATGCGACAAAGGCAAAAAACTCACCACCTTATGTGAGCTCGGCACAGGATAATGCGGCCCATAATGCGCCACACAGCTCATCAGGTTGTAATGCGTCAGCATCACACCTTTCGGTGTGCCCAATGTGCCGGACGTATAGATGATAGTGGCCACGTCTTCAGGAGCAACGGAATCCTTATGGGCTTGCAAGGCAGCCTGACTCTTCTTGTCGATTTTGACGGAAACCATCATCCCACGCAAGGTCATCATACCTTCCACAGGATTGAAAACGAACTCTTTAGGACGCACGGGCATCTTGTCAAGCACGGTTTTCGCCTTTTTATGGAGCAGAGAGCCTTCAACAAACACCACCTTGGGTTCGGCATGGTTGAGAATGTGCTCGTAGTCGCTCTGGCGCGCCGTCGGATAAATTGGCACCAAGATGGCTCCAATCTGCTGGACGGCAAAATCCACCATGTTCCACTGTGGACAATTGTTGGAAATCAATGCAATACGGTCGCCTTTGCTCACACCAAGACCTATCAAACCTTGGCTGATGGTATCCGTCATTTTCAAAAAGTCGCGGCTGATGTATTTCTTCCATTCACCCTCCACCTTGCTGGCGAACATCACTTTCTTTTTGCCATACTTTTCAACAAACCTCGGCAGCAGGTCGAAAGTGCGGGAAGGTATGTCAGGATAGGCCTGAACGGTTTTTCCGTTGATTTTTTTGCTTTCCATATCCACTGAAAAAACGGTGCGAAGATAAAACAAAATTCAATCAAAACTATTTTTTATCCAAACGATGCGCAATTTTATGAACAAAAGGGAAGATTTTATCAATGAAATCATTTTTATCGCCAATATTTCCAATATTGCGTATTTTTGCGGCAAAATTCTCCTCATGGTATCCATTTTCGACGATATGAGCCTGGTCACCGACGACGAAGTCAAAAGAATGCTTCCTTTGGTGGACGAACGACGCCGCAATGAAGCCTTGCGCTATAAGCACCTGTTCGGGCAATACAGCTGCCTCAAGTCGTGGTTGATGCTGCAAGAGCTACTGAAGCCATTGGGCATCAACGATTTGGAGTGCAGTTTCAACGAGCATGGCAAGCCTTTCCTGAAGCACCATCCCGATGTTCACTTCAACCTCAGCCATTGCAAAAACGGCATAGCTGTGGCTGTCGACAATGCGCCCATTGGCATCGACATCGAGTGTTATCGCAACATTGACGATGCCTTGATTCGCAAAACAATGAACGACAACGAAATAGCCCTCATCGAATCCGCTCCCGACCCGTTGGAAACCTTCATTGCCTTTTGGACGAAAAAAGAAGCCGTGCTGAAACTGCGCGGCACAGGCATCAGCACGGACTTGTATCAAACGCTCGACGGTATAGGCTACCGTCTCGAAACGCACATCAATAAGGAGAAACACTACGCTTGGAGCGTGGCTTATTGGGATTAGGCCACGATTCGCGTGCCGCAAGTCGGGTCGCCGAGCTTGGTGGCTTCGGTGATGATGGCCTCGTGTCCAGTGGCTTCAACGAAGAGCACAGCGGCACGAATCTTGGGTGCCATGCTGCCCTCAGTGAAATGACCTTCAGCAAGATACTGCTTGGCCTCGGCCACGGTGATGGTATCCAAAGCCTTCTCGTTCTCCTTGCGGAAATTAATGTAAACCTTCGGCACATCGGTGAGGATATAGAACTCATCGGCACCAATCTTGATGGCCGTCATGGCCGAAGCAAGGTCCTTGTCGATAACCGCCTCAACGCCCACATGCACGCCGTCTTTCTTGATGACCGGGATACCGCCACCACCCACGGTGATGACGATATTGCCCTCATTGGCCAAACGTTTCACCAGTTCAACATTTTGGATGTCAATGGGTTTTGGAGAAGCAACCACTTTTCGCCAGCCCTTGCCTTTGGGGTCTTCCTTGTAGACCGCACCGGTTTCAGCGGCGTAGGCTTCGGCCTCTTCCTTGGTGTAATAGGGTCCAACGGGCTTGGTGGGATTCTTGAACATCGGGTCGTCCTTGTCGACCAGCACTTGGGTCACGAAAGTAACCACATTGCGATCGATGTTTTCCTTCACCATTACCTTTTCCAGACCCATTTCAATCATGTAACCGATCTGGCCTTGGGTTTCGGCACCGCAAACGTCCATCGGCATAGCCGGAAGTCCAAACATCTGTGAGCCAGCCTCGTTCTGAAGCAACACATTGCCCACTTGGGGGCCGTTGCCGTGACCGATGACCAAATTATAACCCTGTTTCAGGAAGGGCAGCAGCGACTGGCAAGTGTCGGCCACGTTCTGCATCTGTTCCTGGCATGTTCCTTTCTGACCGCTTCTCAAAAGGGCATTTCCTCCGAAAGCGATGACTGCTAATTTCTTCATTATTAGTTATTTAAAGATTCAAAATTTAAAATTCAAAGATTGGGTGTCGGCCTATCATTTCCTTTGGTAGGTCACCGAATAGCCATTCTGACCCAATACAAGATTCTTGTCGTCAACGGAGATGATGTCCAAGGTGTCGGCAAACTCATGAGGGTCGGAACCATTGATCATACCTTTGATAATCAATTGTTTTCCAGCCTTTTCCCATGACTTGTACTCACGGAAGCCCGTATTGATGGAAACCATCTCACCATTCTCGAGCATGGTGAAGCCGACTTCACCAAGAAGGCTGCCCTCAGCGGCGGGTTCAACCCAAGTTCCTACAACGGAAGGACGGGAACACGAAGCGAAAAACAGTCCCATCATTCCACATAAAGCAATAACAATCAAGCGTTTATTCATTTCTTTACTCCTTTGTTTTGGAGCGGCAAAGGTAGGAATAATTTTCATAATTGCTAATGTTTCAGTGAATTATTTTGTTCGCTTTGCGTCATTGCGAACGAAACGAAGCAATCCAGACATTAATTTTGTCATCTGGACTGCTTCGTGCCTCGCAGTGACGCAAAGCTTGTCATATATCATTCAATGACAATCTTTTGCGTCCTAATACTTTCCCCTTCAATCAACCGCAAGACATACACGCCTGAGGTCATTCCATCGATAGAGACGTGGTGCGCCGCGTCGCAACAAACAATAATGCGCCCCTGCATATCCACAATTTGCAACACTGCATCAGCCTCGGCACCTATGATGACAATGCTTCCATTGCTGATGAAAGCAAAAGGCGCATCGGACGCTGGGTCTGAAGAAGCATCATTGGCAAAAAACACCAAGCGGAAACGCGAAGTGTAGTCAGTCGTTTTGGCCGTGAAACTATATGCAGGCGTTTGCAGCAGATCCACATCCGCGCCCGTAAGATTATCAATAAGGTGCAAATATTCCAATTCCACTGCTTCGGGATGGATGGTAAGGGTATATTCTCCGTTCTTGGAAGCCTTGAAGTTGAGCGGCATCTCACCTTGTTTGTTCGAGCAGGCAATGGCAAGCTCCTTGCCGCCTTGCGGAATACTGATGACTGCATTTTCCTTGTTGAAGACGAATTTCTCCAACCTATCACCCGCGTTGAAACTCACGATGGCCTTGTCCTGGATGGAGTTGCCGCGTGTGTTGGCTTGCGCCACGGCGATTTGCAAACAGCCTTGGTTAGTAGCTGCTTCAGGTGCTTCCGTGCTGAAAACAACCGTCTCGCCTTCAGTCTCGGCCATTACCATGACACCCGTACAAGCAGGAATAGCCGTGGCAGACGAAACCATATTAGGCTCGATGGCTGTGCCTTCCACATTCATCGTATAGTAACTCTTATTGGCGTAGGCATTGACCGGGAACGGATTGCCCACCAAGTTCCAACCTGCAAAAGTGGTAGTTGCATCGTAAGCAAGGCCCACTTCCTTGGTATCATCCTCATTGAACGCGCCTTTGAAAATGAGATTCACATCCTCCGCATTGGCATAGAGATAACCTTGGCCGTTTTCCAATACAAAATCTTCCATATTGGCTTTGTAGTTTATCCATTCCGCATCTTCACTTTGGTCAAAACGATAAAGGTCGTATGGCGTTTCGGTTATCATGTTATCCACCGCTGTTGGGTCTGTGTTTTCCACTAATGGCGAAGCGATGAAACGGTAGTTGCCTTCGCCTTCGCCATAGCCCGCAACTGTGGTATATGTCATGGGGAAGATTCTGTCTTCGTAATCGCTCCAATTTGTGGCGGTTTTGTAATCATTCAAGGATTCGTAAAGAACATAAATTGGACAATTGTTAGTATCGTAAAAAGTATTGTAATAACCCAAAGACGGTGGTGTTACTCCAAACACCATTATTTCATTCAAGCCGCTGCAATTATAAAAAGCCACAGAACCTATCATAGTCACGGAATTGGGGATGGTCAGGCTGCCCGTGAAACCGCTGCAATTATAGAAAACCTCACCGCCTATCTCGGTCACGGAATTGGGGATGGTCAGGCTACCCGTCAAGCCGCTGCAATTATAGAAAGCCGAATTGCCTATCGCGGTCACGGAATTGGGGATGATCAGACTGCCAGTGAAACCGTTGCAACCAGAGAAAGCACTCACGCCTATCGTGGTCACGGAATTGCCGATGGTCAGGCTATCTGTGAAACCGCTACAATCACGGAAAGCACCATGGCCTATCTCGGTCACAGAATTGCCGATGGTCAGGCTGCCCGTGAATCCCCTGCAACCAAAGAAAGCATAATAGCCTATCGTGGTCACGGAATTGGGGATGGTAAGGTCGCCCGTGAAGCCACTGCAACCATAAAAAGCCCTATAGCTTATCGTGGTCACGGAATTGCCAATGGTCAGGCTGCCCGTGAAACCGCTGCAGCCATAAAAAGCCAATGGTCAGGCTGCCCGTGAAACCGCTGCAACCATAGAAAGCATAATCGCCTATCTCTGTCACGGAATTGGGGATGGTCAGGCTGCCTGTGAAGCCGCTACAATTATAAAACATACAAGCAGGAATTCTTTCTACGTTGTCTCCAATGGTAAGTGTTCCACCACAACCATAAAAACTCTGAGCACTATCGGATACATCTGCACAATTTGTGGCATCGTAATGCACTTCCGTGAAGCCACTGCAACCATAAAAAGCCCTATAGCTTATCGTGGTCACGGAATTGCCAATGGTCAGGCTGCCCGTGAAACCGCTGCAGCCATAAAAAGTGGGAATGGTCAGGCTGCCTGTGAAACCGCTGCAACTCCCGAAAGCCGAATTGCCTATCGTGGTCACGGAATTGGGAATGGTCAGGCTGCCCGTCAAGCCGCTGCAATTATAGAAAGCATCTTCGCCTATCGTGGTCACGGAATTGCCGATGGTCAGGCTGCCCGTCAAGCCGCTGCAATTATAGAAAGCACCATTGCCTATCGTGGTCACGGAATTGGGGATAATAGAGTTTTTGCAACCCAGTATCAATTCATTTGTGCTTGTCTTGATAAGGGCATTACTACTCTCTCTCGAATCGTATACGGTGTTGCCTGATTCAACCACAATGGAATCGAAATTACAGCAACTATGGAAAGCATAACTGCCTATCGTGGTCACGGAATTGCCGATGGTCAGGCTGCCCGTCAAGCCGCTGCAATAATAGAAAGCAGAACCGCCTATCGTGGTCACGGAATTGCCGATGGTCAGGCTGCCCGTCAAGCCGCTGCAATTAAAGAAAGCATAACTGCCTATCGTGGTCACGGAATTGCCGATGGTCAGGCTGCCCGTGAAGCCGCTGCAATCCCGGAAAGCAAAACTGCCTATCGTGGTCACGGAATTGGGGATGGTCAGGCTGCCTGTGAAACCACTGCAACCATAGAAAGCATAATAGCCTATCGTGATTACGGAATTGCCTATGACCAAGCTGCCTGTGAAACCGCTGCAATTATTAAAAGCATCATTACCTATCGTGGTCACGGAATTGGGGATGGTAAGGCTGCCAGTAAAACCGCTGCAATTAGAAAAAGCCCGATATCCTATCGTGGTCACGGAATTACCGATGGTCAATAAGCCTGCATAAGACCCTCCGACGTTGATTATAAAATCACTAGGGATGTTTACCATATTAATATCCAACCCATTGAAGCCACAACCAAAGAAAGCATAACCGCCTATTGAGGTCACGGAATTGGGGATGGTCAGGCTGCCTGTAAAGCCGTTGCAACCAAAGAAAGCATAACCGCCTATTGAGGTCACGGAATTCGGGATGGTCAGACTGCCAGTAAATCCGCTGCAACCATAGAAAGTTTCAATGCCTATCGAGGTCACGGAATTTGGGATGGTCAGACTTCCCGTCAAGCCGCTGCAATTATAGAAAGCAGAATTGCCTATCGTGGTCACGGAATTAGGCAATAAAATGGATGTAAGTCCACTGCAATTCTGAAAGGCATACTCATTTATTGAGGACAATCCGATAAAATATTGCAACTCGTTAAACGAAGTGATTTGAGTATTATTTCGGAAATAGTTTTCTAAATTCGTCACGACTGCAGCTTCAGCATAGCTCAATTCGACATCACCATTAGTATCCCAGTTGGCGACACAGATGGCTTTTACGTTGGCATCGGCAAAGACAATAATTTCATCTGACAAAAAGTGTGCAACCAAAGTCATATCATTTGGCACATAGAAAGTATATTCGGAATTAGAGGAAACCGTTGTACCGTTTTGGGTCCATTTAACAAAAGCATAACCTTCATTAGCGACAGCAGTCAGTGTACAAGTTTCACCAGCCTCAATTATCCCACCTCCTATTATCGTCCCTCCTTCATCTGGATTGGCAACCACGTCAACATATCCTCCACATAATCCAATGTAATCGCTGAATTCTCCCCATGATTGGGACGCATACGCCTCCTCAAAGCCACACGGGACAAAAGCAGGATTATTTGAACTCCAAGGATAGAAAGCCAGCCAACCTAATGAAGGAGGTGTTTCTGCAAAAATAATGACAGAAGAAAAGCCATTGCAGTTTTGGAAAGCCTTCTGGCCTATGGTGGTCACGGAATTGCCGATGGTCAGGCTGCCAGTGAAACCGTTGCAACCTACAAAAGCCTGATCGCCTATTGAAGTCACTGAATTGGGGATAATTAAACTACCTGAAAAGCCGCTGCAACCACTGAAAGCATAATTGCCTATCGAGGTCACGGAATTAGGGATAATCAAATCACCCGTAAATCCGTTGCAACCAGAAAAAACTTGGGTACCTATCGTGGTCACGGAATTGGGGATGGTCAAATTGCCTGTAAAACCGTTACAACCATAAAAAGCCTCTTCGCCAATAAATGTCACCGAATTCGGAATCAATAAATTGCCAGTGAAACCGCTGCAACCGAAAAAAGCAGATGGATATATCCTAGTCACGGAATTCGGAATGGTCAGCGAACCAGTGAAGCCATTGCAACCCTCGAAAGCAGAAGGACCTATTGTGGTCACGGAATTGCCGATGGTCAGAGTACCCGTGAATCCGTTGCAACCATGGAATGCATGATATCCTATTGTAATCACAGAATTGGGGATGGTTAAGTCGCCCGTGAAACCGCTACAACCATAGAATGCATAATCTCCTATTGTAGTCACGAAACTGGGAATAATCAAGTTACCCGTGAGACCACTACAATTATAGAAAGCATTACCACTTATTGAAGCCAATCCGATAAAGTATTGAAGTTCCTCAAACGAAGTAATCTCCGTGTTGCCTATAAAGTAATTATTCAAATCTGTTACCAATGCAGCCTCCACATAACTTAACTCACCGTCACCGTTTGTATCCCAATGGGAAACACAGATATCTTTCACAATAGCGTCAGCAAATACTATGTTTTCTTCTGACAGAAAGTGCGCAACCAAAGTCATATCACCTGCCACATAAAATGAATATTCTGCATCGGAAGAAATCTTTTTTCCATTTAATTCCCAATAAGAGAAAGAGTAGCCCTCATATTCAGTTGCCATCACTGTGCATATTTGACCAGTCTCAAATGTCCCTCCTCCTGTTACCATTCCACCCTCTATCGGATTAGCAACCACGGTAACCGTACCTCCACACATTTCATAATAATTTCTGAAGGCACCCCAAGATAATAATGAATATACTTCCTCAAAACCACATGGGACAAATACAGGTGTATTTAGGTTCCATCCTGCAAAACTGCCTTCTCCCAATATGGGAGGCGTTTCAGCGAAATTTGTGATGGAATAAAAACCATTGCAATCTTGGAAAGCCCAACTACCTATTGAAGTAACAGAATTGCCAATGTTTAGACCACCAGTAAAACCAGTGCAATAAGAAAAAGCGCCACTTCCAATCGAAGTTACTGAATTGGGGATAGTCAAACCACCCGAAAAACTGCTGCAATGGGAGAAAGCGCCATCGCCTATGGCGGTCACAGAGTTGCTAATGGTCAAAGAGGTCAGTCCACTGCAACCTAAGAAAGCACCATTTTGTATTTTGGTCACAGAATTGGGGATAATCAAGTCGCCCGTAAAGCCGCTGCAACCATAGAAAGCTAGGCTTCCAATATAAACCACAGAATTCGGAATAACCAACGAACCCGTGAGACCGCTGCAACCTGAGAAAGCACCACCAGCAATACCTCTCGTCGTTCCATTAAAACTTAAAGCGCCTGTTGGCTCCTCACCTTTATTACCTAAACACCAATTGCCTAAATACAGTATTCCGTCAGGTTGAGTTGCATACCAACCTGTTCCCTCAAAAGCACGTTCTTCAATTGAATTGATAGTATTAGGAATATTTATCGAGGTCAATCCGTTGCAATCAAAAAAAGCTCTAACGCCTATCGAGGTCACGGAATTGGGGATGTTAAGACTCCCGGTAAAACCAGTGCAACCAAAGAAAGCATTTTCACCTATTGAGGTCATGGAATTCGGCAAGATAAGATCGCCCGTGAAAAAGCTACAATTTTTGAAAGCATTGTCTCCTATTGAAGTCACAGCATAAGACGTACCTTCGTAAAACACATTTTCAGGAATGTTTAGGGAAGTATTATATTCTTCTCCAATATAAACATCATCAACATTCAAATACCATTGATCTGTACAATTAAAATGCCGAATGGCAACATAACCTATTTGACCAGCATAACTACTCAAATCAACCGTGTATTCATACCATGAGCATTGATCACGTAATCCTCTGTTACCCTTGGGCATATTATTGCTCTTTGCGCTCATAGTCCATTCAGTAATGGTAGTGAAGTTTGTGACATCTATTTGGCTTCCTGTTGAGACAGCCACTCCAAAATGCTCAGCAGCATAATTTGCATCATTAGCACAAGCATAAAAACGAATGCCTATATTTGCAGCAAAACTGATTTGTCCTGATACAAGATAATTGTCAGGAGTAACAGCACCAACCTCATCAATATATGAAGCCGAGGCCATACTATAATTGCCAGTATGATTTGCCCATGAAGCGAGTTCCCAGCCATAGCCATCTCCATCAGCATCAATTGTTGCCCAATCTGAAGGGATTTCATTTTCAAAGCCTTCGCCCGAAAAGTTTGGTCCAGTAACTGACACGGAAATCCCATCGTCATTAACAGAATACTTCAAGCCATCCACGATGAACTCTTGCGCATACATTTTCCCCAATCCCGCCACACCAAGCAGCAGGGCAATCAAGACGATTCTTTTCGTCCATTTCATTTGTAAAATTCTCTTTTTCATAGTGTTATTTTTTTAGTTATACTTATTTTATGTTTTCTATTGACAAAAATAGCGTGGAATCATTTTCTTGTCTGACACTCGGGTTACCACGCCCACTTCACTAACAAGTTATTCCACGCCGTGCAACACGGCATTTGTCAACTTGTTCTTGTGAAGTGTCCCCGAAGGGACACAGTGGTAAATGAGTGTCAAGAACAGCACAATTGCTATTTTTTAAATTTCTATTTCAGTTGGTTGCGCCCAATGCGCTTTGTTCATTCGATAATTGTTTGGTTAGACTTATGTTTTGTTTGTCGGGGGCAAAAATAAGAAGAAAAACAATTGCTTTTGAAAAGAAAGCAACAAATCTTTCGTAATCTTGTTTTTAAACACGAATGACCATAAATGAATCACGAATTTTCCAGGAATTGTTTTTGGAAATTGACTTCGTCTAATCTTCGATTTCATGGCTAATTCATGGAAATTCGTGTTTACAACGAAAAATGCAAATTCCGCAAACCATCATTTGTGCAAGATTTGTGGCAGATTTGCTTCCAAAATACTTGCATTTGTATCCAAATCATTATTTTTGCAGTCGGATTCCAACTATAGAACGCTATGACTAAATATCCTATCGGCTTACAGAATTTCCAAGGGCTTCGCGAAGACGGCTATATTTATGTGGACAAGACAGCCTTTGTTTATGAATTGGCACAAAGTGGGAAATACTATTTCCTCAGCCGTCCGCGCCGTTTCGGAAAGAGTTTGTTCCTTTCCACCATCGAAGCCTATTATCAAGGGAAAAAGGAGCTTTTCAAAGGCTTGGCATTGGAGCGGTTGGAGAAGGATTGGAAGGTTTATCCTGTGTTTCATTTGGACTTCAATACTGGTCTATATACGAATCCAGAGGGCTTAGTTTCAATTATAGACGGGCATTTGCGTTACTTTGAAAAAAATTATGACATCGAGCCAAATGGCCTTTCTTTATCGGAGCGATTTAAAGCTATTATTCGCTGCGCATACGAAAAAACGGGGCAAAAAGTGGTCATTTTGGTCGATGAATACGACAAGCCGCTCTTGCAAGCCATTGGCAACGAAGACCTTCAAAACAATTATCGTTCCTTGTTGAAATCCTTTTACGGAGTTGCCAAAACAATGGACAGTTATATTCAAATGGCTTTCTTTACCGGAGTGACGAAATTCTCCAAAGTCAGCGTTTTCAGCGACTTAAACAATTTGAATGATATTTCGTTGGACGAGCGTTTTGTTGACATTTGCGGCATCACAGAACAAGAAATCCGCAACAATTTTGATGACGATGTGGGAAAGATGGCCCAGAAACGAGGCATGGACAAGGAAACCTGCTACCGCAAACTGAAAGAAAATTATGACGGCTATCATTTCCGAGAGGATTCCGTTGGGATGTACAATCCATTCAGTTTGCTGAACGCTCTCCAAAAAATGGATTTCAAGGACTATTGGTTTGAAACAGGAACCCCAACCTTCCTTGTGGAAACCCTAAAACGCAACAACTACGAACTGGAGAACATGACCCGCGAGGAAGTCACGGCAGACCTATTGGGCAGTCTTGACTCCATCGACCAAAATCCCTTGCCTCTGCTTTACCAAAGTGGTTATCTGACCATTAAGGATTATAACCCCGATTTTGGCACCTACACATTGGGGTTCCCAAATGGCGAAGTCGAAAGAGGCTTCACGAGGTTTTTGTTCAGACATTACGCGCCCATCAAAATTTACGAGTCCGATTCGTTTGTCAAAAACTTCACCATCGAGGT
>CADCML010000032.1 GCA_902802535.1 uncultured Bacteroidia bacterium
CGGTCTTGTGCTGGCCTCAGACTTTCAAAGAACTTCCTTTCGCCCTCCGTTCGCCTCTCGTCCGTCCCCTCTCCCTCGGAAAGCGGGTGCAAAAGTACAACCTTTTCCCGAATTGGCAAGCAGTTTTTTTCATTTTTTTGAAACTTTTTTATATTTCACTGATTACCAAATTGTAACAACTTCATATTTTTTCAAAATTCACAGTTTTTTGAATATAGAACACGCTTTTTTCTCTCAAAAGGGCGATTTTTGCCCAAGATTTCTATGGGATAATTCAGGTTTTTCGATTCAAAATGTACCAATTCCATTTGTCAACGAGACCCGATTTTTTGTACACCTTATTATATATAAAGGGACAAAGATTTTTTTGCCGAAAGCGGACTTACATTCATCGCAAAACGCTATTTTTGCCGAAAATAATGCACGATGAAGTTTTGCACCAGAATGATTTTGTTTTGGGCGGCCTTACTTGCTTCGTTTGCGGCCAAAGCCCAAACCTATACCAACGACTTTGAAAACCTCCAAGAATGGAATGCGCCTTGGTTCAACCTTCATATTGTGGCCGACAGCAACGCAACGACAGAAAACCATGTCTGCCTCTGCGACACCCTCCACGAGTACGGTTTTGGCTTTGGCATTAATGCATACAAAGAGTTTCCAAATCAGAACGTTAACTGCAAGTTCGACTTCCGATTCAAGGCTGATGCCAACACCCAAGCCGACATCGTCGTTAGCATTGACGATACAGTCCGCAACCATTATTGGACCGCCTATCCCCTTGCGGATTATGTGAACGACACGGCTGAATGGTCGCAAGTGCAACTCGATCTCAATTTCCCTGCCAGCTACACCCAAGGCAGCGAAATCAAGGTCTACATTTGGAACAAAAACCAAGAAAGACTGATATTTGACGACGCTCAACTTGTTGTACGCGAGGATTATTCAAATAACTATCTGTCTTTCGTTACACTTGATTCAATATCTCACTACACACCCCACAAAAGTCTATCACCCTATCTTATCCCCATATTGGAATACATCGATGCCAATGGCGACACACTCAACGACCTTTCTGTGATGGAAACTACGTTCCATGACTATTACGCCGTGCATGACATGGATCCACATTCGGCAAGACTCAGACATGGAGTAACCACAGAAACCACCTTTAAAAAAGACATAAAGCTGTTGCGTTTGGGCTTCATCCTGCCCTTGCCAGAGGGAAAGCTCACCGTGTATCGCAGAAACCAACACATCGACACTACCAACTTCCAAAAAAGCTATTATCTTGACAGAGAAGGTTTTTCCATTCAAAACGACAGCCTTATCCTCTGCACTTACCACAATCTGGGCATCTCATCGCTGCAACTCAACACAGAAGACAGAATCGCCTGCTTCAACATCGATTATTGGCGCGATCATCCACTGCTGCATTACCCTATGCGCTCCGACACCTCCGATTTCTTTGAGGATATCTCCTATCGTACAATCCATAAAGGTGACACCCTGAAAGGCACATTTGAAGTTTACAACTTTGCCATGGACGACCAGCCCCGAATCATGCCCGTGTGGGACGGCTACCAATCGGCCTTCATCTTCACCGAACATGCCGACTGGACCGACCTGCGCACGCATCGTGCCGTACTTTTTGGCAATGAAAACATCACCAAACCCGAAGATGCCGTCGGTGGCTTCTGCTATTTCAGCATCCCCGTCACGAAGAGCGTGTTCTATTGGAATCCCGACAACGTGACCAACGAAAAGACCAGCAAAGGCCGTTTCCCAGGACTCGTTGCCTCCATCAAGACGGACAAGGAATTCTTCAAATTACTGAAAACCATTAAGAAACATGGCTTTGAGATTTGTCTACACTCGCCCGAAATCTACACCACCATTCCGAGTGAGTTCCCGAAGGCCATGCGTTTTATGAAGCGGAATTTCGGCACGGTTTCGTGGATTGACCACGGCTACAACAACGGTCCCGACAAGAACCGCGAGGACTTGGTTTGCGACGGCCTCCTCCCCGACTCGCCGTACTATTCCGCCGACCTTTGGAAGAAAAATGGAGTGCGCTACTTGTGGAACGCCTATTACGAGGAGAACCGCATGGAGCAATACAACTTCGACAGCCACTTCGTGCAACCGTTTGACGGTTTCGGCGATGCCCTGCCCAATCGCCAAATTACAAGCCTGCCCAATGGCGATAAGGATTTCCTGCTGTGGTCGACGCCATCGACTTTGGAGGTAAATGAAGATCACGAATGGTACTTCTATTTTGATAGTATTCGACTGCAAAGACTTGTGGACCAGCACAATGTGTTCATCACCCACGTCTATCCCGCCTGGAGCAACCCTCATCGCGCCTTCTGGCAGTACAACGAGAACGGCACCGCTGTGGCCATGCCAGGCTTCAACTTCGCCCTCAGCCAACTCGCCCACTTTCGTGAGGAGAAAAAAATCCTACCCACCACGATTGAGCAATACCTCAGTTATTACGAAAAGCTTCAAAACCTTAAATATTTGATTCTTGACAGCTACACCATACAAATCTCCAATCCAAGCGAAGCCATCAAAGGCTTGACCTTGCTTTGCACCAAACCCATCGTAGTGGAAGGCAAGGTCGTCGATTTCCGGAAAGTGGACGAAGGTTATTTGGTGTGGTTTGATTTGGGCAAAAACGAAACCGTAACCATTAGATACAGAAAATGAAAAGACTATCCATATTCGTCAGCGGCAACGGCACCAACCTGCAGCGCATTGCCGAGTATTTTTTAGAAGACTGGGACGTTAAAATCGAGAACGTCGTCTGCAACAATCCCAAGGCCTACGCCATCGAGCGGGCCAAGAAATTGGACATCCCTGTGCGGATGATTACCAAAAAGGACTTCAACAGCGAGGCTTTTGTCCAAGAACTTCAAAGTCTCAAAATCGACCTCATCGTGCTGGCCGGTTTCCTTTGGAAGATTCCCGAGAACCTTGTTAAGGCTTTCCCGAAAAGAATTGTCAACATCCACCCTGCCCTATTACCAAAATATGGCGGGAAAGGCTTCTATGGTGAGCATGTGCACGAAGCTGTAGTGGCGGCCAAGGAAGTCCAATCGGGCATTACCGTGCACTATGTCAACGAGTTGTACGACAGCGGAGAAATCATCCTGCAAGCTCGTGTCAGTTTGGACGAAAACGAAACGCCCGACTCCTTGGCGGCAAAAATCCACCAATTGGAGCAGGCTTATTTCCCGGTGGCGATTGAACAGGTTTTATTGTCACAAAACTGACAAAACCTGCAAAACAAAGCAGATAAACGACTTACCTAACTGGTCAGTCGCAGGAAAGCCGCCGATTGGCAGCTTTCCTTACCAGACATGAAAGGTTTTGAATGTTTTGCCGGTTTTGTGATTAAACAACTATTTGTTGCTTCAGCCAAGCCGCAAAAATGGGGTCTTGTATCTCGGTCTTTCCATTGGGTAAAATATCAATTAAGTCTCTTTGCAACAATGACTTACGAAGATTTTTGATATTAGCCGAAGTGCCCAACTCGTATTTGTCAAGGACAGTTTTGGAAGAGAAATTCTCCACACCGTCAATTATCGCATGAAGGAAATTGATTTGTTTGGAGGTCAGAGAATCAAGCAAATTGCTGAAAAGCAGTCTCATTTGGTCAATGATATTCTCGTGTGCCACTTCAACAATTTCAGCCGTACAAGTCTTGTCCGTGCGCAGCCACACTTGATGTGAAAGCTGTTGCACATAATAAGGATGCTCGTCCACTTTTCGGACAATCTCGGCGGCCAAGTCATTGGAAATCACCTTCCCCGTCTTCTTGAACTGCCCAGTTATATAGGGTATCCAATCTGCCTCGGCAATTTTGTCGAGAAACATGAGGTCACCGAACTTGTAGAACGGCATTTCATAGTTGCCGAAAATGTCTAACAGCATGTGGCGTTTGCTTCCGTAAAGACAGTAGCACACTGAATTGTGCAACTGCCAGTGAGACCGCAACTTACGCTGGAATGCCAATGATTCGGCATAATTGCCTACATTTTGGAACTCATCAATGCAAATAATAAATTTCTTGCCTTTCTCTTCCGCGATGCGCTGTGGCAAGTCGAGAATTTCATCTTCAGAATATTGCATTTCCTTGAAATCGAGGCCAAAAGTCACCTCGTATGATTGAATACCCTCCCCAAATGAAATTTTTGGCCCCACAGAGCCAATGTGCTTTTTCATCAACGCGATCCATTCCTCCAACTTCGAAGTCGAGGCCTGCAACACAGCATTGACGTATGTCTTGTAAAACTGTTCCTCAGTACGACAGTTAAAAATATCAATTCGGGCTGCATAAAAGTCCTTATCCTTCACAAGCATTTCCAAGGTTTTGTTCACAAGTGAGGTTTTTCCCCAACGGCGCGGCGAAATAATCGCTGTATTCACCAATCCTTTGAAATTGCCAAGAAGTTGTTTCGTTTCTTGCTCTCTATCAATAAAGAACTCATTTTCAGCCATTTTTCCATAAATAAACGGACTATCCATAGCGCAAAATCATTTATTACACGCTGCAAATATAATCATTTTATTTGAAATCAATCAATTTGAAATAGATTTATTTGAAATAAGTTAGTTTGAAATAGAATGATTTGAAATAGATCTATTTCATCAAAGCAAGAAAAAGGGGGTTCTTCGGAAAAAAAATTACTTTGCCTGTTTTTGGCAGAGTTATGGTGTTGTTTTGCGCCAAAATCAAAACAACACCGCTATGGACAAAAAGAAATCACATTACCTCGTGCATGGGCTGTTCTGGAAAGGACAAATGTACAATTCGAACTATCTCGAAGCAAAGAAAAATAAGCTTTGCAGTATCGACAAAACCTTTGAAGACGCCGACCTCAGCAAGGCACGACAAGAAGCATTCGTCTATTATCAAAGCCTTATCGATGTGTTGTACGAAGCTCTTGGCGACAATTACACCACCGACCAACAAGCTCGTATCGACCTTCAAGTTTTTCTTCACGCAGGTTGTTCCACCGCTGTTACCCGCATCGGAAAAATGACTTTTGACGACAACCTTTTCAACGAAATCGCCGTCTATTGGGTGAACGACAAAGAGAAAAGGTTGATTCATGGCATTTGGTACAGACCGAAAGAAGAGCTACATCAACCTGACGAACTGCTTGCCACGATGGGTAGCAATCTCATCAAAGAACACGCATATTATGAACGCCACAATCTCCCCATTGAGAACGAAACGCTCTGCGACATGACTGACCTCAACTTGGGCTTCCAATTTGTTATGCCCACGCCTTTCGATTGGGATGGCTTTGTTGAGGAAAATTTAGCCAAAGAGACACAAGCAATGTATCAGTGCTTTCAATAATATTAACAATCATTAAAAACTACAGAAATGGAACAGAGAAACAGAAAACAAAAGACATTGGACAGATGGGAAATTCACTATGGAACTTTTACTATGCCTCCTAAGTTTTGGACACAATACCCACATGTTCCGCAGCAAGTCGTCATTGTTGATGACCGCACCCACACGCATCAGCTTTGTGCAACCAAATTCAACCGGGTCTTAGGATTGAGCAAGCTTTATGACCGTTATGAACTGAGACCGGGAGACACTATCAAGTACACGCTTGATATTGACAACACAGCCTTGCACCTCACTTGCCCACGGAAACCACTATTATGGTTGAGGAGAAAGAAAGCAATCGCTTGTCTTCTTTTTGTTCTCACTTTCATCTTTTTCGGTTGCGGTGGAAACAAACGTCCTACCATGTCACCACAGACTACAGAAATCACAGGTGACCTGAGCGGATATTTCGAGGTGGTCGAGAAAGAAATCATTGCCACAGAAGGAAGGTGGTCGCTTTGGAATGTGGAGTTGAAGCGTACTGACATGCCTTTCCCATGGGATGAAGGTATGACAGTGGCAAAATTCAACGACACTTACACTGACGGTAGAGCCTACTGTAAAGTTGGATTCGGGTTGGAGACCTTTGACAAGGATGGCAACTTGGTAGACAAACGCTCAGCGACAGCCACGGGGCTTCTGGGGCCATACAGCAGTAATGACATACTCGACCTTATGAAACTCCAACCAGGCGAAATCGGTATCATCCGTTGGGACACTAACCCCAACGAAGATAAAGCTAAAGACAAGCTTACTTTCAAAATCACCTCTGCTTGCGAAATCATAGAAGGCAAAGGTCAAGTAACAGCCACAAACGATTGGGACAAAGTGCTCGATGCATACGAAAACTATGTTGACAGATACATCGCTTGTATGAAGAGAATTGCTTCAGGCGATATGGATGCAATGACGCAATATGCAAAGCTGTTGGAAAAAGCAGAGGAATTGGGTAAACAGCTGGAAAATGCTTCGGGCAGCATGACGACGAAGCAAGTGAACAGATACACGAGGATTAACAAGAAAATGCTGGAAGCAGCAGCAAACGGGTTTAACTGACACGCAAGATGAACACCAAAGAAGCATTTGAAGATCCGCGCATCGTGATGCTGGAAGAAATCATCTTGGATGAGTACGAGCACGGGAAGCAAACCGAAGAGGAAAGCATCATCACGAATGCGCTGCACTATCGGTGGATGATACTGCGTGAGCTGATGCAGTACGATGAGGAAAGCAAAAGGCTGCTGTCGGATTTCAACGACAGGATAAAGGCAGCAGCCACTGCCCTCTTCAACAAGACGAAAGCCATCTTCGAAGGTATGATGAAACTCTATGATGGCATCGGTGACCTTGAAGTTGAAGGGAAGCTGAAGTTAGGTTATACCTACCCCAAAGCGCATCCCATCCAAACCGAGCGAGCGGAAACGATGTGGGAAGTGATGACCCAAGGCGGCTACGACCAGATGTATTCCACAGAGGGCTGCTCGTGGAGCCTGGGATGGAACCAGAACGGAAACATGACGACACACAAAAGCCTTGCAGAATGGCTCGGTATGGCAGATGAAAACGACAATTGGAACGAGGGATTGGATTACGAATGGTCGAAGGACATGCACCTTGTTTATCCTTTCCACAACCTCTATGACAACCGACATTTCAGCCTCTATGACCTTGTTTATGTGAGCGAGTTTGAGTTTGAGATTTGTATTCGGATGGATGGAAATTTGTACTTTTGCCAAGAATAATAAAAGAACACTAAAATTCATAATCCTATGAGCAATACAAACACATTGAAAATCTACGAAAGGATTACAAAAAACAGCAAATCATCCTACCGTTTCTTCTTCATCAAAAAAGAGCTTCAGCCTTTGTTTGACAATCTCGGGGTGTTTACTTTGATTTGCTCTGACGGCACACACTACAGCAACCTAAATGTCACAAAATCCGGTAAAGTCGAAAGGTACTTTATCTTTGCTAATGAATTCTTTAACAAGCATCCAAGGCTGCAAAAACATGATGAAATCCCTTTCACAATCAACGAGTACAATAAGACTGTACAAATCACAATCTAGTAAGTTTTTTAGAGCAAAAGATATGGAAAAACAAAAGTATTCAAAGCGACTGACACCTAGTGAAATCAAGTATCACTATCTGAAGATTGAAAAACCGTTCTGCGACTTGTGCCCCAAATCATCTGAGGAAATCGTAGTTAATGGTATTGTATTAAAAATGCATTCATCACAATCTGGCCGAATAGATAGGATGACTGACATATACAGAAATAACAATGCGAAAATAGGTGATATTGCGAATGTTTTCTTTAAGTCAGGAAATAAGATTACTATTTCTTTTGGCAAAGGAGAAGATATTTTTGAGTTAGAAAACAAAGTTCTTCATGAACAGACCTCATTGTCCCAAATACTCGAAAGAATTCGGGAACTTTGCAAAACAAAAACATATCTGTTTTGTTATAACGAAACCAATGTTAGGATAGAACTAATAGAGCCCGTCTTAGGAATACTTGGATGGAAAATACCCGACTTATCAAGAGAGATAAAATGCATTAAAACCAGACGAAAAGCGGATTTCGCATTGTTTAAGGAAGGTCAATGTGTTTTTGTTATCGAAGCCAAATCCATAGATAAACCACTGAATCAAAAGGCATTCGATAAAAATGAAATACAACTAAAAAACTATTTGACTGACCCTCGTTTTATCAATGCAAAATACGGAATTTTGACCAATGGTCAAGTGTGGCAGATTCGTGATAAAGACAATCAAAAAATCATTAAATCAATTGACATTCTTGCAGACGGCAAAGAGGAAGAGGTAGAAGCAGAGATAAGCGATTTTTTCGACTTCCTTAAAAAAGACAATGACTTTGACGATCAAAAGAATGCTTTAAAGCCTGAAACGAGACCTCATTACGAAGCGAATGACAGAACCGCGGCTTTTAAAATTTCAAGAGCAGGAAAACCTGACATTCAGGGTAAAGATCCTACTGCGACTTTCAGACTCTTTCTTGAAGAATATCGGGATGGGATAAAAACACTACAGGACCAGAACCGTTTTGTAGTAAAAGTGTTAAGTGAGAGCAAGAAGGACTTAAGGAATCCGAAAGTAGGGGTAGGTAAATTATGCGGTAAAAAGTATTATACTACAGGTGACCATAGTACCTTCTTGAAACGGATGATAATCCAACAAATTATTGATGAATTGCCTCTTGAAGCGGAAATAAAAAATGCTGATTAATGCATTAGCTATTTCCCTAACATAAGATAGGTTGTTTAATAGTATTCCAAAAATTATTTGAATGTTAATCGCCAACTCTGCCTGAAAATGGCAGAGTTTTGTTTTTGTTTTGCCGATGAAATCAACAAAACAAAAGCATCATGAAAGCAAAATCAACCTCATTGCTTGACATCGAAAATATTGTCAATGCATCGGAAGACTGCAAAATGAGCAGTAAATTCATGGCCGAAAACGCCCAACCGCTTGAAAGGTTAGCAAAGAAACTGGGTGTCAGCAAGGCGCAGACGACCTTGTTCGCCATCATCGCCAGCTCATCCTACAACGACAATTGTTCGCTCTCCGACATCAAACGGCATCTTGGCTGCGAAAACCTCGACATGCTTCGGCTTTCTCCAGACTTGAAAGCTCTGCAACGGGCGCGGCTCATCCGTGTCACTGGGAAAAAATCGTGGTTTAACGATGAAAGCTACTTTGTGCCAGATGAAATACTCAACTGCCTATTGTATGACAAGGAGATTGAGCGGCAAGAAATAGGCAACCTTGACTTCGACGCATTCATTCTGCATTTGGACACACTTTTCAAAGAAATGGAAGAGAAAGGAGGCAACTTTGAGGGTCTCGTCAATGACATCCGCGAACTCATCAAGGCAAACCTACAGTTAGACTTTGCCATGAAACTCGACAGGATGAACCTCGACGACAAAGAGCTTGTGTTGCTGCTGAAGTTCTGTCTAAGTACGCTCATTGACCAAGAAGACAGTCTGGAGTACAGGGATATTGACGACCTTTTCGACACCGACAGACAAGCCAAAACGGAATTCAACCGACTACGCAACGGGCAACACCGGCTCATCGTTGACAAGTTGGTGGAGCCCGCTGGCCGAGAGCTTTTTTCAGGTGACACTTTCCGGCTGACTGACCACGCCAAAGAAACTTTACTGCCCAAAAAAAACCTCAAACAGACACCAGTTGACCTTGACGAACTCACCTTGGCCACAAGCATTGCCGAGAAACGGCTGTACTATAATGCGAACGACCAAGCCCAAATAGAACGGTTGAAAAGCCTGCTGCAACCGACATCCTTCAGCGACATCAGGCTTAGGATGAAGCAACAAGGGATGCGCAGCGGCTTTGCTTGCCTCCTGTATGGCGCTCCTGGCACGGGAAAGACTGAAACCGTGCTGCAAATCGCCCGCGCCATTGGTAGAAACATCATGCAAGTCAACTTGTCGGAACTGCGCAGCATGTGGGTGGGCGAAAGCGAGAAAAAGGTGAAAGCCGTCTTTGATCGCTATCGTAATTTCGTGGACTATTGCGACAAGGAACCTATCTTGCTCTTCAATGAGGCTGATGGCATTATTGCAAAACGTTCCACCAATGCCGTTCATGCCGTTGACCAGATGGAAAACACGCTGCAAAACATCATCCTGCAAGAGATGGAAACTTTGGACGGCATTATGATGGCCACGACCAACTTGACACAAAACATGGATTCGGCCTTTGAGCGTCGTTTCCTCTATAAAATTAATTTCCATAAGCCTGACCTTGCCACGCGCCTCCATATTTGGCAAAGCATGATGCCCAAGCTCCCTGAAAGCGAAGTAGCCATCCTTGCCGAACGCTACGATTTCAGCGGCGGACAGATGGAAAACATCACGAGAAAAGCCACCGTTGAGCATATCCTGACAGGCCAAATGCCAAGCCTTGAAATGCTCATCGGCTTTTGCGAAGAAGAAAACATCGTTGATAACAGGCCGAGGATTGGATTTTAGGTCAAACAAAGAATCATCATGAAAGAAAGAAAACAGAAACACAACCAGTTAATTCCCGAAGGAATTACCGACATTGGCGACTTTGCATTCAGGCACGAAAGCTTTGACGGTATCAAGTCAATCGTGCTGCCCCACAGCGTTGAATACATTGGCGAAAGTGCTTTTGAAAATGCGAACAATTTAAAGTATATCGTCCTTTCGGGCGGCATCAAGCGGATTGGAACAAACGCCTTTGCGCGGTGCAAGCAGTTGGATTCACTGGCTTTCAGGTCGGGACCACCGCATTGTCTCAACTATCTGACCCAAAACGGCGTGCTGTTTGAAAGGAACTACGACCGCTTTAGCAAAAGCCACGGCTACACCTTGTTCCAATACCCATGCGGTAGAGCCAACAAGGAATACACGATACCTATAGTGGTGGACGATGGCGTGACTGATGGCGGTGTGGAGGTCACGGAAATAGGCGAAAACGCATTCATGGAGTGCCAACATTTGGAAGCAGTTTACTTCACTGCCTATCCTGGCACAAAGATGAAGATTGGCAGATGCGCCTTTGCTTGGTGCAATAAGCTGGACACAATAGGGCTTTCCAACAATATCGCAAAGATTGACCCTACAGCATTTCAGGGTTGTCGAGCCTTGAAAAGAATCCTCATTCCCATGGGGACGAGGAAAAAGTTTGAAGCGTTGTTTCCACTCAAACAGACATGGGAGCTATTGATGGAAGAATAATTTGGGGAAGTTGTGTCAAAACCATTATCTTTGCCCTCAAATTACCACTCTTTATGGACAAGCTCATCAAATGCATCTGGATTGCCAACACCATCGCCGACAGGCGCGACGCGGGCATCACGCTGAAAGAACTCAATGACCGTTGGACGCGGGACGGCGACAACGACCCTATTCCCGAGCGGTCGTTCCACAATTACCGCCAATACATTGCAGACGTGTTCGGCATCGACATTGAATGCGACAAAAGCCGTAACGCCTACTATATTCCCCAAGGTGAGCGCGAGGAAATGCTCGGCAACGACTTGAAAATGTGGCTGCTGCACAGTTTCGCCATCAACAATAGGCTTTCGTCAGACCTTAGCCTGCGCAAACGGGTGCAATTTGAGCGCGTCCCAGGCGGCATTGAGCACTTGGAACTGCTCATGGAGGCCTTGCAGAAGAGCTTTGAAATCGAGATGCGATACAGGCGGTACTATGGCACCGATGACATCAAGGATTACCATTGCAAGCCATTGGCGTTGAAGCTCTTCAAGCAACGCTGGTATTTGATAGCCCTCAACGAGAGGGACGAAACACGGTGTTATGCTTTAGACCGCATCGACACGCTCAGCCTCACCGAAACCACTTTCAAAGTTCCAGAAGATTTCGACTTGCAAACCTATTTCCAAGACGCTTTCGGCATCTATGTGGAACCTGACCTAAAGACCGAAGAAATCCTTATCAAGGCAGACAAAGACCAAAGCAACTTTTTGAAAGGTTTGCCGTTGCACCACAGCCAAAATATCGTGGAAGAGACTGACGATTACACTATCTTTTCGTGGCGGTTGAAGCCTTCATACGACTTCATTCAACAATTGCTTACTATGAATGCACATATTGAGGTGCTGAAGCCTATCTCGTTACGGAAGAAAATGAAAGGGCTATTGAAGGAAATGTTGGCGAAATACTGAAAACAACGGATGGAGACAAAAAAATCCCGATTTTATGCAAATCATAAAATTGAATTTGTATTTTTGCATAAAATTTCGGTTATGATTGAACGTACTATAGAAGAAAAGCTGCGGCAGATGACAACCAAATTCCCAGTCGTCACGCTGACCGGCACACGCCAATGCGGAAAATCCACCTTGTTGAAACAACGATTTAACGAGTTCAAATACATTTCGTTAGAGGATTTGGACCGTCGGCAGTTCGCCATTGATGACCCGCGAGGCTTCCTGATGAACTTCGGCACACCTTTAATCATTGACGAGGCACAATACGCTCCCGACCTGTTTTCCTACATCCAGACACGCGTCGATGAGAAAAACGAAGCTGGAATGTACATCCTCTCTGGCTCGCACAACTTTCTGCTGATGGAGCGCATCTCGCAAAGCCTTGCCGGACGCACAGCAGTATTGAAAATGGCACCACTTTCGGTCAGCGAATTGCGAAAAGCCTCATTATTGCCTGAAAATCTGAACGATTGGCTCATAACTGGAGGTTATCCGCGCATCTATGACAAGGAAATTGCGCCTGTGGATTTCTTCCCCAACTACGTGCAAACTTATCTCGAACGCGACGTGAGGCTGCTACGCAACATTAGCGACATGTCGCAGTTTGTCCGCTTCCTAAAACTTTGTGCAGGCCGTGTGGCGCAATTGCTCAACATCGCCTCATTGGCCTCCGAATGTGGTATTTCCGTGCCTACCGCCAACGCTTGGCTGTCTACTTTGGAAACAAGTTACACCATTTTCCTGCTAAAACCTTACTACAGAAACTTCAACAAACGCCTCATAAAATCGCCAAAACTGTATTTCTGCGATACTGGCCTAGCTGCATCGCTCCTTGGGTTGGAAGAACCGCGACAAATGGAGACCCATTACCTACGTGGCGAACTATTTGAGAACATGGTGATTAACGAGTTTGTGAAGCGGGCTTACGTACAAGGTCGAGAACCTAACCTCTACTTCTGGAGAGACAGCAACAACGAAGAAGTGGATTTGCTCTCCGAACAAGGCATGACTTTGGAATGCTACGAAATCAAGTCAGCGGCCACCATGCACAGCGACCATTTTTCCTCGCTGAAAACTTTTGCCAAGCAAGCCCAATTGGACACCAACCGACTCCATGTGGTTTACGGCGGCGAGCAGGACATCCAAACCTCAAACGGCAACTATATTTCATGGAAGAACCTATAGATTTTATGCAAATCATAAAATCTGATTTTCAGATTTACATAAAACAAGGATACTAAAGAAGGAGAACCGTTTGGCTCTCCTTCTTTGCATTAGTTTGAATTTCAATAGTTTTATTCCGTCGGCAAAGCCTTAAACCCATTGCCCATAATCTCCGAACTCTCAATCACATTGACGAATGCGTTCGGGTCGAGGAAACGGAGGTTGGATTTCAGTTTCACCAAATCGGAGCGGTTGAGGGTCACATAAATCATCTTGCGCTCGGCGCCTTGATAGAGGCCGCTACCGGCAAACACTGTACCGCTGCGGTCCAGATCCTTGATGATGAAGTTGCGCACCTCTTCAATATTGTCCGTGACAATGAAAGCCGTCTTGTAGCTCTTCACGCCTTCCACCACGAGGTCGATAATCTTGCTCTCGATGAAGATGAGGATGACGGAATAGATGGGCAGACGGATGTCCTCGAAGGCCACAAGGGTGGTCAGCGAGATGATGCTATCCACAATCAGCACCAGCGTTCCGAGGCTGATTTTGGTGTATTTGTGGGCAATCATGGCGATGATGTCGGAACCTCCCGAAGTGGCGCCAGAACGGAAAATGACACCGATAGCCACACCGTATATAAGGCCCGAAACGACCGTGTTCAGGAAGAAGTCGGGCATGAAGTAGCGCTGCACGTCACCGTCCATGAAGAACAACGACGACTGCAGTTCCGTGTCGAAGAACGCACCGTCGTGAATGACAGGCGCATAGCCCCACCATGTTTCAACGATATAGGTGAACACGGGTATCAAAATGACCGAAATGATCGTCTTGACACCGAACTTGGGGCCCAGTATGATGGTGCCGATGATGAGCAGGGGAATGTCCATGCAGATGCCTGCCAAGGAAATTTTCCATCCCCACAAGGCGTTGAACACGTTGGCGAGACCATACACACCGCCAGGGGCCAAGTGGTAAGGGTTCACGAACATCACGTCGCCGATGGCGAAAAGAGCCGAGCCCAACACCAATAAAGCGTAGGACAAGATTTGCTGTTTCAATTTCTCGTTTTTCATAACTCAAGCAATTATGATTCAGTTAATTAAATTAAAAAGTATGCTTTTTAAAGCGGCAAAGGTACGAAATTTCCAAATTCTTTCTATTTTTGCAGCGCAAAATGCGAAGCATTGCATCATATCAGATGCAGAGCATTCAACGGAGTTAAATGGACCCGTAGTTTAATGGATAAAATAAAGGATTCCGGTTCCTTAGCTCAGGGTTCGATTCCCTGCGGGTTCACAGATTTGCTTTTTCGGTAGGAGGCCTTCACATACCCCATCGGCGTGAAGGTCTCTGTTTTTATGAGGCCTTCCTCATACCAGCCCCAAGGCTCGCCATCGCAAAGGATTCGGTTGCCACGCAACGAACAGCGGCTCTGCATCGTATCGCCGTCCATGACCAGCGTTAGCACCGAGTCGGCACTGATGATGATGACATTGTTTTTCTCCATCGACCCAAACTGCCGCACCATCTCAGGCGTGGCCCAGTCGACGTCAAACTCCACATTCACCTTGTCGACCGTCCAACGGCCAATGAAAGGGTCTTCCTTCGGCTTGCAAGAGGCGAGCAAAAACAACACTATTCCTATCAAAAAGAAGTGTCTCATTTCTTTTCTGTAATAATCACATCAATGGCACCCACGCCGAACTTGGCAATGCTGGCCATGCGGTTTTCGGTGTTCTTGTAGTCCTTCAGTGCCTCGATGATGGCGTTTTTCAGTACGCCGTTACCCACGCCGTGGATGAACGTCACCTTATTGTAATCGGCGGCAATGGCACTGTCGAGCATCTTCTTGAAATAGTCGGTCTGAATCTTGAACATGTCGTGGCTTGACATTCCCAAAATGTTGTCGACCAATTCACCAATGTGCAAATCGACGACGGCCTCACCTGGTGCGGTCTTGTGCTTGTCGATAGGTGCTTCTTGTTTCATCAAGGTCTTGGCAGGAGCCTGAGCACCAACGCCTTCCTTCATGATTTTGGTGAAATCGCTGTCGCCGTGTTTCAGTGCGATGAGTTCGGAGAGGCAAATCATCACCGACTTCTCGCCCAAAATGCCCGAAGGCAGATAGCTACCCTCCTTGTAGAAACGTCCTGGTCGCAGCGAAAAAGGTGCGTTCAACGGAAGTAGCACACAATCAGACGTTTCGCAAGTCAAAATGGCCTGCACCACACCGTTGAGCCAATATTCAAGGTCGTCGCGAGAGATAGTCTCAATGACGATTTTCTCGTATTTGTCGACTTGTCCGAAATCCACATTGGCGAATTTGTCCTCCTCCTTGATGGTGAAAGTGTAAAGCATCTCGTAAGGGGTGTGGTTGACCAGCACCACATCCAACGGACCAGTTAAGAGCCACTGCTGCTCGTGCGGCACAAAAGCCATGTAGATGCCTTCTTTTTCCGCTTCTTTTGCAAAGCGGCGCAAACCGCCTTTTCGGGCTTCCTCGGCCTGTTGTTGCTTCAGAAGTTCCTGTCCCTGAACCTCTTTCTGTACCTTGTCGACCGTTTGCTGTTGCTTGCTCGGAGCGGGCATCGAGCGGTAGTCGAGCACCAAATCCGTTATCAAAGTGGGGATTTCGAAGCCACCTTCAATTTCCACCATCACCATTCTGGAATCTATAATCTTCGTGACTTTGCCTCCGCCAACGGTGCTGAGGAAGTTCACTTTGTCGCCTATTTTGAATTCTGCCATAGGGTTTTCTTTTTTGAATGACAAAACTAAACATTTTTACCAAAACAACTACTTCTCAATCAAACGAATTTGTATTCATCGTTTATGGTGTTTTCTTCATTAGCATCTTCTTCAAGCGGCTAATATCACGCCGATTTTGCCAAACGGCAATGATGTTTATGGTTTCCCCTTCAATACAATAAATAAGTTGGTTCAATTTTGAAGGCAGGGTACGGTATTCTATCTGTAACTCTTCATCTTTTACAAAACTCTTGCCTAACATGGGAAATTCTTTCAGCAATTCCGCTGTATGACGGATTTCGGCAAACACTTCTTTTGCTTTTCGTTGGCCAAATGAGTTTCCAACGTATGACAATATTTCCCTTAAATCGTTGCGGGACTGCTCGCTCCAGTTAATCTGCATAGCTGGCTATCAATTGTTCCATTTCATTCATTACCTCATCATGAGGTATAAGCTTCGCGCGTCCAGCTTTAATATCGCGCCCGCGTTGTAGAACAAGTGCCTTTGCTTCTTCAACTGAATAAGCGCATGGAAAATCATCAAAATCACTCACTTGAGGCTCTTTTCCAATCAGCCTCAATGCAATCTTCGTTAAAATCTGAGTAAGTTCCGCCGGATCGTATTTGCCGTAGTCAGGCAGATGTACTTGTAGACTAACACCGTTCATTTTTAATCTCCTTTTTTACGCCTGCAAAAATAATCAAAAACACCAACACTGCCACACTTTTTCAAAAATGCCCACAAAAATCCGCCCTCGCGCTCCAAGGTTTTCCCATGAAGCGGAAGGGCGGATAAAGGTTAGCAGAATCCGATTCGAAAAACAGGACTAACTATTCTCGTATCTTGAAATTTCTTGCGCTAAACTCGATGGCGTTGCGTATTCACTAATAGTATAATTCTTTTCGTCACGCACCCGTTTTCTAATCTCTCTCTTCATCGATTCTTTCTTTTTTCCAGTTTGTGTGCATAACTCATCCAATAGCAAAGACTCAATGCAATAAAACGAATCTAAATCTTTAAGGAGAGCGAGTATCTTCTTTTCCTGTTTTTCAATTTTTTGCTTTCTTTTTGCAGGCACAAGGCCAAAGCAAATCGAAATAATGACACTCGCAACTCCAAAAATCAAAGCGATGGATATTCCTGTATTCATAATACTATTATTCTGTTTACGAGATTCTTCTCATTATTCCACATCATACACCAAGCGCACTGATTGACCACTGTAGCGATAGTTGTAGTACATGTCATCATAATAGCCCGAATTGAAGCCAAAATACCATGCGAGGTACGGCCAGTCCGTGTAAAGCGAACTCGACCAGTAGTACCCGTAACTGCCAGCGTAACTAATATCACTAAAGTTGCGGTAGCCAGCAGCAGGAATGAAGAGACTATTACCATTCGAGGCTGTAAGCAAACGACCGTTCACGCCGTTCTGGGTTGTCCATGTGCAAGTTGTGTTATTGTATAGTTCCTGCCATTCCTCTTTGGTTGGCATTCGCCAGTCCGAACCCCAGTTGGCCGTGGCAGCATCATCCTCGGGCAGCAAGGTTGTCAGGTTGTCGGTGAAACCGTTGTAACCATAATTAGATTTGTTGCAGTACTTGGTCAACGTACTGATACTGCCGTTACAGTATCGGTAAGTGCTCCAATCATAATAGTCATTCGGTTGAATCTCGCCCCATGCGAAGTAATCGCCATAGCCTTCAGGTGTGTCGGCACCCAAATTGCAGGTCGCCCACAACAAGCCGCTTGGCAATCCAAGGTCAACAACATTTGGAGTAGAAACAAACACCTCAATGCCCGCAGTTAGATAGCTATTGTCAAGGATAGCCGGCACAGCCCCACATGTTCCCTTATATGCTCCATCAACGGAATAGGCAGAACCCGTTTCGCACTCTTCCATCGCCTCTTGTGGCAAAAGAATAGCCCACTTTTCTCCATTGCCAGCAGGCAAAGTGATAACGCCATTACCTTCTTGGCTGTGAGTCAAAGTGTATTCTGCAAAATTCACTGTCACCTTATTCTTCATTCCCGTAATACAAGTGGCTGCCTCAGATGAAGTCGTCACATTGAACTTTACCAAAGCGCACTTGTTCAGCAAATGAGCGGTGAAAGTGGTCGTACCAGCGGTATAGGTTTCGTTGGACGGAGCATATTCTATCACCGGCAAATGATCCGTCTGATCACTAATGACCACAGAGCAGGTTGTCGTGATACCTGCTGTAAGGGTTTCAGCAGGCGTCACATTGCCCAAGAAATAGAAATGCAGCGGTTCGCCCACAATCGGGTTGGTGATGGTGCCGCCGAAATTGGTGCCGTTATGAGCCAGCGTGCCGATGAATGTGCCGCCACTCGCCACATAAATCACATCGCCCGTTTCGTAAGCGACTTCGCCCGTGCTTGTGTTCACATCCATTCTTGTACCGCCATTGTTCTGAATGTCAAGCCTGATGGAAACAGTATCGCCCTCGTTTGCGGTTGTGGGTTGTTCTTTCTTGCATTGCGACAGACCCAAAATCAGAGTCATTGCCATTGCGATAATACCAATTCTTTTCATGTTCATTTTTCCTTTCTGTTTTGATGTTTTTCCCTTGATTTAATTGTTGCATAACCGGCACCTGCCACGAGCAGGACGAACAGTCCGCTGCCCAAAGGTGCATTGTCACCAAAGGTTTGACCGGTGATGTTGCCGTTTGTGGCTCCGAAGCCTTGTCCTGTGAAATGGCCTCCAGCCGTGCTTTCACTTCTACCCATCAGTCCGTTTGATTCGGTTGGAACAGCCACACCAAACAGACCTCCCGGCCTGCCGTTATGCTCTTGCGCGGACAGATTCATCGGTAGCAGCATTCCTGCCGCTATCAAAAGCGAAAACACAAGAGTTTTCTTCTTTTTGTCCATTTTTACTTTTTTTAGTGTTTATAAAAGGTTAATTACTGATTTTAAACTACTTAACAGATTCGCCCTCTATCAACACCAAACAAAAGAAGCGTGCGCTGTGTAATATCACATCTCACTTGAAGGTCCTGGAAACTACCTGTAAAAAGAATGTAATAACAGCTCACGCTATACAGCGTGAAGCCATTATACAGCCTCCTTTTTACACATTACTCGAAAATTTTCCAGGTTCTCAAGTGAAAGGAAGCATAACGCTTCTAAAGTTTAATATGTCGCGAACTGGCGAACCAATTCGGGGGCAAAAGTAAGGAAAATAATAAATCCGAAACATAGCATTTGGCAAAATATTTGTATCATTGCAGCCAATTTGCATTCAACGATGAGAAAAACACAGTTTTTGACATTGGTTTTGGCCGCCATCATAGCCGTTTCTTGCACCAAGCCTGCAAGCCATGGCGATATGCGTGTCAACGTCAACTATTCCGTCAACGGCAAGCCGCTGATTACCGATAGTTTATGCTACACCAACGAGGCTGGAAACGAGTTTATGATTACCGAAATCCAGTGGTTTATTTCGAAGATGGAGCTTCAAGACGAACGCGGCGAATGGGTTTCGTCAGAACAAAAGATTTTCTACATCGACACTGATATTCCTGAAAGTCAGACGCTTCAAATCGCATCCATTCCGGTTGGAAGATACAAGGCGTTACGATTCGTTTTCGGCTTGGACGAAGAAGACAACCGAACTGGCTTGTTCACCGACCCGCCTGAGTCGGAGATGTTTTGGCCCGATTTTCTTGGCGGCGGTTACCATTACATGAAACTGAACGGCAAGTATTTAAACGCAGAAGGCCATCTTGCACCTTTGGCCATCCACCTCGGCATTGGGCAAAACGAGGATTGCACCGAATTCTATCAGAACTATTTCATAGTGGAGTTGCCTATTGATTTCACCATAAAGGAAAACACTGTGAATCAATTTGATTTGACCATGGTCATCGACAACTGGTTCCGCAACCCCAACCTTTACGACTTCAACGAATTCGGGAGCGCCATCATGCAGAACCAAGCCGCGCAACAAGCCCTGAAGGAGAACGGAAAGGATGTTTTCACCACCTCCACTCAAACCCAACAAAACCCAACAGCCATGAAACAAGAAAACCTTTCGGAAAGATTCAAGAACACCATGCAAAAAGCCGCGCCCAAGCCGCATTTCTGGACTTGGGAGAACGTAAAAGAAAGATTTCAAAATTTAAGATTTAAAGATTTAAAGATTTAAAATTCAAGATTTAAGATTCGGGATGAAGGCTCCAAATAATACTATTAGGTTTTGTATCTTGACAGCAGCTGTGTCGTTGATTATTGCAGCCTGCAAGCCAGAGCAAACCCATTATACGCCAACGCCTTACGAGTTGGAACAGCCATCCTATTTCCCTTCGAGAAACAACATCCCTACCGACAATCCCATGACCGAAGAGGGCGTGGAATTGGGCCGTAAACTATTCTACGACTCGCGCCTCTCGGGTCGCGATGGTACGGACGACATCCGATGCTGTGCTTCGTGCCATCATCAGGAAAACAACTTTGAATTTGGTGCCCCGACCAACACCCATCACGCCATGCTGCCTTTGGTCAATTTGGCTTGGAACCGCACGGGCTTGGGCTGGAATGGCGGCGTGGCCACTTTAGAGGACATGGTTTTGGCGGCAGTCACCAGTCCGGTGGAAATCAATGCCGATACCAATCAAGTAGTCAAGTATTTGCAGAAGACCGACGACTATCCAGAGTTGTTCTGGAAGGCTTTCGGTAGCCGCGACATCACCTTTATTAATATTGAGCGTGCCATTGCACAGTTTGTGCGAAGTTTGGTGTCCGCCAACAGCAAATTCGACCGTTATTTGCTTGGTGAAGAACAACTTACGAAAGAAGAACTTGCCGGTTATGAATTGTTCTGCACCGAGGAAGGCGCCGACTGTTTCCATTGTCATGGTGGCGGCGGTCTGGCCCTGATGACCACCAACCTGTTCTACAACAACGGTTTGGACGACGAATTCAATGACCCTGAAGACCGCGCATATATCACGGGAAGCCATTGGGACAGAGGTGCATACAAAGCCCCTACCCTACGCAACATCGCCGTTTCGGCACCTTACATGCACGACGGACGTTTTACCACTTTGGACGAAGTCATCAACTTTTACAGCGAGGGCGTGAAAGATTCCGAAAACATCAACCCGCTGATGCACCATGTGATGGACGGCGGTGTGCAGCTCACGGATATTGAAAAAGCGCAGTTGAAGGCGTTTTTGAACACTTTGACTGACGAGGCTTTCTTGAACAACCCCAATTATTCCAACCCAAATCATTAATCACAAAACCTGCAAAACAATGCAAAACTTCAATAACGGACAGATACGGCTCGGCAACCGCCTAACCGCCGGAAAGCAGCCGGTTGGCATGCTTTCCCAACCAAAAAAGGTTTTGACAGTTTTGTTGGTTTTGTGACAAAAACAAAAAGTTATGGTTTACTCTTGGGGCGATGAACGCCGATTCAACAGTTACAGCCGCTATTTTGCGAAACAATTCGGTGGTCGAGTGCAGAAAATCAGTATCGATGCAGGTTTCAGTTGTCCCAATCGGGATGGGAAAATCAGCACGGGAGGTTGTACGTTTTGCAGCAACGAGGCTTTCAATCCGTCCTATTGTCGGCCTGAGAAGTCAATCAAACAACAAATTGAAGAAGGAATCGAATTCCATAGAAGGCGTTACCGTCGGGCAAGCCTATATTTGGCTTATTTCCAGCCTTTTTCAAACACTTACAAGCCACTTGACGAACTAAAATGCATCTATCAGCAGGCATTGAATGTGCCCGAAATCGCGGGTATCGTCATCGGCACGCGCCCTGACTTGATTGATAAAGGCATCTTGCAGTATCTCAGCGAGATACAGCAAACGCATTATGTCATGCTGGAATACGGTGTTGAAAGCGTTTATGACGAAACCCTAAAGCGCGTCAACCGAGGCCATGATTTCGCCACGGCGGAAAAAGCCATTCACATGACCGCAGATTTTGGTATTCCTTGCGGCGCACACTTCATTTTCGGTCTGCCCGGCGAAAGCAAGAAAATAATGCTTGATGCTGCCGACATCATCTCGCAACTGCCTTTGACCACGGTCAAGTTCCACCAACTGCAAATTTTCAAGGATACAAAAATGGCAGAGGAATACCTGCAACATCCAGAAGCGTTCCATCTTTTTGATTTAGAGGAATATATCGACTTCGTCATCGACTTTGCCGAGCGGCTGAATCCTAATATTGTCATCGAGCGTTTTGCGGGCGAAGTGCCGCCACGTTACCTTGTTTCCGAGCCTTGGATGAAGTTGCGCTATGACGAAGTTTTAGTCCGCATTGAAAAACGGATGGAAGAAAGAGACAGTTGGCAGGGGAAAAAGTATCGGCGATAGCACACTTTCTACAAAAAAAACCGTACTTTTGGAGCCTCTAAAACCTAATGATCATGTCAAAACATCCTTATGCTTCCCTACGGAAAACGGCCTTTGCCCTTTCAACTTTTATTTTGGCTCTTGCGTTCAGCGCCTTCATTGTTGGCGACAACAACATTGTGGCTCAACGCTTTAAAGACGCAGCTTTAAACCTTGACAACACCCATCACACTTTGGTCGACGAGTTCGACTATTGGCCGGAATGCGGCATCCGCGTCACGGGTAGCCATCTCGCCTCGCTTATCTCTTTGACGGAGTTGCAACAAATGTTGCCTTGCCCGCTTTATGTTTCGGGTCCGCATCACGACGGACAATGGGACCTCGACAACGAAGATGATTTCGGGCACTACAACCCCGAAGCCATCGAGTTCCTTGGCAACATTGCCCAAAAAGTGGTGGCCGACAAGAAGTTTGTGGAGTTGAGCAAACCGCTTGTGGACAGATACTTATACCGCCAGATGCACATCATGATGGTGATTCACGACGCGCTTTACGACGGTTCCCTTAGCCAAGAAGAACGCGAAAAAGTCTTCCGTGGTTCAGTTGAAAGCAGGGGTATGGACTATGACCTATATAGCGTTGGTTTCTTTTTGCCGCTGCTGAACCTCAACGACGACAGCTTTGTCTTTGCCAATATTGACTACCGTTTCCTCCACTTTTGGGCCAGGCGTTGGGCTGATGGCACTATTGATCAGTTCTATCACGCATTGAGCACCGTTTTCAAGGCGTATCATCCTGAATATGTCTTTGACCCTGAGATTTATTGGCTGCCTGGTGAAGGTGAAGAAGAATGGCTTGGAGAAGAAGAGTATGATGAAGATTCCGAGTTTTATGTCGTCATCGACGGATCGGAGTTACGCTTGCGTTTAGAGCCATCGACGAATGCCGACACTTTCAAGTGGCCTGACGGCACCAACCGTCATCCCAAAGTAGGCGAGCGTTTCTATTACCTCGGCGAAGAAGGCGACTTTTACCAAATCAGTTTCCACGGTAATGCGCTTTGGGTGTCGAAGAAGTACACGCACTTGGAATGATTTCGGTCGTGCAGAGTTTTATAATGACGGTGTGCCTTTCAGGTGCACCGTTTTTTTGTCAAAATTTGGCTTTGTATTACTATTTTGCTATTTTTGCACCAATAATTAAATTTGGACTATGAAAAGGCTTTTCTTTACCTTAATCGTGATTTTTCTCGGCCTCGCCAGTTTCGCCGCCCAGCCCGTCATCGACCCCGAACTTGAAGCGGAGATGCAACGCATTGGCAATGAAGAAAAAACAAAGGTTGTTATCCTCCTTTCAGAGCAATCCGATCCGATGGCTTTGCTTCGTGAGACTGAGTTTTTCGCCTCCAGACAGGAAAAACGGCAATTTGTTATCGAAATCTTGAAACGTCAGGCCGAAACCACTCAATATGAGTTGGTTGGCCTTTTGAACGAGATGGAACGCAACGGCATGGTGAACGAGATTCAATCGTTTTGGCTTGTGAATTGCGTCAGTTGCAAGGCCAACAAAGCGGCCATCAACGACTTGGCACAACACCGTGGCATCATGACGATTTACCACTGCCAAGAAACCCAATGGATTTTTGAAAATGAGGCCACGCCTGCCCCGAGAGGCAATGGACGCGAGATCACTGAAAACCTACTGCAAGTCAATGCGCCGCAGGCGTGGGAACAAGGCTATAAGGGCGCAGGTGTTTTGATTGCCGTCATTGACACGGGCATCCGCCTCGACCACGCCGACTTGGCCGGTCGCTTTTGGGATGGTGGCGCGGAATATCCCAATCACGGCTACGACTTCTACTACCACGACAACGACCCTTCAGATGATTGGGGACATGGCACACATGTAGCCGGAACCATTTGTGGCACAGGAGCTTCCGGTTCACAGACAGGCATCGCTCCAGAGGCCACCATCATGGCTTTGAAAACCTTCAACAGCGAAGGCGTTGGCGAGGAAACCCATTGGATTGCCGCCATGCAGTTCGCTTTGGAGCATGGCGCCGATTTGATGAACATGTCGTTGGGCCGACCCCAACCTAACGCTGCACAGAAACTGATGACGCGCCAAGCCTGCGACAACACTTTGGCGGCAGGCGTGGTGGTGGCAGCCTGTGCAGGCAACATCCGCCAGATGCAGTTCATGGTGCCCGTGCCGAACAATATCTATACTCCGGGTGATTGCCCGCCGCCGCATCTGCATGAAGACCAGTTGGTTAATGCAGGCGGAACAAGTTGCGTGATTTGTGTGGGCGCGGTGAATTACAACAACACCATTGCCGCGTTCTCGTCCGAAGGCCCTTCGCAATGGACTGATGTGGCAGAATATAACGACTATCCTTATACGGCGGGCAGCACGACCGCGATTGGCCTTATCCGCCCCGACATTTGTGCTCCGGGTGTGCAAATCAAGTCATTGGATTTCAACACCACTGACGGGTACACCTTGATGGACGGCACTTCGATGGCAACGCCCTTGGTGGCCGGTACCATCGCCATGATGCTCTCCAAGAACCACGAACTCACGCCTGCGCAAATTGACGAGATCCTGGAACGCACCGCTGTAAAACTCACGGAACACAAGAGCAACGACTTCGGCTCGGGCCTTTTGGATGCCTTTGCTGCCGTGAATGCCGTGGACTATGACGGAGTCGAAGAGATACGAAATGAAGCGCAAGTTTATCCCAATCCGAGCATGGGGGATTTCACCGTTGCTGGAGAGGGAATCCAGAGAGTTTCCGTGTTTTCGGTTGAAGGCAAATTGCTGAAAACCATCGAAATGAACGGAAACGAATGCCGCATCGAAGGCTTGATGAACGGCGTATATTTATTGAAAATTGACACGGAGAACGGTGTCATCGTGAACAAAATCGTAAAACTGTAAACCATGAAAAGAATTGCCCTGATTTCCATTCTGTTGTTGGCCTGCATGATGGGTTTTGCCCAAGGCTGCCTTGACCCGCTGTTGAGCCAAGAAATGACCCGCCGTAGCGATGACGAGCAAATTGAGGTCGTCGTGCTGATGAAAGCGCAATACGACCGCTCGCAGTTATGCCGTCGCGCCGATTATTTTCCCTCACGCGCCGAGCGTAGAGAGTTTGTAATCAATGAGTTGAAGGCTTTCACAGAAGCTTTACAGTACGATTTGAAACGTGTCCTTTCGGAAATGGAAAGGCAGCAAATCGTAACCACCCCAAAGGTTTTGTGGATGTCGAACGCCTTGTATTTCAAGGCCACCAAAGCGGCTATCCTTGACCTTGCTTCACGCAATGACATTTCCATAATCAGTTTCAACCAAAAGCATTACTGCTTGGGTGACGACACCATCGAACCAGCCTCCGCGACACGTGAGATTACACCAAATGTGCTTAAGGTGCGCGCCAATGAGGTATGGCAATTGGGCTATCGTGGACAAGGTGTCGTGGTGGCCGTCATCGACACGGGTGTAAACTACGAGCATGTTGATTTGGCCGACCATCTTTGGGACGGTGGCAGCGAGTTTCCGCACCATGGCTACGATGTTTACAACAACGACAACGACCCGATGGATGACATGGGGCACGGGACGCATTGCGCTGGAACGGTGTGCGGCGACGGCACGGCGGGTTCGCAAACGGGTCGGCAGCCAGCATCGCCGCTGGCATAGAATGGGCCGTCGAACACGGCTGCGACCTTTTCAGCCTGTCGCTCGGCATCCCTAATTCCACGATAGCCGAGCGCACTTTGCTGCGCCACACCTGCGACGCCGTTTTGGACGCAGGCATTGTGGGTACCGTTTCCGCCGGCAACGATGGCAACACGGGAATGTATCCTATCCCCAACAACGTGGGCGTTCCCGGAAGTTGCCCACCACCTTATATGGACCCTGTCCAGATGGAGAATCCGGGCGAGTTGAGTTGCACAATCACCGTTGGAGCCGTTGACAACAACGACGCTCCGGCCGCTTTTTCCTCGCGTGGTCCCGTCACCTGGACAAACACCGAGTTTGGCGACTACCCGTACAATCCCGGCATAGGCCTCATCCGCCCCGACCTGTGTGCCCCGGGTGTGAGCATCAAGTCGCTGCATTTTGGCCTCTCACCGGCATACGGCACCATGAGTGGCACCTCGCAGGCGACCCCTACCGTGGCAGGCACCATCGCGCTAATGCTCTGCAAATGCGACTTCCTCTCTCCGGCAGAAATCTGCCGCATTTTGGAGGAAACCGCCGTTCCGCTTTCCGACACTAAAAGTAACGTCACGGGCTTTGGCCGCATTGATGCCTTGGCCGCCGTCGAGGCTGTGGCTGCAGGCCCTTTGTCGTTGGTGTCCTACCAAATCAACGACCCGCAAGGCAACAACGACCACCAAATTAACCCCGGAGAAAGCGCCACCATCGACCTGACCTTGCTCAACGACACTGGCGAATCCCTCAACAACCTCACGGCACAACTTGCGACCCAATCAGACAAAGTCGCCATCACAAGCGATATGGTGCAACTTCCTTCGTTTGGGCCTCATCAAACCCTCACGATTGAAAACGCTTTTGCCTTTGAGGTCAGCGAGGACGCCATCGGCAACGAAGACCTCCGTTTCACCTGCAATGTCTATGACGATGACCTCCTGATAGGCCGATTCAGCCTCAATTTCAAGGTTTTTGGCTATGTGCTGAACATCGCCGAAATCACAGCCTTGAATGACGACAACGGCAACGGCCTGCTTGAACCGGGCGAGACCGCCGACTTGCGCGTCATTGTGGAAAACATCGGCAACTTGACTGCTTCGTCGTTGGTTGGGACGCTTTCCACCGACAATGAATTCCTTACCATTCATGAAACACAAAAGCCGTTTGGGACGATAGAGGAATCTGGCGAAAACTACGCGGATTTCCATGTTTCCTTGAGCGCTGAGGCTTCTGCCAACGGCATGATTCCGCTCAAACTCATCCTTGTGGACGCAGAAGGGAAACAGACTTGGCTTGGCTATGACTACAAAACCACTTGCAACATCGTTTTCACGCTGCGCGACGCATGGGGCGACGGCTGGTATGGTTCCTATCTTTCCGTCAATTACGGCGATGGAACAACACCTGAGCAGATGACCATCACCAGCGGAACCTCGCTCACCCACATCCGCGAAGTGACGACAAACTCACAAATCACGCTCACTTGGCACTCTACCGGCTTCGATTGGGATGTCAGTTTTGAGGTCGCCTACGAGGGCGGTGATGTCATTTACCAAAACCAAGGCGGCATGAATTCACCATTTTCATTTGTCGTCAATTGCATGGGAAGCGGATATGTAGAAGTGCCCGAAATTTTGCCAGAAAGCGAAGCCTCAATTTTCCCGAACCCCTCGCATGACAGTTTCACCATCGTTTGCGAAGGGATGAGGCGGGTTGAAGTGTTCTCCATCGACGGAAAACTGCTGAAAACCATACAAGTAAACAATCCCCAATGCCAGCTTGACGGTTTGGAAAGCGGGGTTTATTTTGTGAGGATTGAAGCGGAAAACAGTGTAATTGTAAACAAAATCGTAAAACTATAATACCATGAAAAGAATTGTCCTAATTTCCATTCTGTTATCAGCCTGCATGATGGGTTTTGCCCAAGGCTGCCTTGACCCAGTATTAAGCCAAGAAATGAACCGCCGTAGCGACGACGAGCGAATCGAAGTCGTCGTGCTGATGAAAGCACAATACGACCGCTCGCAGTTGAGCCGCAGGTCCGACTTCATCCCGACGAAAGCCGAGCGCAGAGACTTCGTCGTCAAGGAGTTGAAAGCCTTTGCAGAGGCTTCGCAACACGACTTGAAGCGCACCCTCGCCGAGATGGAAAGCCACGGTATGGTTTCTTCCGTGCGCAGCCTTTGGTCGGCCAACACGCTGTATTTCGAGGCCACAAAAACCGCCATTCTTGACCTCGCTGAACGCACTGACATTGAGACCATTACCTTCAACACCCAGCACCAATGGATCGCCGAAGGCGAAACGCCGAAACCGGCATCCGCTATGCGCGAAACCACGCCGAACATCACTATGGTGAAGGCCGACCAAGTGTGGGAATTGGGCTACACGGGTGCAGGTGT
>CADCML010000033.1 GCA_902802535.1 uncultured Bacteroidia bacterium
GGTCGGGGCGGTGGTGCGTATCGTCACCAAGAAAAACCCCAATGAGGGCTTGGGCGTGGATGTGCGCTCATCGGTTTATCAATCGGCGGCCAACACCGATTTGCGTGACATCGTGAGCCTCAACTATCGCAAGAATGGCTGGCAACTATTAGCCACCGTCGATTACCGCGACATGAAGTCCTTACAGCACTCCAACATCATTCAGGAAAACAAGGTGGAAAACGACTGGCTCCAGCAAAACACCCTGACGGAAGACACGAGAGATGCCCGTCTTTCCAGTGTGTTCGAGGCCAACTACTCCTTCAATCCCGACCACATCGTTGGCGTGCGCTACAGCCCTACTTTCTGGGCGGTGATGAACGATTCCATTCACATCAACAGCGCGGTCAAAATGGACGGAGCCTATTACGACCAACTTGAAAGCCGCCAACTGCTGCGTTACGACTATGACATGGGGCATCGCATCAATGCCTTTTATCTTGGCAAGTTGGGAAACACCTCCATCGACTTCAACGCCGACTACCTCAACAACGGCCACACCGTTTACAATAATGGTATTGAGCATAGCAGCGAGTGGGACGACCGTGTCATCCAATCGGAAAACCCCGTCAAGAACAGGCTTTTAGCTAGCAAACTGACCTTCAGCACGCCTCTTTGGGGTGGTGAAATCTCGTATGGCGGTCAGGCTTCGTTCACCTCGCGCCGCGACGACTACATCAGTCATTCGGAGTATGCCGAAACTTCGTTCACACAGATTAAAGATAGAAATCTTGCCGCCTTTGTGGAATACAGCCGCATGGTGCCTTTCAGCGAAACGGTGATGGGTATGTTCAGCGTGGGCTGCCGCTACGAACACGCAGCTTACGACTATTACGAGCAAGACCAGCCCATCGACGGCCAAAGCCGCAAATTCAATCATGTTTTCCCAAATGCCTCGTTTTCAATGCAAATCGACAAGGTGCAACTTATGGCGAGTTATTCCGCGAAGACCAGCCGCCCGTCGTACCGCGACCTGCGCAACGCCGTGGAATACATCAACCGCTTCACGTTGCAGACGGGCAATCCGCTGTTGGAACCTTGGTTGATCCATGACTTTTCGCTCATGGCCTCATGGAAGTTCATGCAGTTTTCCGCAGGTTTTCAGGATGCCCGCAATGCCATCATGGAATGGGCTGAACCTGTCGAAGGCTCGTCGTATGTCTCGCTGCTGAAGCCCCGAAACTTCGACCGCATCCCGCAAATGTGGGCGATGGTGTCGGCCAGCCCAACGATTGGCGTGTGGAATCCTAATTTGTCGGTCGGTTTCAGCAGGCAATGGTTTTCCGTTGAAAGCCAGGACGAAACCGTTCATTTCGACAAGATAATGCCTTTCGGCTCATTCACCAATGTTTTCGCCTTGCCCAAGGACTGGACCATCAATGCCGACCTAACCTACACGGGCAAAGGACATACTGGCATCACTTATTGCTTTAAGGATTCGTGGGTGTGCAACCTTTCTGTACAGAAGGCCTTCTTGAACAAATCTTTGACGGTGACCTTGGGCGTGAATGACCTGTTTAACCAATCGAAATATTGCTTCGAAAACTATTATTCGAGGCTGCGCATCACCAAGGACGGTACCTACGATTCCCGTGAAATCTACCTGACCGTGCGCTATCGCCTGAAGGCCAAGGCCAGCAAGTATCGTGGAAGTTTGGCGGGAGAGGAAGAAAGACAAAGGTTGTGATTTATTACAAAAAAGTATAGGAGAAGTAACAATGAGAAATTCTGTAAATATCGTCGTTTCCGCAATAGTAGTGATGGCTTTGGCCGTCTTACTATTGGCGGGATGCCAAGACAACTACAAGGGGTTGTCAGCAACTCCTTCGAAAAATGGAAAAGAACTTCAACACCATACTCCTATTCCATTGGGAAGTGTCAATATGACGACGGATAGTTCAAAGGGCGACACAATGACTGCTTATATCCAACGGATAAAGATGGAGTGGTGGCGAGAATTGTATGGAGAGCCTGGAGTGGAACTGGATAAGTGAAGGAGGATTGGATTTTTTTTCGATATACGTATTTACGATAACTCCCATTTATTTACTTCTTTCTACTTGCAGCTAATCAAATAATCTTTACTTTTTTTGCAGCATCGTTGCGAATTTTTCAAGAATATCCGCAATCATGTTGCGGATTTTCCAGCTTTCTACTTCACCAAAAACAACCCCGGCGTGATGTCCAGCCAATGCAGCACCGTCTCGCCCCAGACGAGGATGAGCACCCAAGAAATGGTCATCATGGTGATGCCGAACTTGAAGGCGTCGGTCATGCTATACATGTTGGTATTGTAAAGCAGCGCGGCGGGCTTGCTGTTGAAAGGCAGCACGTAACAGTGCTCGATGAGCATGGCAACGGGAAGGCTGAGACTCATCACAGGGAAACCGAAACGCGCCTCCACACCAAGGGCTATGGGTACGAAGACCATCGTGCGGATGGTCTTACTTTGGAAGACCAAACCCGAATACATCATCAAGAAGGTGAGAATGACATACAGCACCCAGAAAGGCGTGTTGGCCGTGATGCCAAGGCTGTCGAAGGCCGCATTGACCATGGTGTTGGGCAGGTCGGTGGCATTAAGGCCCGAACCGAGAGTATAAGCACCCGCCGAGAACAGCATCAGGTGCCACGGGATGTCGACGTCGTTCCATTTCACCACGCCGATGCCAGGCAATAAAGCCAAAATTGCACCCAACAGGGCAACAATAGTCTCGTCAATGTTGTGGAAAGTGCCTTTGGTGACCCACAGAAACAGCACCAACACGAAGATAGCCACGGCTTTGTATTCTTCAGGTTTCATCTTTCCCATGGCTTGCAGTTCCTCCTTCAGCCGCTCCAAACCACCTTCGATTTGGGGCTTCTGTTCCTCCTTTTTCATCGGGAAGAAAACGTAAGTGCCAAGCAACAGGCCGATGATGAGGATAAGCACACTCATCGGGCCGCATGAGACGAGCCAATCGGAATAGCCGAAGTCACAACTGCCGACGAAGCCGGCAATGAGCGAGATGGCGAGCAGGTGAGCACCGCTGCCCGTATAGAAGGCATTGGCACCGATATTCACTTGGAAAAGGTTCTGAATGACAAGGTTACGGCCAAAGTTGTTGCGGTTGCCGTTGGAGGCTCCATAGATGGCGCAAACCGTCATGAAGATGGGCAGCATGATGGTGGCCTTCACCGTGGTGGCCGAAATGAAAGCCGAAAGCACTAAGTTGATAATCAAGAAACTCCACAGCACACCTTTGGCGCTCTTGCCGAACTTGATGACGAAAGCCAATGCCAAACGCTTGGCAAATTGCGTCTTGACCAACATACTGGCCAAGACGAAGGAAAGGATGTTGAGCCACATCACGGGGTGACCGAGTTGGGCCAAGGCATCCTTTTGTGTGGTGACGTTGCAGAGCACAATGCCGAGGATGATGAGCAGCGAAGTGAGGTAATTGGGGATGGCTTCGGTCATCCAGAGGATGAGACCCGCGACGAAGATGGCGAGCATGGCGTAGTTGGTGCGGAGGAATTCATCGAAACCGATGTCGTTGCAACGCTTCAAGGCCTTGGCGGTCAGCGTTTCGGTGTTCAGGTTGTCGATGAAGCCGATGTGGCAGCACCAATAAATCACGATGAAAGCGATGATGGCCAAGGGGCCGCCGAGGCGTGCCATCCAAATCTCAAAGGATGATTTCTGCATCTTGGGCAGTTTCTCGATCCTGTAGTTGTTCATGTCAAGCGGGTCGAATGTGCTCATAGGGGTTGTTTTTGACTTCGGGACTGCGAGACTTCGGGACTGCGAGACCAGAAAACGTCCCGTAGTCCCGTAGTCTCGCGTCGATGTTTACCAGTTCTTATAAGGATTCTTCATCAACATAGAGTTGAAATACTTGGGGTCGCCAGTGACCTCTTCGCCGAGCCATGCGGGCTTGTCGAAGGGCTCGTTCTCATCGGTGAGCTCCACTTCGGCGACGATGAGGCCGTCATTGTCGCCATAAAACTCGTCGACTTCCCAGGTGTGCTTGCCGTCAGTGTTTTTCACAAGATAGCGGGTCTTGTCGATCACACCGGGTTCGCAGATTTCAAGAAGTTGCTGCACCTCCTCGACGGGAATTTCCTTCTCCCACTCAAAGCGAGCCGCACCAGAGGCGTTGCCGATGCCCTTGATGGTGATGAAGCCCTTGTCGCCTTTCACTCGCACGCGGACGGTGCGCTCGGGCACGCTGCTGAGGTAGCCTTGGGTGATGCGCGTGGCCTTGAAAGCCTCGGACTTGAAGTCACCCTTTACCAAAAACTTTTTTTCAATCTCTTGTGCCATAGTCGTTTATTCGTTTGCAAGCGGTTTGTCGGACATACCGATGACGCGCTTGATAGCCTGTAAATAGTTGATGTTTTCGACACCCTCCAAACCACAGTCCTTGATGGTCTTCTTGATGTCCTCGATTTCGGTCGACTCAGAGTTGATGGTCACCACCTTGGCGCCGTTAATGAGCACCTCACCAAACTCGCAGATGGTGTCGTTGACCATGTAGCCGAAACGACGTTTGTGGACACGCACGGCAGCCAGGTCGGGGTTGGCCTTCACCATGGTGATGAACTCGTCATAGGTATAGGTGTCCTTGGTCAGCTTGGGCATTTCGACCATAAAAGCGGGAAACACTTCCTTCTCGAGCACTTCGCGGCTGATGGGGAACTCACCCTTCATCAGAGGATTCCACTGCTCGAGGCCGTCGACACTCTGGACGAAAGTTTTGATGTCCATTTTGCCGTCGCGAATCTTGGTGTTGTTGATGTCGTTTTTGCGGGAGATGATGTAAATCTCGTCGCTGAGGCGCTCCCAAACCTTTTCAGGGACGGGCATCGACAGGCGGGCCATGCGTTTGTGAGCCTCGCAGAAGCACTGTCCGAAGGAGCGGAACTCAAATCTCGGCTTCGACACTTCGCCGATTTTCATTTCTTCTTTTGCCATTATTGGGAATTTAAGAATTAAAGATTTAAAATTCAAAGATTTAAGATTCAAAAATTTTTGGGCTGTTAGCTTTTAGCCGTTAGCTATTAGCCAGCGTCACGGTTGGCAATAGCTAACGGCTAATGGCTAATAGCCAATTTATTCCTGCGGAATGTCTTCACCTTCGGCGGGGTTGGCTGCGCCAAGAGTGGCTTCGGCTAATTTCCAGTCGCCGCCATCGGGGATGCGGGCGTAGGATTGAGGAGCCACGTTGGAGATGGTCTGTCCCCATTCACCAGTTGTACCTCTGGTGAACACGTCTCTTTCGGTGCCGTCAGCCATGTAGAGGGCAATGCGCACCGTCTTCTTGGCAGAGAGACCGCTGTTGAAGAACATGTTCTCACCCAGTTCCGGATGGTCGGCTTGGGTATCAATGCTATAAAGCACTAGATAACCATGAGCGGGGACAATATGGGTGGCATCGCCCGTCCACTTAATATCTTCTTCATTGCCGTCCTTGGTGATGTACATACCTTCCATGGAGAGGTCGAGGTTACCCATGTTGTAGATTTCGATGAACTTGGTGTCGCCATTCAGTTCATTGAGGACAAGGTTGGTGTAGTCGGGCTCTTCGGGAGTCGGAGGTTCGGGAGTCACGCCGCCTTCGAGGCCGAGAAGGGCAACTGTACCGTCAACATTGACAGCACCCGGAGTAGCATCGGCGTAATACCATTTACCATCGGCATTGCGGCTGTAGGAAGCCGGAGCCGGGATGTAAGCTGGGTCGTTGGCGTCGATGTTGGTCAGATTGAAGTCGTCAATGGAAACACCAGCAGGCGAGAAGAGCTGGATGCGGACGTTCTTCTTGGCAGAGAGGCCGCTGTGGAAAGTGAGGCTCTCAGGATAGCCAGCTTGGGCGGCACCTTCTATAGTAACGTCTTCGCTGTAAAGCAGCAAATAACCACCAGCATCGATTTTCACCGTGTTGTCGGCCAACCAATTTTGCGTACCATCTTTCTCGATGTAAACGCCATTCAGGTTGATGGGTTCATCACTGGTATTGTAGATTTCGATGAACTTGTCGTTACCGTTCAGTTCGTTGAGGCGAAGCACACTGTAGTCAATGGCGACTGCGCCAACCGTGTATTCCATTGCGGGAGAAGCAGCCGTAACCTCAATATTATCGGCTTCGACATAGAAACTGACCGTCGTTCCGTCGGGATAGGCGGGGATAACAGCTTTATAGAGGTTGTCGGTACCTTCAGTCATCGCCAATGCCAAACTTTCACCATCGATAGTATAAACCACTTTGGCCTCAAGGATTTTTTGGAAACTGGTGATGGTAGCCGTCACAGTGACCTCATCGTCAGCCTGGACAGCCGTGGGAGTATATTTTACATTGGAAATGGTGATGCCCGGATATTGCTTATCCTTGACACAAGAGGCAAGACCCATCAAAAGAGCCAAAGCCACAAACATTATCTTTTTCATATTATTCTCAATTTTAAAAAGTTAGACATTAGATTGGTTTAGAAAGCGACCTGGAAACGAGCCAGCAGCATGTGGTAGTTCACACCAGCTTTGCCATCGGCGGCAGTGACCTTGGTGAAGTCCTTGGTAGGATTGCCTTCTGCATCGAGGCCCACATTGAGTTTGCCCTTGCCGTTGGCGTAGCGGTCGTTGTTGACATACTGGTAATTCAAGGCTATCTTGACGTTCTTGCCAAAATAGAAGTTGAGGCCAGCTCCGAAAAGCTCAGCTGAACCGCCATAGATGGCTTGGTCGCCACGACCTTGGTAGTCGTTCATATCAAGGAACTCATATTTGGCAACGAGTTCGATGTCGCCCCAGCTGCGACCAGTGCGGACACGGTTGAACTTGGCACCATCGGAGTCGTAGCTCTGCTTACCGCCAAGGAGGAGGCAGGCACCTTCCACATACCAGCCTTGGAAGTGATAAGGCTTGTCGATGCCGACTTCAGGCTTCATGTAGGTCCAATCCGACACCCATGCACTTTCAAGGCGCAGACCATTGTAGTGACCGGCAAGTTCGGCCGTGGCAATCAAGTTGTGATGCGTGTTTTTGATGTCATCGGTGTCGATGTACTTCTTGCGGCTGATGTTGGTGGTATTGCGGCAGCTGAAACGGGTACCGCTATACACGCCCGTCTCATCGGAAGTCTTGGGGGCATCGTACATGACGGCACCGCCAATGTGGATGCCATAATCGGGCTCGTTCAGAGGACGCACCACAATCTTACCCACATAGGAAAGGCCTTCATCCATGCCGTAGTCCTTGTTGTTGGCCTCCACATAGTCGCGGGTTTCTTGGCCTTCAATCTCCTGGAAGAGCACGCTGGCGCTACCGAAGAAATACTTGTTGGTGTACTTGGCGAAGACACCGAGGTGACGGCTGGGAGCGAAGGCGTTAATCACCATGTGACGGCTGGGAGCGAAGGCGTTAATCACCATCGGGCGCTCCATGAACATAAGGTAACGAGAAGAAGTGTTGCGCGACATGGTGAAGTCGGGCTTCATGCTACCGACAGTGAACTGCCAGTTCTTCAAACCGTTGTAACGGACGACAGCGTCTTTCAGCTCGAAGGAGCCATTGGCCAATTCCATGTCGACCTCACCATACCAATCTTTGGTAATCTGGGTCTTTACGGCGAAGCGTGCACGGCGGATGCTGGCACCATTACCAATGGGATCAGCCCATACCTGTTGCCCAAAATAGGCACCGAAATCGACTTGCACTCTGGAGTCAAACCAGAACTTGAAGTCTTTTTCCTTGGATTCGAACACCAAGATACCGTCGCGACTCGAAGTCTCCAACTTCTTGACGTCCACTGTGTTGCCATACTGGTCGACAGCTTGCGTCTTCTCAGTCTGAGCGAAGGCCATTGAGCCCAACATGAGGGCGGCCATCATTAATACAGTCTTTTTCATTGCAATTGATTTTAGTGAATAATTAGGTTGATGAATACCATTTTTCAATCGCAAAGGTAGAAAAAATGTGAATTGCAATGAAAAATGGAAGTTTTTTTTGAGGTTATTACCAATTATTGCCCTCATAAATACTAAAAAATCGCGTTATAAGAATTACAATGAAGAAATCCATGTTTTTGATGAGCTTGTTCGCCATCATAACAGTTGGAATAAATGTTAAGGCTCAAGAAGTTGTGTCCACTACCGATATTAGGTCGCAGTCTTGTTTCATAACCGACAGCAACTGGAATGATAGCAGCAATTGGAGCATGGGTGAAGTGCCCGCCCTTGGCAGCGATGTGTTGATTATGGCCAATGCAGTCGTTCCCGCAGGCTAAACCGCCATAGCCAATGAAGTTAGCTTGGAAGGCGGCAGCATCACAGTGGCTGATGGCGGTCAGCTGAGGCATAGATGATTTTTCAAGAAGTAAGAAAAGCAATCAGAGAATTTTTGTAATTTTGCAGTTGCAAAACAAAAAAGATATGGACGGAGTTAGTTTACAAGTTCATCTGCCTGATTATGGCAAATACGAACCAGCAGAACTTACGCGGATTTTGACTCAAATAGCGTTGAGATTGATTGGCAAAGAAACGCAAGTTGATGATACCGTGAAGTTTCCGCATGTATATTCAGTCGAAGAGGCAAAAGCAATGACCATACAGCGAGGGCGTGATATCAAGGCTGGACGGGCCAAGCTAATCCCACATGACGATGTAATGAAAGAGATTGAACAATTGATAGCCAGCTATGCAGATTAATTGGAGCGAACAGTCCCGTGATGACTTACGAGAAATAGTGTCGTATGTTGGAAATTCGTTTGGCCAAAGGAAAGCAAAAGAAGTGTTTGACGAAATTCGTGGTTCGGCTGAGTTGCTGAAAAACTTTCCAATGTTGGGCAAGAGTTTCGTAAAAGATGAAGAACTCCAGATAGAATACCGCACTTTGCCCTCAAAATTGAACCAACTGATTTATTGTATCGAAGGCGAAACGATAAATATCATTGCTGTTTGGCAAAACCGACGTGATATTAATCGTTTAAAGAAGATGTTGTTAAACAATCATGATTCAAAAGAATAAATGTCACTTTTTCCCTATTTTTGCACCCAATTAATAAAACAAAAACAATGAAAATCGCAGTGGTGGGAGCCACCGGATTGGTCGGCTCGAAGATGCTTCAAGTGCTTGACGAACAGCAGGTTCAGATAGACGAATTGATTGTGGCTGCCTCGGAACGCTCCGTGGGAAAGGAAATCGTTTTCAAAGGCAAGGCACATAAAGTGGTCAGCGTGGACGATGCCATCGCTGCCCGCCCCGACATCGCCATTTTCTCGGCAGGAGCAACAGCCTCACGGCAGTATGCCCCGCGTTTTGCCGAACAAGGCACTTTCGTCATCGACAACAGTTCGGCCTGGCGTATGGAGAAGGATGTGCCGCTGGTCGTCCCCGAAATCAACGCCGACACGATTACCAACGACACCAAAATCATCGCCAACCCCAACTGCTCCACCATCCAGATGGTGATGGCCTTGGCACCGATTCATAAGGCATTCGGTATCAAACGACTGGTGATTGCCACCTACCAAAGCGTGAGCGGGAGCGGATTGAAGGGAATTAATCAACTAAATTACGAGGAAGCAAAAAACAATCATAATCTGGATTGCTTCGTTCCTCGCAATGACGCGAAGCGGCAGACAACTGAAAACTCTAAACTTCCAACTGACTCTCAACTCTCAACTCTCAACTCTCAACTCTCAACTCTCAACTCTCAACTAAAACCCGCCTATCCTCATCAAATCTACCGCAACGTCCTCCCCCACGGCGGCGATTTCTGCGACAACGGCTACACTACCGAAGAAGAAAAGTTGGTGAACGAAACCCGAAAAATCCTTCGTGACAACAACATCGCCATCACCGCAACGGTGTGCCGCGTGCCCGTCACAGGTGGGCATAGCGAGGCCGTCAACGTGGAAACGGAACGGCCTTTCGAGATTGAAGAAGTCCGCAGGCTGTTGGCAGCCATGCCCGGCGTGATGGTGCAGGACGACCCTGCCCACAACCTCTATCCCATGGCCCTCACCGCCTACGACAAGGACGAAGTCTTCGTGGGCCGTATCCGCCGCGACTTCAGCGTTGAAAACGGTTTCAATATGTGGGTCGTCAGCGACAACATCCGCAAGGGTGCCGCCACCAATGCCGTGCAGATTGCACAATACATTATCAATCAGTATTTTAAATGAAAATCTTTCGCAATATCATAGAGGCTCGCAACATTCCCAATGCCGTGGTCACCATCGGCACTTTCGATGGGGTGCATCTTGGGCATCAGGCCATTTTCAACAAGATGAAAACCTTGGCGCAAGGCATTGGTGGCGAGACTGTGGTGGTCACCTTCCAGCCCCATCCACGTCAAGTGCTCAACATCGACAGCTCCAACCTGCGTTTCCTCTGCACACCTGAGGAAAAACTCCAGAAATTCGAAGAGTTCGGCATCGACAATGTGGTGATTATCAACTTCACCAAGGAGTTTTCGCGCACGCCCTCCGAGACCTTCATCAAGGACTACATCATCGACCACATCAAGCCAGCATATATCGTGGTGGGTTACGACCATCACTTCGGCAAAAACCGCATGGGCGATTTCGACCTGCTCAATGACCTGAAGAAGAAATACAACTTCAAGGTGGAACGCATTGCCGCTCAAGATGTTGAGCATATCGCCATCAGTTCCACGAAGATTCGCAACGCCTTGTCGGTGGGCAATGTGAAAAGCGCCAACCGACTGTTGGGCTACACCTATTCTGTCACCGCTGAGGTTGTGGTGGGCAACAAAATCGGGCGCACGTTGGGCTTCCCCACCGCCAATCTCGAGTTGCCTCGGGAATACATGCTCATCAACCGTGGCGGCGTGTTTGCCTGTTTGGTCGACTATAACGGCTTGACCTACAAGGCAATGGCCAACATCGGGCATCGGCCCACCATCGGCGACCGTGGCGAAGACCAGCCCATTATTGAAGTCAACCTGTTTGATTTCGACGGCGACCTTTACGGCCAACAAATCCACGTGCGCTTCATCGACCGCATACGCGACGAGGTGAAATTTGACAGCTTGGACGCCCTGAAGGCACAATTGGAACAAGACCGCGAGAAAGCCAAAAAAATCCTGGAATGAAGATTCTGCTGCTCGTCATAGGAAAGACAGATGAAGATTATCTCATTGTCGGCATCAAGAAATACGTCGGGCGGATAGGGCATTACGCCTCGTTCGAGATGAAGGAAATCCCTGACCCGCGCAACCGCAAGACCCTCAGCGAGGAGCAACAGAAAAAGGCCGAAAGTTTCTTTTTGCTGCAACAGCTCCAACCCTCCGACCATGTCGTACTTTTGGACGAAAACGGCAAGCAGTTCACCTCCGTAAACTTCGCCGAAAGCCTTGAAAAACAGATGGTTTCGGGGGCAAAACGATTGGTTTTCATCATTGGAGGGCCATACGGCTTCGCGCAAGAGGTCTACGACCGCGCCAACGCCAAAATGTCGCTTTCGCCCATGACCTTCAGCCATCAGATGGTGCGGTTGATTTTCGTTGAGCAACTTTACCGCGCCTTCACCATTTTGAAGGGCGAACCTTATCATCATCAATAATAAAACTGTAATAGAATCGTTATGTCACAAAACTATCAAAACCCTCAAAACCACATTTATAAGGTTGGCGGCTTGCAACCGCTTGCCGCCGGAAGGCAGCCGGTTGGCGTGCTTTCCAACATCAACCTGAAGTTTTGTTCGTTTTGAGTGTTTTGTGAGAAAAAAGAAAACCATGAAAGCATTAAGAGACATTCTAATCATTTGTGCGACAATATGTTGCCTTGTTTCCTGCAAGAAAGCCGTCGACATGACCTTGATGCAGAAGACCGTCCTTGAAAACGCCGACATTAGGCAAATCAAAGTCGATGACACTTGGCAAGTGACTTTGGTCGCCGACAGTAACACATACGTTGAATTGCAGTATTCCGCCTATCTGGAACCTTATCTGAAAACGAAAATGGATGGCACGAAACTTGAAATCGGGTTCACGAGCAGCGTTTATCCCGTCATTAATTCGGTGTTTCGCGCCATTGTCCATACCCCGCGACTCGAGAAACTGGAAGCCAGCGATGCCGCTCGAGTGCAATGCGAAGGCGTTTTCAATTCCCAAAGCCAAAGCATCGAGATTGTCTTGAGCGATGCCGCCCAATGCAGCGGTCTCAGCATTTACGGCACGACTTGCGAAGTCCAGATGCAAGAAGCCGCTTTGCTGACAGGTTTCACACACTATGGAACCGTTTTCAACGCCACTTTGAAAGACGCCTCGCAATTCAATGGTCAGGTACTGGCTTCCGAACTGCTCGACATCACCTTGAACGATGCCTCTCGCTTCGTAAACAAAGGCACCGTAACAGAACTCTCCCGCCTTCACCTGAGCAATGCCAGTCTACTGAACATGGCTGAAACCCAGTCAAATAGGATGGAAGTGGAACTTACCTCGGGCTCCGAGGCCACGGTACAAGTCATCGATTTCCTCAACGGCAGCATTCAAGAGGCTTCTACCTTATATTATAAGGGCAATCCGCAAATTGACATCGACTGTTCTGAAGACTCGCAACTCATCCCGTTTTAAATTTTGGCCTGAATTTTGCTATTTTTCTGCCCCGTTGCGCCGAAGCAACATGAATTATTACTAATTTTGTCACCAAAATCGAATTAAAATGAAGAAAGTAGCACTGCTCATCGTCGCCGTAATGTTCGCGACCCTCACCTTTGCCCAGTCCAACCTGCCCATCGACCCCAAGACGGAGCTCATCACCTTCCGCAAGGTAATTCCGACACAAGGGTCTGAAGACGAGGTGTTTAACCGCATCTACAGCCAATTCATGAACACCTATTACAAAAGCCCAAGCACTATCCTTCAACAAAACGACGGGCGCACCATGAAAGGCAAGCACCAGATCCAACTTGACAACGGCGATGCCGTGAAGTCGAAATGGCCCTGGATTACCTACCGTTTCACCATCGAGGTGCGCGAAGGTCGTGTGCGCTATACCCTCACCGACTTCCTGCAAAAGACCCAAAGCAACCACCCCTGCGAGGAATGGATGAACAAGGAAGACCCTGCGTATCAGCCCGTTTGGGACAGCTATTTGGAGCAGATTGCCGCTTTTGCCGAGGACTGGGGGCAAAAATTTGAGGAGAGCCTCGAACCAGAAAAAGTCATTGAAGAAGAAGAATGGTAAACTGAGATGGCCACTCGCGAACGCATAAAAAAAGGCTTTTCGAAACTTCTCAAGGAAGAGAAGCTGAAGCTTATTGCCAACTATTTCGAGAACCCCGGTGAAGTCATCAACCTGCTGAAAAGCTATTGGCACACCGACTCGAAACAACAGCAATTGTTTGATGAGTTCAGCGAGAATACCATCACCAATTTCTTCATCCCCTACGGCATTTCGCCCAACGTGACCATCAACGGGAAGGACTACATTGTGCCGATGGTCATTGAGGAGAGTTCGGTAGTGGCGGCGGCCTCGGCAGCGGCCAAGTTCTGGGGTGACAGGGGCGGTTTCCATGCCGAAGTCATTGACGTGCGCAAGGTCGGACAGGTGCATTTCGGCTGGAGCGGCGACAAGGCGAAACTCTTCGAGCTGTTTCCTGCCATTGAGAAACGCCTGCTGGCCGACACCGACGCGATGACCGAAAAAATGCGCAAGCGTGGCGGCGGCATCCTCAGGATGCAACTTATCGACTATAGTGCGCAAATCCCTGACTATTACCAGATTCGTGTGGAGTTCAACACCGGCGATGCGATGGGTGCCAACTTCATCAACTCTGCTTTGGAGCAGTTTGGCCACAGCTTGCAAGACTTTTTCGCCGAGCAAAAAGACCTACCCGAAGAGCTCCACAAGGTGGAAATCATCATGACCATCTTGTCGAACAACACGCCCGACTGTCGCGTGAAGGTTTGGGTGGAGTGTCCCGTGGAGCAATTGGACGGCATCGACGAGCATCTTTCGGGTGCCGAATACGCCAAGAAATTCAAGAAAGCCGTCGACATCGCCCACATCGATACCGACCGCGCCACAACGCACAACAAAGGCATCTACAATGGCATTGATGCGGTGGTTCTTGCCACGGGCAACGACTTCCGCGCCGTGGAGGCTGCCGGACACACCTTCGCCTCGCGCAACGGACATTATGAGAGCCTGTCGTCGGTCAGCATCGAAAACGGTATTTTCCATTTCGAGTTGGAAGTGCCAATGGCCTTGGGCACCGTGGGTGGTTTGACCAGTTTGCATCCTTTGGCCAAAAAGACTTTGGAACTTTTGGGCAATCCTACCGCCCCCGAGCTGATGACGATTGCCGCCACGATGGGTTTGGCCAACAACTTCTCCGCCGTGCGCTCCCTGACCACCAAAGGCATCCAGGCCGGCCACATGAAGATGCATTTGAACAACATCCTTAACCAGTTGAACGCCAACGATGAAGACAAGAAAAAGGCGCGGGAATACTTTAAGGACAAAACGGTGTCGTATGCTGCTGTGGAACAGTTTTTGGAATCACTCAGAAAATAGTTTTTCTCACGCAGAACCATGAGAATTATGAGAAACCTGTCGGACAACAGATTTGCGTCGCATCGCGATTCTCAAAATTCTGCAAATTCTGCGTGAAAATTTATGACACCGAACATGACAGAATACAAAAATGACACTTTAAGTTACAAGGTAATCGGATGCGCTATGGAGGTCTATAAGACTTTAGGACCAGGATTGTTAGAAAGCGTTTATCAAAAAGCCTTGATGAAAGAGTTGGAACTCAATGGTATATATGCAGAAAGCGAAGTTTCCATTGATATTGTTTACAAAGGCTGCAACGTAGGTGAAGGTCTAAGGATTGACATTTTGGTAGAGGACAAACTCATCGTTGAACTGAAATCGGTGGAGGAGTTGCATCCTATTCATTACAAACAACTTACATCTTATCTAAAACTCACTGGAAAGAAAGTTGGATTGCTTATTAATTTCAATGTGGACGACTTAATGGATGGAATACATAGAATAGTCAATAAATACTAATTGTTTCACATTGCTTATCTCACGCAGAATTATAGGAATTATGAGAAACCTACTGGACAACAAACTTGCGTCGCATCGCGATTCTCAAAATTCTGCGGATTCTGCGTGCTATAAAAATACTACTTCACGATGATTCAAAAACACTATTCCAACGGAAAATTCCTCCTAACCGGCGAATACCTCGTCCTGAAAGGTGCTTTGGCCATGGCCTTGCCACTCAAACTTGGTCAAAGCCTTGAAGTAGAGCAACTTGAAACCAATAACGAACAAATCCAATGGAAGGCATGGCGGCCTGAAGGGAGATGGTTTTCCGTGACCTTGAACCGTGAAAATTTGGTGAATTTCTCCACCGATGACCCGGACAAAGCCATGCGGCTATGCCAAATCCTACAGGCCATCAAGCAACTGAATCCCAAGGCGTTTGAAGGAAACGACATACAGTTTACCACCCGCCTCGATTTCGACCCGAACTGGGGTTTAGGCAGCAGTTCCACATTGATTGCCAACCTTGCAAGGTGGGCCAACGTGAATCCTTACGAATTGCTGAAACTGACCTTCGGCGGCTCAGGCTACGACATCGCCTGCGCCACGGCGGAGCAACCGATTTATTATCAACTTGTTAATTTAGAATCGGCCCTTCGACAGGCTCAGGGACCTCAACAAGTTAAGGGCGTTGAGCCTGTCGAAACGCCGACCCCAATTGCTGAAATCGTCGATTTTAACCCGCCCTTCACCGAGCACCTGTTTTTCGTCTATCAAGGCCAAAAGCAAAGTTCATCCAAGGAAATCAAGGCATTTTTGGAAAAGGCTAATCCTATTGATTTACAAAATGATATAGAGGCTATTTCGGAAATCAGCCGCGCTGTGCCGAAATGTGAAAGTTTGGATGAGTTCGCCATGCTCATGCAATGCCACGAGCGCATCATCGCCCGCTGCATTGGACAGGAACCTGTGCAAAAGCGTTTCCCCGATTTCGAGGGCGTATTGAAATCGTTGGGGGCTTGGGGCGGCGATTTCATTCTGGCCACAACAGAATGGGACAAAAACCAAGTGAAAGAATACTTCAAGGGTAAAGGCTTGGAGGTGGTTTTCGGGTACAAGGAAATCGTGCTCAATCAGTAACCGCCAATACACGCATCAAACAGTTTCGGCAATCAAATTCGAGGCGGAAGGTGTTCGCGCCGTTGCGGATGAACAACGGCGTGGCCTTCTGCCCCGTTTCTTTGCTGCACATACCATTGGCGTAACGGATGCAATGATGGCAGGTCATGAGAGCGGATGGAATTTCGTCAGGGTCTGTGATTGTTATAGAGGCGTTGCGTGCAACGTCGGTACGACAATTACGGTTATTCCGATGATTCTCAATCAATTCCTCCGTCAATTTCGCCACCAAATCGCGTTTCATTTCGCCGATGATTGAGGCGGGAATCAAACGGGGTTCCGTGAATTTCAATTCCAAGTTGACGGGATTGAAGACCGTGTCGCCCCATTGCAAGGCCTTTTTGCGGATGTTATCGGTGGCCTTTTCAGTGTTGTTGGCGGTGATTTTGTCGCATTGTATGTTGGTAGAGACACACGTCCGTGTGTCTCTACGGATAAATGCGGAAAAATCATAACCTGATTCGGTTTCTGCCAACACCAGATCAATGTCGATTTTGCGGTTGCCCTTCGAGGCATCCACCTGTTTTTGCCATTCGAGGTCAAGGTTGCGGTAGATTTTTGCGCCACGAAAGGCTCCGTGGGGTCGGTTTGTAGAGACGGTGTGCACACCGTCTCTACCCAAATTCACCATATCGGCCCGCAACCCAACTAATTCATTATCCTGATTCAAAAAACACAGGCCATCACCGTTATGCAAAACCTTGTCGGTGTCGATTTCCATGCGGAGCGGGTTGCACCAACTGACCTCGCCAATGTATTCGCCCATCGATTTCGGCGTGAATGGCGAACCTATGCCCTTCTGCCGCCCGTTGATGAAAAAGTCGGTAAAACCACGGTTGAAGGATTTCTCCGGATTGACCTCAAACGTATAGGCGCAACGTCCGCGCGAGGCTTGCTCCAAATCACTGCGACGACTGATGATTTCGTCCAATTTCTGGCGATAGTAGGCCGTCACATTCTTCACATAATCAGCGTCTTTCATTCGACCTTCGATCTTGAAGCTCGTGATGCCCGCATCGATGAGTTCCTCCAAATGCGCACTGTTGTTGAGGTCTTTCAACGACAGCAAATGACGATTTCTTATCAAAACCTTCCCGTTTTCATCAAGCAAGTCGTAGGGCAAGCGACAAGGCTGGGCACAAGCGCCACGATTGGCACTGCGGTTGCCAATAAATTGGCTCAGGAAGCACTGTCCACTATGGCTGACGCAAAGCGCGCCATGCACGAAAAACTCCAACGGCACGGTAGTCTGCCGACGGATTTCGCGAATTTGGTCAAGGGTAAGCTCTCGACCCAAAACCACTTGACTAAACCCAAGGCTTTCAAGCAATTGCACTTTCTCGACGGTCAGGTTGTCGCATTGTGTGCTGGCATGGAGCGGAATGGGCGGAAGGTCAAGTTGCAGCAACTGCATGTCCTGTACAATCAGTGCATCGACGCCCGCATTCCAGCAGTCGTAAGCCATCTTGCGGGCACGTTCCAACTCATTGTCGTACAGCAGGGTATTTAACGTAACATACACCTTCGCGTCATACAAGGCCGCATGGCGGCAAAGGCGTTCAATGTCTTCAATCGAGTTGGAAGCTTTTTCGCGTGCACCAAAATCGGGGCCTCCAATATAAATGGCATCGGCACCATGATTGATGGCGGCCATGCCCACCTCACAGTCCTTGGCTGGCGAAAGCAGTTCTATCTTCTTCGTTTTCATGGCGCAAAAATAATGTTTTTCAACTGCATTAAGGATATATTTCATACTTTTGCAAATAAAATTCAGCGAGCCGCATGGTTTTCAGCAGCAACATATTCCTACTCTACTTCATGCCGATTTTCTTCCTGGTGTACTTCATACTGCCGAGGAAGGTGCGCAACTACTTCCTGCTGCTCGCCTCGCTCGTGTTCTACGCCTGGGGCGCGCCCGAGTTCATCATCCACCTCATCGTGTCGGTCATCGCCAACTTCTACTTGGTGCGCTGGATGAACAAAACCGAAAAGCCAGGGCTAAAAAAACTGCTCTGCGGCATTAGCATCGCCATCAGCATCGGGCTGCTGTTCTATTTCAAGTACGGCAACTTCACCATGCAGAACATCAACGCAGTGCGAGGCTGGTTCCATGCCGAACCGTTACAGTGGGTTAAAATTTTGCTACCCATTGGTATCTCCTTCTTCTCGTTCCAGAGCGTCACCTATACCTTGGACACTTACCGAAAAGTGAATGAGCCCATGGACAAGCTGAGCGACTACATGCTCTATATCGTCATGTTCCCGCAACTGATTGCCGGCCCCATCGTGCGCTACTGCGACATTGCCGACCAGATTCGCAACCGCGAGTCGCTCTATACGGACAGGTTGCATGGCTTCTATCGTTTCGTCATTGGTCTACCAAATCTTGGGGCCGTCGAACTACGACGTGCTGACCTCTGCACAATTGGCCGACATCGCCAACAAAATCGCGACCATCGACTCCACCAATGCCTGGATTGCCATTTTCGCCTTCACTTTCCAGATTTACTTCGACTTCGCTGGTTATACCGACATGGCCATCGGTCTGGGTCGCATGATGGGCTTCAAGTTTCCCGAAAACTTCGACAACCCGTATGTATCCACCACGATTTCAGAGTTTTGGCGACGTTGGCACCAAACCTTCAGCGTGTTCATCAAGAACTACCTCTACTTCCCCTTGGGCGGTAGCCGTGTGAAGACCGAAGCGCGCAAATACTTCAACCTGTGGTTCTGCTTCCTCATCAGCGGCTTGTGGCATGGCGCAGCATGGAACTTCGTGGTCTATGGTGCTTTGCAAGGCATTTTCATCTGTGCCGACAAGCTGTTTTTGAAGAAATTCAACGAGCGGTTGGGCAGGATTCCGAGCGTGTTTTTCACCTTCCTCATCATCGTGCTGACCCGCTGCTTCTTCCGCATCGAGCGCATCGACCTGTCGTGGCTATTCATCAAGCGGTTGTTTGCCTTCGACTTTACGCCTTTCCACTTCGACAACAACCCGCACCTCTACGTGACCATGCTCGTAGCGGCCTTCTTCTCGTTTTTCACCCTGTCGAAGCTTGGCTTGAAAGTACAGGACAAGGTCTACTTCACCAACTACAACAACCGGCAACACAGCATCGCGTTTGTCGTCAGCATCTGCGCTTTCGTCTTCTGCCTTGGCGCACTGAATGCCAGCGGCTTCAGTCCGTTCATCTATTTCAGGTTCTGATCATGGACAAGCAACGACACCATATCATCCAATTCGCCTGCATCATGGCTTTGCTTGCTGCCATAGTGCTGCAAGGCTTTACCAATGTGGTGAAAATGAAGCCGTTAAGTCCCTACACAAGCCATTTCGTGGTCGAGCCGCAAACGTTGACCTTCAAGACCTATCTTGATGGCAGTTATCAGAAACACCTCGCCCAAAAAGCCAGAAAACACACGGGCTTCGTTGAGTTTTTCAGCCGTTGCCACCACCAAGTCGCTTATTCCTGCTTCGGGAAAATCGCCAACCCAAACGTGATTGAAGGCAAGCACCAAGAGCTTTTCCTAAAAGGCAACATTGATGACGTCACAGGAAAGCTCCTGCTGTTGAAATACGGCTCCATCGAGAACGCCAAGGCCGAAGCCCAAAAAAATGTCGCGGCAACCTTGACGCTGATGAACACCCTTCGCCAGCACGGCACCCAGTTTTTGTTCGTCTTTTGTCCCACCAAGCCAGCGGTTTATCCCGAATATCTTCCAGAGCCCTACCAAGACGAGCTTTCAGACTTTTGCCTGGAGGACTATTACGTTCAATTGTTCAAGGAAAACGACATTCCGCACATCGATTTCCACAGCTATTTCAAGACGATTAAAGACACCTTCCCTTATCCGCTCTACACGCGCACGGGCTCCCATTGGGCCGCCTCGACCATGCCTTTCGTCTGCGATTCACTCTTTCGGAAATTGGAAGAAATCTCCGGCTGCCAGCTCCCATCCATCAATTACATCGACCCCAACCTTGGTTCAAGATACACGGAGCAGGATGGTGAGTTGGAGCACAGCCTCGACCTGTTGTTGCCCATGGCCAAGCCCAAGGTGCCGCGCCCCGTTTTCGCTCTGCAAGACACTGTGGGAAAAAGTCGTCCCAACTTGGTAGTTGTCGGCGATGGCTATTTTGTCCCCCTCGAAAAGACCTGCTTCCTTGAAGCTTTCCACACTTGGAACTATCTGAAATACAACGATTACGTCATCTCTTCCAATCCCGATTACAGTTGGAAGCACTTCAAGAATTTGCCCGATGCCCGCCAAGTGTTAGAAAATGCCGATTTTGTGATGGCGGTCTACACGTCCAATTACCTGTTTGACTACATGAATGGTTTCGCACAGTCGGCCATTGAGCTATACAATATGCCTTAAATCGAAAAACAAACACACCCTTAATCCAAATCAAGATATGATATTCAGCAGCAACATTTTCCTTTTCTTTTTTCTGCCTATTTTCCTGATTGCCTATTTCGTCACGCCGCAGAAATTCAGAAACTACACGCTCCTACTTTTCTCCATTGTGTTCTATGCCTACGGCGCGCCCGACTTTGTGTTTCTACTCGTCGGCGAGTGCATCATCAACTATTATTTGGTGAAGGCGATGGGGCGTTGTACAGACGGTGTGCACACCGTCTCTACAACAAAGAAAAAGGTTTTATGTGCCCTTTCCATCATCATGGCTTTGGGGTTGCTGCTCTATTTCAAATACGCCAACTTCTTCATGGAAAACCTCAACACCATTTTGGGTTGGGCCAACCATGAACCCATCGGTTGGATGAAGGTGGCCTTGCCCATCGGCATCTCTTTTTTCACCTTCCAAAGCATCACCTATACCATCGATGTGTATCGCGGCACCACACCGCCCTGTCAAAAGCTGACAGATTATGTGTTGTATATCATGATGTTTCCACAACTCATCGCGGGTCCCATCGTCAACTACAACAGCGTGGCCGCACAATTGGTCGAGCGCACCAGCACGATGGAAGACCGCGTGGTGGGCTTCTACCGCTTCGTCATTGGTCTGGCAAAGAAGGTGCTCATTGCCAACACCATGGCGCTCTATGCCGACCAAGTGTTTGGCATGACATACGGCGACTTGGCCACCGGCACCGCTTGGATTGGCATCCTCGCCTACACTTTCCAAATCTATTTCGACTTCTCGGGCTACAGCGACATGGCCATCGGCCTCGGCAAGATGATGGGTTTCCGCTTTCCCGAGAACTTCAACGATCCTTATACCAGCCGCAGCGTCACCGAGTTCTGGAAACGTTGGCATATCACCTTGGGCAACTTCATCATGAACTACCTCTACATCCCGCTCGGCGGCAACCGCAAAGGCAAGGGACGCATGTATTTCAACCTCTGGCTGTGCTTCCTGCTATCGGGATTGTGGCACGGAGCCTCGTGGAATTTCGTCCTTTGGGGTGCTTTCCACGGCTTCTTCATTTGCGCCGACAAGCTTTTCCTCAAGAACGCCTTGAAGAAAATCGGCACCATTCCCTCGGTCATCATCACCTTCTTCTTGGTGGCTATGGGTTGGGTGCTCTTTAGGGTTGACACGGCCACCGATGCGGGGACGTACTATCAGGCATTGTTCGCCTTCAAGGGCGGCTTGACGGTGGCAGGCGATTCGCAGTTCTGGTTCACCTTCGTCCTTGCGGTCGTTTTTTCCTTCCTCACGCTGACCAAGGCCGGACAACGGCTTCAGGAAAGCATCTTCGCCGACAGCTACTCCAAGCCCTTATCGTGGACGATGTTCGCCATCACCTTGGTTCTCTTCATCCTCTCGGCGGGCTCACTCTGTGTTTCCGATTTCAATCCTTTCATCTATTTCAGATTCTGAGCCATGAACAAGAAACCACACTTCCTCATACAGTTCGTTTGCATCCTCGCGATGCTCACCGCTATCCTCTTGCAAGGCTTCAACCATAAAGTGAAGTTGAAACCTTTGGCGGGCTATATTCCCAACGAACAACCCGTGAAACTGACCTTCAAGACTTATTACGACGGCAGTTTCCAGAACTACCTCACCGACCACACCAAGCGCAACAGCGGCTTCCGCGAAATCTATATCAGGTCGTACAACCAATGCCTTTACTCGCTGTTCGGCAAGTGGAACAACAATAACATCCTCGCTGGCAAAAACGAGGAAATGTTTCTCAAGTTGTACCTCAACGAAATCACGGGCAAGACCCTCAAAAACTGCTACGGCTCAGAGGAATACTTCAAATTCATAGCAAAAAAAGAGATCGAAAAGACATTGGTGCTCATCGACAGCCTCCGCAACCACGGCACGGCCTTCCTCTACATTGAAGCCCCGTCCAAGACCTGGATCTATCCCGAATACATGCCACAAGAATACCAAGATTCCATCATGTCCTTCTGCGTGCAAGACTACTACACGCAATTGCTCAAGGAAAACAACATTTCGCACATCGATTTCCTGAGCTATTTCAAGTCGCTGAAAGGCAAGACGAAATACCCCTTGTATACCCGTTACGGCACACACTGGGCCGAAAGCACCATACCTTTTGTGGCCGACTCCATTCTATCAAAAATCGGCAGCCTTATCGGGCAGGAAATGCCGCACATTGTTTGCGTCGACGAAAACCTTACCACCAAATACTCGAAACAAGACGGCGAGCTCGAAAGCCTGATGAACCTGCTGCTGCCCATACGCAAACCTGCCGTACCAAAGCCTATCATGGCACTCAGCGACACCACGTTGAGAAAACCTAACCTCCTCGTGGTAGCCGACAGTTATTTCGTCCAATTGCATGAGTCGGCCTTCGCGGATGCTTTCGACCGCTGCGAGTATTGGAAAGACAACTACCACGTCATCACCAAGGATTTGGAGTTTTTGGACAAAGTGGCTGTATATCCCGATGTCTATAAGGTGATAGATGAAGTTGATATGGTGATGGTCATCGCCACTTCTGTCAATGCCTACAATCCCATGTTCGGTTTCTGTGAAACTGCACAAAATGCCTTTGTCAACCACGCCAACACCCTAAATAAATGAAGAGAAAACCGAAATATGACCTTGTGCTCTTCATCCTGCTGATGGTGTTGGGATTCTTGCCCATGCTGCAAGGTTGGTTTCACTTCATCCCCACAAAACCGCTCTACGGCGTAATCGAAACAGCGGAAAAACCTGAATTTGAGCTTGATACCTATCGTTCAGGAGCCTATGCCAAACAAGCGGAAGCCTACACCAGTGAGCACTTCGGTTTCAGGGAGCCCATCATAAGGCTTTACAACCAGTATCTTTGGGACTTTTACAACAAGACCTACGCGCACGACGTGGTGGCCGGAAAAAAAGGTTGGCTTTATTATCCCCAAAGCGTGAGGGATTATTACGGTCAGGAGCTACTCCGTTGGCACAACTCCACCGACGAGGCAAAGGAAAAATTCGACCGCGAGGTGAAACACCTCAACTGGGCACGCAACATATTGAAAGAGAACGGTGTCGACCTGCTCGTCTTCATGGCCCCCGAAAAGAGTTTCATCTATCCCGAGTTCCTCCCAAGAGGCGAAAAAGACACGAACACCTTCAACGCATGCGACTATTTCGCCCAACGGTTCGAGGAAACCGGTTTCCCTTACATTGAAATGACCCGCTGGTTCCAGCAAATCAAGGACACAGTCGACTATCCGCTGATTCCCCAGGCAGGAGCGCATTGGATTTTCCCTGCCGTTTATGCCGTCGACTCGCTGACACGCCTCATGGGCGATTTGAAAGGCATTGAACTGCCGAAAATCAAAATCGGAGAGGCTTACCCCACACGCGATGCCGACCACGACTACGACGACGACCTTGAGCTGCTCCTCAACCTGGCCTTTCCCATGAGGCACCAATACGGCTACTTCCCGAGGCACCACGTCAGCGTCGAACACGACTCAACCGCCGTGAAGCCCAAGGTGCTCTTCATCGGCAATTCCTATTTCTGGGCCATGCAACTGTTTGTGCCTTTCCAAGAGCTGTTCGAAACTTCGGAGTTTTGGTTCTATTCCTCGACGGCCTACTTCGGCGAAGACTTCTCGCGAACCGCCGACGTCAAGCAGCTCGACTTCTTGGAAAAAATGCTAAGCTTCGATTATGTGGTGTGGTTCACGACGGGCAACCAAATCAACAAAGGCACCGAGGGCTTCGCGGAAAGAACCCTGTTGAACTTGTGCTACAACAACAATGAAACCATCCCGACCTACGACCGCATCATCGACAGCCTTCGGCACGACAGCCTGACCTTGGCCACACTCGACACGCCGCTTTCCGACAGCAACTACAAGGAACAACTTTGGCCGATAGCCCTCCTATTAGTGTACGACCATCCCGAACGCTATTTCCCCGAAATAGCCTCCGACAGCCTACCGACGGTGCGCAGCCCAAGAATCAAGGAAGTGTTGGCCATCAACGAAATCAAGAAAGACTCCGTTTGGCTGTGGAACCTCGCAACCTACCAAACCGTCATCCAAAACGCCTCGTTGGAGCAAGTGCTGCTGATGGAGGCCCACAACCTCATCGACAGCAAGCCCCTGTTGCGCGACATGCCCGACCCCGAAGCCAAGCGCGACCGCGTGGAACAGCTCGTCGCCGCGATGATAGAGGAAATCAAGCCTCAAACCGAGCTTATGGAGCGTATCCGAACGATAGCCAAGGAAAAAGGCATCACCATCGAGGAGCAAACCGAACTTGCCGCCCGCTGGATTGTGAACGACAAAATCAACAAAGGAATTGTTGTCTTGTGATTCAGAACTGCCGCGATTCCAAAATGGAGGGGATGCGGCTATTGCGCGTGGCTGGGATACCATCGCCGGCCAAATCGGGGAAGTAGCTCTCGGGCGACTCAAACAAAAGCTTTTTGGCTTCCTTCATGCGTTCGGCCTCATTGTCGCTCCCAATGCTTGCCGCTATGGCGTTCAGCGTGCTGTCGATTTCCGCATCGTCGTGGGTGAGATACAGCAATGCTTTTGGCAAGAATCCATTGCTGAAAACGTAAAGTTGCTCGGGCGAATAGGATAGGTCGATGATGTCGGCATTGAGCAGTTCGTAGAGGATGTCGGCATCGTCGGTATGGTCGTATTTCGTGTTATAATACACCGAACTGTTGTAATACCAATAGTAATAACAGTTGAAAATGAGGCCAAGCGGCACCGACTGGGTGAGGTTCCAAAAATAGGAATCGCCGATGATGAGGAAGTTGGGCTTGACGGCTGTTGTGTCGTCATCAAGTTGGGCAATGGCATAGTAGTTCTGGTTGGGCTTGATGGGCCGCCACAAGTTGAGAAGGCTTTCGAGGTCGTTGTCGGGATAAACGGTTTCGTCTTCATATTTTTCACTCACCGTGAAATTAGGGATGTTCATGTTGCCCTTGTGCTCGATGTAGCGCACAATGGTGTCGAAAGCGTGGGCAGAGGCAATATAAGTCCAATGCTTGCCAGTTTTGGGATATAAGGGATAGTCCACTTTGCCTTTCCAGTTATGGAAAATCTCCAACACGTTGATATAATTGACACCAAGGCTGTCAAACAGCTTCGGATAGTATTGGTAGGCATGGAACGGCTCAAGGGATAGGCCAGGGTTCTCGGACATGTGTTCGGGATAGACGAAGGTTTTGGAAGGCAGCATCGACACGAAAATGAAGTTTCCATATTCGTCGAGGATATGCTGCACCTTATGGAGGCGTAGCGCTTCAAGGTCGCATTGGCGTTGCATCTCGGCGCAATTCTGGGTGTAGGAATACACACTGCTTTGGTAGTAGTTGATGACATCGTCAAGACCATACAGCCAGTTGTCTTTGCCAATGACTATGGTGTAATTGAGCGTTTTGTGGTAAAAATCCCAGATATATTGGTTATAACTCCTGATGAACAGTTCCCTAAAACCGAAGTTGAAACGCAAGTAGGTCTCAAGGCTTTGCTGGTAGGAACCGTCAATCATATTGGCAATGACAGCAGGCTTCTTCTCGGGTTGGTAAAGGACACCGTTCAAAGGTTTCACCTTGATAAAATGGGTTTGTTCTTGGACATTAATCAGAACGAAGAGGCACAAAGTCAACACACATAATATGGCAGATATCTTATTTTTCATTGTTTTTTTCATTGTCGACAAACCAACGGGCATCCATAAGCAATTGTTCCTCAAACGTAAGGCCGGTCTCTTCCAACTGCTTCGTAATGATATCTATCATCTCTGTGTTGTTTCTCCAGTTTTCGACCACCTCTTGCACCCTGTATTCTGTCAGGATAGAGTCGTTGACGGCCATGTCATCGCGTAAAAGTGGATGACCGTCAACCACATTTATTGCTTCGCGTTTGACAAGACTTTCCAAAGATTCATTATCTGTAAAAGCCTTAATTTTCAATGCATTCAACCAGTTTTCATCTTGGTTGATGCGATAGGCTGTCTGTGCCAAAACAATTCCTCTTGTGTTGCGAATGGCAGGTACACAGTCGCCACCCAACCCGTCGATTCTCTCGATGTCGTTCCTCAAAATGTCTTCGGCTTGCGTTTTGTTGACGTTTTCAGCCACCATCACCTTTTCGACCTCAGCTTCCCAAAGGCTGTCGCTCACACACAGCCGCAACAAAGCGTCTTCGGCAAATCCGTATGAGATTTTGTACATCTGGGCCTTGTCGGTGAACCAAGCAATATAGTCAGCGTTGACGATGGCATAAAGACGGTCGGTCTCGCTTATTGGCCTGTTTTTTTGTAACCTTTGGCCATAGTATTCAGTCATATTGTAGAACCAATATCTCACATCAGAGAAGACCTCATTAAGATCGATATATTGGTTGATGGCAAAGAAATAAGAGTTGCCGATGAAAACCGCATTGGGTTTCACCGCATTGGAATCAGATCTAATGCTAACTTCCCGCTCATAGTAAATATCTTCATTAATAGTGATGTCGCGCTGTAGATTCAGCAATTTTTCCAAGTCGCGAATGTTGCCTTTGGTCAGTTCACTGCATTCAAGACGCTCACCAATGACAATTCTTGACATTTCAATGCCTTTCATCGTAGCCATATAGCTAAACAACGAATCGGCTGCATACACTGCGGGAAATATCCAGTGAGCTGAAGTTTGCGGGATGGCAGGATAGTCGAGAGTATCCTGCATGTTGATAAACCAACTATCCATGTCAATATAGGGAATTCCATTTTCCACTAAGGCCTGACGGTAATAATCGTAAGCATGGATGGTGGTGGTATCGAAATCACGTTCGGGCAAAAACTGGGGATAGAGGTTCGCTTTATCAGGTGTCGTGTAAATCAGAAAATCAATGTCAAAAGTCTTCAACACCCCTATCAACTTCTTCAGCATTCGGATTTGCTTCTCAAATCGGTCCACTGCCTTGTCGTTGGACTCAATCCAGCGATACATCTCCTTGCCGTAATACTCATCGACATTGAAATTGAAAAACAACCAGTCATCCTTTCCGATAGCCACCTCATCGCTATATGTTTTTCTGAAGAAATCCCAAAGATATTGGTTATAGAATCGCGTCATTGGTTCTCTGAAGCCAATATTCTCGGAAAGGTACTGTTCGAGATTGTCTTGGAATACGCCTGCCGTCAAATTCTCGAAAGACAACGAAGGAGTAGCCACAGGAATGCTTTGTCCAGCCAACGGTCGCATCTCCAACCATTTCGTATTTTGCTGGATGGCAGGTAGCGCAAGTATGGCCACGGAAAGACAAAACAGTGCTATGGAAACAATCCTCTTCACTTCAGAACCTAAAATAGATGAATGGGCTGAAGCCCACTGCGTTGATGGCCGCGATGCAGAAAAACAGCATGAACAAGGCCAGCACCCATGCCACGATGGTGCCTGCCACGGAATAATCCTTATAGTAAATCGTGTCTTGCAGCTTCTTCCCGAAGGGGAACAAACCCACGAACGAGAACAACAAGGCGATGATGAGCATGGTGTAGAACTGCCCATCGGCTTTGATGCTGAAAGTGCTGAAATCGAAAGCGAAGAGCCTCGAAATGAAGGTGAAAGCATCGCCCATATCTTCTATACGGAAGATAGCCCAACCCACCATGGCGATGATAAAGGTGATAATGACGCTTGGGGCTTTGCCAATTCGCTCGTAAAACTTCTTCAGCCCCATACGCTCAAGCACAAGCCACATGCCATGCCATGCGCCCCAAACGACGAAATTCCAAGATGCGCCGTGCCACAAACCCGACAGCAAGAAAACGACCCAAAGGTTGAAGTACATCCTCCGCTTCGAGCAGCGGTTGCCGCCCAGCGGGATGTACAGGTAGTTGCGCATGAACGCGCCCAACGTAATGTGCCAGCGGCGCCAAAACTCGGTGATGCTCGCCGAGTTATAAGGGTTGTCGAAGTTCTCCGGAAAATGGAAGCCCATGATGCGACCGAGGCCAATGGCCATGTCGGAGTAGCCGGCAAAATCGAAATAGAGCTGCATGGTGTAGGCGGCAATGGTAATCCATGCGGTGCCAGTGTCCATCGAGGCGAGCGGCGTGGCCAGTAGTTGGTCCACCTGCGCGCCAATCACGTCGGCAACCAGCACCTTTTTGGAAAGACCGATAACGAATCGGAACAAGCCTTGCAGACATTCCGAGCTGCTGTATTCGCGGTGACGGATTTCGCCCTCAATGTCGCAATAGCGCACAATCGGGCCTGCTATAAGCTGAGGGAACATCATGATATAAACGATGTAGTCGCTCAGCTTGTCCATCGGAGCGTTGTTGCCGCGATAGGTGTCGATGACGTATGTGATGGACTGGAAGGTGAAAAACGAAATGCCAATCGGTAGCAGCACTTTCGCCATCTTGATGGGATTGGCACCAAACACGCTTATCAGAGCGTTCAAGTTGTCAATCAGGAAGTTGGCGTATTTGTAATAGACCAATAGTCCCAAACTGACCGAGATGGCCAGGCCGCAGTACAGCTTTTTGAGCGGCTTCTTCTCCGTTTTGTACATCAGTTTGACCAAGAAGAAGTTGGCGATGGTGGAGCCAAGCAGCCAAAGGATGAAGTCGGGGGCACCAAAGCCGTAGAACACGATGGAAAAGAGCAGAATCACATAGTTCCTGAACCTTTTCGGACACACAAAATAACACAGCAGGAAAAGCGGCAGGAAATAAAGTAGGAATACGTTGCTACTGAACACCATGATAATTGTCGGGTTTTAAAGTTTTACAATGCGTTGGATGGCGGTTCCAATCTTTATTACATACACGCCCGCCGGTATGATGGGTTGAATGGTAAATGTGTTCAACCCTTCCGAAAGTTGGCAGGATTGTGCGAACACCTTCCGGCCTGTCAGGTCGTAGATGGCGATTTCTTCGGCATCAAACAATACAGCGTCAATATTGATATGAATTCCGTTGGTGAAGGGATTGGGGTGGACGGAAATCTGCATCGACTGTTTTTCTCCAAAGCCGTCAAAGCTGGTCAACTCGTTCCTGAAATACTGGTCGCGATTAAGGAGGAAGTCGTTGGTAAGCTCCATGTCGGCCAACCATTTGTTTTTGTTCCATGGGAAGATGAAGCGATGGGCCTGCGCCTCAACCTCGTCTTCAACCTGATGACGATACTCGTCCAACACCGATTTCATGTAGCTGTAGCTGAAAAAGGTTTCTGAAAGCTCATGGTATCGCTGGCAGAATTGCAACCGAAAACTTTGGTTGTCCAAAAAACGGCTAAACGTCATGCTGTTGTTTCCTTGGTCGAGTGCGTTGGATATGGCAAGATATTCTGGGATAATAAAGCAGCCGTCGCCGTCATAGAACATCCAGCGGAACGGTGCTCCCGGTGCCATTTGACTGATTTTTACATTATTGTTTGGCCAGTCCAAATTAGCGGTGAAGGTTTCCATGAGCATGTAATCGATGAAAGCAGGCACATCGACACGAGAGAAGGCGAAAGCCGAGTCTTCGGGTTGGGTCAGGTCGGCATCAAGCATCCACATTAGGAACTCTCTCCATTCTGTAGGATCGCCATAGTTGGGCACACCCCAATACTTGATGATGGTCACGCTGTCGAGGTTCACGTCGTAATGATCATCCAGGTAACGCTCGTCGGCGGCTTCTTCTAAGGTGTAGATGCCCCAATACTCGCCGTTTATGAAGACGACAGTTTCTCTCACCGCCATTGCATCAAACAGAAGGTTGCCGGCCACTCGTTGTGCCAAATAGTCGGCGCCTCCGGTCTGATGCCAGTTGCTGCATCGGAATGGATGAAGATTGAGATGCTTGAATTTGGCGACGGATGTGTGTTCGAAAAACCGATGCGAGAAGCGTTTTTTGCCATATTCTTCGCGGGCATAGAGCTTCAAGCCCTTTTGCTGGAACCAACGCGAGGCACCGCCATGCGTACGAAGACCACATTGCTGATTAATGCCTTGGTTGTCAGGTTCGTAAAACTCCAAATTGATAAGCCTCTCCCATTCGCGACCTTTGTTGCAATAGTTTCCTGTGTGCGTCGAATCGACGGGGTCGTAGCTGGCTCCAGGGATGAAAATGCCCGTTTCGTAGTCGAACAAAGCCAACGAGTCAGCCGTGATGGAAACCACAGGCAGTCCGTGCGTGTCGCAGCCCAAGGCGCGAATGAAATAGCTTTGGGTCGTCACGGTACTCAAGCAACTGTCGCGGTCGTCAAACACTGCCGCGCGAATGACGATGCAGTGCTTGACGCTGTCGGGAAGATAGAACTGCGACGGGATGGTGTTTACGATGGTATAAATATCTGATTTCGAGTGCAGGTTCGCGTTTAAGACCAAAGGCTCGGTGTAAAGTGCCGACTGCGCTGTGGGCTGGTTGCCGTTGGTGGTGTAGCGGATATGGCCTTCCGGATAGGTACTGAACAGTTCCAAGGCAAAAGTGTCCTCATAAAAGCCGCCGCTGGCCGAAAAGAGAACCTTCCAGTCTTGGGCCACTGCCGACAACGAGGCGAGACATAGCAATATGGCGAATAGGCGTTTTTTCATAATTGGCCGCAAAAGTAACAAAAATCAATCATTTTCGCCCATGTCGGTTTGTTTTTCTTCGTTTTCAATAATCCATTTCGCATCAAGTTCGAGCATTTCCTCAACGGAAACGCCCCTGCTTTCCGCCTTTTCTTGAATCATTTCCATCAGCGCGGGCTTGGCTTCCATCTCGTTCATCAGCAACGCGACTTCCACTTTTTCGGGGTCCTTGATGGAGCTTAGGGCATCTTCCACGAAACCGTTTGTCCCCCTACACCATTGGTAACCAACAGAATAAACCACCACGTAATCCACATTGAGAATACTCCTCAGACGGTTGATTTCGTTAATCTTGTATTCCTTCTTGTCGAAGCCTTTATACACCTTGTCGTAATAGAACCAGTTTTCATAATAGGAAATCAGCTCTTTCCTCGGGATGAGGCCCTCGAAGGCGAAAATGAACGAATCGCCGACAAACAAAACGCGGGGCTTACGGGTCGTGCTGTCGGCCTCCACACTGATGTCGGCCCGATAGGCGGGCGTGTTGTTCTTCACCTTAAAAAGCAGGTTGAGCGTGGCCTCGTCGTCCTGCCGTCCGGGATAAGGTTCTTCTGCAATATAGTTGATTTTCATCCTTGGAATGCCGAATCCGTTGAGGCTGTCCATGAGGCGGAACAGCGAATCGTAGCCGTAGGCCGACGAAAACGTCCAATGGGTGTCCATCGGCATGAAAAGCAAGCGCGAGGAAGTGTCGGCGATGGCAGCAAACCAAGTTGTCATGTCGATGTTGGGGAAGCCGATTTCCTTGAACCTCTGCGTGAAACGCTGGGCTGGAACGCCAACCGTTGTATCGTGCGTCATACGGGGAAGATGCTCAGGATAGACGAAAGCCTTGTCGGGCGCAATGAATGTGAGCAACTCAATGCCGAAATCCTCTTTCAGAATGCTCCTTAACTCGTTCAACATGTCAACTTGATGGTCGACATATTCGTTCAAATCGTCATCGGAATCGAAAAACTTGGAGGCCTCGCGACCGTAATAGTCGAGTACACCGGGCCTATAGTACATCCAATGGTCTCGTCCGGGAAAGAAAAACTCGTTGCACGACTTTCTCCAAAGCGAATAGGCATATTGGTTATAGGTGCGAATCCCGAATTCCCGAAATGCGAAACGCTCTCTGAGGTATTTTTCCGTTTGTTCCTGAAACGAGACGTCTTTGTAGCTTTTGAAGGTCAATTGGGGCTTTTCGGAATCTTTCGGGTCGTTTTTCAATGCCAAACGGTCAAGCTTGATGGGTTGCCATTGCGTTTGCACCAACAGCAACAAGAGAAAAGCCATGCTCAATATCCACAAAATGTCCTTCAGCCGTTTGTTCATTTCAGTATCCAACGATTAGACCTGCAAAAATAGCAATTTTTATGACAAGAAACAAAATTAGCCACTTGAATACGGGACATTCCAATTTTTTTGATTATTTTTGCCGTTCCAACATTCTAAAATTATTGCATTATGAAAAGATTAGCTTTTGTTACCTTGTTGTTAGCCACTTTGATGGGCTGCAAGCAAACCGATTGGCGCGAACCCTACACGGGCTCTTTCGATTTCATGTGCCGAAAAAGCCTCGTGAGCATGTGCCAAGACCCCTCCTCTCCTGACTGCAATGACGGGTGGATGGAAAGCCAAATTGACACCACCTATTACACTTACAATGTGGTCAAGCAGGATGCAGACAGGGTGAAAATCCAAGTTGGGTCAATGACCTTAATCCCCATCATCAACAAAAACGGGAACTTGGAGTTCCCCGCCTCAGAATACGACTTGGGCGGCAACAACAATTACTCAGGACATTACGTTGGCACTGATTCCATCATCCTTGACATCACCAATGGTTTGACTGGCATGTACACGAAATACCAAATCGTCGGAACGCGAAAACGTTGAAAACAGATTGGTTTTGGAAAAACAAAAACGACCACCAGGTTTGATGGTCGTTTTTGTTTTGGGATGATCTTTCGATTATTCCACCACTTCCTCTTCCACGCGCAGCGGCTTGGGCTCGCCCTTGCGGATGTCGAGTTCGTCGATCAGGTTGGTGGCGCCGGCGTACTTGTCGATGATGAAAAGCACATAACGGATGTCCACATTGATGGTGCGTTGGAGTTTCGGCTCAAAGTTGACGTCGCCGCTCATGGCTTCCCAGTTGCCGTCGAAGGCGAGGCCGATGAGTTCGCCCTTGCCGTTCATGATGGGGCTGCCGGAGTTGCCGCCGGTGATGTCGTTGGTCGAAAGGAAACACACAACGAGTTCGCCGTTGTCATCTGCATACACGCCGTAGTCCTTCTTCTCGATGAGGTCGATGAGGCGCTTGGGAGCGTCAAACTCGTAGTCGCCAGGCACATACTTCTCAAGGATGCCGTTGGCGGTGCAAATGTAGTCATAATGCACGGCATCGGCGGGCATGTAGTCTTGCACCGAGCCATAGCTCATTCTCATCGTCGAGTTGGCATCGGGATAGAGGCTCTTGCCAGGCTGGGTGGCAGCGTAGTACTCGCGCAGACCCTTCACGAAGATGTGGTCGTTCTCGGCCACAGTCTGCATAGCTGCACGATAATCACCCATATGGTTCATGATGACTTCCATCATCGACGTGTTCATGATGTAGGCGTAGTCCTTGCCGATTTTCTTCGGGTTGGGTTTGGCCAAAAAAGCCTTGATGCTCTTAGGCGTGGCGAAAATCGAGTTGGTGTAGACATCCTCAGCAAAAGCGTCAATGTCGCCTTTGAACTTCTTGTCGATAATCGTGTAGATTTCAGGCAGTTCCTCACCCTTGAAGGCGTTCTTGTAGGCTTTCAGCATTTCGGCGAAGGTCTTCTTTTCCACTTGGGGGTCGGTTTCGGCAAAGAGGTCGTCGATGTTCATGCCTTGGAGCAGCATCAGTGCCATTGCCTCGGATTCCTTGTCCTTTGAAACGTAGGCGTCATAATAGCCACTGAACTGGCTGGCGATGCCGGCGGCACCAATATTCGACACGAAGTTGGGATAGAAGATGTACTTGGCCACTTGGCTCATGTTCTTGTAGGCTTCCTTCAGGTTCGGGAGGGCTTGCTTGTACTCGTTCTTGTTGTTGACGTTCACCCATTTGGTGAAATCGCTTTCCAAGGCGACCTTGGCTTCGCTCACCTTGTTCTTGCGGAGCATCTTGCACTGGCCGATGAAGTTCTTCCAAGTGTTGGCCAAGCCAGCGTGGTTGTCGGCATACATCAGGTTGATGTGATCGTCCACCTTCATGTATTCTTCCATCGCGGCGAGTTGGGTACCGAAGATGTCGATGATGGTGGGATAGAACGTGTCCACGTTGTAATCAATGCCGTAGCTCGACATGTAACGCTCGGTGCTGCCCGGGAAGCCCCAAATCATGGTGAAGTCGTCCTTCTGCACACCATCGAGGCTGATGGGAAGGTGATGCTTGGGCGTCAGCGGCACGTTGTCCTTGCTGTAGGCGGCGGGGTTGCCGTCTTTGTCGGCATAGACGCGGAAAATCGAGAAGTCGCCAGTGTGACGGGGCCACATCCAATTGTCGGTGTCGCCACCAAACTTACCAATCGAAGAGTTGGCCACGCCCACGAGACGCACATCGGGGAACACTTGATAGACAAACATGTAATACTCGTTGCCCTCAAAGAAGCCCTTGATGACGGGGTTGTACTTGCCGTCTTCCGAAGCGGCAGTTTCCAACTCCTTGATTTTCTTACGAATGGCAGCCTGCTGGTCTTGATAGTCCATGTCGTCCTTCACCTCAGCAAGAATGACTTTCGTCACGTCTTCCATGCGGACGAGAAAAGAGGCGGTCATTTCGGGAGCGGGCAGTTCCTCGCCGTAGTTCTTGGCCCAGAAGCCGTCGCGGAGATAGTCGTGCTGGTCGGAGCTGAGTTTTTGGATGGCACCGTAGCCGCAGTGGTGGTTGGTGAACAGCAAGCCGTGCTCGCTGACGATTTCACCGGTGCAGAAGAAGCCGCGCGGCATGGCATCGCTGCCAAGGCCCACGATAGCATCCTTCAGACTGCTGTGGTTGATGCTGTAAAGCTCTTCAGGGGTCAATTGCAGCCCCATCTTCTGCATGTCAACATAATTCAGGCGCTCGACAAACATCGGGAGCCACATGCCTTCATCGGCATACACGCGACCCACCGAAACCATGATGGCCATCGCGATGATTCCTAATACTTTTTTCATTGGTTGGTTGATTTATTTGATTTAATATGCTTTGTATTTGTCTCCAGTTGATTCGATGAGAATCCGATAATACTCTTCGCTGTATTTCGGGTGCTCACTCTTGATGGGCGTGTATTTGCTGCCCGGCTTGAGAGGTTGGGCGGTGTTCAGGTTGCCGTCCATGTACTTCATGAACAGTTCATGGTAGAAACGCTTCCACAAGGCCGTCATATCGTTGGCGGCATTGCAGGAGAATTGGGTGAGTTCCTTCACCTGAGCCTCTTTGCCCTTGATGGTGTTGATACGCATGTCCAAAGCGGGGACAACCTTTTCCACCCATTTCGTTTCCATTTCGTGCTGCACTTTGCGGATTTCGGGATGGATGTAGTTGTATTTGGTGTAAGCCCAGTTGCTCATTTGGTTGAAGGTCCAGAAGGCTGCGGTTTCCGACCACTCGCTCATCGAGCCGTTGCCTTCGCGGAAGCACTCAGGAATCTCAGTGATGCAGGTATACATCGGGCAGTAGACGCAGTTGTCGGTGTCGTCGACGCCAAACCAAATGATGCCATACGATTGGTTGCCACGGCTTTGGGCCACAAACGAGAAGCCCGTTTGTTGGGTGGCGGTGGTACGCTCATGCACGTATGTCGCGCCATTGACTTCATACTCCATCGGACGCCAGCGGTAGGGGCAGTGGAACGGACCCGCGCCCACGTCTTGCGACATGTCTAATTCTGTGCCTTCGAGGTGGTCGCGCATGAAGTCCATCATGTCTAAAACGCTGACTTTCTTGTTGGGCATCACCCACAAAGGCATACGGTTACTCGGGAAATTGTCGGGCGTTTGGCACATGCCGGCGGTGTAAGGCTGCACGCGCTTGATGTCGCGACCTGTGGCATAGCCCCAATAGTCCTTCATGTTGTCAGTCACCTTGTTGAACATGGCCCACACGCGGAGGTCGCAGAAACGGGCGGCACTGAAATCTACAGGAGCATAAACGTCTGAGAACGAGAATTTGTCATCGGGACCGTCGTAAAGTTTCATCTCTTTGGCAAAGCTGATGACATCATCAGCATAGACGCAGTCAATGTTCGGGTCTTTCAGCAGCTTGTCGATGTTCTTGAAGGTGATGCTGGTCTTGCATTTTTTGGTAGCCAACGGGAAAGTGGTAATGCGGGCTTGGTTGGCGTGACCGCTCACATAGCCATCGGGAATGCGGCGTGCCACCCACACGGCGCCTTTGTTGGCTTTGCCTTTGCCAATCATTTCGAGGATCCAGACCTCTTCGGGGTCGCAAATTGAGAACGACTCGCCCTCGCTGACGTAGCCGTAATTGTAGACCAGTTCGCCCATGCACTTGATGGCTTCACGGGCGTTCTTGGCACGCTGCAAGGTGATGTAAATCAGGCTGCCATAATCGATGATGCCGGGGCCTTCCCAAAGGCTTTCGAGGCCGCCGTAAGTCGTTTCGCCGATGGCAAGTTGACATTCATTCATGTTGCCGACCACATTGTAGGTGTGAGCCACCTGCGGGATTTGGCCGTGGAACACGCCGCTGTCCCAGTCGTACACGTCAAGCATAGCGCCATCCGGCCAATCGGTGGCGGGATAATGGTAGAGTTCGCCATAGAGCACATGGCTGTCGGCAGCGTAGGAGATCATGCAGGAGCCGTCAGTCGAGGCACCTTTGGTGATGAGGAAATTGGTGCAGGCATTGGCTTTTCCGAAGCAGAAAACGAGAGCCAAAGCCACGATTGCTGAGAATACTTTTTTCATTGGATATAGTTTTAATAATGATTCTTTTAGAGCCTACAAAAATAGTAAAATGTTCAATTGAAAAGCCCTGAAATTTTAAATTCGATGCCATCAATTATTCGATTATTTGTATTTTGTTGCTTTTCAAACATTTATCCGACAGCAAACGACAACAAACGATTACAGTCGACTACAAACGTTTAATCAACGGCTTTGTTTTGGTGGGGTTTGCATCTTTGCGGTGGAATTAAACACGATTTATTATGGATACACAAGACAATAAAACTATTGAAGTTCCAAAAGGAGAGAGCAAAGAAGATTTCAAGATTAGGAAACAAATCATTTGGCACTTTTATCAAGATTGGAAAAAGAAGAATCCTTCTCAAAAAAGGTATAACCTTGACCTAAAAGATTACATCAACATAAAGTTTGTATCCATTGATGAAACCAGCCATCAAGCCGCGAAAAGTTACCTTTCTACATTAGCGGTACTTCAATTGGATTCCATTCTGACCCTTGCCAAGAAATATCGTACCGTAAAAGCCAAGCCAAATGACAAAAACCAGAAGCAATTCAATAAATTATTGTGGATGAAATATGATTTGCCTGGTGTTGGTGAAGTTAAACTGATGGTTGGTATAGTCAGACGAACAAAAGACAAAGTTCAATACTGCATCACAGTCATCCAAACATAAAAACGGATGGAAATCTAAAGAGTCCTGTTGCCGGTGTTCTCTCATCCCGATTTCCATCCGTAAAGTTTGCCGCAGAATGCAGGAGGTAAGTCGTACTGAAACGATAGGCCACCGCGCGGACTTTCGGTAAGTCATACCTGATTCCTGACTGATATCCGTTGCAAAAATACAACAAAATCCCAAACCCCACCACAAAAATGAAAAATTATTCTTACTTTAGCACAATGAACGCAATCCAAAGCATGGCGCAGCAAACCTTTGTCAACCAAAAACTTGACTTTGTCGAAGAATTGGTGCTTTTCACCGACTCGCATATCTTCCTTACAGGAAAAGCGGGCACAGGCAAAACCACCTTCCTGAAAAACCTACCGATGAAGACCTACAAGCGCATGGCCGTGGTAGCACCCACGGGTGTGGCTGCCCTCAACGCGGGCGGACAAACGATTCATTCGTTTTTCCAACTGCCTTTCGGACCGCAACTGCCTGAGAATGCACAAGACAGAAACGCTTGGAACATCAAATCGAAGGCCGCCCAACTCCAGAAACTCAACAAAAAGAAACTCAACCTCATCCGTAGCCTCGACCTGCTCATCATCGACGAAATCAGTATGGTGCGTGCCGATGTCTTGGATGCCATTGATGCGGTGCTGCGCCGCGTGCGCCGCTCACAGAAGCCCTTCGGCGGTGTGCAACTGCTGATGATTGGCGACGTTCATCAACTCGCGCCCGTGGCCAAGCCCGAGGAATGGGAAGTGCTGTCGCCGTATTACGACACACCTTATTTTTTCGGCAGCCAAGTATTGAAAAAAGCACCTTATGTCTGCATGGAATTGGAACACATCTACCGCCAGCACGACGACGATTTCATCACCTTATTAAACAAGGTGCGCACCAACCGCATGGACGCGGATTGTGTGCGCCTGCTCAACACACGCTTCAAGCCCGGATTCGTACCTAAGGATGATGAAGGCTACATCACCCTGACGACCCACAACTACCAAGCCGACCAAATCAACGAGTCGAAACTGGCGGCCATCAAGGAGAAGTTGCTGACTTTCAAGGCTGAAATCAAAGGAAACTTTCCCGAGAACACCTACCCGACCAAGGAAGAACTGGAACTGAAAATCGGAGCACAAGTGATGTTTGTAAAGAACGACCCGAACCCCGAGAAAGCTTTTTACAACGGCAAAATCGGGCGCGTGGTCGGCTACGACGACGAAACCCAGCAGATTGAGGTACAATGCGGCGAGGAGCGCATCAGCGTCGGTCAGCTCCAATGGCAAAACATGGAATACACCATCAATCCGGAGAACAACGAAATCGAGGAAAAGGAAATCGGCAGTTTCACCCAAATTCCGCTGCGTCTGGCTTGGGCCGTCACCATCCACAAGAGCCAAGGTCTGACTTTCGACAAGGTCATCGTCGACGCTGGACAAGCCTTCGCCCACGGACAGGTATACGTTGCCCTCAGCCGCTGCACCTCATTGGAAGGTTTGGTGCTGAAAACCCGAATCACCTCCAATGCTTTGGTCAACGACTATTCCGTCGACCAGTTCGTGGAACATCTTCCCGAGATGGAACCCACGCAGGAGAAAGTCGACCAGCTACGCCATGAGTATGAACTGGAAACCATGCTCGAACTTGTTAGTTTTGAAGGCATTTACAAGGATTTCGGCAAACTGATGAAGGTGATTTACGACAACGACACCTTGTTTGAAAGCAAGATGATTCAAGACCTTTCGCAACGGCGCAACCGAATTTACGAGGAACTTTGCCAAGTCGGCATCAAGTTTGAAAACCAGATTCGGAAACTGCACGACGAAAAGCCTTCCTGCGAACAAAACCCAACTTTGCAAGAGCGATTAATAAAAGGTGTGACCTACTTTGACGAGCATCTGAAGGACATTTCCAATGGCCTTTTCGACCTTCCTTTCAAGACCGACAACAAAACTGTAAATGACCAACTTGCCGATGCTTTGAAGCAACTTCAGGAAAGCATCTCCCTGAAAACCAGTTGCCTCGAAGCCTGCAAGAACGGGTTCAGTGTGATGGCCTACCAAAAGACCAAATCCCTGAAAGTGATTGAAACGGAAAAGAACGTCAAGAAAAAGATTGAAATCAAGGATGACGTGATGGACAAGAGTCCGTTGTATGCCAAATTGCGGGCTTGGCGCTCGCGCAAAGCCGCCGAACTCGAAACCGAACTTTACACTATCATTCCCAACAAACCGCTGAAACTCATTGCCCAAGAGAAGCCCGTCACCTTGCAAACCCTGAAGGAAATCGAGGGCATGGGGCCCAAACGTGTGAAGGCATACGGCGCAGAGATTCTCAATATTGTGCTGCGTTTCATGGGCGAAGACCCCGAAAACGCCAACTTTGGCGAGATGCCAGAAGAACCTGAGAAAAAAGAGAAGAAACAGAAAGGCGAAACCTATCGCATCACCAAGGAGATGTTCGACAATGGAATGTCTGTCGAGGCTATCGCCAAAGAAAGGGGTTATGCCGTTGGTACCATTTATGGCCATTTAACCCGATTTGTGGAGCAAGGTGTTCTTGAAGCATCGCAATTCGTTGATAAAGAAAAGTATAACGAGATATTGGAATACTTTGAATCCACCTTCGACCCGCAAATCAACATTGCGCGGGAAGTGCTTGGCGATACTTACAACTATGGTGAAATCAGAGCCGTTCTCGCTGAATTAGAACGGGAACATTTCTTTGAAAATCAACCGAACGAAGAGGATTAATTACGGCTCCGGCAGTTGCCCCTGCTGCGGAACAATGATGGCGCAGATAATGTAGGCCAATACGCCAGGGAAAGCAGCCGTGAAAAGTGTCATCACCACCCACAACAGTCGGATAATCGTGGGATCCAAATCGAAATATTCGGCGATACCACCGCATACGCCGCAGAGTTTCCTGTCCGCCAACGAACGATAAAGTTTCTTGTTGCTCATTTTGCTCTTGTTTTTTGTTCCGCCTTCGCGGAATGAGATTTGTGGGCGCAAAAATACACGCTTTTTCCTTATCCCGAAAGGGGAAAAGGCATATTTTTTTGATAGAAAAGTTTGTAATCATTTTCTTCAATTCATTGATTATCAACATCAATTTTTCAAAAAAGTTTGTAAAGTCCCTTTCCATTGCATTTTTCAAGCCAATTTTGTAATACTTTTGCGTTTGAAAATCGAATGTATTATGAATCGTCTATCGGTCGAAATGAAAAATCACCAACTGGGAAAAATGCTCGTTTTCATGTTTGGGCTGCTCTTGTTGCTGCCATCGTGTGGCAGCAAGAGCAAGACGGAACGCATGGTGGCCATCGTCGCCGAGGTGCGTGCCAAATACAAAGCCTATGAAGACATCAGCACGGACGACCAGATATTTGAGGCCTACGACTATTTCCTGAAACGGAAAGACTACGAAAACGCTGCTCCCGCCGCGCTCTACAGCGGTTGCGTGCGTCAAGCCAAGAAGGAATACGAGGCCGCCATGAACTGCTACAAAGAGGCTGACAAATACGGTCGGTTGGTCGGCGACCCGGTCAGTGCGGCCTTCGCGCAATATTATATAGGTGACCTGCTCAACAACAGCGGCCACGAGGCCGAGGCCATCACAAATTACAAGGCCGCCGCCGAGCTGTGGGGCGACAGTCTTTCACGCAAGGCCAAATGCCTCAACGCCGTGGCCATGATGCACATCGTCAATGATGAATATGACAGCGCATTTGTCTACCTCGACCAAGCCCTGCAATGCGCCCAAACCTCCGAAGACAAAGTCACCGAAGCCTCCGTTTGGAACAACTATTCCGTTGCCTATCAGCTCCTTGACGACTACAAAAAAGCAAAAAACTGCCTACGGAAAGCCTTGCCGCTGACCGACCAAAAACGCCGTCCCATCGCCCTGCTGAACCTTTCCAAGGTGCATTTGGCCATGGATGAGCGCGACTCCTTGGAATACTATAAAACGCAGATGCTCAACGCGATGGAAGAAGTTGAATGTCGACCCGAGACACAAGCCGCCGTCTATGGCTTCCTCATCAAGGATGCTCTGGCCGTGGGCGACTACGAACGCGCCTTCCAATTTGAGAAACAGCACGAACAAGTAGCTTTGGACTTGCTTTCCGACCAAACACAAAGTTCCGTCTTGGAAATCCAGAAGAAATACGACTTTGAGGCACAGGCCAACCGCCACAACCGCCAAATGCTCTCGCGACAAAGGCTCATCATTGTGCTCACCATCGTCTTGATTGCTGCATTGGTGGTGGTCAGCATATTGATTTCCAACGCATTGAAAAAGAAACGCATTGAGGCCGAAATCAACGCGAATTTGCTCGAACTGAAAAAGCGTAACGCACAACAACAACAGGAACGCAGCGAAATGAAGGTTCAATTGGAAGAATTGCAAAAGCAAACCGATGGCAAACTAAAAGACGAATACCTTCAAAAATGCCACATCATCCGCTGTTTTGAGGTGCTTTCGCATGACAGAAGCAATGCTATGGCTTTCAAGGACTTGGAAAAATCCCTCTTTGAGGGCGAAGACCATTGGACGAGTTTCGAGATGGCCTTCGAGGGTGTGCATCCTGGTTTCATCGCCTCAGTCAAAGAGCGTTATCCCGACCTCACCGACTTGGAGTTCCGCTATTGCCTGCTCTCGCATTTCAAGCTTTCGCGCCAGGAATACGCCGATGTGCTCGGTTGCAGCGTTTATAATGTCGACAAAGTCAGGGCAAGTCTCAACAACAAAATGAAATCAAATGAATAACAATATGAAAAACAAGATTTTTTCAATTGCTGTCGCTCTGTTCATAGTAACAATTGCGGCCTCGTGTAAAAAAGAATCCTATATCGACAACCACATCATCGACGACAAGGACAAAATCGACATCAAAGGCACTCTGAGCAACGGCGACATGCGCAGCCCTAACATTGAGGCAGGCTACCTCGGCAAGACCGTCTTCGTGTATTTCCATGACTACATGGGCGTTTGCACCGTGACCGTCAGCAACGCGCAGGATTCCGTCCTGTTCCGCGAGGAAACCCCGACTCATCCCTATGCCGAAGTGCGCTACTTCATGGGCGACCAACCCTTGAGCCGCTACCACCTCGTCATCAGCAACGGCACGGATGAAGCTGAAGGATGGTTCAATAATTTCCGCATTATGGCAGTTAAACCGCATTAAATTCAAAATTCAAAATTCATAATTCAAGATTCAAAATTCAAACCATTATGAAAAAATTAGTTTTGTTTCTCGGAATGCTACTTGTGATAGGGATCCTCCACGCCCAAGAAAAGGGACAATTCGTGCTTCAAGCCGAAGCCAATGCTGGTGTGCTCTTCCACGATTTGTTGAAAGACAATCGAAAAGTTCATCCCGAAGTTGCCCTTGGAGCGGTTTTCGACTATCAAGTCGGCAACCACTTGAGTTTGGGCGTAGGAGCCAATGTCCGCCAAACTTCCGATGTGGTCACTTGGTTGCCGGTGTTCGCCTCGGCCAAGTATCGCTTCAATGGCAGCAATGTCAAGCCCTTTGTGGAGGCCCGTTGCGGCTACGCCTTTTGCTTATTGGGTTTGGGCTATAAAGGCAGTAGTTATGTGTCATCGGCTTTATTCGAGGGCTTTTACGCCACCGTGGCTGGTGGCTGCTCGTTCGGACATTCCGACCTCGGCCTTGGTGTGCAGTTCATCAATATCCACACCTACGAAATGGACTATGACATCACGCCTCCGCAAAAACAAAGTCAAGGCATCAAACCCGCCGTGTTCATCAGCTATGCGTACAATTTTCACTTCGGAAAGTAAGTTGTTTAAATTCAAATTGTCATGAAAAGATTTGTTGTTTTTGCGATGCTGCTTGTCGTCGTTTCAATGAGTTCGTGCATCAAATGGAAATGTTGCATCAATGGTGACTTTGTACAAGTCTATAAAACCAAAGGCGACTATACCAATAATGCTTACGTCCTTTAT
>CADCML010000034.1 GCA_902802535.1 uncultured Bacteroidia bacterium
CAAGCCGTTGAGTTTCACCGCCGCCGAATGGAAGGCGATGAGCGAGAAAGAACAACAAGAGGTGTTGATGAACTACCGCCTTGCCTACCAAGCCGAGGCGATGGTGAACTGGTGCCCGGGCTTGGGTACGGTGCTTGCCAACGACGAGGTCGCCGATGGCCTCTCAGTGCGTGGCGGCTTCCCCGTGGAGCGCAAGTCGATGAAGCAGTGGCAACTCCGCATCACGGCCTACGCTGAGCGTCTGTTGCAAGGTCTTGAAACGGTGGATTGGAGCGAGTCGGTGAAAGACTTGCAACGCAACTGGATTGGCAAGTCGATGGGTGCTTCGGTTATCTTCAAGGTTGAAGGAAAAGACATTGATTTGGAGGTGTTTACGACCCGTGCGGATACATTGTTCGGCACGACCTTTATGGTGCTGGCTCCCGAACACGAGTTGGTTTCACACACGGGTGCCTACGGCATCAATCCTATAACGGGTGTCAAACTGCCGATTTGGATTGCTGACTATGTCTTGATGGGTTACGGCACTGGTGCCATCATGGCCGTGCCTGCCCACGACAGCCGCGACTTCGCCTTTGCACGTCATTTCAATCTGCCTATCATTCAAGTGGTGAAGAAACCCGGCACCGAGCCGACCGACCCCGCAACATGGGAGGAGAGTTTCGATGCCAAGGACGGCGAACTCGTCAACTCGGGCTTCCTGAACGGCCTGACGGTCAAGAAAGCCATCGAGCGCATGATTGAGGAATTGGAGAAATTGGGTGTTGGCACAGGCAAGACCAACTACCGCCTCCGCGACGCCATTTTTAGCCGTCAGCGTTATTGGGGCGAGCCGTTCCCGATTTACTACAAGGACGGAATGCCTTACGCCATGGACGAGTCGAAACTGCCGTTGGAGCTGCCTGCTATTGACGAATACAAGCCCACCGCAACGGGCGAGCCGCCTTTGGCCCGTGCCAAGAATTGGGTCACGGAAGAGGGCTATCCCATTGAGACCAACACTATGCCGGGCTTTGCCGGTTCGAGCGGCTATTATTTCCGCTACGAGGACCCGCACAACGACAAGGAATATTTCAGCCGCGAAGCCAACGACTATTGGCAGAACGTGGACCTTTATATCGGCGGTGCCGAACACGCCACCGGCCATTTGATTTACAGCCGCTTCTGGTGCAAGTTCCTGTATGACATCGGTTTGTCGTGCAAGGACGAGCCGTTCCAGAAAATGATCAATCAAGGCATGATTCAAGGCCGTTCCAGCTTCGCTTATCGAGTCAATTTGGAGAAGCTTTGCGAATACGACGTTTGGAACATCATCAAGGACAAGCGTTTGGGCGTGGAATTTGTCAGAAACTACAAGGATGGTCGCCGTCAGTTCGACTTCTTCTGCCCCGAGAAAGGCATTCTCATCGAGATTAACCGAATGGGCAACCTTGAGAAGGTGGCTGAGCCGTGGGAGGATTATGCGGCATCGAAGGGCTACAAGCTGCTTTTGGTGCCCAACATCGACGTTTTGAATGACTATAGGGCTGGAACCCATATCGTTGAGCAGAAAATCAAGGATTTGATTGCGGGCAAGGAAGTTCCTGCTTTCGTTGAAGGCGAAGAGTACAATCGTGGTCCTATCTTCGTGTCCAAAAACATACCCGACCGTGAGTTGTTCAGTGACCCGATTCACGTCGATATTAATATGGTACGCAACGACATTCTCGATATTCCAGCGTGCCGCCAGTGGCGCGACGACCTGAAGAACGCCCACTTCATCAAGGAGAAGGACAAGGACGGCAACGACATTTTCGTTTGCGGTTCGGAAGTGGAGAAGATGTCGAAGTCGAAATACAATGTGCAGAATCCCGACGACCTTGTGGAGAAATACGGTGCCGACACGCTCCGCCTTTATGAGATGTTCCTCGGTCCCTTGGAGCAATCCAAACCTTGGGACACGCAGGGCATTGAAGGCACGTTCCGCTTCGTGCGCAAGTTCTGGAGGCTGTTCCACAACGAGAACAACGAGTTCTGTGTCAGTGACGAACCTGCCACCGCACCCGAACTGAAGAGCCTGCACAAACTCATCAAGAAGGAGGAGGAAGGCATTGAGAGCATTTCGTTCAATACGGTCGTTTCGGCCTTTATGATTTGCGTCAACGAACTCGCCGACCTCAAGTGCAACAAGCGCGAAATCCTTGAGCCTTTGGCCATTATGATTTCACCCTACGCGCCACATATTGCCGAAGAACTTTGGCATTTGTTGGGTCACGATACCTCGGTGGTCAATGCTTCGTTCCCAGTTTACGACGAGAGCAAGACCGTGGAGAACAGCTTCAATTATCCCGTCAGTTTCAACGGTAAGATGCGCTTCAACATGGAGCTGCCTATCACGATGAATGCCGATGAGGTGCAGGCCGCCGTGCTCGCCGCCCCCGAAGCCGCCAAATGGATTGAGGGCAAGCAAGTCCGCAAGGTGATTTATGTGCCGAAGAAGATTGTGAATATTGTGGTGGGATAAATTTGAACTCCCAAAACAATTTCTTCACCAATCCGACCTACCAATGGGCATTTTTTTGTAAGTTTGCAACGTAAAGCAAGAAAGGCACGACAATGGAAACGGCAAGCAGAAGATACCCCGTTGGGATACAGACCTTTGAAAGGATTAGGAAAGAGAACTACCTTTACATCGACAAGACGGACTTGGTTTGGAGGATGACCAAGGAAAGCCCGTTTGTCTTCCTCAGCCGTCCGCGCAGGTTCGGCAAAAGCCTTCTCACGACCACCTTGGATTCCTACTTCAAAGGGCAGAAGGAACTGTTTGAAGGGCTGAAAATCATGGCGTTGGAGAAGGAATGGGAGAGCTATCCCGTGTTACATCTGGATTTAAGCGTGGCTAAGAACCAGGAAACAGCCGAAAGCCTTCGCAACACGCTCTTCCTACTGCTGGATCCTTTGACCAAGGAATACGGCACCAATGAGAAGGAAACTTTGCCTGGTCAGATATTCAAAGGTTTGATACGACGCGCCTACGAGAAGACCGGCAAGCAGGTCGTGGTCGTCATCGATGAGTACGATGCGCCCCTGCTGGATGTGCTGCACCAAGAGGCCCTTCTGCCGGATTACCGCCGTGTCATGCAGGAGTTCTACCAGCCGTTGAAGGCGAGCGAGGCCATGATCAAGTTCTGCTTCATCACGGGCATCACCAAGTTCTCACAATTGAGCATCTTTTCGACCATCAACAACTTGACGAATATTTCGATGCAATCCGAATACGCCGCCATCTGCGGCATCACCGAGGACGAACTGTGCAACGACATGGCTATCGACATTGCCATGCTCGCCAAAGAATACGAGTTTTCCCCCGAGGAAATGCGCGCCAAGCTGAAACGGCAGTATGACGGCTACCGCTTTGCCGACAAGTCGCCCGACATCTACAACCCGTTCAGCTTGTTGAAAAGCTTCAACCAGCGCAAAGTCGCCAACTACTGGTTCGAGAGCGGCACCCCGACGTTCCTGATTAGACAGATGCAGCAATTTCGCACTGATATAACCACGATGGACAACCTTGAGGCCAATGCATCGGCTTTCGACCGTCCCACGGAGGCGATGGAGGATGCGTTGCCGCTGCTTTACCAAAGCGGTTATCTCACCATCAAGGACTACGACAAGGAAACGGATTTCTATGTGCTGGCCATTCCCAACAATGAAGTCAGAACTGGTTTTGTGGAGAATATGATACCGGCATACACGGGTATCAAACAATTCGAAACGAGCGGTTTCGCCATGCGCTTTTGGCGTTTTTTGAAGAGAAACGACATCGACGCGGCACTGGCCGAACTGAAATCCTTCCTCGCTGGCATCCCCTACGTTGAGGGCTTCAAGAAGAAATTGGAGAACGTATCGAACTACGAGGGCTTCTATGAATACACATTCTGGCTGATTTTCAACATGTTGAACTTCTATGCCCGCACACAGGTGAAGTGCGCCCAAGGCCGCATCGACGTGGTAATGCAGATGCCCGACACCACCTACGTCTTCGAGCTGAAGGTGAACGGCACGGCACAGGAAGCCCTCGACCAAATCAACAGCAAGAACTACGCGCTCCCTTACGACACCGAAGGCTGCCGAGTGGTGAAAATCGGCATCCAGTTCGACCGCGACACGATGACGGTGGGGGAATATGTCGTGGAATGAAAGCCCTCTCAATACCCCATCCCGAAATGCCAAAGCGGGATGGTGTTCTCATAGCCATACTCAATGTCATCCTTCACGACAAAAGCGTCTTTCACTTCGGCGATTTGCTTCTTGTTTTTGTTCTTGCCGCCCACCTCGAAGGTCTTCCCATTAATGAGGAAATCAGCGGCCTTTGATGCGTAAACTTCTTGATTGACTTGCATTTGTGAAAGGAAAAAGGTCTCCCGCAAATTGCCCACCTCGGGCTTGCCTTCCGAAAGTGCGTAGATGAGATTGGTGTTGCCCAAGTAGAGTTTTTCCGGCTTGCCGTAGTTTTTCATCCCATCGTCTTGATGTCTCAGCGACATGGTGAGGCGGGCTTTGTCCATGTAGTAGGCCAAGTCGGCCACGGTGCCACGGTCACATTCCATGGCTGCGCCAATCTCGGTGTAGTTGGGCTTGAACGGCACGCTCTGCGAGATGATGAACAGCAACTGCTTGAGTTTTCTCGAAGTGGCGATGTTCATCTTGGCGTATGAGGGGATGTCGTTTTCCACGGTTTGATTGATGACGTTGTTGAGTCGTGTCGCGTAGTCGGTTTCGTTCCAGAAGGGGTAGTAGCCTGTTTTGAGGTAATCGTCGAACAAGGCCAAAGGGCGTTCTCCCGTGGGGAAGGTCACTTTGTGGCGCAGAATCTCCTCAAAGGTCACAGGCGGCAGGTCTATGCCTTTGGTCATGGCCAAAAACTCCCTGAAAGACAGTCCTGCAAGGGTGTAGGAGATGACACGGCGGCTCAGGTCGGCGATGCCTTTGTACAAATCGAGGATGGACGAACCCGTGATAACTACCTGCAATTGAGGGCAGTAGTCGTAAATCATCTTCAGTTCCATTGACCACGATGGGTATTTGTGGATTTCGTCGATATAGAGCCTTTGGCCGCCTTTGCGGTAAAACTCGTTGGCGGTGTCGAAGAGCGAATGTTGCGCGAAATACACATTGTCCGCACCGAAATACAAGGTGTGCTCAATGCCGTCTTGCTTGATTTTCTGAAGGATAAGTGTGGTTTTGCCTACGCCGCGCTCGCCAAGGATGGCAATCATGCGGTTGTTCCAATTGATGCGGTCGTGCAAGTAGCGCATGAAACTGGTGGGCGTTTCGTCCAATTTCGCGTAAAACAGTTCATACAGATTTTCCATAAATTCCTCCTCTTTTATGCCGCAAAATTACACATTTTTTCAAAAACGCGGAATTTTTTTCTCACTTTTTACAAAAATTGCGGAATTTTTTCCGCAATTTCTGATAAAAACGCGGAATTATTTCCGCATCTCAAACACCACCGCATGAGGCATCCCGAAATTGTTCGGGAAGTCGATGCGGTAGCGGCCATCGGCTTCTTTGGCAAGGATGGCTTTCTTTTTGCTGCCCAAGACCTTGATTTTGCCTGTCTTCAGGTTCATGCCTTTGCCGTCGAACCAATAGGTGTCGGGCACGGGGTTTTCCTGTTCGTCCATGAGGAAAATGCCATAGACTTTGTCGTCTTTCTGTGTGAAGCGGAACTTGCCATAGGTGAAGGGATAGATGGGTCGCGTGCCATAAATCGCCTCGCCGTTTACCTGCATCCACTCGCCGATTTCCTTCATGCGGAGCAGGGCGGTGTCGGGCAGGTTGCCGTCGGCATCGGGGCCTACGTTGAGGAGGAAGTTGCCGCCCTTGGCCACGATGTCGCAAAGCAAATGGATGAGCTTGTTGGTGCTCTTGTATTTGTCGGTCGAGACGTATGACCACGAGTCGCCCATCGACATGCAGGTTTCCCAAGGGTAGGGCAGGAGCGAGTCGGGCACTTGTTGTTCGGGTGTTTGGTAGTTTTCGTATTTGCCACCGACGGAGCGGTCAACTATAATGAGGTCGGGGTTGTTTTCGCGGGCGATGTCGGCTACTTCCTTCATATTAATATCTTGGATGTAGCCTTGGCAGCCGAGCCACGGGCGCGTTTCGTCGTTCACGCTCCATTCGGGGCGCACCCAGCCGCCGTCGAGCCAAAGGATGTCGATGTCGCCGTAGTTGTGGGTGAGTTCGCGTATCTGTCTGTGGGTGAATTGTTTGTATTTCTCAAAACGCTCGGGCATGGCTGTCGGGTCGTAGTTGACGTTACGGTCGGGCGTGGCCCATTCGTGCGCCCAGTAGTCGTCGCAGTGCCAGTCGGGCTTGGAGAAGTAGAGACCCGTCCAAAAGCCTTTGTCGCGGAAGGCTTTCACCACCTCGCCCGTGATGTCGGCCTTGGGATTTTCGGAGAACGGACAGCTCGGGTCGACGGTGGAGTAGGAGGTCTCCTTGGTATTAAACATACAGAAGCCGTCGTGGTGTTTCGTGGTGAAGACGACGTATTTCATACCCGCGCCTTTGGCGGCCTCGGCCCATTTTGTTGGGTTGAAGTTCTTTGGGTTAAAGGTTTTGTTAAGGTTCTGGTAATCTGTCTTGTATTGGTAATAATCCGCGCCATCGCGGTTAATCCAAGGCTCATTGCAAATCGACCACGACTCAACGACTTCCCATTGGGCATAGATGCCCCAATGCATCATAAAGCCGAACTTTAGGTCTTGCCACTGGCTGATGCGGTTGGTGATGACGGGGTCGGTTTCGGGTTGTTGGTCGTCGGTTTGGGCGAAGGCGGTCATGCCAACCAGGCACAACAGCATGGAGAAAAAGCACTTTTTCATGGTAAATCGGTTTTATCGCGCAAAAGTAGAAAAAATGGCTGGATTTTTTTGTAATTTTGCCAAATGAATCTTTAAACTACCGATAAGTGTATGGTGAGCCGGAAATGGATTAGCGATTTGGTTGAGCCAAGGAAAGCGGGCGTTCTCTCCCAAGTCTACGACTGTCTGATGCTCGTGGCGATAGTCATGGGCACGGTGCCCTTGCTGTTCAGGGAATATCGGACGCTGTTCTGGTATTTTGACATCTTTTCAGGTGTCATCTATATGGTGGACTATCTCCTTCGCTGGATGACTTGCGACCTGCGCTCCGAAAAGCCAAGATGGAAGGCGTTTCTCCTCTATCCGATCACACCTATGGCCATCTTGGACCTCCTTTCCATCCTGCCCACCTTTGAAGTGATTTCATCATCCTACAGGCTGGCCAAGTCAGCGCGTTTGCTCAAGATATTCCGTTTCACAAAGATAGTCCATTACATCGCCCCTTTGGAAATATTTGTCACGGTGATGAAGAAGCAGTGGAAACTCCTGCTGGCTGTCCTGCTTGTGGCCTTGTTCGACATCTTCATTACGGCCATCATCATGTTCCAGTCGGAGCAAGAAATAGACCCTGTCACAGGGGAATATATCTTCAAGACCTTTCATGATGCCTTCTATTGGGCAACAATCACGCTGACCACCGTGGGCTATGGCGATTTGAGTCCAGTGTCCGAGGTGGGCAAGACCCTCAGCATCATTTCTTCGTTGCTTGGCATTGGCATCATTGCCCTGCCGTCAAGTATCATCACTGCTGGATATATGCAGGAATTGAACAGGCGCATGAAGGAGGAAAACGGAGAACAAGAAACGGAGATAAGAGAGGATAAAAATGAAAATCAATAGTTATTGATGAAAATTATGACGATATAGCTTTTTTTCCTATATTTGCAAATCAATTAATTCAACCTATTTGTGATTATGAATAAACCGTACCTTTTACTATGCTCAGTGCTGCTATTGGCCTGTGGCATAATGGTTTCCTGCAATGGAACCCAAACACAACTGGAATTGCCTATGGTGAAATACGAGACCAAGGTGCTTCAACCGGAAACCAAAACCTATAACATGTCGTTCCCGGCAACGACCTGCGGCATCACTGAAATAAAGGTGTATCCGCAGGTTGAAGGCATCGTCACGAAGAAGAATTACGTTCCGGGTACCATCGTGCAGAAAGGCCAAACCCTCTTTGTGATTGACCCGACCGAGTACCAACTCAGCGTGCAGTCAGCCGAAGCCGACCTGAAGGTGGCCAAAGCCAATTTGGAGACCACGAGGTTGCAGTATGAGTCGAACCAGAAACTGTTTGAAAAGAAAATCATCAGCGACTATGTGCCTCGGTCTCGCAGGCTCAAGCCCAGCTCAATATCGCAAGGACCAACCTTGGTTATTGCACAGTCACGTCGCCGGTGACAGGCTTCATTGCCGGCAACGAATACAATGTGGGCGACATGGTTTCCAGAGCCAAATACCTCTGCACCGTGAGCGATATTAGTCGGGTAAAAGCCAACTTCTCCATTACGGAAACCCAGTTGTTGAGTTTAGTCATGGAATATCACTTGATTAGCGGCAAAAATGGCATGGAAGGCCCCAACGGCTCTCTCGTCAGCGATGTGATGCCCAAAGTGAAACTCAAGCTGAAGGATGGTTCCATATACAAACATGAAGGCAATTTGACCGTCATTGGCGCTCTCGTCAACCAGACCACAGGAACCGCATCTTGCGAAGCCGAGTTCGATAATCCCGAGGGCGTGCTCCGCTCAGGTTTGTCGGCCAATATCATTATCCCCTTGCAGATCGACGACGTGCTTAGTGTACCGCAGACGGCCGCCGTGCGTCTGCAAGACCAGATGATGTTCTACCGCGTCAAGCAAGACGGCACGGTGGAAGGCATCATCTGCAAGGAAGTGTATCCATCCAATGATGGAACGGAATATTACATCCTCGAAGGCTTGAACGCTGGCGACGAAGTGGTCACCAATGGTGCAGGCAAGTTGTCAAACGGCGCTAAAATCAGATAACCATGGATAAGCCCGTCAAACAAAAATATTTCGTAAAGCACTGGGTGGCGGCATTGACCGTTGGCGTGCTAGTCTGCCTTCTCGGTATTGTGGGACTCAACTCGGTCTCGATTGAGCAATACCCCAATATTGCGCCTCCTCAGGTTATTGTCTCGGCCTATTACACGGGTGCCGATGCCGCTTCAATCATGAAATCGGTCATCATGCCCATTGAGCAGCAGGTGAACGGCGTGGAGGACATGATGTATATCTCCTCGACGGCCTACTCCAACGGTAGTGCTCAAATCAACGTGTATTTCAAGCAAGGCACCGATGCCGACCAAGCCACCGTGAACGTGCAAAACCGTGTGAGCCAGGCCCAGGGTTTGCTGCCTGCCTCGGTGGTTCAGAATGGTATTACCGTACAAAAGAGCGTCAACTCCATCCTGCAAATCCAGTCGTTGGAAAGTACCGACGATAGGTTTGACCAGAAGTTTATTGGAAACTACTTGGACATCAATGTGATGCCGCGTATCAGCCGTATCACGGGCGTAGGCAGCACCACGCTCCTTGGCGATACTTACGGTGTGCGTATCTGGATTAAGCCTGATGTGATGGCCTCCTACGGCATCACCAGAGAAGAAATCGCGAACGCCATTCTGGAGCAACATCTTGTGTCGCCTGTGGGAAGCATTGAGAGTACGGTAAACAAGATTGACATCGAGTTCAAGGGACAGCTCGAAGAAATGAGCGAGTTTGAGCAAATCATTGTGCGTGCTACCTCCGAAGGTGAGTTTGTGCGCTTGGGGGATGTGGCCGACGTGGAGTTGGGTACCAAGTCGTATTCCTACCGTTCGAGGGTGGACGGACACCCTGGCGTGATGTTTATCGTCAATCAGGCACCGGGTGCCAACGCCACAGAGGTCAACGCCGAAATCAACAAGGTGATTAAGGATATCTCCAAGTCGTTGCCTGCCGGTTTGGAATTCAGGCAGATGGAGACCTCCGATGATTTCCTTTACGCTTCTATCCACAATGTCGTCGAGACCCTCATCGTTGCCATCATCCTCGTGATTCTCATCGTGTACCTGTTCCTACAGGACTTCAAGGCGACTTTGATTCCTTCGATTTCCATCATCGTGTCGTTGGTGGGCACCTTCGCCTTTGTGTGGGCCTTGGGCTATTCGCTCAACCTCATCACGCTATTTGCCTTGGTGTTGGCCATCGGCACCGTCGTCGACGATGCCATTGTGGTCGTCGAGGCGGTGATGACTAAGATGGAGACGGGCAAATACACCGCTGCTAATGCCACCACCGAGGCACTTCATGAGGTGACGGCCGCCGCCATTTCAACCACCTTGGTGTTTGTCGCCGTGTTCATCCCTGTGACCTTCATGGGCGGCACACAAGGCACCTTCTTCAAGCAGTTCGGTTTCATCATGTCGGGTTCGGTCTGTCTCTCCACCCTTTCGGCCTTGACCATCTGCCCAGCCCTTTGCGCGTTGATGTTCAAGCCAAAAAAAGAAGGCGAGAAAGAGCGGAAAAACCTCAGTTATTACGTCAAGCAAGCCTACGATGTGGCTTTCAATGCCATCTTAGGCAAGTATATGAAAGGTGTGGGCAAATTCATCAAGCGCCCTGCGATCTCTTGGATTCTGCTGGTGATTTTCAGCATAGGTATGGTATGGCTGATGAAGACCGCCCAGTCGGAACTCGTCCCCCAGGAAGACCAAGGCTTCTTCTTCGTCGACGTGCAAACTGCGCCTGGCACCTATTTGAACGAAACGGAGTCGGCTGTCGCTAAGCTTGAGAACTACATCAATACCATAGACGATGTTGAGTTGATGAGTGGCGTGTCGGGCTTCTCCATCATGAATGGTGGTGCCGGCACCAACTACGGTACCTTGATGGTGCGTCTGAAGAATTGGAGTGAGCGTGAATTCTACAGTATTGCCAATGTGCAGACCCAAATCGCTTTGTGGGCCATGGAGAATATGCCGGAGGCTGATGTCACGGCATTCCAGATGCCCCAGATTCCTGGCTATGGCTCAGGGTCGGCAATCGAGTTGAACCTACAGAATAGTTCGAGTGACGACGACGCGACTTTCATCAATTATGCGAACGAGTTCACACAGAAACTGAATGAACGTCCGGAAGTTATGATGGCTATAGCATCCTATTCGGCCAACTTTCCGAAATACACGCTCACCGTTGATGTGGCGGCTTGCATGAGCAAGGGTGTCTCGCCCAAGACCGTCGTCGAGACCATCGGTACCAACCTCGCTGGAACCTATATTGGCAACTATACCAAATATGGTAAGGTTTACCAAGTGCTTATGGAGGCTGGCGATGAATATCGTATGGAGCCGAGCACCCTCAACAACATCTATGTGCAGGCGGGCGACCAGATGACACCCGTGTCGGAGCTGGTCACCCTCACCCCGACCTTGGGTTCCGCCATGGAACGCCGTTTCAACCTGTTTACCTGTTACGGCCTCAACGTGCTTCCCAACCCGGGATATACCTCGTCGCATGTGCGTACCGCCGTGGATGAAGTGATGACCGAGGTGTTCCCTGATGGTTACAGCTATGAATATGGCGGTATGGCACGTGAAGAGGCTGCCAACGCCGGTTCAAACGCCACCGTTATCATCTATGCCATCGCGGTCTTGTTGATTTACCTCATCCTTGCCGTGTTGTATAACTCGGTGTTTATCCCCTTCGCTGTGCTGTTCTCCATCCCGTTCGGTATTTTCGGTGCTTACTTGGCGGTTCGTCCCTTGGAGATGCTGATGGGTGTGGGTGTCAACGTCTATGTGCAGGTGGGTGTCATCATGTTGATGGGTTTGGCGGCCAAGACAGCCATTCTTATCACTGAGTTTGCCGTGCAGAAACGCAAGGAGGGTCTGTCGATTTACGATGCTGCTGTCGGTGCTTGCCAAGACCGTCTGCGTCCCATCCTGATGACCGTTTTGACCATGATTATCGGTATGATTCCGCTGATTGTCGGAACAGGTGCAGGTGCGGTGGGCAACAAGTCGCTGTCCATCGCCGTGGTGGGCGGTATGACGGTGGCTATCATTGCCATCCTGTTCGTTACACCGGCATTGTACATCGTGTTCCAAAACATTCACGAGCGTTTGACTCCTGATAAAGATGATGAATTAGAAGTAGTAGACGTAGAATAAATGAAAGAATGAGCACTATGAAAAGATATTTGATTTTGGTGTTCGCAGGCCTGCTGCTGTTGCCAGGCTGCAACCTCTATAAGAAATACGATTCGAAGGCCAATACCGTCCAAGGCAATCTTATGGGCGATGTGATGAATCCGCAAGACACCTTGTCGATGGGTGCCGTGAGTTGGCGTGACGTCTTCAAAGACCCCTTGCTCCAGCAGCTCATTGAAACGGCTTGGGTCAACAACACCGATGTGCGCACCACGCAGCTCACCATCGAGCAGGCACAAAATGAGGTGAGGTCGGCCAAATGGGGCTATGCGCCCACTTTGTCGTTTGCTCCCAATGCCTCCTATAATTATCAAGGTGGAGCCGGCAGCTACAATGTCCAGATTCCCGTAAAGGCAAGTTGGCAGTTGGGTATTTTTGGCCAAAACCGGAGCAAGGTCCGTTCAGCCAAGGCCAAGCTTGCCTACGACGAGGACTACCTTCAGTCGGTGCAGGTCGACTTGGCTGCCAATGTCGCCAACTTGTATTACACCTTGGTGATGCTCGACCGCCAGTTGGCGATTTCCGAAGCGACCGAAAAACTGTATGAGGAGTCGTACAACACCACACAGGCTCTGTTCCAGGCGGGCACCTATAACAGCCCTGCCGTGTATGAAATGCAGGCCTCGTTGGAGGCTTTGCGTGCCGATATTGTGACTTTGCGCTACAATATCGCCGTCACAGAGGCTTCACTCTGCAAGTTGCTCGCCGAGCCGCCGCATCACATCGACCGCTCCTCTTTTGAGCAATTTGAGATGCCCGAGCAGATTCACGTCGGTTTGCCCGTCCGTTTGCTTGCTGCCCGTCCCGATGTCCGTATGGCCGAGCGCAATATGGAAATTGCTTATTACACCACCCAACAGGCGCGTCAGTCCTTCTATCCTTCGCTCAGCATCGACGGACTGTTTGGCTTAGCCGGCTCATTCAATGCACTCAGCCTCATCGGTCAGGCTGTAGGCTCGTTGACGCAGCCCATCTTGCAAGGCGGACAGCTCACGGCGCAGCTCCGTAATGCCAAAGCCGAACAAGAGAAGGCCCGTTTGGAGTTCGTCCAGACCCTTTACGATGCAGGTAGCGAGGTGTATCAATACAAGAAAGCCATTGAGACAGCAGAGGAGAAGACCAGCCACATCGAAATCCGCGTCAATGCCTTGCAAGAGGCTTTCTCAGCCACTTCTGAGCTGATGAACCACGGCTCGACCACCTATCTGGAGGTCCTTACCGCGCAAGAGTCATTGCTCTCGGCTCAACTCTCACAAGTGGAGAACCGATACGATATGATACAGGCACTCATTAATCTCTATACCGCTTTGGGTGGGTTTGGGAAATAGTAGTGACTAAATTCCATAAAAAAACCACAATCCGCAGACAACCTGCAAATTGTGGCTTAGTTTTTCTATGTGACGAATGGATTTTATTCCTGTTCCATCATGGCCCTGACTTCTTTGGCTTTCACGGTGTAGATGTTGCCGTTGGCGTCGCAGAAGCAGAAGGTGCCGTTGTGGCGGCAGCGCATGGTGAGCAGGCGTTGCATTGAGAGGTCGAGGCCGCTCATCAGCTTCTTGGTGAAAGAGGATACTTCATTCTTCTTGGCATTCACTGTTACTGTTGTCATATTGTCTGATTTTTTTGAATTTTTCTTCATTGTAAAACTTGATGGATTTGATGTTACCTTCGGCGATGATTTCGGAGGGCATGATGCTGTTGTCGATGAACAGGAAATAGTCAACGATGGGACAGTAGAGGTTGAAAAGGTTCTTGATGCCCGCTTTGTAACGCCTGCGGATGATACTGTCGTCCACATGATGACCGCCATGCTTCACACGCTCCGCTACACGCTTGATGGCCAAGTCAGGGCTCTGCAGCCAGAAATAAACGAGGCTGGCCTTGTAGCCTTCTTCGCGGGCTTTTTTGATGAGTGCATGATAGGATTTTGCGGCCAAGGTGGTTTCAATGGCGAAATCTACTTTGTCGGCAATGTGTTTCTTGATGCGCGTCAACATCAGGCGGCCTGCTGCGACCTTGGCGCCGTCGGGGTTGAGCGGCGACAGGCCCTTGGCGATTTCGTCGCAATTGACGAACTCCTTGCATTGCAGCGTCTCGGGCAAAACCGTCAGTGAGGCGGTCGTCTTTCCTGCTCCGTTGCAGCCTGATATGATATACAAATTCGGCATCTAAAACTAATTCTGCTCGTTCTGATATGGCTAATTTCGTGCCAAATCAGGCTGCAAAGATAGGTTTTTTGTGGATATGTCAACACTTTTCCACACTTTTCCACGATATTTTTTTGAACAGTTTTTGTTAAGTAGTTGACAAACAGATAAATAATTTATACAATTGAGATTGTTGTGGTCATGTCGCCAAAAATGTGTATTTTTACCGCCTCAAATCATTGGAATGAAGAAATCAATCGTCATAATTTGTGTCGTATTTTTCGCCTTGATGGCTTGCCAAAAGCCTGTGGAATACCCTGTTGAGCCTCAGATAGTCTATTCGGGCTTCACCTATCTCTTCAATGCCGACAGCACTTTCAGCGGTGAGGGCATCATTTCCTTTTCCTACACTGACGGCGACGGCGACCTCGGCCTCGACGATGCTGACACAACTTATCCGTTCGGCTTCAATGGCCCACATTATTTCAATATGGTGGTCGACTACCTGAAGGCCGAGAACGGTGTCTTCGTGAAGACTCCGCTCCTTAGTCCGCACGTGCCGACCAATCCCGCCGACACGCTTGTGCTTTTCGACACCGTGACCTTCAACGCCCGTTTCCATCGCCTGCGCGACAACGATGAGCCTAAGGCCATCAGCGGCACGATGGAGTACAAACTCACGGTGCAGAATCCTTTCTCTCCCAACGATACGGTGAAGTTTGAAATCCGCATCCTCGACCGTGCTTTGCACGAAAGCAATGTGATTCAGACTGAACCGATTATTACTAATCCATTATTCCATAAACAACAATCTGGATTGCCACGCTTCGCTTGCAATGACGGACGCGCTTTGCTTCATTGCGAGGAAGAACAGAACCTGCCACGAGCGATGCGTGGTGGAAGCAATCCATAAATAGTGTCTATCATGAAAAAACTATTCTTATTATTATCATTAACTCTGTTGGTGTCGTTTGTAAACGCCCAAACTGCTGGCGACGGCATTGATGTGACGCGCTATGTAATTAACATCAACGAATTGAATTTCAGCAACCGCACTCTGCAAGGGGAAACCTTTGTCGACTTTACGGCCACAGCTACGGTACAGCAAGTCATCCTCGAACTGAAATATTTGGAAGTCAGTGCGGTGACGGCCACGGGAGCCACAGTTTCCAATTTCTCGCAAAGCGACGACCTCTTGACCATCAACTTGGCTTCGCCTTTGTCGGTTGGCAACACAGCCACCTTGGACATCGTCTATGGCGGCAACACTTTCAGCGAATCCTGGGGCGGCGTGGAATGGTGGGGCAGCGATTACGTCTACAACCTCGGCGTGGGCTTCGAGAGTCAACCGCACAACCTCGGCAAGACTTGGTTCCCCTGCGTCGACAACTTCACCGACAAAGCCACCTACGATGTATTTATTACCACGACCAACGACAAGAAGGCCATCTGCGGCGGCAGTTTTGTTGAAACCATCGACAACGGCGATGGTACCTCTACCTGGCATTGGGAAACATCCCAAGAAATTGCCACCTACCACATCTCGTTTGCGGTGGGTGTTTATGAGCTGTGGGAAGATGTGTACCATGGCATCGAGCGCGACATTCCCATTGAGGTGTATGTCAAACCCGAACAGATGAACAAAGTGCCCGGCACCTTCGTCCACATCCAGGAGATTTGTTCCACTTTGGAGCAGTACCTTGGCCCTTATCCTTTCAACCGCATCGGCTATGTCAGCACGAGCAAGGGTTGCATGGAACACACCGACAACATCGCCCTTGCTGCCAGTCTCATCGATGGCACCACATCGGGAGAGAGTTATCTGGCGCATGAGCTGTCGCACATGTGGTCGGGCAACAAGGTGACTTGCGCCACGGCAGGCGACATGTGGCTCAATGAGGGCTTTGCGCAGTTTTGGGGCATCTTCTACCAAGCGGGCGTTTACGACGAACCGAAGTTCCAAAATGAGATTTCGGAATTGGTGACTACCATCGTCAACTGGTGCAACAATTCCAACAACTGGATGCCGCTCAACAACATCCCGCTCAACATGACCTACGACACCAAGGCGGTCTACGAACGCGGCGCGGTCATTGTCAATACGATGATGAATTACATGGGCCGCGAGAATTTCCTCGCCGCCCTGCGCCAATACTTTGACCAATATGCCTATCAAGCCGCGACTTCCGAACAGCTTTGCGAGGCCTTGACCCAATATTCCGGTATCGACATGCACGGTTTCTTCGACTCATACGTGTATGCAAGCGGAATGCCCAATCTTTATGCCGCCATCAAATCGGTGGAGCCGGTCGGCAACCAATATGCGGTGACGCTCGATTTGCATTACCAACATATCGGCGACACCCACATCGGGCAAAACAACCGTTATGATGTGACTTTTATTGGTTCTGATTTCCAAATGGTTACAGAACAAATCAATTGGGACGGCGTGCATGGAACGACCACCTTGACCCTCGACTTTGAGCCTATTGGCGTAGTCGGTGATATGGCTAACAACTGGCTCGACGGCAAATTACTGAAGAACTTCATGGTGAAGACGTCGGCGCAACAGGCCTACAGCAGCTTCAGGATGGAGGCTACTTCGTTGACCGATTCGGTGTTTGTCGCCGTCGAGAGCAACTTGGTAGGCCCTTATGACGACCCGTTGATTCCCCACCTGACCCTCTCGACCAAGCATTTCTGGACCATCAACCGCTACGACTTCGGCGAAGCCGAGGTGAAGGGCATGTTCGATTTCTCAAAGAATTTGGATGGCGACATTATCCAGTCGGAGAATGACTCGGCCACCTTGCTCTACCGCAAAGATGCTTCAGAGGCATGGCACGAAATTGCCTATACGCTTTATCCAGGTTCCACTTGGAAGCAAGGCCGCATCATACTCGACAATTTCGCTCCGGGTGAGTACACCATCGCTGTGTGGGACAAGGAAGCCCTTGCCACTGAGGAATTTGCCGAACCTGAAATACAGATGCAACTGTTCCCTAATCCTGCCAAAAGCCAAGTGCGCTTGAGCTGGAGCGAGGCTTGCGACGGCACCATCCGCATCATTGGCACCGATGGGAAAGCCGTGAAAAGCACCTCGTTCACCCATGCCGACGGCCTTGAGCTTTCCATCGCCGATTTGGCGCAGGGCTGCTACACCGTAATGCGTCTCAACAAGGATGGCGCAGTTTTGGAAACCAAGAAATTAATCGTTAAATAGTAAGTAAAATGAAGAATATCAAGTATTTGTCGGTTTTGCTCGTGCTGGGGCTCCTTTTCGTTTCGTGCGAAAAGCAGCCGCAGGAGAGTGAATGGGAAAAGTATTATGGTTACACCAACGCGGAAATCGTTGGGTCGTATAGCTTTTCCAACGTTGTGGATGCCTTTGACGGCTTGACCGAAGGCGCCTATTGCCATATCTGCCCAGATGCCAAAATCGACATTGTGGGATGGTTGGGGAGCAACATCGTTCAGTTCAATGTCAATTGCCCGAGCAATGAATTCAATCGGACGTTTGAGGGTCGGCCTCGCTTGACCGATGACGATTTCCTGATCAACATGAAGTATCCTTCATCGCATCCCCATCCGGATTATGAGTTGACGGCTTATGTCTATAAGAACAAACGAGGAAACATTCGCCTTCACGGTTTTGCCCGACATATCACGTATGAAACCCATGTCGACACTAACAATAATACGGTGTATCAAGTCACGGCGAAGGTCAATTATTATTTCGATGTCATTAAAAACTAAATCTAAATATTTACAACTATGAAAAAAGGATTATTTGTTTTGGCCGTCCTTGTGATGGCGTTTGGAAATGCGGGCTTTGCGCAACACAAAGCCAATCTGAAATCGGATGCAACCCAAAATGTGCTCAAGCACTATGGCGTTCGAGATGAAACATCGGAGGTGCCGTTCACTGCCGTTTGGCATACCGCTGATGGCGAAGATTTTCGCACAACCTACACTTACGATGAGTATGAGTATTACCTCGTTGAGGAACTCGTCGAAATGAAGCAGGATGGAGCATGGTTAAATTACAGCATAATCACCTACGAGTATGATTTTTCAGGCAATGTGTTTGAAGCTTTGGCTATGTCTGCTGACGGCAACGGTGGTTGGGAACCTGAAGACTTGGCTGTATTTTCCTACGAGAATGGTGAATTGAGTGAGATTATTTTCCAGTATTGGGATGGTAATGAATGGGTGAACGATGTGAAGGAAGTCTACACCTATTATGACAATGTGACCACTGTTCTTTATTGGGATTGGAACGGCAACAACTGGTCGTCGGACGAACTCTGGACCTACACTAGAACTGGCAACACCATTGAATTGGTTATGCAGTATATGCAAGGCGGTGCTTGGCAAAATGATGAGAAGATTATTTATATGCTTGATTTTGATGAGCATGTGACCGAAATTGTGTATTCGGATTGGACGGGAACCGAATTTGAAATCGCTACGAGGAAGGTCTATAATTATGAGGAAGGTGTTTATGTTTCTGTGATAGAGGAAGATTGGTTGAACGGATCATGGGAACCTCACTACAAATGTGACTATGTGTATGAAGATGGAAATGCTACACATGGCGAAAGTCACATGATTTCTGGAGGCAACTTGGTTGCCGACTATGAATTGGAAATGGCATACGGCTACAATGCCGCGACCAAGACGTTCTATTGCAACGAAGTCGACATGACCTATATTGATTTGACTGGTGTCGATGAGAATAACCAAGCCAATTTCAAGGTCTATCCTGTGCCTGCCGAGAATGAAATTCTCATTCAGGCCGAAGATTTCCAAAAGGCTGAAATCTATAGCGTTACAGGCCAAAAGCTGATGGAAAGCTTGCGCGACAGGATGAACGTGAGTACCTTGTCTTCGGGCCTATATATTATGAAAGTATATGACCATGAAGGCGGCTGTGCCACGCAACGCTTTATGGTGAAATAAAAACATTCTTAATTACTAACCTTAATTCAACTGTAAATGAAAAAACTAAGTGTTTTGGGCCTTGTGCTCTTTTTGGGTTTTGTAACGGTTTCCTGCAACAAGGAAAAGAAAGGTTACACAATCGATGACATCGTTGGGGAATACACCTTCTCCAATGCTGCCGATGCCTTTGAAGGATTGGAAGCGGATGAGTTCACTTATCTCTGTGAAGATGCCGTCATTACCATTACCAGTGATGGAAAGAATTCCGTGGATTTTAAACTCTCATGCCCCAATGAGGAAGACCAAGCCCATTTTAATGGCGCACCTTTCCAGAATGAGAACGATTCCGTTATCAGAATGTTTTACGATTACGGTTATGGCAAGTACCCGCCCAGTGAGAGCACGGTGATTGCCAACATTTCAAAAATGGATGGCAAGATTCGCTTGCAAGGCCATCACTATTTTTACAGTGGCACGTCAGGCCTGTCGTATTTCTATTATTTCGACGTGCTCAAGAAATGAGCGTGACCAACCCCACAAAAAATCCCCTGGCATTGTCGGGGGATTTTTTTTGTTACTTCCGTAAGGTGATTCGGAAGGTTGTCCCTTCGCCCACCACCGACGATTTCACACCAATCTTGCCCTTGTGGTAGTCTTCAATGATGCGTTTGGCCAACGACAGGCCGAGGCCCCAACCACGTTTCTTGCTCGTGAAGCCCGGATTGAACACTTGTTTGATTTGCGACTTCGGGATACCCTTGCCTGTGTCGCTCAGGTCGATGTGGATGTGGTCGCCGTCGTCGATGAGGTCGAGGGTGATTTTGCCGTGGTCGCCCATGGCATCAACGGCATTTTTGGTCAGGTTTTCGAGCACCCAACGGAACAGCGAGGGAATCAACGGCATAATCAACTCGCCCTCAGGCAGGTTGATTTCAAACTCAAACTTTTTGGAGAACCGCTTTTGCAGGTAGTCCATCGTGTCGCGGATGAGGTAGTTGATGTCGGTGGGTTCGGGCACGGGCACGGAGCCGATTTTCGAGAAACGGTCGGTGACGATTTGCAGCCTCTCGATGTCCTTTTCCATCTCGTGCGTGCCCACAAAAGGTTCTTCCTGCATCTTCAGCAGTTCTATCCAACCCATCAGCGAGGAGAGCGGTGTGCCCAACTGGTGCGCGGTTTCCTTGGCCATGCCAGCCCATACTTGGTTTTGTTCCGAACGGCGGGCGTAGCTGAAGAGCAGGTAGGCCACCAACAGGAACAAAGCAAATACAATAAACTGAATTATAGGATAATAGCGCGTTTGCTGCACCAAATCAGTGGTGCGGTAGAAGATGGTGGCTTTGCCCTTGTTCATGAACTCGATTTGGAGCGGATCGTTCTCGTTGCGCATGATTTCCAGTTGTCGCGCCACATAACTGCTGTCTTTCATCATCAGCGTGTCGAGATTGCCGAAACTTAAGATTTGCGTTTGGTCTTCGTTGGTGATGATGACGGGCACGCCCATTGAGTTGAGGGTAATTTCCTCCATGAAGTGGTCGATCATGCCTTCCAAAACGGCCTTCAACTCCGTGTAATTCAGCGACTCGTTGTAATACAGCCATTGCACGATGCCGTATCCGGGTTCAATTTTAATGGGCGGAAACTTGGAATAGGCCATTTTCATCTCAGCGTCAAAGGTCTTTTTCCCTTCTTGCTCGGGCGGAAGGTTGTTGGACGATAGAATGTTGTCTTTCTCGTCAATGAGCACCAACGGAATGCTGATGTTGTTGCGGATGATGTCCAAGTAAATCGCGGTGTTCTCGTTGCTTGAAATGTCGATGAGGCGGCGATAGGCGCTGGCCAACAGGTCGACGCGCATCTGTTCCTGTTCGCTCACTTTGTTGAAGAACTCTTCCGTCGATTGCATCATCACGGCATGTTGCTCCATGGCGGCGGCCCACATTCTCACCTGTCGTGTTTCTTGCTCCGCGATGGACTTCACAAGGCGGTTGGTATACCATAACGAGGCTGCGATGAGCAGCAGCGCGATGATGGCCAAAGCCCATTTCCAGCGTTTCTTGTTCGTGTAGAGGTTCGTTTTCACAACCTAATCAACGGAGTTTTCACCTTAATTATTATAATCCCGCAAAAGACTCGCCCTTTTAAGAGGGGTGGGGGATTAAATCTTTTTCCTCATCCTGCCTACGGGAATCCCCAGCTGTTCACGATATTTCGCCACCGTTCTGCGGGCGATGGGATAGCCTTTCTCTTTCAGCACCAGCATTAGTTGCTCGTCGGTCATGGGGTTGGCCTTGTTCTCATTGTCCACCGCATCTTTCAGGATTTTCTTGATTTCTCGGGTTGACACTTCCTCGCCTTCGTCGTTGGTGATACCTTCGCTGAAGAAGAATTTGAGCAGGTGGGTGCCGTATGGGGTTTGCACATACTTGCTGTTGGCCACGCGCGAAACAGTGGAGATGTCCAAACCGATTTTTTCGGCCACATCCTTGAGGATCATGGGCTTGAGCTTGGTTTCATCGCCGGTCAGGAAATAGTCTTCCTGGATGTCGACGATAGCCTTCATGGTGACGTATAGGGTGTTTTGCCGCTGGTTGATGGCATCGATGAACCATTTGGCGGCATCGATTTTCTGCTTCACGAATTGCACGGCTTCCTGTCGGCTGCGGGTGTCCTTGCTGTTGGAAAACTCTTCCAGCATCTTGAGGTATTGCTTGCTGATGTGCAGCTCGGGGGTATTGCGTCCGTCCAAAGAAAGCTCCACCTTGCCGTCTCTGACAAAGACGAAAAAGTCGGGCGTGATGTAGTGGATGTTCTTCGTGCCGCTGCTGGAGGTGTCGGCGGGCTTGGGGTTGAGTTTCAGGATTTCGTCCAACGCGGGTTTCAACTCGCGGTTGCTGACTTCTAGTTTCTTGGCGATTTTGTCGTAATGCTTCCTGGAAAACTCCACGAAAAAGTCCTTGATGATAGTGATGGAGAGGCTGTAGTCGTTGTAAGGGTTCTCTTCCTGAAGGCGTTGCAATTGGATGAGCAGACATTCTTGCAGGTCGCGTGCGGCGATGCCGGGCGGGTCGAGTTGTTGGACGATGGACAGCACCTTGGCCACTTCTTCCTCGGTGGTCGACACGTTCATCGTGAACAGCATGTCGTCAACGATATTGGGGATGGGACGGCTCAGATAGCCGTTGTCGTCCAAGTTGCCGATGATGTATTCCCCGATTTCAAGCTGTTTGTCGGTGAGGTCGTGGTAAGCCAATTGCTGGTTCAGGTAGTCTTGGAAGGTTTCCTCGTTGACGACGGGAGTTTCGTAGGGGTCGTCGTCGGCGCTATAGTTGTGGGCTTGCAGCTTGTAGGAGTAATCTTCGAGGTCTTCCTCGGGGAGGTAGTCGTTGAAGTCGAATTCGTCGTCCTTGCTAAAGTCCACCTCATCGTCGTTGTAGTCGTCGTTCTCGCCGTTGTCGGGTTCGTCAACGGTTGGCTCGTTGTCGTCGTAGTCGTTCTCGCGGCTGTCCTCAAGGGCTGGGTTGATTTCCATCTCTTCCTTGATGCGCTGTTCGAGTTCCATCAATGGCAGTTGCAGCAGCTTCATCAGTTGGATCTGCTGCGGCGACAGTTTCAATTCCTGCCGCTGGGTTTGAGTCAATCGTTGGTTGTTCATAGTTCTTATTTTGACGCGTGACTTCGAGACTTCGGGACTTCGGGTCGTCCTGCTGTCTCGCAGTCCCGTAGTCCCGCAGTCTCGTGTCGATTAATATAAGCAATTCTTAGGTGTTCTCGGGAACGGGATGACATCGCGGATGTTGGTCATTCCGGTGATGAAGAGCAGCAGGCGTTCGAAGCCGAGGCCGTAGCCCGAATGTGGCACCGAGCCGAAACGACGGCTGTCAAGGTACCAATCCATTGATGCCTCGGGGATGCCGACCTCATGCATACGGTCGAGAATCTTATTAATATCGGTCTCGCGCTCGGAGCCGCCGATGATTTCGCCGATGCCGGGGAAGAGCACGTCCATGGCGCGGACGGTCTTGCCGTCTTCGTTCTGCTTCATGTAGAAGGCCTTGATTTCCTTGGGATAGTCGGTCAGGATGACGGGCTTCTTGAAGTGCTTCTCGACGAGGTAACGCTCGTGCTCCGACTGCAAGTCCACACCCCAGCCGTTGACGGGATACTGGAACTTGCCTTTCTTGTTGTAGTTGGAGTTGCGTAGGATGTCGATGGCCTCGGTGTAGGTCAGGCGGACAAACTCATGCTCAAGCACGAAATGCAGCTTGCTGATGAGTTCCATCGACTTTTCTTCCTCTTTCTTGCCTTTTTCTTCGTCTTGGAGGCGCTTGCTGAGGAACTGGAGGTCGTCCATATTATTGTCCAAAGCGTACTGAATCAAGTATTTGAGCATCTCTTCAGCGAGATCCATGTTGTCGTTGATATCGTAGAAAGCCATCTCAGGCTCAATCATCCAGAACTCGGCCAAGTGGCGCGTGGTGTTGGAGTTTTCGGCGCGGAAGGTTGGGCCGAAGGTATAAATCTTGCCCAAAGCCGTGGCTGCCAACTCGCCCTCCAGCTGACCCGACACGGTGAGGTTGGTTGACTTGCCGAAGAAGTCCTGCTTATAGTCGATGTTGCCCTGCTCGTCGCGAGGCGGGTTGTTTAAATCCAAGGTAGTCACTTGGAACATTTCGCCGGCACCTTCGCAGTCGGAGGCAGTAATTAATGGCGTATGGATGTTGTAGAAGCCTTTCTCAGTGAAGAACTTATGGATGGCGAACACCATGGCGTGGCGCAAGCGCATCACGGCACCGAAAGTGTTGGTGCGGAAGCGCAGGTGGGCGATGTCGCGAAGGAACTCCAAGGAGTGTTTCTTGGGTTGCAGCGGATACTCATCGGGATTGGCGGGACCGAACAGCCCGATTTCCTTCACGGAAAGCTCCACTGCCTGACCGCTGCCCATCGAGGCGACCAACACACCCTTGGCCCACAACGACGCGCCGGCGTGCATCAAGGCTAGTTTTTCTTCGGGGATGACGTTCAGGTCGATGACCAATTGCAGGTTGTTGATGGTCGAGCCGTCGTTCAGGGCGATGAAGGCCACGTTCTTGCTGCCGCGCTTGTTGCGCACCCAGCCCATTACAGTAATCTCATTGTCAGAGGCTTGCATCTGCAAGGCTTGCTTGTGTATGATGATTTTCTTTTTTGCTAATGAAATAATGTGCAAAGTAACGAAAAAAAATGCAATGATTGGATAAAATTATGTACATTTGCATTTTGTATTAGAATAAGGAATCAATGATTGATGAATAATAGCCATGTCGGATTTTGAACATATTCTTGGAAAAAATACGGGGTACAATCCGTTGGCATTGCAAAATGGGGTGTCGCAAAATGATGAGTTAGTTGTTGGATATGATGCCAGCAATTTATATAAGTTCTTGCAGTTTTCCAGATTGTTTCCAGAGATTTTAGACGCAGCGCGTCTAAAATCATTGTCGCTAACATGGTCGCATTACCGTTCTCTGCTTCGTGTTGAGAATAAGGATGCTCGTGATTGGTACCTGAAGGAAGCGGCAAATCAAATGTGGAGTACGCGCACCCTCGACCGTAACATAGCTTCGCAATATTATTTCAGATTGTTGAAATCGCAGAATAAGCAGCACAGCGGAATCCCCGCATACCTTAAAGACTAGTTTATTAAAATGTCGTTCGATTTTGGATTTTCATACATAGGATTGATTTATCTGTTGATGCTGATGGTTCCCAACCTCATTTGGGCTAAACATCAGCCAAAAGACTATGACAAATATGTCGGGAACGAGAACAAGGTACTGGCTGCATTGGAACGCATAGGAGAAGTGGCAGTAAGTGCCATTGTACTGGTCTTCACCGACTTTAATCTCAAACCTTGGTCGAATTGGTCATGGTGGTTGGTGGTATCTTTCGCCTTGATGGTGCTGTATGAGATCTATTGGATTCGGTATTTCAGGAGTGAGAAGACCATGCAGGATTTTTACCACGATTTGTGGGGCATTCCCTTGGCTGGAGCGACACTTCCCGTGGCGGCGTTCATGCTCCTTGCGATTTATGGACGTAATATGTTTTTGGTCGTTGCAGTATTAATATTAGGTGTCGGACATATCGGCATACATTGGATGCATTGGAGGGAGTCCCGTAGGGACGACATATCAATAAGCAGGAGGTGTTAACCCCTGTGTTTCAAAACCAAGTAAGTATGACAACAACACTATACCAATCTCCTCTAATCCTCGCAGGCCCCTGCAGCATAGAAAGCGAGTCGCAAATCCTCGCCACAGCCCAAGCCTTGGCCAAAATCCCCGAAGTGAAGATGCTCCGTGGCGGCATCTGGAAGCCCCGTACCCGCCCCGATGCCTTCGAGGGTAGGGGAGAGGAAGGTCTGGCATGGCTCCGTGAGGCGAAACGAGAGACGGGTTTACCCGTCGCTACCGAGGTGGCCACACCGGAGCATGTGGAGTTGGCCTTGAAATATGATGTCGATGCACTGTGGATTGGTGCCCGCACTGTGGTCAATCCGTTTTCGGTGCAACAGTTGGCCGATGCCTTGAAAGGTGTCGATGTGCCCGTGTTCATTAAGAATCCTGTTTCACCCGACTTGAACCTCTGGATGGGTGCCTTTGAACGTTTTCAGAAAGCTGGCGTGAAGCAGTTGGCGGCTATCCATCGCGGGTTTTCGTATTATAAAGAGTCGCCTTACCGTAATTTTCCCATGTGGGAAATCCCGATTGAATTGACGCGTCGACTGAATGTGCCGGTCATTACCGACATCAGCCACATTTGTGGCAACCGTGATTTGCTGCAAGCCACGGCGCAAAAGGCCCTCGACCTCGCCACGGACGGCCTGATGATAGAATGTCACATCCATCCCGCCGAGGCTTTGACCGATGCTAAACAGCAAATCACGCCGGAGGAATTGAAAACATTGCTCGCCAATTTGACCTTCCGCGCCAAAAATTCAGGCAGTGTGGAGCGCGACCTTGCCGAACTTCGCGGCGAAATCGATGAGATTGACGCTGAGTTGTTGCAACTATTGGCACGCCGCATGGAGGTGAGTGCGCAGATTGGAGAATACAAGAAACGCAACAATGTCACCGTGGTGCAGATGGACCGTTGGAAAAAAATCCTTGCCGAGCATGTGGCTACGGGTGCAGATTTGGGTTTGTCGCCCGTATTAATTAATAAGGTGTTCGAAGCCATCCATCAGGCCTCCATCGAGCGGCAGGGTCGTATCTTGGGTGAGGAAACGAATTCTCATTGAAAAACCGCATAAAAAAAGAGGCGCATCGTTTGCGTCTCTTTTTTCGTGGTACCGACGGGAATCGAACCAGTGACACGAGGATTTTCAGTCCTCTGCTCTACCAACTGAGCTACGGTACCTCCGTTTGAGGGTGCAAAGATACGACAAATTTTCATACGCACAAGAAAAAAACTTCAAAAAGTAGGATTATTTTATTTTTATTATTGTTTTATATTGATATTCAAATAATTACAAAAGAAGGGTTGTAATAAAGCAATAAAAACTTGCTCAACGAGTTAAAAAATCGGATATTTGCACGCTCTAACGCCCCCTCGTTCCCCATTGGAGAGGGAAGGGAGAGGCCGAGTGTGCCTAAGATGTTATTGGTTATGAGAACACCTATTCTTAAAAGCATAATGCTGGTGGGCCTTTTGGTCGGTTGTTGCCTCGGTGCGCAGGCTCAGGCTGATGTGGATTCACCTTATTCGCTGTTCGGCCTCGGTCAGGTGAACAACCGTTCGATGAACGTGAGGCTGAAAGGCATGGGCGGTGTGGCCAACGCCATGTTCGGTGGCGGCATCATCAATGCGCATAACCCGGCCACGTATGCCAAAATCGACTCGTTGGCTTTCCTCTTCGATGCCAGTTTCTACTTCAAGACCTCAACTTTCAGCACGTCAACCATTTCCGAAAAGGCCAGCAACGCCTCGTTCGACTATGTGTCGATGGCTTTTGGCGTAACGTCTTGGTGGAAAATGGCTTTCGGTGTGCAACCTTTCAGCACTGCGGGCTACAACATACAGGTGGAGAGCAACAAACCCGACATTGGTCATACTATCACTCGTTTCAAGGGGAGCGGCGGTCTCAATCAAGCTTTTTGGGGCAACGCTTTCAAAATCGGCAAGCATTTCGCTTTAGGAGCCAATGCGTATTATGTGTTCGGCAATAGTCAGGCTGAAACTTCGCTCTATTTCCCCGACTCGACCTATTTCGTCGGCACGCGACACAGTGCCGATGTGATGGTGCGCTCTTTCATGTTCGACTATGGTGTGTTGTTCAACGCGAATGTGGGCGACAACTTGCAGTTGGGCATAGGACTCACCTATACGCAAAAAATCAACCTGAGAGGAAAGCAGACAATACTCATACGTTCGTTCGAGGAAGACATGGATACGGAAATCGAGTATCTTATCGATACGGTTGCCTACGTTGTGAATAAAACCAGAGCCACCGTGCCGCATGGTTTAGGCATCGGTGTGTCGTTGCAAAAAGGCAACGACTGGGCTGTGGGTGCCGATTTCAATTGGATGCAATGGTCGAAGTTTGCCCGTCAAGGGTGGACTGAAGAGTTGCAGGATTCATGGTCGGCCTCGGTTGGTGCGGAGTTTACGCCAAAACACACCTCCATCTCGGGCTATTTCTCGCGCGTTACCTACCGTTTCGGCGGTTTTTATGAGCACGGTTTCATCAACCTGCTGGGCAACGATGGCATGAACCATTCTATTAATAAGGTGGGCATCACGGCGGGCTTGTCGCTGCCGCTACCCAAGACCTTGTCGAAGGTCAACATGGCGCTCGAAGTGGGTCAATACGGCACCCGCGAAGGCGGTTTGATACAAGAACGCTATGCCAAGGTGAGCGTAGGCGTTTCCGTGTTTGAGCATTGGTTTATGAAGCGCAAATACAAGTAAGATGTTCCATTGGAAAACTTTGGAATGATATTTGAATAAATGATAATAAGTCTAACACTAAAAATAAGAAAAGATGAAAACGAAAAGATTAATGATGATTGCCGTTATCTTTGGAATGGCAATGAGCGTATCCGCCCAAGAGATGTCAGAGTCGAAGTATGGTTCCGACAGCGTTGCCTGCGTGACCAACCTGTCCATCTACGGTGAGGCTTACAAGCAATGGGAATCGGCCAAGTTTGCGCCTGAAGCCATCACCTCGGAAATGGTCAATGCTTGGAGAGAGGTATTCCTCAACTGCCCCCGTTCCAGCCAACTTATCTACACGAGAGGCGAGAAGATCATGGACTACTTCATCCGCACCAACCCGAAAGACAGGGATGCCTACATCGACACCATTTGCATGATGATGGACCACAGGGCCCAGTATTTCCCGATTGACCCGAAGACGGGCAAGTCGCAAGTGGCTGGCATCATGGGACGTAAAGGCCTGCTTATCTACACCTACAACAAGAACCGCTACGAAGAGGCCTACAATGTGCTGAAAGATGCCGTCGCCCTCGATGCCTCGCAGCTGCAAGGTGCCTACATCGACGCTTACTTCAAGGCTACCATCGACATGGTGAACAACGACAAGGCCGAGAAGATGACCATCATCAATGTGTATCAGGAACTCTCTGAAGTGCTCGACAACAACATTGGTGCATTGGCCGAGACCGAGACCGAGCTTCAGACTGCCAAGGAAGACGCTGAAGCTGCTGGCGATGCCGAAGCTGTGGCTGGATTCGATAAGCAATTGGAGAAGAACGAGAAGAACATCAACATCAACAAAGGTGTGAAGAACAACCTCGACAACCTCTTCCAGCCTTATGCTTCTTGCGAAGACCTGATCAAGGTGTTCAGCGCGAAGATGGCCGAAACGCCCGACGATGTGACGCTGCTCAAGCGCATCACCACCATCCTCGATAAGAAGGACTGCACCGACTCGAAGCTCTTCCTCGATGCTGCCGTCAAGCTGAACGAGCTTGAACCCAGCCCGGAGTCCTCCTACAGCTTGGGCATCAAGTTCTTCAAGGACAAGAAGTATAGCGATGCCGCCACCTTCTTCGAGCAAGCCACGAAGACCGAGAACAACGACCGTAAGTATCGTGCCTACCGTAACTTGGGCATGTGCTACGAGAATATGGGCAGCTTCTCTCGCGCTCGCGAAATCTATAGGAAATCAGCCCAGGTTGACCCGACCAACGGCGAGCCCTATCTCCTCATCGCCATGCTTTACGCGGAAAGCTCGAAGCAGTTCAGCGGCGACATCGAAAGCAAGGCCGTCTATTGGGCCGCTGTCGACAAGTGCATCAAGGCCAAGTCCATTGACCCGTCCGTTGCCGACAGAGCCAACAGCCTGATTCGTTCCTACAGTGCCGCCTTCCCGTCGATGGAGACCATCTTCTTCAACGACTACAACGAAGGACAAACGTTCCAGGTCGGTGGTTGGATTGGCGAAACCACCACCATCAGAGCCAAAAAGTAATTGAAACGCATCCTGAAAATAGGAATCCTAATCAACATCACAGCCTTTGTGGCTGTGATGTTGTTTTCGTGTTCAAACCCCGATGCCATCGTGCAGGCCATGGGGTCAGACGACACGCTGTCGGGCATTATCGCCGATAGCGTGGTTTTCTATCGCAGCGACTCGGGCATAGTCAACCTCGAATTGCACACGCCGCGCATGGTGCGCATGGAGAGTGAAGACGACATCATGGAGTTTCCGCTCGGTTTCGACGTGTATATGTACGACAAGGGCGAAAAGACCACTGAGCTCCATGCCGACTATGGTAAGAACTACGGCAAAATGCGATTGATTGAGGCACAGGGAAACGTGATTGTACAAAACTTCGGCAGTAGCGAGACGATGTATTCCGACAAGCTCTTCTGGTATCAGGACTTGAAGATGATCTACACCCGCTCGCATGTCAAGATTGTCACGCCCGACAAGCAGATTGAGGCCGACAGCCTCGTGGCGCAAGAGGACTTCTCGGAATACACCATGTATTCGGGCAGTGCCATGCTCGATGTGGATGAGGAGGAATGAGCTATGGACAGTTGGATTATTGTTGCGGTCACTTTGTTTTTTTCAGCCTTGTGCTCGGGGCTTGAGATTGCTTTCAACAGCATCAACCGCCTCCAGCTTGAGGTGGAACTGACCAAAAATACCTTCTCGGCCAAAATCATCAGGCTGTTCCTGAAAGACCAGTCGCGCTTCCTCACTTCCTTGCTTTTGGGCAACAATATCGCCCTCATCATCTATGGCATGAGCATGTCGCAACTGCTTGACGGCCCAGTGGTGCATTGGTTGCAATACATCTCCTTCAGCAACGATTTCATGGTGCTGCTGGTGAAGACCATCCTTGCCACATTGCTCGTGTTGTTGGTTGGCGAGTTCCTCCCCAAGGTGCTGTTCCGCATCGACCCCAACGCCATCCTTTCGTTTTTTGCCCTGCCGACCTTCATCACCTATTGTCTGTTCTATCCGCTGATTCTCGTCTACACGGGCATTTCGGAGTTTCTCATCCGCTATGTGTTCCGGCTTAGGGTCGACCGGCAGGAGTATACGTTCAGCACCGTCGACCTCAATGACTACATCGCTGAATATGCCGACACTGAAGAAGCTGATGAAGATATGCAGCAGGAAATCCAGCTGTTCCAGAATGTGATGGAATTCCGCTCGGTGAAGCTCCGTGAGTGCATGGGGCCGCGCAACGAGATTGAGTCGGTGAAGCTGACCGATTCCATCGAGGCAGTGAAGGCCCGTTTCGAGGAGACCAAACACTCGAAACTGATTGTGATTGGCGAGAACATCGACGACATTGTGGGCTACGTCCACCTGAACGACGTGGTGCGCGTGGTGGCCGAGCATCGCACGGAGGTATTGGCCAATATTATCCGCAAAATCGATTTCTTCCCCGAAACGTATACTGCCGACCGGCTCTTGAAGCATTTCATCCAGCACCGTCAAGGTGTGGCGGCTGTGGTTGACGAGTTTGGCGGTACTGCCGGCATCGTCACCATGGAGGACGTGGTGGAGGAGATTTTTGGCGAAATCGACGACGAGTATGATGTGGAAGAGGAAATGGAGAAAGTGGTTGACGACAACACCTTCGTCTTTTCCGCCCGCCTCGAAATCGATTACCTCAACGACACCTACAAGCTTGACCTGCCCGTTTCCGACGACTACGAAACCTTGGCAGGCATGATTTTGCATTATTGTGAGAGCATTCCAGAGCAGGGTCAAGTGCTCCAAATCGGCAATTATCGCCTCAAAATCCTGAAAGCTTCCGACATGAAATTGGACGAAGTGGAATTGAAAATCAAAAACAATTGATTGATTTTCAATTTTTTAAAAAGTAATGAAAGCAAGAATTGATGCTTTTGGAAAATAAAAATCAAACATTTGTCCCTGCGAGTTGAAATCTTTACTAAATTTGCACGCTCAAAATTGAAGTTTAATAGTAAATAGAAAATAGCATTATGGCAGCAATTGAAAAAATCAGAAGACGCTCCGGATTGTTGATTGCAATCATTGGTATCGCATTGTTAGCGTTTGTCTTACAAGACCTTTTCCAAAGTCAGGGAAGAAACACTGGTCCGACGGTGGCCATCGTTGATGGCGACAAGATTTCAGTGAGAGATTACGAGAATCTTAAGGAAAAAAATCTGGAAAACAGAAGGGCTTCGAACAACAACCTTTCTTCCGCTGAGACATACAGCATCTACAACAACACGCTGGAAGAGATGATTAAGGATAACATCATGACCAAGGAGTATGAAGCCGCTGGTATCGGCATCACTGCTGAGGAACTGATGGACCAAATGACCGGTGACAATCCGCATCCGTGGGTTGTGCAGAGCTTTGGCGATGGTAACGGCAATGTTGACAAGCAACGTGTGGCTGAGTACCTCCAAAACCTCAACAATCTTCCTGCCGACTATTACAACCGTTGGCTCGAGTTTGAGAAGGCTGTGAAACAGAACCGTTTGGAAACCAAGTTCGACAATCTGGTGAAGGCTTCCCATTTCCTTCCTACCCCTTTGGCAAAGAAGTATTATGAGAATAAGAACATGAAGGCTTCGGCCGATGTGATCGCACTGCGTTACAGCACGATTCCCGATTCGACGGTGGTCGTGACCGATGCCGACAACAAGGCTTTCTACGAGGAGAACAAGTACCGCTATGAAACGGACGAAAAGCGCGATATTGAATACGTGCTGTTTGAGGTCAAGCCTTCGGTGGAAGACCGTCAGGAAGCTCTGAAGTTCGTGCAAAATCTGAAGCCTGAGTTTGAAGCCGCCGAGAGTGCCGCCGATTTCGTGAACGACAGCTACAACTCCGACAAGCGTTACGACAGCACCTGGCTGAGCCGCAAGGATGTGCCTGAAATGATTGAGCAGACCATCTTCGACAATGGCAATGGTGTGGGTTATGTGTATGGTCCTTACGAATATGAAGACGCTTTCAATCTGGTGCGTATCGTTGACATGCAGAACCGTCCCGATTCATTGCGTGCCAGCCATATCCTGATTGGTTACAAGGGTGCTTATGGCAGCCAAGACACCATCACCACCAAAGAACAAGCCGAGGCCAAGGCCAACGAATTGCTGGCCCAACTGAAAGCCTCCAAGAATAGCGACGAGCTGTTTGCCGAGCTGGCTTCCGAATTCAACACGGACGGCACAAAGGAAAAGGGCGGCGACCTTGATTGGTTCACCGACGGACAGATGGTGCCTCAGTTTAATGAATATGTGATCAACAATGCTGTGGGTTCGATGGGTGTCGTGGAAACTCCTTTCGGTTACCATGTGGTGAAGGTCACGGACAAGACCGAGCCTCAACCCAAAGTGCGTTTGGCCTATTTGACCCACGGTATTAATTGGAGCACCAAGACCTACCAGAACATCTATGCCGAGGCCAACAAGTTCTTCGCCGAGAACAGAACTTATGACCAGTTCAACAAGGCTATTGAAGAGCAAGGTCTCACCAAGCGCACGATGCCTGGCATTTCGAAGTCGACCTATCAGATTGCCGGTCTCGAGAATCCGCGCGAAATCGTTCGCTGGGCCTTTGATGAGAAGACCAAGAAAGGCGACATCTCCGACAAGATTTTTGAACTTGAAAACAACCAGCTGGTGGTGGCCGCTTTGACGGGTGTTATCCACGAAGGCTATGCTCCTATGGAGGCCGTTATCGACCGTTCCAAGTATCAGATCCTCAACAAGAAGAAAGGTGAAATCGCCGTTGAGAAGATGAAGGCTTGCGGCAACGATGTCAACAGAATGGTCAGCGAATTGGGTGCCGAGTCCACCACAGTTTCCGATGTCACACTCGATTCACGTGTGCTAAGCAACTTCGGTGTTGAAGCCGACATCGTCGGTATGATCATGGGCATGAAGGAAGGCGAAGAGATTGGTCCCGTCGCTGGTAATGCTTGTGCCTTCATCATCAAGAACGTGAAGTTCACGGCTCCCGCTGAGACCACTGACTATAGCAGCGTCGTCAGGGAAAAGACCAGCCAGTATTCCAACAGGGCAATGAACAATGGCGTGTACAACGCTTTGAGAAATGATGTGAAGATTAAGGACAATAGAACTGAGATTTTCTAATCTAGGATAGATGTGTTTGTATTGTGGAGTGCGTCGGATATGATTCGACGCACTTTTTTTGTCCATGCAAAATAAGCCAGCGGGATTCTCGTTATGACAATAAACAATTAATCCTTATACAATGAAACAGTTGAAATACTTTATGTTTGTCGCAGCCATGGCATTGGCCATTGTGGGCTGCAAAAAGCCTGTTGAAGTGTCGTTTGACAAAGCTTCCCAGACAATGGAGGCCCAAGGTGGCACGATTGAACTTGCATTGAAGTCGAATGGCGAATGGAACATCGCGCCTACTGAAGACTGGGTTGTCGTTTCGCCCATGTCAGGCAAGGGTGACGCCACCCTGACGCTTTCCGTTGGAACCAATACGGTGGAAGAAGCCCGTACAACCGAAATCAAAGCCACGACAAAAGATAATACGGCTACATTTACTCTCACCCAAAATGCTGCTGCACCAGATCCAGGTCCAGGCCCAGATCCGGAGCCTGAGTATTACCTTACGGTTACGCCAAAGGAATATGAATGCGGAAGTTCGGGAGGAGAGTTCACCGTTGAGGTATTGTCGAATATTAATTGGATAGTTACCACACCTCAGTGGATTACTTGCTCGCAGACGGAAGGCTCCAACAATGCGACGCTTACGCTGACGGTACATCCGATGGAAGGCGACATTGTCAGTCGTGAGGATTCGGTTTTCATTGGGAATCTTGTCGCTTTCGATCGGATTCATGTCGTTCAAACGATGGATCCTGTTTTAGGTATCGATCTGACGCCCAAAAACCTTCAGTTTGTGAATACAGGCGAAACAAAGACCGTGACTGTGGCCACCGAAGATGCTTGGACGGCTGCTGTCGAGGTGGGTTGGGTGACCTTAAGTCAAACAGAAGGTCAAGGCGAAGCGGAAGTCAGTGTGACCGTTGGCGAAAATCCCGTTTATGTTGATCGTCAAACTACGGTCGTTTTCACCACGGCAGGCGGCATTCAGGCGATACTTGCCATCCGACAGGATGCTTCGGTTGACCCGCATTTCCTTGGCGCTTATCCTCTTGATTTCCAATTTGAGAAGAATGGCGGTCAACAGGAAATCAGCGTCAGTTGCGATACCTATTGGGAGTTTGAGTTGAGTTGCGATTGGCTGTCACTGTCGCAAATGTCGGGAACGGGTAATGCTACCGTCGTCTTGACGGCGGATGCGAATCCGTTCACCGAAGCAAGAACGGTGGAGTTCTACATCAAATCCGGTGAATTGCATGAGCAGTTCAACGTGTACCAGGCACCTGGCGATGTGCCAATTTTTGCTGACTTTGAGCCTGATACCTTGTTTGTGTCAGCTGATGGTGGCATCCAGCATGTGCAATTGACTTCGAACACCAATTGGCAACTTCAAGCCAGTGATTGGATTTTGTTGCTTACCAGTTCGGGTCAAGGGGATGCCAACATTGACTTTGTGGTGGACCTCAATTCAGAGTACGAAGGAAGAGTGGGTTATGTGAGTGTAGTTCATAATGGACAGGAGTTGGCCACAATGGTAGTCGTTCAAGAGGCCAAAGTCGATATTTTTGAAACCGACATCACTTATCTTGAAGTCCGTCCTGAAGGTGGAGAATATGCCATCCAATTGACAGCTAACCAGTCGTGGACAGTGAATTTCGATGTGAATTGGATGCGTTGTGAGCCTATGAGCGGCTATGGCAGTAAGACTCTTATCCTTACGGTCGATCCTATGTCAAGCGCTCATCCACGAAGCGGACACGTGAAGTTGAGCGGGTCGGCAGGAATGATGATTCTCATCACAGTTGACCAGCAATGACGAAAAAAGGAGGGCACGAAGCTCTCCTTTATTGATGGTTATCATGCGGACTTAGAATCCCATGCTGAACCAATACCAGAACTTGTTTTCCATCTCTTTCCAGGCTTGTCGGGTCGAGCCGGCGAAGTCGGAGGTGTATTGGTTGAGGAGCTTTGTGGCCTCCGAGGTCTTGTCCTCATCGATTAGGGTCTTGGCGCGTTTTTCCATGGCGGGGATTTCGTCCAAGGCCTTCTGTTCAAAGCGGGTCACGTTGTCTAAGAGGGTCTTTTTGGTGCGGCTCCATTGTACGGTAGCCAATTTGTTGGCCTTGCGATAGTGCCAAATCCAGGCCTCATCGCGATAACGGAGCTGGCCGCATTTGTCGAAGCCGTCGGGCAGGGTGGTGGAGCCAGAGAAGATGGGGATGCGTGGGCTTTGTCCCGGATTGTCGCAGGCCATCCAGCAGATGGCACCGATTTCGTCGGGCACCCAGCTACGGCATTGCGTGACGAAGTTGTAGCTACTCCAAGCCACCGCAACGGTGCGCTGGAAGTTGATGGTGCCAGGAGCCAAATAATTAATGGTGTTCATGGTCACGCCGTTGACCCATGGGTTGGCGATGGGGCTGATGATGGTGTCTTCGACTACAGAGCCGTCTTCTTGACGTTTCTTGCTGACCATCTTAATGTTGCGCGTCATGTCCATGTCGGTGCCTTCGTAAGTGCTCTTGAACAAGTTGATGACATCCATCACGTCGACTTTTTTGTCGGGTTTCACTGAGAAGGGCAGCTCGTCCATGTCCATGCTCAGGTTGAGTGAAGGGGCAAGGCTGCTGAGGACAAAGAATTCGCGTTCGCGGAAGTTCTTGCCTGCGCTGTAGCTGCTACCGAAGGCCTTCCAGAAGACAAAATCACCTTGACCGTCCCAAAGGCCGTATTTTTTGGCCACGGCCTCGCAGTTGTCGGAGCAGTAGAAGTCGCGGCTACCGCGCTCCAGCTTGCCGATGCGGGCGATGTTGGCACTGACGCCCACTTCGCCATCGGGGATGCGCTTGGCAGCCCACACACCGCCGATTTTGTCGGGACCTTCGCCGAGGATTTCCATTTGCCACACCTCGTTCTTGTCGGCAAGGGTGATGCACTCGCCGCCGTCGCCGTAGCCGTATTCCTTGACGAGTTGGCCGATGAGTTGGATGGCATCGCGGGCGTTGTCGCAGCGCATGAGGGCGACACGCTCCAGTTCCTCAATCATGAACATGCCTTTGTTGTTGACCAACGTGTCGGGGCCGGAGAAGGTGGTCTCACCGATGGCCAACTGTTTCTCGTTGAGGCAGGGATAGGCCGTGTTGAGATAGGCGTAGGTGTGCGCCACCTGTGGGATTTCGCCCACTAATTCAAGGCCACGGTTGTCGAAGGGGTCTTCGGTGTGCATGGTGCCTTTGTAGACCTTGTGCGTCTCTGCGGGTTCAACGGTTTCGCCTTTCTTTTTCTTGCCTTTGGCGGGTTCGGCCACTTTGTGGTCAGCGGCGGCTTCCCAACGCATCCAAGTGCGGTAGCGACCATCGCAAGTGTGTGAGGTGATGACGGAGCCGTCGGTGGAGGCTTTTTTGCCGACCATGATGCTGGTGCAGCAGGCACCGTCGAGCATTTCTTGTTCTTCCTGTGCAGTGGCGTTAAAACCGACGAGCAACAGGCTTGCTAAAAGTAATGATTTGAATTTAAGCATATTAACTTGATTTTGATGAAAATTGCCCGTTTGGGAGTCCAAAAATAGGAAAGAAAACGGTAGGTTCGGAAAATTCGGGTAGTTTTTTGAGGAATTGTTCGACAAATCCAAATAATGCCTATATTTGCAGGCAGTAATAACCCTAAAATCAAACGTCATGAAAAAATTGGCTTTACTTGTCGGCCTTGTGGCCTTTACCATCACGGCCTTTGCTCAAAGCAAGGGAGAAATGTATATTGCTCCAAGTATTTCAGCTTCATTTGGAAGGCAGTATGCCTCATATTTTGATTTCACAACACATTACGAAGCTTCTCGACCCTTGGATGTTTCGGTCTCGCCTTATTGTGAATATGGTTTCTTCCCTGCCGATAATTGGCGTATAGCCTTCTCTTTAGGTTTTCCTTTTTACGCGACTCCGGAAACAGAGTATGATAATGGATGGGATTATAGCTATGCGATGGCAATGACCTTTAGTCCCAATGTAGCCTATTATGTTCGCTTAGCAGACAAGTTCTATTATACCCCAGAAATTGGTGTTATGGTTGAATTCGGTAGAGAAAGTGTTGATTTTAAAGGTATTTTTGACCGTACAACCCCAGCTTATTATGGAGTATATTGTTATGCCAATCTATTGGGCTTTGAGTATCGAGTGAGTGAGAAAATTGCTATTGGTGTTGGAATAAGTTCCATTTATTATCTCTTTGCTCGGGAGTTTGGTTCGCAGTATAGAAGTAGTCAATGGCGGTTCAGTTTCAACAATAGCACTGTGTCTGTCTTATTCTATTTATGATTTACGAAAACAGTTCTTCCGCCACGCCGTCGGCGAAGAGCATCTGTTCGTCGGTGAGGTAGAGGAATTCCCGTGTTTGTGAGAGCCTGCCTTGGGCAATCAAAGGTTGGGCGTGTTCTTCACAATAGGTCGAAAAGCGTTCGCCCATCTCACGTTTCAGCCATTTTAGGTCAATGCCCCAGTGGGTCCGCAGGCGGAGCATGACGTATTCGTTGTAGATTTGTTCGGGGAAGAGTAGCTCCTTTTCTTGGACACGCTTTGCGTCATTGCGAGCGAAGCGTGGCAATCTAGGAAACGAGTCCTCTGGATTGCTTCGTCGTGCCTCCTCGCAACGACGCGAAGCGGCAGTATACTGCTCAACACTTGCAACATTCCACTGCCGCGATGCCCCGTCAAACGAATGTGCTGAAGGCCCAATGCCGAGATAAGGCGTTCCGAACCAGTAGCTTGCATTGTGTTTGGAATGCATTCCGCGTCGGCAGAAGTTGGAAATCTCATAGTGCAGATAACCGTTTTCGGCGGCACGGTGACAAAGGATTGCATAATCGCGTATCGCCTCCTCTTCATTGACGGGCAATGCCTTCCCTTGTTCGATTTGCTTGGTGAGAATGGAATTAGGCTCCAAGGTCAAGGCGTAGGCTGAAAGATGGGGCAGGTCATACTCAAAAAAGAGATCAAGGTTGCGGTTCCACTGCTCGGCGTTGGAGGTGGGCAGACCATAAATCAGGTCGATGCTAATATTTTCAAAACCAGCTTGTTTGGCCCAATTGAGGCATTGGCGGGCGTGATTGGAGTCGTGTTTGCGGCTGAGGTATTGCAAATCGTTGTCGAAAAAGCTCTGAATGCCGATGCTCAGCCGATTGATGCCAATCTTGTGTAGACCTTCAAGGTATTCCAACGAAAGCGAGTCTGGATTGGCCTCAAGGGTGATTTCTGCATTTTCGGCGACGGGAAAGTGTATATTAATAAGGTGTAGCAATTCCCGTATTTCTTCAAGAGTCAACAGGGAAGGGGTGCCGCCACCGAAATAAATCGTGTGGACGTTTTCACCATTCAAATAGTTTTTTCGTGCGACGATTTCTGCTTTCAACGCCTCCAAAAACCTGTCCTTCAGCTTCAAGGAAGGCAATGAATAAAACCCGCAATAGCCGCATTTCGACTTGCAGAAAGGAATATGGATGTAAATGCCTGCCATAATGCAATAATAAGAAAAGTCCCGCATGGCAGGACTTTTCTTGGTTTATGAAACTTACTTTTCGATCATCAGTTTAGCCATCTTTTCTCCCTGTTTGGTCTGCAGGCGGACGAAATACATCCCGTCGGGTAGGCTGTTGAGCTGGATGGCATCAAAGTTCTCGCTGACACTCAGCACTTTTTGTCCAACCATGTTGAACACTTCGACCTGAAGGATGTCCTTGCCTTCAATGCGGAGCATGTCCTTCGCGGGATTTGGGTAGATACAACTTTGTCCCAAATGTTCATCGACTCCATCGGGAATCCACATCGCTTCAATGGTTTCACTCATCGCCTCACATCCGTCGCTATACACGGCGTTGATAGAATAAAAGTGAGTCTCGTAAGCATCTCCAAAACTATCATCGGAAAAAGACGTATAGTCAGCGGGAAGCGTGGCTATCAACTCATCGTCTCGATAAACTTGGAGCGCAATCAAGTCACCCGTAGAGGTTTCCGAAGGAAGGTCCCAAAACAGTCCAATATAAGGCCAATCGCCGCCGGTTTCCCATGTCAGGTTTTCAATGGGATAGCATTGGACCAAAACGGTTTCTTCACGAAGCCATCCCATGCGGTCGTTGCTGCCTTTGTAGGTGCCAAAGACCAAATTACCAACAGGCTGGTTCAAGGCGTAGGCAGTCACATACACTGGGTCGTCGGGGGAGAAATTCTGGACATAGCTCAGCGTGACAATTTCCAAGTTGCCGTCGCCGTCGATGTCGCCGAAATTGGCACCGTTCATGTAGGTGAGGCCTTGCGGACGTAAAGGGAAGCCGTTGGTGACCTCAGTGCCGTCCATTTTCCAAGCGCGGATGAAACCTTCACCACCGTCCATCAGGTTGAAGTCGGTGATGATTTCGTTTTCGCCGTCGCTGTCGATGTCGGCTACAGAAACAAAACCTTCGATGCCTGAGGTCAAGTTGAGCGGGAATCCAGGAGCCACGTTGCCATCGGCATCGTATTGATAGAACACGTTTCCTTCGCCCGAAACGCCCATGAAGATGGCAAAGTCATCGCTGCTTTTCACCATCGTTTCGTTTCTCACCACTGTTGGAGCGGAATAAGTCCACGAGCTGACAGGTTTCGGCCAGCCTTGACGATATTCACCCGTGTGAGCATTGCGTATGTAATGGTTCGGGTTGTCGCCGTGGCAGGCACCAACGAGACTCCATTCGCCATCGCCATCGAAATCGACCACAAGCGGCGACTGGTAGGAATATTTGTAAGCCTCCTGACCATCAACGGAATACAATATCTCGCCCGTATGACTGACGCAATAGAGGACGGAAGTCGTCGCAATGAAGAGTTCAAGAAAACCGTCTCCGTCAATGTCGGCCAGCGTAGGTGTGAAAGCGGGTGTTGAGGGCATTTCAAAGGGGAACCCGTCGATTTCCTCGCCTTGGAGGTTCCACGCATGGACTCCGGCGGAGATGCTTGCCGAGGCCTTGCCGCGACCGCAGAAGATGATTTCCAATATGCCGTCGTTGTTGAGGTCGGCCAAAACGGGAGCGCAGATGAGTGGGTTGTTGTTTGTCACGGTGGCAAGCAACACTTCACCTGTGTTGCTGAAAACATTGATGCCTCCACGGGCATTGCCGTATGCGGTGAGGGCCACCACTTCCAAGTTGCCGTCGCCGTCGATGTCGCCAACGGTGGCAGGGTATTGTCCCATGCCTCCGGCAAGTGTCTGGGCCCAAAGGATATTTCCTTGCCCGTCAATGACGTTGATTTCTTCATTGTGGTTGAGGATGATTTCGTCAGCACCGTCGTTGTTGAGGTCGGCCAAAGTCAAGCCGCGCATGGGCTTGTAGGTGGTGTTTGAGCCAAAGCTCAAGGGAAATCCTGGCATGGGCATCAAGCCATCGCGGGCCGCTGGAGGCAGTTGGACATCGAGCACGCTTTCGGTTGTAATCACGCCTTGTTCATCAACAAAAGCCCTTGTCGCAGGCTGCTGCGCAAGGGCTTTTACTGATAGAACCACAAAGGCGATAAACAATAGGTTCAGCTTTTTCATGGTTCCTGAATTTTAGTTGTTCGGCTGCTTATTTCTCGCATTTCTTGCAGCAACCAGCGAGGCACTTGTAGCAAACACCAGCAAGGCAAGCACCCACGAGCGGAGCCACGATGAAGAGCCACACTTGGCTCATGGCGCTCCAAGCACCACCGCAGTTGGAGAACAGGGCGACGCCAAGCGAACGGGCGGGGTTCACGGAAGTGTTGGTCAGCGGGATGCTGATGAGGTGGATGAGCACCAAGGTGAGACCGATGGCCAGACCGCCGAACTTGCCGTTGGCATGGCTGCTATCGGTGACGCCGAGGATGACCATCAGGAACACGAAGGTCAGCAGGCATTCAACCAAGAAGGCACCGCCAGTGGAGATGGCTTGATAGCCCGTGTCGGGACCGCCGCAAGCCTTCTGGAAGGCCTCACCAAAACCATTGGAAGCGAAGACGCCGGTAGCGCCACCGCCGATGGCATTCCAAATCACAAGCAGCAAAGCACCAGCGATGATACCGCCGATGAACTGGGCAGCCCAGTAGCAGAGCATTTCCTTGAGGCTCATGCGGCCATTGACGAAAACGCCAAAACTGACGGCGGGATTGAGGTGGGCACCCGAAATGTGGCCGATGCCATAAGCCATGGCGACCACGGTAAGGCCGAAAGCGATGGCTACACCAAGGAAGCCGACATGTCCGAACAAGGCCGTTCCACAGCCACCGAACACCAAGACGAATGTGCCGAACAATTCGGCGAAGAACTTTTTACTGTCTTTCATAACGTTTGAATTTTGATGAGTAATTAGTTGTTGATTATGATTTATTAGACTATTTCCACAAGACGTGTCAATGTGACACTGCAAATGTACAAAATAATCAAAGGCGTTCGACATTTTTCAATAAAAATCGAAATAATGTGCAAGAAAACTTTCTTTCAGTTTCCTGTTTGCGCAACGCATTTCAAAGACGATTATGTTTTTAAAGATATAATCATTTGACAATCAAATAGATGTATTTTTTGTGAAAAAAAAATTCTGATTTATTGTAAAATATCACAAAAAAAGCAATAATTTTGCGGCATTAAAAAGTATAAATAACGGAAGTCCAGAAATGGGCATAATTAATAAATAAGAAAGGTGTTTTTATAATGAAAAAAAGAGTAATAACCTTTATGGCCATTGCGTCGATGTTGGTCGCTCCTGCCGCGATGATGGCTCAAAACATCTACCTCAGCAACGAGGAGATGGTCGAGAGTATGCTTGGCGAGAAAGAAGATGAAGGAAAGGAAGGAGAGAAAGGAGAGAAAGATGAGATTCATCGTGACATCACCGACATTGACGAATTCGCCCCTCTTGGTGAAGGAGTTTTGCTGTTGAGCTGCCTCGGCGGTGCCTATCTCTTCGGAAGAAGAAGAAAGGAACAGAATTCCTAATCAATTTGAACAATTCCTTGGCAAGTTCAATCTTGCTTTTTTCTGTTTTAGAATAGGGAAAAAACAGAGAATAGAATAACTATGCTATTTTTGCATGGTTAATAGAGTTAAAGATTTATGAGGCAGGTTATTATTAACTTGCCTTTTTTTTGTTTAATACAATCGAATGACAAAACGCATTAGAATAGTAATAGTTCTTTCCTTGGTGCTGTTGACCGTAGGGGTCATGGCTCAAGAAAGCCGTCTTTACCGTTTTTCGCTGGATGATTGTTTGCGTTTTGCTGCAGCCAACAGTTATGAGCGTAAGTCGATGGAGCTGACGGGCAAATCGCTGGAGACTACCTATGAGCAATCCAAGCAACAGCGTTTGCCCAACCTGAGCGCCTCGGTGGGACAGAATTTCTCAAACAACGAAAACGGCTGGTCTACTTCAGGCAGCGTGGGTGTGGGTTCTTCAGTGACGATTTACCAAGGCGGCCACATCAACAACACGATTGAACAGAATCGCCTCAATTTGGAGCGTAATGAGGTGCAATTGCAGCGTTACGACAACCAACTCGCCACACAAATCCTGCAGAGTTTTCTTACCATCATCGGCAACCAGGAGCTGCTGAAATACCAGATAGAGGTGCTCAACACCAGCCGTGAACAGATGAAACAAGGTAGCGTGCGCTATAAAGTGGGCTCCATTCTCGAAAGTGACTTGTTGCTGCTTGAGGCTCAGTATTACAGCGATTCGAACAATGTGGTCGACACGCGCATTAAAATCGGGAATAACTTGTTGGATTTGAAGATATTGCTTTCGATGAATCCCACCGATGATTTGGAAATCATTACGCCTGACACAGACAATCTCGATGGTTTGAAGGAATCTTTGCCTACCGAAGAAGAAGCCGTCAGTCTTGCCATGGATTATATGCCCGAGTTACACATAAGCGACTATGATATTCGGTTGGCGGAAAAGAACGTCGATTTGGCGCGTGGCAATTATTTCCCATCAATTTCAGCCAATGCCAACGTGGGCATGGGCGTGCTTTCGTTCGATGGCGACGGCAACTCGAAATGGTATAGCAAGCCGACGGAATCCGTTGGCGTTTCGATGAGTATCCCGATTTACAGCCGTGGCCAGACCAAAGCCAACGTGAAAAAGAGCCGCATCGCCTTGGAACAAGCCCAGTTGGACTACGAGCAAACGGCTCTCACGGTACGTCAAACGGTTGTGCAAGCTCATCGTAATGTGGTGTCGGCTTTCAATGCCTATAAGGTGTCGCAGGTGAAGGAAGAAGCCTATAGCAAGAGTTATAACGCCTATAATATTCAATATCAATACGGTACCATTACCACTGTGGAGTTGTTGCAGCAGCAGAACAATTACTTGAATGCGTTGAATTCCTACATCCAGAACAAGTATTCCTTGGTGATGAAACGCAAGATTTTGGACATTTATATGGGCAAACAAATAACACTGTGATATGAAAAAGAAAAGAAGAATAGGGCTGATTATTTTTGGGATTGTCGTGGCAGCAATTGCGGCTATTCTGATTGTAAAGGCAACGAAATCAGCGAACAAGGAATTGGTAATCCGAACCCATGTGGTCGCGGAATACACCGTTGAGAACACCGTTACTGCGACGGGCACCATCGAGCCGGTGGAGACCGTCGAAGTCGGTACTCAGGTGTCGGGCAAGGTGGAAAAAATCTATGTCGACTTCAATGACGTGGTGAAGAAAGGCCAGCTGATGGCCGAGTTGGACAAGCAAACGCTCAACCAGAGCCTCAGTAGGGCCAAAGCAAGCCTCACATCTGCCGAGAGCCAGCTCAATTATGCGAAACTGACTTACGAGCGCACCAAGCAGCTTTATGAGTCGAATGCCGCTACGTTGGCTGCCTATCAGGATGCCCAGAATACCTACACGCAGGCCCAGATGAGCAAGAAAAACGCCCAAGCTGCCTACGATCAAGCCATGGTGGATTTAGGCTATGCGGAGATTTATTCGCCTATCGACGGCATCGTCCTCGACCGCGCCGTGGAGGTGGGCCAAACGGTGGCCGCCTCGTTCAGTACGCCAACCTTGTTTACTTTGGCCAACGACTTGACAAAGATGCAGGTGGAGGCTGACGTGGACGAAGCCGACATCGGGCAGGTGAAAGAAGGGCAGAGGGTGTCGTTCACCGTCGATGCCTACATGGAGGACGTGTTTAATGGTACTGTGAACCAAATCCGCATGAAGCCGACTACGACGAGCAACGTGGTGACCTACACCGTCATCATTGATGCCCCTAATCCCGACCAAAAGCTCTTTCCCGGCATGACCGCCAGCGTGACCATCGTCACGGAGGAACAAAAAGGATTGGCTGCGCCTGCTGAAGCTTTTAACTTCACGCCCGATGAACAGGTGCTGAAAACCATGCGCAAGCCCGAGAAACCCGAAGGTCAGATGCCAGAACTTCCGCAAGGCGAACAGCCTCGGATGGATGAAAAGGCCATGGCAAGTCATAGCATGGTATGGATAAAGAAAGGCGACAATATCATGCCGCGCCCTGTGAAGGTGGGCATGAGCGACGGTGCTTACAGAATCATTGAACAGGGTGTACAAGCCGGTGATTCGGTGGTGCTGTCAGCGCAATATATCGTTAAGGAGAAGGCTGTGAAGAAGGGCGAAAACCCATTCATGCCTGGCCCTCCTGGTAGAAATAGGAACAACGGTAACAAGGGCAAAGCCCCGAGCGGCCCGCCGCAATAATCGTTTTGGCCATGAGTGCGCAACATTCCATCATCTCGGTTGAGAATCTCAAGCGGACGTTCGTCGTTGGCAGCGAGGAGGTTCATGCCCTCAAGGGCGTGACGTTCAACATCTGTCAGGGCGAGTTCGTGAGCATCATGGGTTCGTCGGGAAGCGGCAAATCGACCTTGCTCAACATCCTCGGTTGCCTCGACCAACCTACTTCGGGCGAGTATTTCATCGATGGCATTTCCGTTAGGGAACGCTCGAAAAATGAGCTGTCGGAGATTCGCAACCGCAAGATTGGCTTCGTGTTCCAATCCTACAACCTCTTGCCTCGCACCTCGGCCTTGGAAAATGTGGAACTGCCATTGGTGTATAACCCCGACATCTCGCACAAGGAACGCCATGAAAGGGCACAACACGCTTTGGAGCTGGTCGGTTTGAAGGACCGCATGGAACACATGCCCAACCAGCTTTCGGGCGGTCAGCAGCAGCGCGTGGCTATCGCCCGTGCCTTGGTGAACGACCCTGTTATTGTGTTGGCCGACGAAGCCACGGGTAACCTTGACACACGCACTTCCTACGAAATCATGAGCCTTTTCCAGAGCCTTCATGAGCAGGGCAAGACCATCGCTTTTGTGACGCATGAGTCTGACATTGCGGTGTTTACCAGCAGAACGATATTCCTTCGCGACGGTCACATCCTCCGTGATGAGCCCGTGGCGACCAAATCAGCGACGGAGGCCTTGGCCGCCTTGCCCAAAGATAACGACTATTGAAATGGATATTCTGAACCTCATACGGATTTCGGCGAAAGCCTTGCTGCGTAACAAGACGCGCTCGGCTCTTTCCATGCTCGGCATCGTGATTGGCATTGCTGCCGTTATTGCGGTGGTCAATTTGGGCGAGGGACTGAAGCAAAGCACGGCCAACCAGCTTTCCGACATGGGCACCAACCTCATCATGGTGATGCGGGCCAACCAACGGCGTGGCGGCGTGAGCATGGGCTCCAGCAATGTGCAGTCGTTGAAGGTGCACGACTGCGAGCTAATTGCCAAGAACGCCAAGAACGTGACGATGGTCAGTCCTGTGGTGAACAGTGGCGGACAGTTGGTGAACGGCTCCAAAAACTGGTCGGGCACGGTGTATGGCGGCTCACCCGATTACCTTGAAATCCGCAAATACGAAATCGCTACGGGTGTGAATTTCACCGATGAGGACGTAAAAAAATATGCCAAAGTTGGCTTGATTGGCCAGACTATCGTTAAAGAATTGTTTGACAACGGCGAAGATCCGATTGGCAAGACCATCCGTGTGGGCAATATGCCGTTTAAGGTCATCGGTACGCTGAAAGAAAAGGGACAAAACGGCATGGGCATGGATCAGGACGACCTTGTGGTGATGCCTTACAGCACCGTGCAAAAGCGCATGTTGGGTGTCGACTACATCCAGCAGATAGTGTGTTCTGCTGCCTCTGAAAACGTGGCAGAGGCTGCCGTGGAGGAGATTGAGAGCATTTTGAGGGTTTCGCACAAGATTCCCGATGGCGGTGACGACGACTTCGAGGTGCGTACCCAGCAGGAGATGTTGGAAATGATGTCGTCGATGACCGGCATGATTACCACTGTTTTGGTAGCTATCGCGCTGATTTCCTTGTTAGTAGGTTGCATTGGCATCATGAATATCATGTACGTCACCGTGACTGAGCGGACCAAGGAAATCGGCTTGCGTATGTCCATTGGAGCGAAGAACTCGGCCATTTTGATGCAGTTCCTCACTGAAAGTATCATTTTGAGCCTCATCGGTGGCGTTATTGGCTTGATGTTGGGTTTGTTGCTCTCCTATGTGGTTTCGTTGGCCATGTCGCTGCCTTATGTCGTCAATGTGATGTGGATGGTTATTTCGTTTGTTTCCTGCGCCATCCTCGGTCTTATTTCGGGCTTCTTCCCCGCCTTGAAGGCCTCGCGTACCGACCCAATCAACGCTTTGAGGTATGAATAAGAACGAAAAAAATAATGTGGACAGTTATTTGTCAATCAAGAGGATAACTGTCATTTCGTTGGCGATTACCATAGGCTTTTACGTGCTGTTTATTCTGAAGCGCTATTTCAGCCGTCCTTTGTTGTCTGTTATTGCGCCGGTGGAGTACGGTACTCCGTATTGGATCATTGTTTTGGTCAACATCGTGTTCAGTTTCATGATGGCCTTCTTGCTGTTTCTTTATGAGCGAAAGGCTTTGGGCTATCCTTTTAAGATGAAGCGTGATGAGTTGATGGCCAATGTCATAGGTTCGGTACTGATAGGTCTGATAATCAGTACGGTGATTACTATGCTGAACCATCTGTTTTGGGCTCTTCCTGCACCCTCTACAGGGATGAAGCCAGGACTTTCTTTCGGTCACATTTGTAGATGTTGGTTGGGCGATATGCCTGTCATTGTTCTTCCCGTCATGATAAGCTATCTGTTGCGTTCTATGCATCTTGAGAGTTTGGCTGCCGTCGAGAATGAGACCCTTCGTGCCGAGAACCTCAACTCGCGTTATGAAGCTTTGAAAAACCAGCTTGACCCGCATTTCCTCTTTAATTCGTTGAACACGTTGCAGTCGCTGATTGAAGACGACCCCGACAAGGCTGAGAACTTTATCCAGCAACTGTCGGTGGTGATGCGCTACACCTTGCAGAACAATGAGGTTGTGACATTGGCCGATGAATTGGAATGTGTGCGTTCCTATTGTTTGATGATGAAGATGCGCTATGGCGACAACCTGATATTCGACCATGGCATCGACCATCAAAAATACGACGACTACCATGTGTTGCCGCTTTCTATCCAGGGACTGATAGAAAATGCCATCAAGCACAATGTCATTTCATCGAAACAGCATCTGACGGTGCATATCCATACGGATAATGATAATCATTTGATAATCAGTAATAAAATCCAACAGAAAATTGGAAAAGAAGAGGGAACGGGAATCGGTTTGGCTAATTTGGCAGAGCGGTATCGAATAAAATGGAACGAAAATGTTGAAATTTTTGACGACGGAATGATTTTTAGTGTAACTTTGCCTCTTAAACAAAACATAGAAACACTATGAAAGCACTGATTATCGAAGACGAAGTCATGGCTGCAAAGACCTTGAAGAAGCTTCTTGGTGTGGTTAGCCCTGGTATTGAAATCGTTGGTATACTTGAATCCATCGAGGACAGCGTTGATTGGATATCGAGCCATTCCATGCCCGATTTGATTTTTATGGACATCCATTTGGCTGATGGGTCGTCGTTTGCCATTTTTGACCGCGTCACCATCACTTGTCCAGTCATTTTCACTACCGCTTACGACGAATATGCTCTCAAGGCTTTCGAAGTGAACAGCATTGATTATTTGCTGAAGCCCATTAGCAAGGATGCTTTGGAGCGAGCCATGAACAAATATCATGCGCTGGTGGAGAAGCGTTCCGACAACAGCCAGATTGCCGCTTTGCTGACCCAATTGGGCGAGAAGAAGAAATACAGAAGCTATTTCCTCTTGCCCGAGCGCGACAAGTTCATTCCCCTGCCAGTCAGTAACATCGTCTATATCTACATTGACGCCAAGACGCTGAAAATCATCACTACGGATGGTAAGACGTTCTACATGAACCATACCTTGGACGATGTGATGAGCGAACTTGACCCGCATGAGTTTTTCAGGGCCAACCGCCAGTTTGTTGTGGCGCGGAGCTCCATCAAAGACGTTTCGGTATGGTTTGGCAACAAATTGGCCATCAATCTATTCGTTGAAACGCCAGAGAAGATTGTCGTCAGCAAGGCTCGTGTGGCTGAGTTTAAGACTTGGTTTACAAAATAAGTTATTGGTTTGCTGATAAATACATAGAAAAAGAGAAAAATTTGCAGAAAAAGTATTGTGGGAAACAAAAAAGGTTGTACTTTTGCACCCACAAAACGATGCTTCCGTAGCTCAGTTGGTAGAGCACCTGACTCTTAATCAGGGTGTCCAGGGTTCGACCCCCTGAGGGTGTCCAGGGTTCGACCCCCTGCGGGAGTACCATAAAAGCCGCTGAAAGAGCGGTTTTTTTATGTTGAAACCGAATTTGGTAGAAAATTTTGCAAAAACTTTCTACTAAAAAACAAACAAAGATGAGCATTGAAGCTAAAATACGGAATCAGATCAGAAGCGATGAAGCGGGTATGTTGTATTTCATTTCCGATTTTGCCGAACATGGTAATGATGTGTTTATCAGTCGTGTATTGTCGGAATGTGTCAATGACGGATTGCTGTTGCGCATAGCCAACGGCATTTATTGCAAGCCGATTGAAACGAGGTTTGGCCCGCTTTTTCCTTCGGTTGAGGAGTTAGTCAACGCCATTGCTCGTCGCGATAATGCACAGATATTGCCCACAGGGGAGACAGCGCAAAATCGGTTAGGGCTTTCAACTCAAGTGCCTATGAACTCTGTTTATCTCACCACTGGATCAGCCAGAAAATTGTATCTGCGAGGCCGTACCGTTACGTTGAAAAGGTCTGTGCCTCGGAACTTCGCGTGCAAAAATGACTTTATGGCGGCTTTAATTCAGGCATTGAAATCCATTGGCAAGGATAATTTGACAGAAGAACATACGAGTACCATAGTAGGATTATTGAAGGAACATCTTGATGATGCCACATACGTTGATGACCTGAAAACGGCTCCCATTTGGGTCAGAAAAATACTCTCAGAAATCATTCGTAATATCAAGCAACATGAACTGGCAACAACATGACATCAACGATAGGAAAGTAATGCTTCAGCAAGTCGCCGAAAGTATGCATCTGCCCGACTATGCCATAGAAAAAGACTGGTGGGTGACGATGGTGCTGAAGGCTTTGTTTGAAACAGATTGTGTGGACTTTTTGGAGTTTAAAGGCGGCACAAGTCTCAGCAAAGGATGGAACCTTATCGAAAGGTTTTCTGAGGATATTGACTTGACCATCGACCACACGTTTTTCACAGATAGTGTGGAGAACAACAACCAACTGAAGACATTGCGGAAAAAATGCCACAAGTATGTCATCGGCAACTTGGCTCAGCAACTTGAAAAGGCTTTGTCTAAATTGGGTTTGCAAGGATTTCAAGTAATATCAAAAACAGTAGATGAAGAAGGGAATGTAATATCCACTGATGCCGACCCGGCGGTGCTTCATGTGGATTATGAAAGCATTGTCGAAAGACGTACACAATACATGCCAGCGAGGGTGAAGATAGAAATCAGTTGCTTGTCAATGAAAGAGCCGTTTGAGATGCGCACCATCAGTTCCATGATCAAGGATAGGTTCAACGAAGATGATGGCGATGCGGTGTGCATTATTCCCGTTGTGATGCCAGAACGGACTTTCTTGGAAAAGGTATTTCTGCTTTGCGAGGAGTTCCAAAAACAGGAACCGAGGAGCCTGAGGATGTCTCGGCATTTGTACGACTTGGAAAAGCTCATGGACACCCAGTTTGGAGAGAAGGCGTTGTTGGACTATGAGCTATATAAAAAAGTGGTCGAACACCGGAGGAAGTTCTACCATGTTTCGTATGCAGATTATGACAAGGACTATCCGCCGTATGTTTCAATTGTTCCACCAGATACTTGTTTGGCGGCTTGGCGGCAAGATTACTTGGATTTGCGTCAGAATTTCATACACGGTCAATCGCTCGACTTTGAGGCATTGCTGGAACGCATCAAAACGTTACAAACTAGACTTCAATTAATGCCCGTAAAATGAAGCAGTTATCAGTACAAAAAAACGGTGTCGATTCAGTTCGACACCGTTTTTTTAGTTGCAAATCCGAGCTTTATCTCCCACTGTAGTTTCCGCTCAATGTTTCGATGAATGAGTTGGCGGCGGTCTTCATGTTGGTGAAGTCGTTGCCGAGGGAGCTGGAGCAATCGAGTACAAGCATGATCATCGCGCTCTTGTATTCGTTGACGACTTCGGTGTTGCCCGAAGGCGTGAACTCGCTGTTGTACTGCCATTGCGACGAGGCTTCAAGCCAGTTCCATTGTTTCACGTAATCCGTAATCATTTGGTTGCCTTCCAAGTCGGTGAGGTTCTGGAAGGAGAACACGTCGAAGATGCCCTCAGAGGAAGCGGTAACGGTTATGCCCGTGATGCTCTCCAAGCCGACATACTGAATGTTAGTCAGTTGGCCTTTGCCGTTGTTGCGGATGTAAGTGCCCTCGATGTAGCATTGCGAGGCATTGGCTTCGTTTACGTTGTCGAAAGTGAAGCGAATTTTCGTGTTAGGTTCTTGAGCAGGCATTTTGAGCGTGACGTTATAGAACGTGCTTTGGTTGTAGAGTTGTTGCGCGATTTGGGCAAACTTCTCAGAGGCTTCGCTCATGTTGCTGACTTCGAAGACATTGTGGACGGGGTCGCTCGAAAGCTTCTTGAGGTTGTTGCTGAAGCTTTCGAAATCGCTTACGTCCGAGCCGCGCACGCCGATGGAATAGGCCGAAATGTTGGTGCCACCAATGAGTTCGTTGTTGATTTTGGTGTTGACTGCAGCAAGGTATTCAGCGCCTGAGTTGTAGTTGTTTTCCGACAGCACATAGGAGCCTTGGTCGAGGCCGTCGGTGAAGGTCACGATGGATACGTTGATGAGGTTTTCCGGAATCTTGGCACTGGAAAGGCTCTTGATGCCCGTGTTGACGGCGTGATAAAGAATGGTGCCGTTTTGCATCGTGAGATTTGTGACAAAGTCATTAAAGTTGTGCTTCGTGTCTTGATTGAGGAGGCCAAGCGGCATGGTGTAAAGGTCGCTGTTGAACCCGACGATGCCGAGATAAAGGCCTTCCTTGGCTGGGGTGTTGTCCTCAGCTTGGGGTTTTCTGCAACTGCTGAATGTGGTGAGCATGACGGCAAGCGTCAGGACTGCCACGGAAAAAATGTGTTTCTTCATATTCGTTAGATTTTGTTGTTTTGTTTGTTATTAACGAGATTAATGATGAAAAATTATTGTCGAGGGAAATTATTCCTTCATGGTTTGACGGATGGCCTTGCACAGCTGATCGGGACAAGAGGTGCCTTTGAAGCCGCAACGGATGCCTTCCAAACGCTGGAGCACTTCATCAATTTTCATGCCATTTACCAAAGCGCTAATGCCTTGCGTGTTGCCGTTGCAGCCGCCGTAGAACTGCACGTTTTTCAAAATGCCGTCCTCGATTTCAAACTCAATCGCCTGACTGCAAGTGCCTTGGGTTCGATAGGTGTATCTCATATTTAAGATTTAAGATTCAGAATTTAAAATTTGGACATGAACTTTGCGCTGTCGACTACAAACCTTTCGTGAATGCCTTCACCGACCAGTGTTTCGCTTTCGAAACACTTCACCGAGAAGACCAAACGGCGACGGTCCACTTCAACGAGTTCGGCCTCACAGCGAATGGTAGAACCTACCGGGCTGGCTTTCAAGTGCTTGATGTTGACGGCGATGCCCACGGTGGTATTGCCTTCGCCGATTTTGTCGGCAACGCTTTCGAGGCAGGTCTTTTCCATGAGTGCAATCATGGCGGGAGTGGCGAACACTTCCAATGCGCCCGAGCCGTAGACAGTCGCAGTGTCCTTATGCTCCACCACTAACTGCTCGATGTGGCGGAGTCCTTTGAGCATGTCGTATTCCATCAGCCTTGGAAATTCATGGTGATGTTCACGATGACGTCGGGGTGCAGCGAGCGACCCACGGGACAGCTCTCGGCGGCAGCCCAAAGCAGGGATTTCTGCTTCTCGGTGTATTCCTTTTCGGG
>CADCML010000035.1 GCA_902802535.1 uncultured Bacteroidia bacterium
TTTTGAGATCTGCGTCACCCGCGTCACTAAATCATTTCTTAAAACAATTGATTATTAGCTTGTTATAAATTAAAGCTGAAAAGTGTGTCAAAGTCAGGAAAACGGCCACCTCGTGTGAGATGGCCGTTTGTTCATGAATAACTACCCTATTTATTCCACCACTTTGAATCTAATGCTGAAACGAGCATCAGGTTCTTGCCCTGTGGCATGGAAGTCATAGGAGGGCTGTTTTAACAAATCCACTGTCAAGCCGGTGACGTGGTCGACCAGTTGCAGGTATTCGAATTCCGTCTCGTTTCTGTCGACGGTCAGGATGAAGTCGCCAGGCTGTTTGCTGCTGAAACAGAGTTCCAGCGTCTCACAGGCTTTCTCCACGTGTGTGATGGCGTAATCCTTGCCGTTGTCGCGGACCCAAAGGCTCGGCTCCTGTGCGACGAAGCCACCCATCTTCTCCATGCTGTTGCCACGACCGAAGTACACGAATGCCTGATCCATTCCGTTTTCGCCCTTGACGCTGATGCTCAACGGGCTGGTCTCCCTCTTGGCTCCACCCGTTTCCGCAGTGGCAACGGCAGTGCTCTTGGCTATCGTCAAGATGGTGGGTGCGATTGCCTTCACCAAGATGCCTTGTCCAGGATGGATAGCGTCTTCAAAGGTATGGACCTGCCATCTGCCTTCGTTGGTCAGGGTGTAGTAGCCTGAAGCGAGGTTGACATTGTCAATGGCCGCTCCCACGCCCTTGTAGATGTCGTGCGGGAAGGGGTTACCGATGAGGTTGAAGCCACTGAGCGGGTCGTTGGGCCGCTCGGTGTAGGACAATTGGCAAGTGACCGCTGAGGCGTTCAGTGTGCCTGTAAAGGCGGGGCTGAAGGCGTTGCTGTTGGCAAAGAGATAGCCACGGCCATTCTCGAAGGTGGTGAAGTCGGCAAGGCCGCTCTTGTAATTCTCCCATTCCTCGTTGGTGAGGTTGCTCTCGTTGAAGCGGTACAGGTCGAATTCCGGAGTGGCGAAGCTGCTTCCCTCAATGGGTATTTGGTTCATCGGTGAAGCGATGGTGTACCAAGCATCGGGGTTGCTGTCGCTGTATGCGACAATGTCCTTCTCCATCGTTGCCGCCACGTTACCCGAGGCATTGATGAGTTGTGCACCGTCCTTGATGACCAAACCTTCTGCCGAAGTGTTAGACAAGAGGCCATTGACCGCAAGCGTTTTGCCTGATTGCACAGTGAGTGTCTGGTCATCTGAAATAGCCAGTGCAGCCACTTCGGCATCCTGATCGAGTTGGCATGGAGCATCGATGAAAACCATATCATCGGCTCCGGGCAAGGTGCCTTCCTGCCAGTTGGAGGCGGTGCTCCAGTTGCCTTCGGTGACGAAATGGAGCCCTGAAGCTGTGTAGATATACTCCGCTACCATGTCCTTATCCTCGCGGTTACCAGCCGAGTCAACGGCTATAACCAAGTATTCGGTGGTCAGCAAGTCCTCAAGATGCAGCACAAAGCTGTCTTCAAAGATTTGTGCCTTCCTCACCTGCCATTCCTGCTCGGTGGATGCGTTACGATAGTACAAGCTGTGGTACCACACACCCGAACGGTTGTCTTGCGAAACAAAAACGAAGTTTAGGCTATCCGCCATGGGTGTCACCTCCTCGATGTGCGAAGTAGGCTTCACCGCATCTACGGTGTTCGTCCAAGTGGGTGTCATAATGACTTCCTCTTGGTCGAAGATAATGCCTGCACGGTTGCTGATGGCAGTGCCGTCGGCAAAGGCTTGTTTCAGATTAATGCTGTAGTCGATAAATCCCACGCCATTGCCGAAATAGTTAACAGGCAGCACACCTTGATTCGGGTCGTCGGTGGGTTCCATCGTCATCGGGTCAAGGGATTGAATCGTCCATTCGACTATGCCCGTGGTTGGGTCATAGTCTTGATTGATTTGGGCAATAACATACAACTCAGGGCGCAAGTCCAAAGTACGAGCAAAGGTTTGTTCACCGTTGAGTTCCAAACGCTTGTCGCCAATGGTGACGCTACGGGCAGCCAAAGAATTCAAGTCGAACTTGGTGGCATCCAAGGTGTCGCGCACGATGATGGTATGCGCAGCAGCGGTGGCCAAAGTGGTGTCGTTCTCAAACTCAATCTCATACTGCACATTCTGGATTTCCTGCCGCATGTAGTGGCTGCTGGATTCGGAGAGATATCCGTGGATGTCGTTGGGGTCGAAGGAGTTGACGGGGATTGATTCTCCACCATTCGGGGGAGGCGGAGGACAATCTGGTTTTCTTTTTGTCCATTCTGTAACACAACCAGAAACATCTGTACCAATATCTCGCCCTCTTGCTGGTGGTGTAAGCAAATCCATCAATGTCCACGTATCCATTACTTTATCTGCGGCTTTTAATACAGCTTTTAACTTTCCAGCTGGACTGAAAGCTGCGCCACATGATATCAATGTTCCCCAAAACGATGGCGTATTCAAATTACGCAAAGCACCAAAGGGACTTTCTCCATCACAAATAATATCACTAATAAAACCATTGGCATTTTGAAGCACTCCACAAGCGCAACTCGCGTAATCAGAACCCAATTTCAGCACATCCAATGCATCCAATGAATTACATAAATTATCTAATGTACATTGGATTTTCTCCTGAGAACAACAATAACCGTTGGAGTTACTGTTGCCTCCGCCTGAGGAACCGCCATTACCACCGCCTGAACCACCAGAGCCACCTGAACCACCTGAACCACCTGAACCACCTGAACCACCAGAGCCACCAGAGCCACCAGAGCCACCAGAGCCACCAGAGCCACCAGAGCCACCAGAGCCACCAGAGCCACCTGAACCACCTGAACCGCCAGAACCACCTGAACCACCCCAACCATTTTCAACAAATGGAGGATATGGATCATCATATCCAGCCACAGAGGGTATTGTCATCCAAACTTCATTAGAGCAGTCCGATGTGAGTTTTATCTTTATCTCTTTCGTTTCATACGGAGCCAAATTGATATAGAAATAATTACTTCTAATCAATATAGTATCACCTGTCAATTCATCAACGCCATATACTTTGAAGAAATAATGGTCATCGCCTTTCTCATCCGACCACTTCTTTAACTCTTCTTGTTCAATTTGAGTCAAGGAGTCCAAATTAAAATAATCTTTTAACTCCAACAATTCAAGACCTTCCAATTCTACATGGGATATGCACTCTATAGATTCAGTTGAAATATACAAATAAATTGGAACTGCATAAGCCGACATATTACCATTGTTAGTAATCGAATATGTATATGTCACAACCGTATTTCTCAGATATCGAGAAGAATAATTCACAATTGAACTCAGCACAATATCCACAGGCTCCTGCACTTCCAAAGCGCCATTGACACGGATGATTTCATCATAGAACTGGAACACTGCATCATACACACCCAAATTCACTTCATAGAAATTGAAGGTTACCGATGTAGTTGTGTTGCTTTCATGGCCAATATCCAAACGATGGATAGTATCATTCTGATAATTTACCAAATAGGCATCCAACAAACTATTGAAACCATTACCTTGGAAAGTGATAGTGGAACATCCACCATTGCCTACTAGATGCACATCGTATGATACAATAGCATATCTGTTCAGCCAATTATAGGTTACCGATACCGTTTCGCCGCTTCCCGTGACATCATGCACAGCCAAATAATACGTTCCATCTTCCCAGGCGTGGCAGCCTCCAAACGCCATTGCTTCAGAGGCTGTGGCAGTGTACACCTCCTCACCCGAAGGGGCAAAGAGCTGCATGGTGCAGGCTTTATCGGCCATGAACGCCAAAGAATCACCCACCACAGCGTCCAACTTAAACCATTGTATTTGGTTGTCACGCGGCGCGGCAAAGGTTTCCGTGGTGTTGCGCTCGAAGACTGTTGCCACAATGTTTTGCTGCACTTGCTCATCGACATAATAGGCTGACTTGTCAATAAAGCGCAATTCACAATCATAGAAACGGAAATTGATTTGGTTCTTCGCGTTGATGTATGGCGCATCGCCATTGGGATGGAAATGGAAGCACGAACTCCGTAAGGCCGGATGCCCCACATTCAATAAGGAGATGATGTCCAAAGTATCAACAGTGGGTGAAATGTTGGTTATTTGCCTGTTGGCAATATCGTCATTCAGCCAATACTCCCAACGAGCAATGCCGTAGCCGCCCAAAGGTTGCTTGTAGAACAAGTAACATTGCGGCGCGGTGCGTGTGCCATTGCTAAGTTGCACATTCACCGTGTGGATACCGTTAGGCAAGTTGCTGACTTCCAACTCAAAAAGGCCACTGCCCAAGGGCCCTATTTGGGCACTGCCATAGTCTTGGTCGAACCAGCAGATGTATTGCAGTTCGGCATATGGGTCTTCCACGGCCATTTTCATGAACATATAGCTTAAGGGGGATGTCATAGTGCTTCCCTCCAACATAACATGTACCGTGTGCAAACCGTCTTCAAGTCCGTTGACATCAAGCAAGAAGTTACCGTCACCAATCGAGTCGGTTTGTTGATGATTAAAATCTTGGTCAAACCAGCAGTGGTAGGATAAATGGCTCATGTCAATAGTGTCCGTTGAAAAAGGAGCAGTTTTCATGAACATATAGCTTTGCGTAGCCGTTAAAGTAGTGCCTTCCAATATCACATGAACGGTGTGAATACCTTCTTCAAGCTCGGCCACATCAAGCAGAAACTGTCCATTACCCAACGAATCACTCTGTATGTTTTCAAAATTTTGATCGAACCAGCAATGGTAAGCATAGTTTTCGCTTTCTCCACCAATTGCATCGGTCTTAAAGAATAGGTAGTTATGTGTGGCTGTGTATTCAATACCTTTCAGCATGATATGCAATGAATGTAAGCCCGAGTTAAGTGTGCTCACATCAAGTAGAAGATTACCATTGCCCAAGGAACCACTTTGCATTACAGCATGGTCTTGGTCGAACCAATAGCGATACTCCAATTCAGCGGTTGGCGTTTCGGTGATTTTGAAAAACAAATAACTTTGAGGTGGGCACCACAGTAAAGAGGTGTCCATTACTTGGATGTGGAATGAGTGAATGCCCTCATTGAGAGAGCCAACGTCTATCTCAGCCGCCCAAGTGCTGTCACTAAAAGTGGCCATTGCTGCTTGCTCATGGTCTTGGTCGAACCAATAGCGACAGGTGTAGCTTACCGACTGCGCTTGTATGCCGAAACAATGCAGCATTGCACTTATTAATAATATATAGCGTTTCATAGGTTTGACGTTTTTGTATCACAAACCTCTTCAGTTGCCTTCGGTGACAACTTCAATTTCTACACTCAGTTTGCCATCAATGGTGGATTGAGGTGCCACATTGCAGCGTTTCACCACCATGTAGTTGGGGCGAGTGCTATAGGGAACCATACCGCCATAAATACCCACTTGGGTGCCATCGCTGCTCACAAAACCTGTAGCGATTTCGTCTTTCAAGATAAACGACTCGTCCAAAGAAAAACTACCATTGAAAGTTTCAAAAACATCTTCGTATGAATCATAATTGACACAACCAGTAGTATAAGCATAGCCAAATGACCAATTAATTCCAATGCAGTTGAAGAACGAGCATGTACTCAGAGACGTACCACCAAAAATAATACTATTGTGTGCCGTAAGAGCATCTGGAGAATTACCGTTAAATCCAATGATAGAATGATGTGCCAAAACTTCATGATTGCTATGTATTCCATTAGCCTTCAAAACCATCGAATTAATCAACTGAGTGTAATTTGTGTAATAGAAAGAAAAATTTTCAATAATGCAATTAATGAACAAGGGGCTTAACATTTGAATAGTAGACGAAACGTAAGAAATCCCATGAAAACAACATCTATTGAATTTGGGATTGTTTAAATATATATAATAAACTGTGCCTGAAAACAGAACCCCTTCGATGGTCAGAAAACCATCAGTACCAGTCACGTTGAGCCAAATGTCTCCAGAGATGCTGGTTGGTGGTGTGCCGGTTACGGAATCAGTAACAAAGCCCGCGCCACGCAGGGTAATGGCTTTTGTAATTCCATTAGCGCTGAACCATCCGCCTGAAAGCGTAATGATGTCGCCATGGTCAGCAGCTTCATGTGCCTCTCCTAAGGCACCTGGCCCATAGAAAGCGCAAACGCTGTCGCCATGTTGCAGCGTGGCCACTTGGTTTTGTGCAAGTGCATTCTTCAATCCCACCACACTCAGCAGCAGAACGAACAAGGCGGCACTCATCGCCTTTCCGAATTGTAAAGCTTTTGCTTTCATTTGATTAAGTATTAAGTTGTTAATGTTTTCTCTCGTTTCAACTATGAACCATAATAACGCCCAAAAATAATGAAAAAACAAAACCACAATGAAAATTAGTAAATTATTCGTAATTTTGCCATCGAAATCCAATTAATTGAACACAATGACTAAATATCCTATCGGCTTGCAGAATTTCCAAGGGCTTCGCGAAGACGGCTATGTCTATGTGGACAAGACGGCTTTTGTGTACGAACTAGCGCAAAGCGGGAAATACTACTTCCTCAGCCGTCCGCGCCGTTTCGGGAAAAGTCTGTTCCTTTCCACCTTAGAAGCCTACTACTTAGGCAAAAAAGAACTCTTCAAAGGGCTGGCATTGGAGCGGTTGGAGAAGGACTGGAAAGTTTATCCTGTGTTTCATTTGGACTTCAATACAGGTCTTTATACAAATCCAGAGGGCTTGGTTTCAATCATAGACGAACATTTGCGTTACTTTGAAAAGAATTATGACATCGAGCCCAATGGCCTTTCTTTATCGGAGCGATTCAAGGCTATTCTGGTTCGAAACCGGCACTCCTACTTTCTTGGTCGAAACCTTGAAACAAAACAACTATGAATTAGAGAACATGACCCGCGAGGAAGTCACTGCCGACCTCCTTGGTAGCCTCGATGCCATCGACACAAATCCCTTGCCGCTTCTCTACCAAAGTGGTTACCTGACCATAAAAAACTACAATCCCCGTTTTATGACCTATCAATTGGGCTTCCCAAACGGCGAGGTTGAGCACGGCTTCTCAAACTTTATAAAATCGGCATCAACTTCTCCTCTGCTACACGTCGGATCGAGGGGTGGAAAATGATTTAAGCTCTCCTCCGACAATGCCTCGATGGTAGCCGTGGCGGGGTATTTCAAATATTTGAAAGGAGAGTTTGCAAGCCAGGATTTGGTGCCGTATGCTCGGCAGAGTTTGAAAGGGTAAGCAAGCTCGTGCAAAGCGAAATGGGCATGGTGTTCTGGAATTAATCCACGTTAAAACAAAAAAAATGGCGACCCAAACAGATCGCCATTTTTCATTCATTAAACAAGGAAACTGACTTACAATTTACGAGCCACTTCCTTCTCGGTGTAGCCTTCGATAATATCGCCAACCTTGATATCGTTGAAGTTCTCGATGTTGAGGCCGCAGTCCATGCCGGCGCTGACTTCCTTCACGTCGTCTTTGTAACGTTTCAGGGAGCCGAGAAGGCCTGTGTAGACCACGATACCGTCGCGGATGACGCGAATCTTCGTGTTGCGCGTAATCTTGCCATCCAAGACCATGCAACCGGCGATGGTACCTACCTTGCTAATCTTGAAGGTTTCGCGGATTTCGAGGTTGCAGGTGACCACCTCTTCGATTTCGGGAGCCAACATGCCTTCGATAGCGGCCTTGATTTCCTCGATGGCGGTGTAGATGATGGAATACAGACGAATGTCAATCTTCTCATTCTCAGCCATCTTACGCGCTTGGGCGGTAGGACGCACGTTGAAGCCCACGATGACGGCATTGGAAGCCGAAGCCAGCATGACATCCGACTCGCTGATGGCACCCACCGACTTGTGAATCACGTTGACCTGCACCTCCTCGGTGGAAAGCTTCAGCAAGCTGTCGGCCAAAGCCTCCACGGAACCGTCCACGTCGGCCTTGACGATGATGTTCAGCTCCTTGAAGTCGCCGATGGCGATACGACGGCCGATTTCGTCCAAGGTGATGTGCGGACTGGTGCGACGTGTCTGTTCGCGCTGCAGCTGCTCACGACGATTGGCGATGGCTTTCACCTCGCGCTCGTCGGTCATCACGTTGAAGGCATCGCCCGGCATGGGAGCGCCGTTCAAGCCCAACAACAGCACTGGTGTGGATGGCCCAGCCTCCTTGACGGCACGGTTATGGTCGTCGAACATGGCCTTCACCTTGCCGTAAGTGGTGCCAGCCAGCACCATGTCGCCAATCTTCAAGGTGCCGTTTTGCACCAAAATCTTAGCCACATAGCCACGTCCCTTGTCCAAGGCGGACTCGATGACCGTACCCTTGGCGAGACGGTTCGGGTTGGCCTTCAAATCGAGGAATTCGGCCTCAAGCAGCACTTTTTCCAACAAAGCATCGACATTCAAGCCAATCTTTGCAGCGATTTCCTGGTCTTGGTACTTGCCGCCCCAGCTCTCGACAAGAATGTTCATATTGGCCAACTGCTCACGAATCTTGTCTGGATTGGCAGTGGGCTTATCAATCTTATTCAGTGCGAAAACAATAGGCACGCCAGCGGCTTGGGCGTGGTTGATGGCCTCAACGGTTTGCGGCATCACGTTATCATCAGTGGCGATGACGATGATGGCCACGTCAGTAATCTTGGCACCACGGGCACGCATGGCGGTAAATGCCTCGTGACCAGGCGTATCCAAGAAGGTAATCTTTTTACCGCTTTCAGTGGTCACCTCGTAAGCACCAATGTGCTGGGTGATACCACCCGCCTCGCCGGCCACCACATTGGTGTTACGGATGTAGTCCAAAAGTTTGGTCTTGCCGTGGTCGACGTGACCCATGACCGTGACGACAGGAGCGCGGGGGACGAGGTCTTCTTCGCGGTCAATCTCTTCCGTCTCAGCGATGGCCTCTTGCACATCTGCACTGACAAAGTCGACTTGGAAGCCGAACTCTTCGGCCACCACGGTCAGGGCTTCGGCATCAAGACGCTGGTTGATGGAGACGGGCATACCGAGGCTCATGCAGGTGCCAATGACCTTCACCACAGGCACGTTCATCATGGTCGCCAACTCGTTGGCGGTGACGAATTCGGTCACTTTCAAGACTTTCTTGTCTTCTTCCTGACGCATCATCTCCTCCATCATAGTGCCTGCCACTGCCTGACGCTTCTCGCGGCGGTGCTTGGAGGTCTTCGACTTGCCCATAGGAGCGAGGCGCGCCAAGGTGTCCTTAATCTGTTTCGAGATTTCCTCTTCGCTCAGTTCGGGCTTCTCTTCGCGCTTCGACTTCTTGTCTTTCTTGCTCAGTTTGGCGTTGTCTTTCTGGTTTTTCTTGTTGGCATTGTCGCCACCCTGTTGTTTCTGGCCCTTGCCTTGTTGCTTGTTACCATCTTGTTTCTTGCCGCCTTGGTTCACATTCGGACCAGTCGGGTTCTCCGACGAGCCTTCGGGCTTGCTGCCCATGATACGCTTGCGCTTACGTTTCTTCGAGTCACCCTTGCCGCCTTTCTTCTCGACTGGCAAATCCAAGGTTCCCAAAACGGTGGGACCCGTCAGTTTCGGTGCCTCCAGCTTAATGACTCTCGGCTCGTTGACCTTCTCTTCCTTCTTCTCGGGTTCCTTTTTCTGAGGAGGCTGTTGCTGCTTCTTCTCAGGTTTTGGTTGCTTCGGAGCATTGGGCTGTTTTTCTTGATTTCCCTGCTTTGCCTCAGCCTTCTGTTCTTTCTTCTCCTTTTCCTTTTTCTTCTCTTGACGAGGTTTCGGTTCAAGGTCAATCTTACCAAGGATCTTCAGCTGACTGCCAGTATCGGCAGGTTTCGCTTCCTGCTCAGCCTTTTCTTGCACTGGAGCAACCACCTTTTCAGCGGTTTCCTCTTTGGTTTCCGAAGGTTTCTCCTCCTTCGGCTCCTCGGGCTCGACATTGGAAGGCTTTGCGGTCTTCTTCACTGGCGACGACATTGTATTGCTGCGGATAATCACTTCATCGTGATCCTCTTCCTCAACGACTTTCTGCGATTGCATTGCCGAATCAACGGAAACACTACCACCCTTGTAAGAGAGGTTGCCCAATTTCATGGCCTCGTTCTTAACCTCCTTCTCGCCCTGATATTCCTTCACGAGCAGCGCATACATGTCTGCCGTGAGTTTCGTGTTGGGAGAGGGATCCACCTGAAACCCCTTCTTACCGAGGAATTCCACAATGGTGTCCTTTCCCACATTGAACTCTTTTGCCGCTTTCGACAATCGAATTGAAAAATTAGTTTCTTCGGACATAGTTTCTTCTCTTTGTTTCGAACACATCCTTGACGGTCTCAATTTCAAGGTCGGCGCGATTGGCCACCTCTTCAGGTGTGTACGACAACACAGCCTTGGCCGTGTCGCAACCCATGTGGATGAGCGAGTCGATGACCCACTGGTCGATTTCGTCGGAGAACTCCTGCAAATCAACGTCTTCCTCAGCGCTGTTGGCTTCGCTGTTACGGTAAACGTCGATTTCATAACCCGTCAGTTTGCCTGCCAGCTTGATGTTGTAGCCGCCCTTACCAATAGCGAGGCTAATCTGGTCGTTCTCCATATACACATTGGCCATCGTGTTGTCGCTGCTCAGGACGATGTTCGTAATCTTGGCCGGGCTGAGGGCTCGGGTAATGAGTAGCACTGGATTGGTGGTCCAGTTGATGACGTCGATGTTCTCGTTGCGCAACTCGCGGACAATGCCGTGGATGCGCGTTCCCTTCATGCCGACGCAGGCACCGACGGGGTCGATGCGGTCGTCGTAGGACTCAACGGCAATCTTGGCACGTTGGCCAGGCTCGCGGACAATCTTCTTGATGGTGATGAGGCCATCGTAAATTTCGGGCACCTCAGCCTCAAGCAGACGCTGGAGGAAAATCTCGGAGGTACGCGACAGCGTGACCACCGGCGAGCCATTCACACTCTCAACGCTCTTCACGATGGAGCGGATGGTATCACCTTTCTTATATATGTCGTTCGGGATTTGTTCAATTTTGGGCAAAATCAGCTCAATGCCCTCATCGTCGACAACCACAATCTCGCGCTTCCACACGTGAGCCACCTCGGCAGTGATGATTTCGCCGACCTTCTCCTTGTACTTCTGGAAGATGTTTTCCTTCTCATACTCAGACACTTTGGTCTGAAGGTTCTGGCGAAGGGCAAGAATGTCGCGGCGACCGAAGCTCTCGATACGCAGTTCCTCGTTCACTTCCTCGCCCACTTCGAAGTCAGGCTCAATCTTGATGGCATCCGACAGCTTGATTTGGCGCAGCGGGTCGGTCAGCTCGTCGTCCTCCACCACGGTGCGGTTGTGGTAAATTTCAAAGTCGCCCTTGTCGACGTTCACGATGATATCGATAAAGTCGGTGGTGTCGGTTTCGAACTTCTTGTTCAACATGCCACGGAACACATCCTCGATGATGCGCATCATGGCCTCGCGGTCAATGTTCTTGAACTCCTTGAATTCGGAGAAAGTTGATTTATGATTCAGATATTTAAAATATGATTGCAGGTTTGATTTCCACTTTTTTACGGTTGAGAATCAGGTTGGGCTGCTCCTCAACGGGTTTCTTCTTCGAGGCTTTCTTGGGTGCAGGGGCAATTTCCACTTTCTCGGCGTCGAAGCTGATGAGTTTGCCTTGCAGTTTGCCAACTTCCTTGTCCTTCACTTCCACGTCCTTGCCCACATACTTCTGCAATTGGCGGTCCATCTTCAAGGCACCCGAAAGCCCCCACGAAAGCACACTCAGCTCGTAGTCCTCCACATCGCGGTCGAGCTTCTCGTTGATATAACAGCTCAAATCGGCGCAATGGTCGATGTTGACGGCCGTATCGGAGTCGATGTAGACCTCAATCACATTGTTGGGCTTCACCTTCACCTCTACCAGAAAGCGGTCGGTACCGGCGAGGGCTTCTTCACAGAGGATTACTAATTGTTCTTTATTTATCATTGGTTATCATTTAACTACAGATTCAACAGATTATACAGATCCAATTCAAAATTATAAGGATGCAAGCATCCAATTGATACAGATTCACAACTTTCTCCCCTCATCTGTACAAATCCGCAGCCTTGGCTGCAAAATTTCCGTACTACAATCTGCATAATCTGTGCAATCTGTAGTTTCTCTCCAAACTTCAAATAAAAAAACCTGTTACTCAAAGTAGCAGGTCTTTTCTTCCACCTCAAGTTGTCGAGCAAGGATTCGAACCTTGACAGGCAGAACCAAAATCTGCAGTGCTGCCATTACACCACTCGACATCATTCGTTCCTGAATGCGGCTGCAAAAGTACAACTTATTTCGTTACGCGCAAGCGTTTTTTTCGATTTTTTTGAAAAAAACTGCATTTCCTGTACTGAAAGCACAATTTTGCAGTTATTCTCCATATTGATAAGCCAAAAAAAACTATCTTTGCAAATTTGAACAAACCATCGGACAAAAATCATAAACAAATAATTTTCAAACAGATGAAAAACATCAGACTAATTGCAATCCTCGCGCTGTTGGCCATTTTTGGCACCACCGCGAGCGCCCAAGAGGGCAAGACGCTGAAACGGAAAGTGGCCATCGGTCGTTTCACCAATGAGACCCAATATGGCAAAGGCATCTTCTACGACCGCGAGAACGATCCCATGCGCAAACAGGCTATGGACATTCTCTCATCGAAGTTGGCCGCCAGCGGCAAGTTCATTCTTTTGGAACGCGACGACCTTGATGTCCTCGTGAAAGAGGCCGGTACCGAAATGCAGAAAATCGGTGCCGATTACATCATCCTCGGCTCCATCACCCAATTTGGCCGCAAGACCGAAGGCGACGAGCGCATCTTCAGCTCCACAAAGACCCAAACCGTTGAAGCTGCGGTGAATGTCCGCCTCGTCGATGTAGCTTCAGGCCTCATCATCTATTCCGACGAAGCCAAAGGCCAAGCCGAAACCTCGTCGAAGACCACTTTGGGCATTGGCGGCACTGCCGGTTTCGATGCCACGCTGAGCGACAAGGCCATCTCGGCTGCCCTCACCCAACTCGTGGAAAACATCATCAACAAGTGCATGGACAAGCCGTGGCGTGGCTATGTACTGACCATTGACGACGATGATTATGTCATTTCAGGTGGAGCATCGCAAGGCATCACCCCGGGCACCAAGTTCGGCTTATATAAAAAAGGTAAGATGGTAAACAACCCGCAAACCGGAGCCAACGTCGAGCTTCCCGGCAAAAGATTGGGCCAAGTCACCGTGACCGCCAACTACGGCGACACACCTGAGACCGAAATCTCATTCGCCACCTACGAAGGTGAAAAAATTGACAATGACCATCTTGAACTTTATTATCTATTGGAGGAATAAGCCATGAAAAAAATCATCCTTGCCACCCTTTGCCTTTTTGTTTCCACATTGTTCACCTCTTGTGGCGTAGGCAACTATACTGTCACTTCGGGCATCGAGGACAAGGCCGCCGTGTGTTTTTCGGCCTCATCCGCCTACGACATTGACGTCACCATCGATGGTCAGCAGTATACGACCAGCACCGTGAAAGACATCGCACACAAAACCCGCCGCAACATAAAGCAGACTGCCAAACAGTCAATCATCACCATGCCCGGTCGCCACAAAGTGGAAGTGAAACGCAATGGTACGACCGTCTATTCCAAGGAAGTGATGCTCTCGACCGGCGAAACCAAAATCATCGAGTTATGAAGAAACTGATTGTTCTTCTCGGACTTGCAGTGGCGCTCAGCTCGTGCGAGGTCAAGTCAAACCTCTACAACTGGGGGAACAAGAGCAGCTCAAAAAACGCCACGGAATACGAGTCGAGCGTGTACAACTACTATCATTCGCAGTCACCAGAAAGCCTCTGTGCCTTACTATGCGAATACGAATACATGGTTACCCATCCGGGCGGCGAGCGCGGCGTTGTGCCTCCGGGCATCTGCGCCGAGTATGGCTACCTGCTGCTCAGTCCCAACACACCGCAAATCTTCAGCGCACACGCCACAAAACGGCAGAAAGAGCGTTTCAGCTCGGGCGACTATAGTGCCACGTTCCGCGAAAAAGGAATATCAATGCTCCAGAAAGAGATTGAGCTCTATCCTGAATCCGCTGTATTCATCCAACCCCTCATCAAGAAATTCAGCCAACAATGAGAAAGCACACCATCATCCTGATTGCGGCCTGTGCCGTGCTGTTCGCCTCATGCGGAACCAACGCAACCTTCACACGCGGCGAACTCTACCCGAAAATGTATGAGGAAAAGCCTGTGACCTTGTTGGTAATGCCACCCATCAACAACTCCAACAACGTGGAAGCCAAGGATTTGCTTTACACTTCGATAAGCCAACCTTTGGCCGAGGCAGGCTACTACGTCATCTCGCCCCATTTGGCCATGGAAATTTTCAAGGCCGAGAGTGCCTACGATGCGGAGTTGTTCATCAACAATAGCGTAACGCCGTTCGGCAAGGTGTTTGGGGCCGATGCCGTCATCTTCACCACCATCGATGAGTGGAAGAAGCAAGGCTTTGGCATTCGCACCAACATCTCCTACATCGTGAAATCCACCCGCTCCAACGAAATCATCTTCGACCGCTCCTGCGACCTCTATTTGGACTTGCAAGACAACAACTATTATGGTGGCGGAATTGTAGGCGCATTGGCCAATGTCGCAGTTTCGGCCATCAACACCGCCCTGACCGACCACATCGTGGCGGCCCGCAAGTGCAACGCCTACATCTTCAAGGACATACCGCAAGGCAAATACCGCAAGGAATACCAGCAAGACCGTGAGATTGCTGCCGAAGCGAAAAACGTGACGAAGACCGTAAAACAATAAGTTAACCCAAAAACAACAAATACCATTATGACTTTCAAGAAGTTAAACTGCATTACAGGATGGTTGGCAGGCATCATCGCCACCATCGTGTACTTCCTCACACTGGAACCTACCGTGAGCTGGTGGGACTGTGGTGAGTACATTTCAACGGCTTACAAACTGCAAGTGGGTCACCCGCCCGGGGCACCGCTGTTCCAGATGCTCGGGCGATTCTTCACGCTCTTTGCGGGCGGCGACGTCACCAAGGTGGCCATGATGGTCAATGTGATGTCGGCCATCTGCAGCGGTCTTACCATCGTCTTCCTCTTCTGGACTATCACCATGATGGTCCGCAAAGTTTGGATGAAGGAAGGCGAAGACGCGCCATGGATTAATAAAATAGGTGTACTGCTGGCCGGCTTCGTCGGTGCGGTGGCCTACACCTTCACCGAGTCGTTCTGGTTCAACGCCGTGGAGGGCGAGGTCTACGCCATGTCGTCGTTCTTCACTGCCGTCACTTTCTGGGCCATCCTGAAGTGGGAACAAGTTTCCGACGACCCTAAGAGCACCCGATGGATCATTTTCATCGCCTTCCTCATCGGCCTGTCCATCGGTGTACACCTGCTTAACTTGCTGTGTGTGCCCGCCTTCGTGTATGTGGTTTATTTCAAGAAGTGGAAAAAGACCTCGTTTGGAGGTTTCGTCTTGGCTGGCGTGGTATCGGTGGCCTTGTTGTGGTTCCTCAACATGTTCCTCGTGCCTCAAGTCATCAACTTGGCGGGCAAGACGGAGCTGTTCTTCGTGAACACCCTGCACGCACCGTTCAACCTCGGTTCCATCGTGTTTTTCGCCGTCGTCATCGGACTTATCGTTTGGGGACTTTGGTCCACTTCCAAGCACGGCAAGGTGATGTGGAACACCGCCATCCTCTCCCTGATGTTCATCCTGATTGGCTATTCCTCGTTCTTCATGCTGATTATCCGTGCCAACACCAACACGCCCATCAACGAAAACGAACCGAAGGAAGCCCTTTCGATGCTGGCCTACATCAACCGCGACCAATACGGCAGTTGGCCTTTGATGTACGGACCTTATTACAACGCGCCCATCTCCGATTGGGTTGACGGCACACCCGTTTATGTGAAGGACAAGGAAGCCGGCAAATATGTCATCACCGACGACAACAAACGCAGCAAGCCCGAATATCCCGACGAGATGAAAACCCTCTTCCCTCGCATGTGGAGTATGCAAAGAGGCTCACACTCAGAGATGTATGATAGCTACCGCAAGAATGCAAACGGCGTGGTCACAGGTACGCCTGTGCGCGTGCAAAACTACCGTGGCGAGTCGGTCATGGTCAACAAGCCCACATTCGGGCAAAACATGAAGTTCTTCATCGACTACCAATGCAACTGGATGTATTGGCGCTACTTTTTATGGAACTTCGTGGGTCGCCAAAACGACATTGAGAGCCAAGGCGAACTCACCCATGGCAACTGGCTCAGCGGCATCAGTGCCATCGACAACGCCCGCCTCGGCGACCAAGACAACATCCCTGCCTGCTTGCAAAACCCGGGCCGCACCACCTATTATTTCCTGCCGCTGCTGCTCGGTCTCATCGGCCTGTTCTGGTTGCTCAAAAACGACCTGAAGCAGAGCTGGATCATCTTCCTGCTCTTCTTCATGACAGGTTTGGCCATCGTCATCTACCTCAACCAAACCCCGCAACAGCCTCGCGAGCGCGACTATAGCTACGCCGGCTCGTTCTACGCCTTCGCCATCTGGATTGGTTTCGGTGTCATCGCCCTCATCGACTGGATCAACAAACTGACCAAGAAAAGCAGCATGATTACCACGGTTGCCGTCGGCTTGGCTTGTTTCCTTGCCGTGCCTTGTGTTTTGGCCTCCAATGGCTGGGAAGAACACAATCGTTCGGGCAAGACTTCGGCCCGCGACTGGGCGAAGAACTACTTAGCCCAGCTGCCGCCCAACGCCGTCATCTTCACCCGTGGCGACAACGACACCTTCCCGCTTTGGTACGTCCAAGAAGTGGAAGGCTTCCGCACCGATGTGCGCGTGTGCAACTACATGCTTTCGAGCGGCTATTGGTACGTCCACCAGATGGGCCGCAAGGTGTATGAGTCCGAGAAGCTTCCACTCACATTGACCCAAAAGGAGTACGACAACGGCGTCAACGAGCAGATTCCCGTCGAGGAGGAAGAATACTTCAAGGACAAGCAGGTAGAGTTGAAGCAAGTCATCGACTTTATCCACAACCCCAAAGCCGTGAAGCGCTACGTGGGCGGCACCTATAATTATATCCCCTGCCGCAAAGTGAAGCTCACCGTCGACAAGGAGGCCTGCATCCGCAACGGCATCGTTCCCGAAAGCATGAAAGACCGCATCGTAGACGAAATCACTTGGGAAATCACGGACAACAACATCTGGAAGTCAGGGTTGATGCTCTTAGACTTCATGGCCACCAACAATTGGGAACGCCCGGTGTACTTCACCTCGTTCAGCGACATGTCGAAGGTGTTGGGCATCGACAAATACCTGCACATGGAAGGCTTGGCCTACCGATTCATCCCTGTTGAAGCCGAAGACTACGTCAGAGCCTATCATGGCGGCGTTTACCGCGACGGTTGCTACGACCTGCTGGTCACCAAAGCCAACGAAGGCATCACCAATTGGGGCAGCATGAACCAGGAAGGCGTGGTGCCCGACCGCGAGAGCGTGCGCAACCTGAGTTATGCCCAGTTGGCCTATTCGCGTTTGGCGCAATCCTTGGTCAATCACGGCCAATTCGACTCCGCCGTCATCGTGATGGACAAGTTCCAGGAGTTCTTCCCGAATGAGAAGTTCCCTGTCGAGATCCACACCTACCAGTACCCTGAAATGTACTACATCTGCGGCGACTCCATAAAGGGCGACGCCTACATGATGAACTTGGTCAACAACTACAGCGACAAGGTGGTTTACTACGGCAACATGAAGCCCAAGTTCAAGAAATACTTCGAGGACGAGCTTGACGAAGGCCTGAGCCTGCTCAAGCACTTCGGCGACGTGGCCAAGCGATACGAGCGCAACGAGCTGGCGCAAGACATCACCGACCGCTTGACACAGTTCGTTTCCTTGTATTATGAGGAGTAAGGCCTTGTCAATGCTATGAAAAGCCAGCGTTCGAGCACCTCGGACGCTGGCTTTTTGTTTGGTGATGCTTTAAAGAGTTTCCCCAAGCGAAACGAAGGGGAATCTCTATTTCTTCACGACCTTATCCGAATAAGTTTTCCCATCCTCCAAAACAACCCGCAGCATATAAGCGCCAGCAGGTAAACGACTCATATCAACACTCTCGAAGCCACTGCTCTGCACGCGCACCAAGCGGCCTTGCAGGTCGTAGAGCTCGACTTGCCTGGGCTGCACGTCGGGCGAGAACTGCATTTGCAGCTGGGCTTGCACGGGGTTGGGATAGTAGCAGTAGGGGCGTATTTCCATGCCGCTTTCGTTCACACTGACCGTGCCGTCGTGGTTGAGGACGATATAGAACACGCCTGAATGCGACCCGTCGCTACTGATTCCCGCGAAGGCCATGGCCGACACATTCCCTTCATCGTTTTCAAGCCTGATGGAAAGAAAGGTGCCGTATGGATTGACATTCATCATCCCTTCGGGTGTCTCGCAGTAGCGCTTCCATATCACATTCAAGTCGCTATCCATTTTCGCGACGGTCATCCAATACTTGACGGAAAGACCGTTTTCACGATACAAAAGATATAGCGCACCGTCGTCCATCTTTTGGAAACCGAAGCACTTCGCGTCGGCTTCAAATCCAGGATAGTCGTTGAACTGCACCAAAGCCTTGCGCTGCATGGTGCGCAGCTCGTATCGTGCCGCTGCAACACCAAACTCTGTCCAAATGCACGTATCCTGTCTCGAATAATTGGCAGCCACTAATATGTCGTCGCCGTCGGGAATGACGAAGGTGGCATTGGAATTGGTGGAGCCAAACTCAAAATACTCTATGGCATAGGTCGGCGGGTCATCAAAAAACACCTTGTTGACGACGTAGGTGTTCTTCAACTGGAAAGCGGAGTCGATTTCGTAGATGTTCAGATGGCCTCCGCTGCCTTTCCTCCATTGGTAGTATTCCAACGGCGACTCCTTGAACACGCCCATCGTGGTGATGTAGTTCTGGTTGGCAGGAAGCACGGCCTCGCCTAACAGTGTGCCGTCAACGCCGTAACGGACTATATGGCACTCCGTTTCGTCGGGGGCAATCTCCTTGTAGTACTTCAGGATGAGGTTGCCTTGGCAGTCGACGAAACAACTGTAAAGATGTCCCAAAGCTTCTCCCTCGCACAGCGGCACAATAATGTCTTCGTCGTGGTTGACGTTGAGGTCGCCATCCGAAAAATGGCAGATGTGCAAAAAAGTGCTGTCGCAGCCTTCCTCGTATTTGAAACAGGACCTGATATTGCCTTCACCACTCGGGTTCCTTGCATACAGATAGAAAGGGGGGATGGTATCTTCTATCAACAAAGAGTCGGTGAATTGGATAGTCGTCGGCGAAAGCTTCAAGAGGACATTTCCAAGTGCTGGAGGGTTAAGCGCATGAGGGTCTTCGGGTTGTTGGGCGACATAGATGTTGGTGAAAATGTCGCCGTCGTGCTGCTGGAACATATTCTCCACAGTCAAGTAGTCCGTTCCAACGTACTTCAACGGAACCAAGCCTGCGTCTGCGTTTTGGGAATGAGCCAGAAATGGCATCAAGAAGACCCATACAATAATTACTGCTTTTCTCTTCATGTTTCTGTAGATTGGATTATTCGGGAGAAACACCCAATTCCAGCGGATTTGCAATCCGCTGGCCTTGAAACGGGGATTTGCAATCCCCTTTTGTGCGCAATCAACTCTCATTTTTAATCGTTCAGCCTGCAAAGGTAATACTTTTTATTTGATTTCGTATGCTCTGCATTGAAAAACCATTGTCGGATTTTCCCTCCGTGAATCTCTATTCCTTCACCACCTTATCCGAAAACACCTTCCCGTCCTCCAAAGTAACGCGCAGCATATAAGCACCAGCAGGCAAACGGCTCATATCGATGCTACCGAAATCGCTCCTTTGCGTGTGCACCAAACGGCCTTGCAGGTCGTAGAGCTCCACTTGCTTGGGCTGCACGTCGGGCGAGAACTGCATTTGCAGCTGGGCTTTCACGGGGTTGGGATAGTAGCAGTAGGGGCGGACTTGGACTTCTGCCTCGGGCAACGAAAGGAGGCCATCTGCATCCACTTTCAGCAAGTAGAGCATCATGTTGCCGTAGTCCTCCCGCTTGCAGCAGTAGCCCGTGATGAGGATGCCGTCATCGTTTGTGGCTACCATGTCGGTGGCATAATAGCAGAATTGTCGTTCCGTATCACGATACCACCGCTTCCAAATGAGGTTAAGGTCGGTGTCGTACTTGCAAAGTATGGTGTATGGAGCCTGGCTCGGATGCCAAGTACGCAAATCCCTTGTGTAACACATGTATAGGTCGTCTCCTCTTAGTATTACGGGATGCCTGCTGAGTATGCGTTCCGTCGTGTCATAATCCGAAAAGTCTTGAATGTCGGCCTTGATTGTGTCAAAGTTGGCACTCAATTTCATTGTACCAATGCCGTCTGTCGTACTGGTCATCATGGTGGGCATGAATAGCGTGCTGTCATCAAGCATGGCATGACCGCCGCTATCAAGGAAAAATGGGGTGAAGAAATTATTTACCCTTTGGAATCGCATATCTCTGAATTCCAAAATCTTTTCCGCTTCAAACACAGCGTTTATGTGGTACGCAACTCCACCAGGGCCATTTATTACCTCAACTTCCCTGTAAGTGCCGTCGCTGAGGGGAAAGAAGTCCCAAATCCATCCGACATCTTCAGGGCTTTCCCTGACAAAGTGGGTTATCTCACCAATCCAATTCTCTTTGTCCAATTCGACATGTGTGTAAACACGTTTAAACTCGCCGCCGTTGACTCTGGCAAAAGTGGCTATGACTAAATTACCAGTGTTGTCGAACACGACACGCGGCCTGCCCCAAGTCGTGTAATGCTCCACAATTTCAGAGACATCCTCCATCCGTTCATATTGCACCTCCAAATCCTCATCAAACACGAGGAAGAGCAATTCTGTGAGTGTGGCATTAAGGACCAAATCTTGTGGGTCACATAAACCACCTACAGCAAGATAACAGTTTTGGTTGTTACCGCCATTATTTAAGGGGAGTCTGACGATTTGCCAGTAACGAATCACCCGCTCTCCAGGAATGTTGTAGTCAAGCTCATCAACAATATCGCCCTCGGATGAAAGCTTCAGTATCCTGTTGTTATTAAGCGTACTTGGCCATCCCCCAAGAGGCACGTTAACGATATAGCCGTCATCACCCGCATTAAGACACTCAGGGCCTGAGACCGTTATCTCACCGCCTTCCATGGGAATTATCCGCTCAAAGGTGGTTTGGGCTCTAACGTTGATGCTTGCCTCAACAAAAAAGGCAAACATTATTAAAATAAGTAATGATTTTGCTTTCATGATGATTGAATTTTGAATTAACAATTGGTTTAGTTTGTTGACACGTGTCGTGAAACGATTCACGGCGCTAAAATATAGCATTAAAATCTTATCCAAACCGCCATCCAAACTTTTTCAACTGGGAAAAGATTTAAAACAATGTGAATCAACGGATTGAAAACAAGACTATCCAAACTTTTTTGTCTAAAATCCAAAAATCAGGTGCGTTTTTTCTATGGCTGTTCCATCATTTTCCGCACTTTTCCGCGTATTTTGTCGAGCACGCTCGTGCTGATGCCGAGCAGTGTGGCCTCGCCCAAACGCGACAACTTGAGTTGCGACAACATATAGACACGACGCTCCATTTCGTCCATGTCTGGATATTTCAGCCCTAATGTCTCCCATAGACCGGGGTAAAGCGCATCAAGAACTTCTTTGACCGCCTCCCAGTGGTCGCCATCGCCGAACACCTCGCGCTCCAAATCCTTCAGCGCTATCTTGTCCTTGGGATTCTTCAAACTGTAGTCCAATTTCTGCATGGCCATAAGCCTTGCTGAAAGCAGGTCCGACAATTGCTGCGTTGTGTCAAGAACCTTTCGCTCTTGTGTCCTATTGTTCTCTATCAACGCCTTGTTCTGCTGCATGAAATGGAAAAGGTTGGCTTTTGTTTCCGCTTCTTTCTTGTTCTTTTGAGCCAACCTGATTTGTGAGATAACAAGACCAATCAATAATAACATCAATATGAAGACAATCCAAATGATGACACGTTGTCTTTTCATAATTTCTATGTTCATTTTGTTCTGCAAGACCTCATAATCATATCGTTGTTGTATGTTATAAACATTCTTTTCAGCATTTGAAGCGACTTGCTTATAATAAAGACTCTCGTGTTTCCTGACATAGTGTATGGCCAATGAATCATTGCCTTGGTCTTCATAGAAATGGCTAATCATATTGTAGCATTTCATCCTGAAGGGTTTTTCTTCATCGGTGTTTTCCAAAAAGGATAATTGATGCTCCAATCGGTTGACATAGTAAAGCGCGGAATCTAACTCATTAAGGGCATAGAAAGAAGTGGCTATTTGATAAAGAAAATTTGGCATACCGATAGTGTCACCGGAGGCAAAACAGGATCTGATGCAGTCAATTGATTCCTCGATTTTGCCTTGTTTGCGGTAAATCAGGGATAAATGGTGCAAGGCAGAATTCCTTAATTCTATGGAATGGCACTTTTCTGCATATTCAAGGCTTGTTTTCGTACATTCTTCCGCATGGTCAAAGTCTTGAATCTTGGCGTACAGCAAGGTCTTAATATCGAGTAGCTTGGCAAGATGGAAATAATCATCACTTTTATAACCCTTAGCAGCCTTGTCCAACAAATCAATTCCTTCTTGCGAAGTGAGGTTTTCGCCAAGTGTTTGGTCAAATTCCAGAATCAAGTAAGCCAACCGATGCTGAGCTTTGGCCACAAAAAGAGTATCATGGGAAAGCGTTCCATAGTATTCGGCATCTTTTAAGTATTTTACCGCTTCTTTCAGTTCGTAACCCATTTCATCCAGCATGTAGCCCATATAAAGTGCGGCTTTGGTGGCTTTTTCATAGTCTTTTTTCTTGGCAAAATAAGCGCAAGCTTGCGACAATTCCGAAGAGGTATGCTCAGCTGCATAATGGAGGTCAGTTCCCTGCCCTTGGTATAAGGCGAGCGTGTGTGTCAACACCATGTCCATGCGCTCCCGCTCGCTGAAGCTCGCGGGCATACGCAACACGCTGTCAATCAGGCGGGCGGTGCTGTCGGGCAGGGTGTCGGCCAACAGATAGGCACGCTTCACCATGCGCTTCGCTTCGCGCGTAGGCGTGTGGCAGGCGGACATGAAGACCACCGCCAAAAAAAGACCGATGCCCCATTTCCCCCTCATGATTTTACTCCTTCACCAACTTCTTCCGTTTCACAAAACTCCAGACTATCATTCCGATGCCGATAAGGACGAAGGGGACGCTGAGCCACTGGCCCATGTCGAAGGTCATGTTGCGCTCGAAGTCGACCTGCACGTTTTTCAGGAACTCAATGCCGATGCGCGAGCCGAAGATGATGACGAGGAAAGTGCCGAACATGAGGCCGGGCTGTTTATGGCCGAGGTCGCGCTTGTAGTACATCCAAAGCAGGATGCCCATTGCCACGAGGCAGAAGAAGGCCTCATAAAGCCCCGTCGGATGGCAGGGCAGCCACTCCGATGGCGGGCAGCAGTTTGCCCATGAAGTGCATTGCGTGTAGTTGTCGAAAGTGCCGCAAAACTGCTCCGTGCCGCGCAGGAAGACGAAGCCCCAAGGCAGCGAAGTGGGCGTGCCGTAAATCTCGTGGTTCATCACATTGCCCACACGAATCAGCGCCCCAACGAGGCACACGGCCACCACGATGCGGTCCATCATCCAGATGTAGGTGATACTTTGCTTTTCGTCCTTCTTTTTCGGCGACTTGTTGTAGTTCCGCACATAAAGCCACAGACCTATCAAGATGCCGATGGCACCACCGTGGCTGGCCAAACCGCCTTCCCAAACTTTCAGAATATCAAGTGGATGGGAAAGATAATCTTCCGGCTGGTAAAACAAGCAATGCCCGATGCGCGCCCCGATGATGGTGGAAATCAGCATGTACATGAGCAGGCTATACATCGAATCCTCGGTCATTTTTTCCCTACGGTAGATGCGGCGCATGACATAATAGCCGAGAAGGAAACCCAAGGCCCACATCAGGCCGTACCAACGGATTTGCAAGGGACCCAAATGAAACAGAACGGGGTCAACGTTCCAAGTGATGTAATTCAGTAACATGATTTGAAATTTTGGGGCAAAAATAACACTTTTTTCATTGCGCAAAGAAAACTACGAATGACACGAATAAAACGAATCTCATATTCGTAAAATTAGTGCAGCAAGCTGCAAAATTCATACGAATCGGCATTCGCGACAATTCGTGAAATTCGTAGTTAGAAAAAAATTCATAGTTAAGTGTAACTTTTTCGCCCTTTCTCCGTATTACCAATATCGCGATGAACAGAACCCAATACAACCGATGCGTGGAGCAATACGCCGATAGGCTTTTCCGCTTCGCATTCTCGAGCCTCCGCAACCGCGAAGAGGCCGAGGACGTGGTGCAGGAAAGCTTTGCCCGCGTTTGGGAACGGCATGACAACGTGGACTTTACGAAGGCAAAGTCGTACCTCTTCACCACCGCCCACCACGCCATAATTGACGGACTGCGCCAATCGCCCCCAACCACAGAAATAGAAACACAAACCCAATTGTCAGACCCCAACGCCAGAGCGCCCTACCCCGACGTCAACGAGGTGTTGCACAAGGCACTCGGCACCCTGCCCGAACTGCAACGCAACGCCATCCTGCTGCGCGACTATGAGGGCTACAGCTACCAAGAAATCGGCGACATCACGGGCATGAGCGAAGCGCAAGTGAAAGTGAACATCTTCCGCGCCCGCACCACACTGAAACGCATCATCAAAAGCATCGACAACCTCATCGACATAGAGCCATGAAAACGAACATCAACACAGAAAACTACGAAGCCTATCTCCTTGACTACATGGAAGGCAACCTCAGCCCCGAAGGGGCGGCGGAATTGCGAGCCTTCATCGCAGCACAGGGCTTGGACTGGGACGAACTCACCGCTCCCCTGCCCTACCTTGAAACGCCACAAATCGTTTACGAAGGCAAGGAAAAGTTGAAACAAAGGTTCAGGGACCCTGAACCTGTCGAAGGGTCGAAGGGCCGCTTTTCTGACAACACCAAGGTCATCCCGCTCTATGTCAAGATAGCCTCGGCTGCCGCTGCCGCCGGACTACTGCTCACCGTCACACTATGGCCCAAACAGCAGTTGCCCAAGGTGGAGCCGATTGCCCACCTGCAATCTATTGAGGTCAGTCGCATCGACACCCATGAGCCTTGGACTTTGCTGCCACGACGAGCTATAGAAAACATAAATCCCTTGCCACGCATCAACCGCCATGATGATGACACGCCTCCTAAAGACCCAAACAATGGGCGCATTGCCGCCGAGAGGGAATTTGTACCTTTGTTGGCCGAATTACCGGCAAAAACCATCACTGTTTTGGAGACCGATTTGCCTTGGGCCGACATTGACGAGCACGACTTTGAATTTATGGCCTGGCGCATGAACGCCCATCTCGAATACGCCCCATACGAGGCAAACGATTATTCCGACGATGCCGACGACGAGCGCGAGCTCTCCTGGATTGGGAAAGCCATTTTCAAACTGACCAATGGTCGCCACGACAGTTTCGCCAGCCTCATCTCTTCAGGTATCACTGTTGCCAAGAAAGAAATCAGCGTGGCGGCCACCGACATGGCTCTGACTGCCTACCATCGCGCCGACGAGCACCTCGAGGAAGCCAAGGAACGCTGGGAAGAGAAACGCGAGGAATGATGCTTTGCACGCAGCTTTTAAGTAATGTATAAACGTATAGACGTAGCCCACTACGTCTATACCATTCTTATAATTCTGCGGATTCTGCGTGAGAAAACACCTGCGTGAGAAAACACCTGCGTGAGACAATCACCTGCAAGAAAAAATATCAGAAATTGATATTGAAACCAAAGCTGAGCGGACGAGTGTTTTCGATAACGTTGTAGCGATAGATTGGAATCAGCGCATAGTTGATAAAGAAACCCATATTGTGGCTACCCACGCGCAACGAGGCATCTAACTTGAAGCGGTTCAGGCAATTGCCTGCCCAATCCAGATTGGTGGTGTACTTGGTTCCGTCCACAAATTTCACCTTGCTCCAAGCAGCGAAACGGAGTCCTCCAGTCACGCCGATGTCAATGAACATGCGGCGCGTAGGCCTGATTTCCAACATCAGCGGCACTTGCAAATACAACAGCCCCAGTTTGCTTTTCTTGAACTGAACATCGGACGAAAGTGGAACATTGGAGATTATTCCTGTTTCGGGGTCTTGCGTGGTCATGACAGGGTTTTTCCAACTGAAGTTGTTCCAGCCAATGCCGATACCGGTAAACAGCCCTACTATGTGTCTCCTATCGAAAGCGATACCCACGTCAGCAATGTTGAAGCCGAAATACCAACTTCTCAACGGCCTGATGGTCAAATCGACTGTACCAGAGGGGATAACGTTCGTCACAACCGGATTGAACAGCATGTTCAGGCCCGCATCGAAGCCATTCCAATGGGCATCGAGAAGCAGACTCCTCTTTACGGGACGCTTTTCTTTGGATTCGTCTTTTTTTTCAGATTCGTCTTTCTTTGGCTCCGGACTATTGTATTGGTAATTATAATGATACTCATGGTTTCCGCCATACTTTTTCTCAAAACGATCTCCCCATTTCTCCATTTTGCGGCCCCATTCTTCCATATCGGCTCCCCATTTCTCCATGTCTTGCTCAAACTTCTTCCAGTCCACCGAATCGGAAAGTTGTTGGAGGTTTACCCCAAGTTCGCGCATCAGTTCTTTAAATTGAAGCGTATCAAGAGGCTCATAACCTGCTTTGACGTTGAAAGAAGGGTCCCAAGAACGGTTCGACTCGGCCTCGAAGAAAGGGGCAGCGTTACTAACCAACCCATTCAGATAATTTCTTCTCGTATCGGTAAGTTCATCATCGATATTGATAGCCATGTTCCACAGGTCACCACTTTTCTCTACCAATACCTTATAATTCAGGTTACTTGCATTCACTTTACCCAAACTCTTCACCTCGCTGCAATAGACGTTACAGTCGCCGAGAAGAATCACATCGCCAGTCCCGCATGAACGGACATAGATGTTGTTATAGCCGACCTCAAGGCTTAATATGCCAGTACCCGTCTTGTTGATGGAGAGATTCTCACCTTTCAACTGGCCCTTTGATCTGACTCCCGCCGTACCCAAAACCTTCAAATAAGCCAGATTTTGAAGAGTTAACTCACGAGCTCCCGTACCTTCAAGATACAAAACGCTATCTTCAACACGATACTTGGCATTGTGATGCCCATAATCATTAATCGTCAGTTTGTCACCTTGTTTAAGCCACACACTGCCAGTGCCACTTACCACCAAAGTGTTGATTTTACTACCATCCCCATTGGGTGTAGGGATTGGTTTGTCTTGCGCCTTCACGCTTCCGAAGGCCAGCAGCAGCATCGCTGCAAAAATCATTCTTGTTTTCATTTTGTTGAAGTTTAGGTTGTTATTCGTATTACAAAATCATTGACTCAAGACTGGGGACTTGGGACTTAAGACTAGAGACTTTGTCCTTTGTCCTCTGTCCGTTGTCCTTTGTCTTCTTTCCTCTGTCAACATCAGTAATACGGAGAAAGGGGGAAAAAGTTACAGGCATGGCGAAAATTTTTCAAATGAACGCCGCCATATACAAAGGAACATAAAGGATTTTTTCTGTCTTTTCGTAATTGAACTTGTTCATTACCATTACTTTGCCTATCTTTTCAGGCTGTTCCTCCAAGGCCGTATCCACCGAACCGTGACGCTTGTAGGTGTCGCCCGACTTCACCTCAATAATGGTCACCTTGTTGTCTTCGGCCAACAAGAAATCCAGTTCCTGGCGGCTCTTGCGGTCGTAATAGTGCAGCTTGTGACCATGCTTGCGCAACTCGGCGGCAACGAAATTCTCCGTCAAGGCACCCTCGTTGATGTCGATTTCGCCGTTCATCACCTTCAATTGGATGTCGTCGCCCCACAACGCGCAAAGCAGCCCAGTGTCAAGCATATACACCTTGAAAAGGCTGCGGTTCTCCTCTTGTTCAAACGGCAAGGCCAACGAGTGCAGGTTGTAGCAAAAATAGGCCACGCCCGCATCATCGAGCCACGAAGCCGCGTCCTCATACTTCTGCATCGAGGCGGTCTGCTCCATGTTTTTCAGGATAAAACGCTTCTTCTGCTTGCTCAGTTCCGACGGGATGGCATCGAAAAAGCGCTTGGCCTTGGTCTTTTGCTCGGCAGCGTACTTGGCGATGTCGTCGCGGTAGCTTTGTATGATTTTCCGCTGCTGCAACAATGTAGCCGCAAAGTCGGCATTGTGGTTATAGGTGGAAACCACCTCTGGCATACCGCCAACAATCAGATACTCACGGTAATACTTCATCATTTGCTCGTGAACGAACTTCGTGACCGGTGATTGGTTCAAGAACGCTTCACGCAAACTTTCAATAGCCATCTCACCCACGCCTCGCGCCCAAAGAAACTCCTCGAAATCCATCGGAAACATCTCGATTTGCCGCTCAAAGCCAACGGGATACGACGACACATCCTTATAGTTGATGCCCAACAGCGAACCCGACTCGATATAGTCATAAACGCCCTCCTCCACCAAAAACTTGATGGCGGTGCGTGCATTCGGGCAACTTTGGATTTCGTCGAAAAAGACAAGCGTCTTGCCCTCGATGAAAGGCCCGTAGCCCATCAAAGAGAGGTTCCCGATGATGGTTTTCGTGTCGCGCTTGCCGTCAAAAGCGGTCTTGGCATTGGGGTCTAATTCGAAGTTGATTTCCACAAAACTCCGATAGTTTTTCTTGCCAAATTCACGCACAACAGTGGTTTTCCCGACTTGTCGCGCCCCCTTGATTAAAAGAGCTTCTTTATGCGGATTTTTGCTCCAATCACTTAAAAACCTGATTATCTTTCTTTTATACATAGATTAAGTAACTTTTTGCAGGTATTTCGCTGCAAAGATAGTAACTTTTTGCAGATAAAAACAAGTTTTCACGGTAACTTTTTGCAGGTAATTTCAGCCTTTCACGGTAACTTTTTGCAGGTAAAATCGGTTCTCCACGGTAACTTTTTGCAAGTTGTGTGTCCTCAAAGTCCATTCTGGCGTGGTTCATAAAAAGCGAAAAAATAGCATTTGCGCTCAGCGGTGAGGGTGTCGCCTTCGGCCAGTTCCAACTTCACATACACCTTCTGCAAGTCGACTTTGCGCAAACAATCGCTCAAGCCTTCAACGACGAATTTACGATTCTCGTTAGCCTCCAACTTCACCTGCAATTCTTGTTCAAACAGCGGACGGTTTTCAAGGTCGAACACCGTGACGGACAACGTGCCATCGATGTTGCGAAGCAAGTCGGAAGTGACAAAAATGCCGTAATCTATTTGGTCGAGGCTTAAAAGCACGGGCGCGAAAAGCGTTTTCAGCCGCTCTTGCAGCACCTTGGGATGGCCGTAATAGTCAATGGACGACCACGAAGTCACGGGCCAAGCGTCGTTGAGTTGCCAATAGAGCGTGCCCATGTTGTAAGGCTTGGCCGTGCGGTGCGCCTCAATCGCGATTTCCATGCCGTAGGCCTGCGAAAGCTGGCTCAAATAGACGTATTCCTCAAAGTCTTTCGGCTGAATGTCAGGAAAATAACGTTTGATAAAATCATCGATTTGGCGCGTGCCACGCGCGTGTTTTTGGTGTGCCGCGATGACCTCGGCATCCATACTCAATTCCTCGCCTTGCGCGATTTTCAGCAAGGTTTGGTAATCGGGATAGCTTTGGTAGCCGTACTCGCTGTTGAAACGGCCCACCTTCTCGCGATACATTTCGTAGGGTTGTTCGCCCCACCAAACGCCCCAATAATGCACATCGCCTTCAGTCAGGCTTTCGGGTCGTCCCCAGCCTTTTGAGGGCGAACTGGGCCAATAGGGTCGTGTGCCGTCAAATTGTGCAACAGCCTGAGGCAGAATATCTTCAAACAATCTGTCATAACCTGCCTTTATCGCTTTGTCATCTTCTTCCGACCAATTCAGTGACTTTTGCCAACCCCAGTTGTAGTAGCCTTCCGAAATCTCATTTCCGCCACACCACAGAGCCAACGACGGATGCGAAGCCAAACGCTTCACCTGCTCCTCCGCCTCGATTCGGGCGTTTTCTAAGAAAGCCTCGTCGTACGGATACATCGTGCCGGCATACATAAAGTCTTCCCAAACCAAGATGCCGAGTTTGTCACAAAGCGTGAAAAAGTCATCGGAGGGATAAATGCCACCGCCCCATACGCGCAACATATTGAAATGAGCGTCTTTGGCTTGCTCCAAAAGACGAATCGTGTGGTCAACATCATTCCAGGTCTCAATCATCTCCTCGGGAATGTAGTTCGCGCCTTTGGCATAGAATGGCACACCGTTTACCTTGAAATAGAACGCCCGCCCGATGCTGTCAGGCTCATCGATCATCTCGAAGGTTTTAATACCAGACCATATTTTCTTGAAATCCAAAACCTTATCCCCGTCTTTTAGGAGAACATCAAAGACATAAAGCGGTTGTTCGCCCATCTCGTTTGGCCACCATAATTCTGGATTTTCAATTTCAAAGTTCAGGATCTCATTTTGGGTACCGCCATTAAGGTGTATGTTTTTCTGGCTGTTTTTCTCACCATTGACATAGATTTCCGCCACGTAATTTCCTTCAGCCTTACTTTCCAAATCGAGGCATAAACGCATCGTAGCCTTCTCGTTATCAATGTTTTCTGTGAGAATATATGCATCTTGCAATTTCGCATTCGACCAACCAATCAATTCCACCCGTTTCCAGATGCCCACATTCTTGTACTTCGGCGCCCAGTCCCAGCCATGCTGATAGGGTGCTTTGCGCGTGACGGCGTATTTTTCCGGCAATTTTGGCTGATGTTGCTCATACAAAGCCAATTGCGTGCTGTCATAACGAAGGAAATGCACTTCCAAAAGGTTGTCTTTCTTCTTCAGCAAGTCTTTCACTTCATGTTTCCATGCGCGGAATTGGTTGTCGGCAAAAAACAATTTTTCACCGTTCAAGGAAACATCAGCGTATGTATCAATGCCTTCAAAGACGAGTTCAACATTCTCTTTTTCAAGCAATTCCTTGTCCGCATTGAAATGCAAAGTGAAGTCCCAAGGATGGTCGGAAATCCAGAGCAATTGGTTTTCCACCGTGCCGAGATAAGGATGGGGGATCAGGCCGTTTTCGTAGAGGCTTTGCTGCACCACCGAAGGCACATCGACCTGCATATTAATATTTAAGGTGTCGCCCGTGAGCGTCCAGCCTTGGTTGAGGTTTTGCACGACAACGTTCAGCTTTTCATTTTTTTGGCAGCCAACAAAAACGGCTAAAACCAACAAACAAGAGAATACTTTTTTCATGGCATATTTTCTTTTTTCACAAAACTTGCAAAACCTTCAAAACCATTTTCTTACACAGAAAGTCGCCAACCAGCTCCTTTCCGGCGGCAAGGCGGTTGCCGAGCCGCACCCAAACAAAGTTTTGCCAGTTTTGTTGGTTTTGTGACAGATTAAAACGGATTCAACATCTTTTCCATTTCGTAAATCAAATCCTTATTCGACTCGGTCCAGACCATTGTGGCACCCGTCGCGTCCTTTTGATTGGGATAGAGTTTCTCATTGAAGCGCGGCACCCAATGCGCCAACGAGGCGTGACAATGCACCGCACCCGTCATATTCAAGATGTCCTTCACGTTGCCGAGGTTGATGCCGCCGCCGGGCATGATGGCGATTCGGTCGCCGTAGCGTAACTGCATCTCCGCAATTATCGGGACACCTTCAAGGGCCGTGGGCTTGCCGCCCGAGGTCAAAATTTTGTCGAAACCGAGTTCGATGAGTTTCTCAACGGCCTCGAAAGGTTTCACGCAGGCATCGATGGCGCGGTGGAAGGTGAACTTCAGCCCTTCGCCCGCCTCCATCAAAGCCTTAATCGCCTCAATGTCAACTTCTCCCTTATTGTTCAAGGCTCCGATGACCACACCTTCAAAACCAAGTTTCTTGCAAAGCATGATGTCGGTTTTCATCATGTCGATTTCGTCCTCGTCGTAGATGTAGTTGCCCGGTCGCGGACGGATCAGCACGCGCATCGGGATAAAAGAAATGTCAATGGCTTTCGCCAAAGTGCCGAACGAGGGCGTCACGCCACCCACTTCGAGACATTCGCACAACTCCACGCACTGGGCGCAGCCGTCCATCGCATTCTGCAACGACTTGATGCCGTTGGCACAGATTTCCAATCGTATCATAGTTTTCAGTTTTTTTAGATTTAACGTGGTTAAATTTTGGCAAAATCAAACATTCCGAAACAGATCCTCCATCCCGAAAACACCGGTCTTTCCAACGAGGAATTCGGCAGCGGCCAAAGCTCCAGCAGCCAATCCTTGACGGTTGAAGGCCTCGTGTGTGATGGTAATTCTGTCAGCGGAAGACTGCGCATTGACGCTGTGGATGCCAAACACCTCGCCCTCGCGCACGACATTAATATATAAAGTGTGGTCGGAGGGCGCGTCGATGCTCCAGCGGTCGTAGTCGTGGTCGACGGCCATGATGTCGTTGGCCAACTTCACAGCGGTGCCACTGGGTTTGTCCAACTTGTGGATATGGTGGGTTTCGGCCAACGAGAGCTGGTAGCCGTATTGCTCCGCAAACCTCGCCAACTGTTTGTTGAGCAAAAACATGATGTTCATCCCGATGCTGAAATTAGGCGCAGTGAAAAGGCTCTGTTGCTCGGCCAAGCACCGTTGTTTGATTTCCTCGAAGTGGTCTTGCCAAGCCGTAGTGCCCACCACGGTGGGCAGATGCAGGTCAAAGCAGCGGTGGATGTTGGCCACCACTTGGTCGGGCTGGCTGAATTCGATGGCGACGTCGGCCTGTTTCAGCAGGTCAAAGCGTTCTTTCCATTCTTGGGCATTGTCGATGGTGACAACGATGCTATGCTGTCGGGCAAGGGCGGCTTTCTCCACCTCATGGCCCATCTTTCCGTATCCTATTAGAGCGATTTTCATGGCTAAAAGTTTAACTTAAACGATAGCCCAACTTGGGCATATTGCGGCATCGGCACAGGTGTTTCCGCTGGCTTCAGATACGGGTCGATGCTGAAACTGAGGTCGTCACTGATGTCGTAATTATAGAGGTGACCGTCAACGCAAGCATCCAAGACATTGAGACCATACCAAGCCACAAGCAGCATGGTATACAGCTCAAAACTACGTTGATACGAATCCTTGTAAGTCTTTAGCTGGCTGTCGGCGTATTTGTTGGCCAAATCGGTCTCATAGGTGGTCAAGGTCGCGCCTTCGGGCAGGTCGCCGGTCTTGAACTCGTAGGCGTGCAAATAGGAACGGAACTCGTAGTTGTTACTGTAGACCAGATAACCGATACCGCCCAATCCAGCGTAAACGATGGGCACCTTCCACCACTTGCCGTTGTAGATTTGCCCCAATCCAGGCAGGCAGGCCGACATGATGGTGGCTTTCACCGGACTATGCGGCTTCTTGACTTTTGGGCGTTTGGCAGATTTCGTTTCCTTGACGATGGTGTCGGCGGTGATGACGGCGTTGCCTACGGTGTCTAACACCACGTTCTGGGCTTCCGTTTGCTGAAAGGCGACGAACACGATGAGGCCGAAAAGTAACAGCAGGCGGCGCGTCATGGCGGTTCATTTCTTGTTGAAGAGTTCCATGATGCGGTCAAACTCGGCCTCGTCCTTGAAGTCGATGACGACGCTGCCGTGGCCTTTCACGTCGCGCTTCACCTTCACCTTGGTGTTGAGCGTTTGCGACAAGGTCTTGATCTTGCTCTTGAAGTGCTCGGGGATGAAATTGGTCTGCTTTCTTTCCTTGGCCTCAGGATTCTTGGCTTTCTCGGCCAGTTCCTCGGTCTGCCTGACGTTCATTTCGCCTTCGACAATTTGTTGCAAAAGCTTCAGTTGTTGCTCCTTGTCAGCAATGTTGATGAGGGCGCGGGCATGTCCCATGGTGATGTGTCCGTCGCGGATGGCGATTTGCACCTCGGCGGGCAACTTCAACAGTCTCAAGAAATTGGCCACTGCGCTACGGCTCTTCCCCACTTTTTCGCTCACTTCCTCTTGCGTCAGACTGCATTCATCAATGAGCCGCTGGTACGAAATGGCCACCTCGATAGCATTCAGGTTTTCGCGGTGAATGTTTTCGATAAGTGCCAGTTCCAGCATCTGCTCGTCGTTGGCCACGCGGATAAAGACCGGAATTTGGGTGAGGCCTGCCAGTTTGGAGGCTCTCAGACGACGTTCGCCCGATATAAGCTGATACTTGTTGTAACCCAGTTTTCTCACCGTAACAGGTTGAATGACACCCTGTTCTTTGATGGATTCGGCCAACTCTCTCAAAGCGGTCTCGTCAAATTCGGTTCTGGGTTGGAAAGGATTGGTCTCAATGAGGTTGATGTCGATTTCGGCGATGGCTCCCGCAACGAAATCCCCGGAGATGTCCTTGCTGGTGATGTCGGTTTCGGGACTTTGCAGGATGGCGTCGAGGCCGCGCCCGAGGGCTCTTCTATTCTTGTCTGCCATGGCGGTTATGCGTTAGTGGTGATGTGATTCTTTTCCAAAATTTCGCGGGCAAGGTTCAGGTAATTGATGGCACCGACGCTGGCCGCATCGTGCATAATGATGGATTTGCCGAAGCTGGGGGCCTCGCCCAAACGGGTGTTGCGGTTGATGATGGTGTTGAAGACCATGTCCTGGAAGTGCATCTTCACCTCCTCGACGACCTGTTTCGAAAGGCGCAGGCGCGTGTCGAACATGGTGAGCAGGATGCCTTCAATCTCAAGGTTGGGATTCAGGCGGGTTTGTACTATCTTTATGGTATTCAACAACTTGCCCAATCCCTCCAAGGCAAAGTATTCGCATTGTACGGGGATGATGACCGAATCGGCGGCGGTGAGTGAGTTCACCGTGACCAGCCCCAACGAAGGCGAGCAGTCGATAATGATGAAATCGAATTTTTCCTTGGTTTCGGCAAGAGCGGCTTTCATCTTTTGCTCACGGTTGGGCAGATTGATCATCTCGATTTCGGCGCCCACTAAGTCGATGTGGGCCGGAATCAGGAACAGATTGGGGGTCTCAGTTTCGGTGATGACGGTTCCAGGGTCAACATTGTCTATGATACATTCGTAGATGCTGGTCTCAACTGATTTCGGGTCGATGCCCACGCCCGAAGTCGCATTGGCCTGCGGGTCGGCATCGATGAGGAGCGTCTTATATTCAAGGACGGCCAAACTTGCCGCCAGGTTGATGGCGGTGGTGGTTTTCCCCACCCCACCTTTCTGATTTGCAATTGCTATAGTCTTGCCCATGTTTCGTTTCGTTTTGCGCTACAAAAGTACGGATTTTGGCGCATTTTATTATAGGCAGTTTTGGAAAGTTATCAACAACGCAAGGAAATGTTGATAAGTTTTGACAGCCTCGGTCGGGGCAAAAGAAAAAAGACCGCGTTCCCACGGTCTTTTTGGTTTGTAATGTCTTGAAAAAGTTTATTTGTCCAAGTTGTCGAACCATTTGTCGATGGCGCTGTCAATCTCGCTGACGTGTTTTTCGCCATCCACGTTGTCGTAGCGGCGTGGGGTGGGTTCCGGCTGGTCGTAGTAGTCGGCTGGATAAACACCCGTCTCAACGAAGTTGATGGCGTCGCTAAGACCCTTCGACACTTTCTCGAAGTCCTCCTTGTAGAGGAAAATCTTGTGCTTCTCGTAGAAGAAGCGTTGCATGTCTTCATCGAAACGGCGCTTGCTTTCAGTTATGGTGATGTACTTCTCGTCGTTTTTTGTGGCTTTCACATCGAAAAAGTAGGTTCTCTTTCCTGCTTTCACTGCCTTCGAGAACAGTTCGTCTTTCTCTTTCATTTCATTTTCTTCCATCATGTCTTTCAATAATTTGATACTTTCTAAATGTTCATTTTTGTTTGAAAAGTGGGGCAAAAGTAAGAAAAAAATGAATATCGAAGCGTTTTATGTGTTATTTTTGCCGTCAAATCTGAAAAACAATGGAACTGAATCTGAAACGACCCATCGCGTTTTTCGACTTGGAAACGACGGGCTTGAACACCTCGCACGACCGCATCGTGGAGATGAGTGTGTTGAAAATCAACGTGAACGGCGATGAAGAGCAGCGCGTTTGGCTGTTGAACCCCGAAATTCCCATCTCAGCCGAGTCGACGTCGGTGCATGGCTACACCAACGAAATGGTGGCCGACAAGCCCACATTCCGCGAAAAAGCCAAGGAAATCGCCCAATTCATCGGCAACGCCGACCTCGCGGGCACCTGCCCCTATTGGTGGAGGAATTCCTGCGTGTCGATTACGACTTCGACCTCAAGGACCGAGGCTTCATCGACGTGATGAACATTTTCATGAAGATGGAACCGCGCACGTTGAAAGGTGCTTACCGGTTCTTCTGCCACGCCGAACTGGAAGGCGCGCATGGCGCAATTGCCGACACCAAGGCTACCTACGATGTGCTTCGTGCCATGCTTGACAAATACCAAGGCGTTGATTTTGAAGACGCTAAGGGAAACAAATCGCAAGGCCCGACCAACGATATGAAGCAATTGGCCGAGTTTTCGGCCCACCACAAAAACGCCGACCTTTCGGGACAAATCATCTTCGACGAGGAGGGCAAGGAGGTATTCATGTTCGGCAAGCACAAAGGCAAACGGGTGGAGGATGTCTTCCGCATGGAACCACCTTATTACGACTGGATCATGAAAAACGACTTCCCGCGTTATACGAAAAAGGTGGTAACGGCCATCCGTTTGCGCATGGGTGGCAAAAAAGTAAAACATTAAGACCATGAAAATCATTTGCATAGGAAGGAATTACTTGGCGCACATCAAGGAGTTGGACAACGACCTGCCGACCGAGCCCATGTTTTTCATGAAGCCCGAAACGGCGTTGTTGCCTGCGGGCGAGGCGTTCCCTTATCCCGATTTCAGCAAAGAAATCCATTATGAAACGGAATTGGTGCTGCGTGTCTGCAAATCAGGAAAAAACATCCGAGAATCGCAAGCTTCTGAATATTACGACGCCATCACCGTGGGCATCGACTTCACCGCCCGCGACTTGCAAAGCCAATGCAAGGCAAAAGGCCACCCTTGGGAAATCGCCAAGGCCTTCGACTACTCCGCCCCAATGGGCAGTTTCAAGAAAATCAACACATTGAAACATCCTGACGACATCGCCTTCGGCATGAAACTCAACGGCAAATGGGCACAGCAAGGCCACAGCCGCGACATGATTTTCACCTTCGACCGCATCGTTTCCCATATTTCGCGCTTCGTCACCTTAAATGTAGGCGATTGCATTTTCACTGGAACGCCGCAAGGTGTGGGTATGGTGCATGTTGGAGACATGCTGGAATTGTTTTTGGAGGATGAAATGGCATTAAGATTTGAAGTAAAATAAATTGTAAAGTAATGATAAACAATTAAATATAGAACAACAATGAAAAAACTGATTCTCATTGCCCTATTAGCGGCAACATTTCAACTCTCTGCGCAGCCCCTGTGGATGCGCTACAACGTCATTTCGCCTCAGGGCGACAAAATCGCCTTTTGCTATAAAGGTGACATCTATGTGGTGAATGTGAATGGCGGTAAAGCCCTGCAAATCACCACTAATCCTTCGTGTGAAACTAGGCCTGTCTGGTCGCCTGATGGCAAACAAATCGCCTTTGCCTCCGACCGCAACGGCAACTTCGACATTTATGTAGTGTCGTCGGAAGGCGGTGTGGCACAACGTGTTACAACCAATTCTGCCAGCGAAGCACCTCGCGCTTTTTCTCCTGATGGGAAGGAGGTTTATTTTACGGCGCAGATTCAGAAGTCGGCAAAGAACGTCCAGTTTGCCTCAGGTTGGATCACCGAATTATATAAGGTAAAAGTGGAAGGCGGTCGCCCCGAGCAGGTGGTGGCCGTGCCGGTGTCGGGGATGTCGTTCGACAAGGACGGCAAGTCGTTCCTCTACTACGACCGCAAAGGCAGCGAGAACGTCTGGCGCAAGCACCACACCTCTTCCGTGGCGCGCGATATCGTGTATTACAACGCCAATAAAAAGACCCATACCATCCTGACCACTAATGTGGGCGAGGACCGTGACCCTTGTTATTTGCCCGGCTATAAGGATGTCGTGTTTTTGAGCGAGCGCAACAATGGCAATTTCAACGTGTATAAGGCACCCGCCAACGATTTGGAAAAGGTGGAGCAAGTGTCGCACTTCGAGACCCATCCTGTACGTTTCCTTTCGGTGAGCAATGATGGATTGTTGTGCTACGGTTACATGGGCGAAATCTACACGCAACGCATTGGCAGTGAACCGCAAAAAGTGAACATTGAGATTGTGAACGACCAGGAACCCGAACAGCTGGTGAAGCAAGATTTCAAGGGCGCGGGCAACTTCGCCCTGAGCAGCGATGGCAAACTGATTGCCTTCGTTTCACGCGGCGAAGTCTTCGTGACGGGCGTGGATGAATACGCCACCACCAAACAAATCACGCACACGCCGCAGGCTGAGCGTAGCCCTTCGTTCTCGAAAGACGGCCGCACCGTAGTTTATGCCTCGGAGCGCGATGGCTACTGGAACATTTACCAAGCCACCATCGAGCGCAAGGAGGACTTCAACTTCGCCTACGCCACTTTGATTGACGAGAAGCCGCTGTTCCCGAACGATGGCATCGAGCGCAGCAATCCCGACTATTCACCCGATGGCAAGGAGATTGCTTTTATTGAGAATCGTAACATTCTGAAAGTCTATAATATAGCAACCAAGGAAGTGCGCCAAATCACCGATGGCACGCAGCATTACGGCAGCATAGGTTATGAATGGTCACCCGACGGAAAATGGTTCGCCATATCCTTGATTACCCACATGCGTGACCCCTATTCCGATGTCGGTATCGTGTCAGCCAATGGCGACCAAAAGATTTACAACATCACCGAGAGTGCCTATTTCGACGATGACCCGCAGTGGGTGTTGGATGGTAATGCAATCATTTACAATTCAGATAGATACGGTATGCGTTCCCATGCCTCATGGGGTAGCCAAAGGGATGCTTTCATCGCTTTCTTGAACCAAGAAGCGTATGACAAATTCCGCCTCAGCAAAGAGGAATACGCCCTGCTGAAAGAGACCGAAAAAGGCAAGAAGGACGACAAGAAAGACGAGGCAAAAAAAGACGAAAAGAGCGACAAGAAAAAGGGCAAGAAAGACGAGAAAAAGGATGAAACAGAGGATAAACCCAAGGAAGACAAGAAGATAGAAGTTGATTTGGAGCACCTGCAAGACCGCGTCATTCGCTTGACACCCATGTCGTCGAACCTGAGCGGTATGGCTTTATCAAAGGACGGTGAGAAACTCTATTTCATGACTTCGTTTGAGAAGGGTTATGACCTCTGGGAACTCGACGTGCGCGAAAAGTCGATGAAGGTGTTGAAGAAGATGGGACAAGGCGGTGCGCGTTTGGCCGTGAATGGCGACAACATCTTCCTGCTTTCGGGCGGCAACCTGCAAAAGGTGGACAAGAGCGGCAAGTCGACCTCAATAAAATACGACGCCACCATGGAACTCGACCTCGCCGCCGAGCGCGAATACATGTTCAACCACGTGTTTTTGCAAACCGAGAAGCGTTTCTTTATGAAAGACCACCACGGCGTTGACCTCGAAATGATGAAGGAAGCCTATCAGCCTTTCCTCGCGCATATCAACAACAACTACGACTTCAGCGAAATGCTGAGCGAGATTTTGGGCGAATTGAATGTGTCGCACACGGGTTCGGGCTACCGTCCCTCAAGCAAGGGCGATGCCACGGCTGAGTTTGGCGTTCTCTTAGACCTGGACTACAAGGGCGACGGCCTAAAGATTGATGAGGTGGTGGAAGGCGGTCCCTTCGACAAGAAAAACTCCAAGGTGAAAGCAGGTTGCATTATCGAAAAGATTGACGGCGTGGAAATCACGAAAGATATGGACTATTATCCGCTGCTCAACAACAAGCGCGACAAAACCGTTTTGGTGACCATCAAGGACGGAGGCAAGACTTGGGACGAGACCGTGAAACCCATCAGCCACGGCGCGATGAACGAACTGCTCTACAACCGTTGGGTGAAGCACAATGAGGAAACTGTGAAGAAGCTTTCCAACGGTCGCCTCGGCTATGTGCATATCCGCAGCATGGGCGATGCCAGTTACCGTGACGTGTATTCGCAAATTCTCGGCAAGTACAACCTTTGCGACGGCATTGTCATCGACACGCGCTTCAACGGCGGTGGTCGTCTGCACGAGGACATCGAAATCCTCTTCAGCGGCGAGAAATACCTCGAACAGGTCATCAACGACAGCGTGGCCTGCGTGATGCCTTCGCGACGCTACAACAAGCCCTCGGTGATGATTATCGGCGAGGCCAACTACAGCAATGCGCACGGCACACCGTGGGTATACAAGTACAAGAAGATGGGCCGCCTCGTCGGAATGCCCGTGCCCGGCACCATGTCAAGCGTGACTTGGGAAACCCTGCAAGACCCATCGCTGTATTTTGGTCTGCCCGTGGTCGGTTACCGTACCGAGCAAGGCAACTGGTTGGAAAACACCCAATTAGAACCTGATGTCAAGGTGCGCAATACCCCTGAGAAGATGGCGAAGGGCGAGGATGAACAGTTGGAAGCCGCCGTCAAGGAGTTGCTGAAGGAAGTGAAGGAATTCCATTATTGGGGTAAGTAATGTGACGCAATTTTAGCACGATTCCTGCGTTAGCATGGGAAAATAAACTATCCCATGAAAGCGCGTTTGCACCTTATATTATTATTGGCCTTCGTCAGCTTCACCGCCGCAGCACATTCGGTGGTGGAGCACGACGGCTATTTTGAGGTGGAGCATACTTGGGAATACAACAAGAAAAACTGCACCATCTCTTTGAATATCAGCAAACAGCTTTACAGTTATTTTCGGTATGAGCGTGAGCATCTGGCCTATCGTTACCGATTCCAAAACGACGAATTGCCGCCCAATTACTACAGTTTCATGCTGTCGGAGCACGACCGCCCCGTGATGCAGGCTGTAGCGCATGAATTTAGCCGCAACGCCAACTCCGAGCGGGAAAGAATCGATTTGGCACTCACTTTCGTACAGTCGTTGCCATACGCCCACGATGCCGACAGCAAAGGCACCGACGAATATGTGCGTTACCCCATCGAAACCTTGGTGGACGGTTGCGGCGACTGCGAGGACAAAGTGGCCCTGTTGACAGCCTTGCTCTACGAGATGAACGTCGATTTCGTCCTACTGGTGTTGCCCGAGCACATGGCCATTGCCGTGCATTGCGACGGAGTGGAGGCCGAACGCTATTTGCCCTTCCAGGGGAAAAGGTATTTTTATCTGGAAACCACTATGGAGGGTTGGCAGATCGGGCAGATTCCCGAGGATTATTGGGAGGCTCGGATGGAGGCCGTTCCCGTCGACGACACGCCGTGCCTGCTCATGAAAGGCGTAAAGTTTGAATCGAAGCCGACTTCGGTGTTCATCAAGGCTGACTGCGAATTGGCGGTTGACTTGCACAATCTGGGTCCAGGCAGGGTGACTGACATGTGGCTCCGTGTGCGCATCATCGAAAACGGGCAACAACCCTGCCTGCTAACGGAGGAATACTATTCGCTCAGCGACTTGCAGGAAGGCGAGCAGCGCATCGAAACGCTTTTCCTCAAAAGCCTGATTAAGGAAGACTGTGCCTTGGAGGTGGAACTGACAGGTGCGGAGGTCGAGCCTCAATACTATACTTTGGGGTTGAAGTATAGTGAGACGAGACAATAGCGTTAGCTTATATGGGTAACTTCGGTCAGAGTGTTTTTATTGGAAAGAGTTATCGATTCAGAAAAATTTAGTACTTTTGCAACGGTAACAACCATCATTATGGTAAATGACAAAGTAGCATATTGGATTGACATTGCGGATTACGACCTCAAAACTGCGGAGGC
>CADCML010000036.1 GCA_902802535.1 uncultured Bacteroidia bacterium
GCCTCGGCTTGGTAGGCAAGGCGGTAGTTCATCAACACCTCTTGTTGTTCTTTCTCGCTCATCGCCTTCCATTCGGCGGCGGTGAAACTCAACGGCTTGCTTTCGGCCACATTGAGGCCTTCCGTGCCTTTTTCCTCGAAGCGGGCAATCAATTTGCTGATGGGCTGGGCCTTCTGGCAGCCATAGCAATAGAACGACTTAAACAACTGAAGGAAAGTCCATTGCGTCCATTTGTAATAACCCGGCTCGCAAGTGCGCACCTCGCGGTCCCAGTCGTAGCAGAAACCAATCTTGTCCATTTGTTCGCGATAGCGGTTGATGTTCTTTTCTGTCGTCACGGCGGGATGCGTACCCGTTTGGATGGCGTATTGCTCGGCGGGCAGACCGTAGGCATCGTAGCCCATCGGGTGGAGCACATTGAAGCCTTTCAGCCTTTTGTATCTTGCATAAATATCCGAGGCGATATAGCCCAACGGGTGACCTACGTGCAGACCCGCGCCCGAGGGATACGGGAACATATCCAAGACATAGAATTTCGGCTTATTGTAGTCAATATCAACCTTATAGATTTTGTTGTCGCGCCAGTATTGCTGCCACTTTTTCTCGATTTCGTTGAAGTTGTAATCCATATAATAGAGGTGTTTTTTGCTGATTTTGAAAGAAGCTGCAAAAGTACGGAATTTTACCATACCTATTGCACCAATTTGATAAGAAAAAGCACTACCTTTGCCGCAAAGAAACAACGCCATGCAAAACCTTATCGAACTGCGGCACATCCTTCACGCGCATCCTGAGCTTTCGGGGCAGGAAGTGCTGACCAACAAGATATTGAACGAATGGGTACGCCAAACCCAACCCGACCAGATAATCGAAAACATCGGCGGCTATGGTTTGGCAGCTGTTTATAAAGGCGCAAAGCCAGGCAAGCGCATCCTCATCCGAGGCGACATTGACGCATTGCATATCCCCGAACCCAACGACATTCCCTACCGTTCACAAAACCAAGGCGTTTCGCACAAATGCGGCCACGACGGACACGCCACCATCCTCTGCGGACTGGCGCAATGGCTCGGCGAGCAACGCCCCGACCAAGGTGAGGTCGTCCTGCTCTTCCAACCTGCCGAGGAAACCGGTCAAGGAGCGCAAGCCGTCATCAACGACCCGCAATTTGAACGCATCAAGCCCGACGTGGCCTACGGTCTGCACAATTTGCCAGGCTTCGAGAAAGGCAAAGTGATGGTGCGCGAAGGCTGTTTTGCGGCTGCGTCGTTTGGCCTCAAGATGACTTTCGACGGTCGCACAGCACATGCCTCACAGCCCGAAACGGGTCACAACCCATCGGAATTGCTGGCCGTACTCATCCACCTGTTGGAGAAAAAACGCGAGCAATTGGCTGCCGTAAAACCACTGACCACCTTCGTCATCACCCATGCCCTGTTGGGTGAAGAAACCTTCGGCGTTGCGCCCGGCCATGCCGAAATCTGGCTCACACTGCGCAGCTTCAACGACAAAAACCTTGAACTGATGGCCACCGAAATCATCGAGCTTTGCCGCGCCAAGGCCAAAGACCACCTCTTCGATTTCAGCTTCAGCGAACACGAAGCCTTCGCCGCCACCAACAGCAACCCGAATTGTGTGAAAACCATAGAACAGGCTGCAACAAACCTTGAATTGGACCTTGGCCATTTGGAAACGCCCTTCCGCTGGTCGGAGGACTTCGGAAGGTTCGGAAGTGTTTGTCCCATAGGATTTTTCGGCCTCGGCTCAGGCTTGGAGCAACCCGCCCTTCACGATGCGCTGTTCGACTTCCCCGACGACATTTTAGAGGTGGGAATGGGCATGTTTTGGGAAATCATCCGATTGGAACTCGAAGGTTAGCCTTACTTCGACTATTCGAACAGCTTCAATTCGCCGGTAGGCGAAAACCGTGTCTTCCCCAAGTGCTTGTATGCCAAATCGGTACACTCGCGGCCACGGGGCGTGCGCATAATGAAACCTTCTTGGATGAGGAAAGGTTCGCAAACCTCCTCAATAGTGCCAGGGTCCTCGCCCACCGCCGTGGCGATGGTGTTCACACCCACGGGGCCGCCCTTGAACTTGTCGATGATGGTGGAGAGAATCTTGTTGTCCATGTCGTCGAGGCCGTGCTCGTCCACGTTGAGGGCCTTCAGTCCGATGCGGGCGATGTCGATGGTGATGGTGCCGTCGCCTTGTATTTGGGCGAAGTCGCGGACGCGACGCAAGAGCAAGTTAGCAATACGCGGTGTGCCACGGCTGCGTCGGGCAATCTCAAAAGCCGCCGTGTCGTCGATGGGCACGCGCAAAATGCCCGCCGAGCGTTTCACGATTTTAGCCAAAGTGTGCGCATCGTAATATTCTAACCTCAGATTAATGCCAAAGCGCGAGCGCAAGGGAGCCGTAAGCAAGCCGCTACGGGTGGTGGCGCCAATCAAGGTGAAGGGATTCAGCGTGATTTGGATGCTGCGTGCGCTGGGGCCGGTTTCCAGCATGATGTCGATGCGGAAGTCCTCCATGGCGGAATAAAGATATTCCTCCACCACGGGACTGAGGCGGTGAATCTCGTCGATGAACAGCACATCGTTGGGTTCGAGGCTGGTGAGCAAGCCCGCAAGGTTGCCCGGCTTGTCCAACACGGGGCCTGAAGTCATCTTCATGCCCACACCCAACTCGTGCGCGATGATGTGCGAAAGCGTTGTCTTGCCCAAGCCCGGAGGGCCGTGCAGCAAAGTATGGTCGAGGGCTTCGCCGCGTTGGGCGGCGGCCTTCACGAAAACGCGCAGGTTGTCAACCACTTGCTTTTGTCCGGCAAAGCTGTCAAACAAGTCGGGGCGCAGGGCGTTTTCGAGATCTTTCTCGGCCTTGCTCAAATGGGAAGCATTGGCATCAAGGTTACTGTTCATGGCCATAGCGTTGGAAATTACCAAGAACTTGCTCTATATGAATCACTTCCGGACACGAATCCCAAGTGAATCCGCCTCCCGTCAGATACCAATGGCTGCGTTCTTTTACAGGAACCCTCTTGATGCTCGGAAAAGCCGCCAATGGCATGATGATAATACGTCCGTCAACAAGTGCAATCTGGATTTTTCCACGCATTGGGAACGAAATGTCCTTGATTTCAGGCTCCACGTCCCAAAAGCCCTCTATTTTCGGTTTATTTGTCATTTTCTCACAATTTTCATTTTCAACTTTCCATTCATATAGTCATTCCATTGCTTCACCAAATCATCCTTGTATTGTTCGGCAATTTCAAGCACTTCCTTCAATTCTGCATTGTCCAGGTCTCCAGCCTTGCTCAGTTCCACCTTGGGCTGAAGCCATATCTTACAATAATGCTTCGTGTCTTTCCTGCCCACATGAACATGTATCCGATTTTCATTGCTATCGGTCCCAAAAATCAGGAAAATCCATGTCCCTTTCAGGGTGATATAAAGCAAAAGTTTGGGCATCGTCATTACTATTTCAGCCGCAAAAATAATAAAAAACGACGGATTTGACAGAATAATAGTATTTTTGCGCCATAAAACGACCCTGATATGAAACGGATTTTGATATTGTCCTTATTCCTCGCTTTGGCTGCGGCAAGTTTTGCCCAAAGCTACGGCTCGCTTTACGTAGACCAAGACAGCCGCATAGAGAGCCTCATCGCCAAACAACGTTCACTTTATTATGTCGACAGCTCGTTCAGCGGCTACCGCATCCACATCTTCATGGAAATCGGCAACGAGGCGTTGGACCATGCCAAAGCCGTAAAAAGCCAATTTGAAAAGGCTTTCCCCGACATTCCCATCTACCTGACCTACGTGGAGCCATATTTCCGCCTGCGCGCCGGCAATTTCCGCAACCGCGTGGAGGCCGAGAAATGCCTGCGCCGCGTCAAGCCGAAATTCAAGGAGGCCTTCGTCACAGCGGACATGATTTATCGGCCGAAAATCGATATGTATCGTTGAGGCGAAAACGTGCCCAAGCGTAGGGGCGAACCCGTGTGTTCGCCCTTTGCAACCCGTGTGTTCGCCCGTTTGAATTACGTTGTCCATTTATTTTGTTGGGTGGACGTTCCTTTTTGTTGGCGGACGCTTTTTTTGGAAAAAGTTTGTAATTACGCATCAATGAATTCCGTCAACCTCTGGCCGCAAGGTCAAGTTGGCAGGTATTATTTTACATGATTCACCGAAACACAAACTCTTACCATCCCATCTCTTCCACATTCTTGACGACAATCCCCAGCCGCAAAACAAACGCCTCCTCAGTAGCAAAACCAATATGTGGCAGCATGATGAGATTGGGTGCGCCAAACAAAGGATTTTCAGGTTTCAAAGGCGGTTCGGTGTTGTAAACATCGGTGGCGGCAGCGGCAATTTGGCCTTGTTTCAGGGCATCGGCCAAGGCCGATTCGTTCACCACAGGGCCGCGAGCGGTATTAATTAATAAGGTGCTCGGCTTCATCAGGGCGAAGTCTTTCTCCGTGATGAAATCGCGGGTGTCGTTGTTCAAGGCGATGTGCAGGGTGATGATGTCGGATTCCTTCAGCAAGGTCTCCTTGTCGACGAAGGTCACTCCCTCGACTTGCTTCGGGGTGCGGTTCCAAGCCAGCACCTTGCAGCCGAAAGCGTTGGCCAATTTTGCCACACGCTGCCCGATGTTGCCCATGCCGACGATGCCGATGGTCTTGCCCCCGATTTCGCGTCCGGGCATAATGCCCTTGCGGTTGCATCGGCGCGTAATCGCATCGTTTTCAATCACTTTGCGGTAGAGGTCAATCATCAAGGCAATGGCCAGTTCGGCCACGGCCTCGGTGCTGTAGCCTGCCGCGTTTTTCACTACGATGCCACGACGCTCACATTCCTCCATGTCGATGTGGTCCAAGCCGGTGAAGGCGATGGAAAGCATTTTCAGGTTGGGGCAAGCGTCGAGGAAGTCCTTGCGCAGCGGGATATTGCTTTCGATGACGACTTCCGCGCCTTCGGCACGGCGTTTCAGCTCGTCGAGGTTTTCGTTGCGGTCGGGGTAAATGACGACTTCGTGGCCGGCCTTTTTCAGGCCTTCGCAAGCCGCCTCAATCTGCTGGACTTTCAGTCCGAGCGGCTCCAAAAAGACGATTTTCATTTCGCGGCAATCATTTCGATTTCGACCAAGGCCTTCTTGGGTAGTTCCTTCACGGCGAAGGCGGCGCGGGCGGGATAGTCGCCCTTGAAATACTTGCCGTACACCGTATTCATCTCACCAAAGTAGCTCATATCAGCGAGATAGCATACTGACTTCACCACATTGTCGAAGGTGCAGCCCGCCTCGTTGAGGATGGCTTCAAGGTTTTTCATGCTCTGCTCGGTTTGAGCGCTGACGCCCTCAGGCATTTCGCCCGTGGCAGGATTGATGGGCAATTGACCCGAAATGAAAATCATGCCGTTGGCTTCGATGGCCTGGCTGTAAGGTCCGATGGCTCCTGGAGCCTTTGTTGTTGCGATAACTTTTTTCATTGTTGATAACTTTAATGGTTTTATGAGCGCAAAAATAGGAAAAAAGATGATGGGTTCGTCAAAATATATTACCTTTGCACACTGAAAAACGAACCACCATGACATTCAGGGAAGTCTTACGCAAACTCAACAACCGCTATGTGTACGCCACATTGCTGTTTCTCGTCGTCATTTTCTTCATCGACCAATTCAACGTTTTCGAGCAAATCAGGCTCTCGAAAGTGTTGGATGACAAGCAACAGCAGATTGAATACTACGAGAAGCTGGTGCCGGAAAGCAAGCAATACCTCAACGCCCTGCAAAACGACACCGCCACCATGGAGAAGGTGGCCCGCGAGCAATATCTGATGAAACGCGACAACGAAATCATCTATCTAACTGAGACACAAGAATGAAGCCTCACTATCGCATCAAGGTTTTATCCTTCCTTTCCCTCGTTTTCTTCCTGTTTTCGGTACAATCGCTTTTCGGCCAGTCGCAAAACTTGAGCGGAAAAGTGACCGACGAGCGCAACCGCCAGCCCCTGGCCTTTGTCAACGTGGTCATCAATGAAGGACAACGCGGCGTCATCAGCGACATCAACGGGAAATACGAAATCGTTTCTGATGGACCCATTACAAAAGTGAAATTTTCGTCCATCGGCTACGAATCCAAGGAAATCGTCCTGCAAGCCAACCAAAAAAAGTGCAATATCGCCCTCACACCCAAGACTTTCGAGCTGAAGGAAGTGACCGTTGAGGCTGGGGAAAACCCCGCCCACCGCATCATCGACAGCTTGGTGGCGCACCGCAAGGCCAACAACCCCAACTCGTTGGAATCCTACCAATACAACATCTACGACCAGATGGTCATCACCGTCGACAGCAGCGGATTCGGCAGCGCCATGAGCCAATCCCAGGGCAGCGAAGCCTTGCAGGTGTTTGACAGTATCCTGAAAAAGAGCGACTTGATGGTGATGGAAACCGCCTCGGAAGTGCTCTTCAAAGCCCCCAACCGCAAGCTGCAACATGTGCTCGGCACCAAAGTGGCCGGCATGAAGAACCCGACCTTCATCTATTTGGTCAACAGTATGCAGAGCGTCAGCTTCTACGACGACTTCATCGGCATCACGGGCACTGATTACGTCAACCCCATCAGCCAAGGCAGCAAAAACCACTATTTCTTCACTTTGGAAGCCGTCAACCCCATCGGGCAGGGCGACTCGCTCTATGTGATTTCGTTCCACCCGAGGCGCGGCAGCACCTTCAAGGGACTGCGTGGCACGATGACCGTCAATAGCGACGGTTGGGCCCTGCAAAGCGTGAAAGCCGAGCCCAACGACGAAGGAGGCCTCTTCATCGCCACCATCCAGCAACTATACGAAAAAGTGGACGGACAATGGTTTCCGAAACAGCTCAACACCAACCTGATGTTTCCGAGCATGAAGGTTGACCTCGACGGCAACACCTTCCCCATGATTGCCATCGGAAAGAGCTATTTGACCGACATAGAAATCAATACCGAAATGAGCAAAAAGCGGTTCTCCGAAATCGAGGTCTTGGTGGACAACGATGCCGCCTACCGCGACGAGACCTTCTGGAACCAACACCGCATCGACTCCCTAACGGAAAGAATCATAGCCACTTACCACCTTGTCGACTCGATTACCGAGGGCAACAACATCTTCGACCGTATGCTTGGCCTCACCGACAAGCTGGTAAACGATTTCGCACTGCCCCTTGGTCCCATCGACCTCGACCTCAACAATATCTTCAAATTATCGATCCACCGAGGCGTTTATTTCGGCTTGGCCTTCCGCACCAACGAACGCCTCTCGCGACATATCCGCTTGAACGCCTTCGGCGGCTATTGGACCCACGTGAAACGGTTCGACTATGGTGGCGGCCTCAATTGGAGGATAAACCCTCAGCGGCAAATGGAGCTCAACCTACGGTTCACCAACAATTCGGATGCCATGGGCGAGTTTGGAGGCTTTTCTGAGGAAAGCCTGCTCTCGGAATCGGAATACAAATACACGTTTTACGAGAACATCCACGTGTTCAAGAACATGGCCCAGATAGAGTTCTCCTCGCGGTTTGCCAACTATTTCAAAGGCTATCTGAGCCTCAGTTCGGCACGCAAACACTACGATGTGCAGTTTTTCCACACGCCCGCCGACTCGCTGACAACGGCCCATTTCACCAACGCCGAAATCAAGCTGCGCTTCGCCTACAAGGAAAGATTCCTGAGCAAACCCGACGGCATCCAGTCGCTGGGCACCCTCTACCCCATCGTTTGGCTCTCCTACATGCACTCCTTCCCCATCTTGGGCGGCCAATACGAGTTCGACCGCATCAAATTCGAAATCTCAAAGAACTTCTACACCCGCTATTGGGGCGTTTCCAGGATACAGTTGCAGGCCGGCTATGCCTCCGAAAGTTGCCCTGTAATGGAAACCTTCGACATCTTGGGCACTTACGACCCATTCGGACTGTATGCGCCAGGCAGTTTCGGCACCATGCGCATGGACGAGTTCTTCTGCGACCGCTTTGTGGCACTTTACCTGAGCCACAATTTCAACGGGATGCTTTGGAAGACCAACTCGGAATGGTTCCAGCCGCAGTTGACCCTCGTCACCAACATCGGATGGGGCGACATGCGACGCGCCGAAAACCACACGAAGAACTTCAAGACGATGGAAAAAGGCTATTTTGAGAGCGGTATCGTCGTGAAAGGCCTGCTCAACGCGCTTTGGGTGAAGGTTGGCGCGGGCGTTTTCTACCGCTACGGGCCTTACGCTTTCGACAAGGTTTGGGACAATTTCGCTTGGAAATGGAGCGCAACGTTTAGTTTGTAAATTAAATTATGACAAGAGACAAGGGACAAGGAACAACCAACCCCATTTCCGTCGGATTGCAAATCCGCCGAAACCTAAGGTTGTCCAGTTGGGCGAGCCGCTATACGTTACATAAGGTTTTGGCTTGTTTTGTGTGTGTTGCGATATTAACGGCTTGTGGAAAACAGCCCAAGAAAATCGTGTTGCAGGGTTTGGCGCAAGGTTCCTATTATGCCGTGACCTATTACGACGAGCAAAACCGTGATTTCCAACGCGAAATCGACTCGATTTTCCATGCCGTCGACTTGTCGGTCAACCTTTGGGTGGATAGTTCCGTCATCTCGAAAGTCAACCGAAACGAAAAAGTGGTGCTCGACAGCATCTTCATCGACAATTTCAACATCGCGCAACAAGCCGCTACCTTGTCGGACGGCTATTTTGACCCTACCGTCTCGCCCATCGTGGCCGCTTGGGGTTTCAGCTATAAAAGCGGCGACAGCCTCACACCGCAATTGATTGACAGCCTGCGAGCTCTGGTCGACTATCGGAAAGTGCGCATCGAAAACGGTGAAGTCGTCAAGGAAAACCCCAACATCACATTGGATTTCAACGCCATAGCCCAAGGCTACACTTCTGATTTGATTGCCCGATTTTTGGAGAGTCGCGGCATCAAAAACTACCTCGTCGACACGGGCGGCGAAATCATGGCGCGGGGCAGCAAACCTGATGGCCAGCCTTGGATTGTAGGCATTGAAAAACCGGCCGAAAACTGGGATTCGGAACGTATCTTGCAGACCCGCATCGCTGTGCGCGACAAGGGTTTGGTCACCTCGGGCAGCACCAGAAAATACGTGGAACGCGACGGCAAGCGTTATTCCCACTGCATCGACCCGAAAACGGGTTATCCCGTGGAGCACAACGTGCTCAGCGTGACCGTGTTGGCCGAAAACTCTGTCTGGGCCGATGCCTTGGCCTCCATCTGCATGGTGATGGGCATGGAGAAGTCGCTGCCGCTCATCGAAAGCCTGGACGGCGTGGAGGCATATTACATTTTCGTCAACGAGCAAAACGCATTGGAAACTTTTGCAACGGCAGGGTTTGAGGTGATGATGGTCGATTGAAACCGCGGAATTTTTTCCGCAGTTTTGATAGATTTCAGGTAATCGGCTTTTTCATCGTGTCAAACCATGCTCGAAACGCTCGCGGCAAATAGTCATCTTTTCCTCAAAATTAGCCAAACGCGAGCCGGCCTCTTCCTCGGTTTTGCCTGCATTGCCGCCTTGCCAATAACGTTCGGCGAAAGCCATCATCACCTCCAACTCGTCCTCAATCCTTCCCCTCAAAAAGAGCCAACCACCGTTTTTCGAAGCATTATGCAAGAAAACCCGATTCGAAGCTGACGTCTCTTCAAGGTCTTCAAAATCAATGATATCAGCATTGGGAATGGCCGAAAGTTCAGGAACTATGGCAATACCCAAATCGTGCGCGCATTCCCTTAGTTGATTAGATTCCTCCTCTGAACAATACCCCGCCCCATTCCATTGCAGGTAATTCAACTTATATAATGCCATCACCTCCAAAAGACGATTCAAATCTTTGAATGTCAACTTCTTCTCATACTTTTCCAGACTGATGCCTCGATAGGGACAAGTCGCCCAATCATGAACTTCCAAATTGGCAATCATGCCTTGTTCGTCAACGAGTTGGCGCAATGTGTTTTGCGCCCAAACCGCATTGCCCGAAATGGTGGCCTTGCCGCATTTGACCACAATCCGGTATTCGTCGGGATTGTCGAAAGTTTCTTTCGCGTTGAACACGGTTTTCCGATACTTCTTTTTATTCTTCGTAAACTGCTGATATTCTTTTGGTTCAGGAATAGCATCGGTCTTGGTGTCCACCTCATAATAACGCACATAATCAATCCTCAATTCCACGGGGAGTTTCGACTCGTCGACCGACGGCGACCTGTCGTATCCTAATTGGGCATCCAAAATCAAATAGAAATCGTGTTGGCTGAAGGGAAACTGGCCGTTATTGCCTTTGCGGAAACGCGGATAGTTGAGCGTGTGTTCCCCGTTGACGAAAAACACGAGGCTGTCGTGAAAGCGTTCCATAGCATAAGTGTTGTAGTCGCCCACCTTATACGCCGGATAAGCCACCTGCGAAGGTCGGTTGCGCTGCCCCAAATTGACCGTGTAATTGCTATGAACAGTCTGATTTACAAAAGGATTGTCGCGAAAATGCTCCATGATGTCGATTTCGCCGCCGTAGGGCCAGTCCAAGGCATTGTTGGTCTCGGGAAGCATCCAAATGGCCGGCCAAAACCCTTGCGCCACATCGAACTTGGCCCTCACCTCAATCCTCCCGAATCCGAAAGACTTCTTGTAGCGGCTCCACACGCCTCCCGTGAGGTAAGGGGCTTTGTCGTTGGGCAAAAAGTCGTTCACCATGCCACGCAAGACAAGGTCGCCGTCCTCAAGCCCGTACAGCCGCTCGTCCGACGTCATGTGAACGGCCCAATTCGCCTCGCTTCTCCAAACCTTCGACCAAACCCTCTTGTCCAAGGTTTCGGCATCGAACTCGTCGTTCCACTTCAACACGTAGCGGCGATGTTCCTGAGCGGGCAAGGCTTCCACTAACAGCATGGCAATCAAGGCCATAAAAACACATCTTTTCATAGAATCCACGTTTTAATGCCGTAAAAATACGGATTTTAGGGGTTGGTTTTGCCTTTTTCGCAAGAGTTTAGTATTTTTGCCGCAAAATATACTGATATGCGCCGCTTTATAGTCACCGCTGTCTTTACGTTTTGGTTTGCCCTGCTTTTCGCCAACGAGGGGATTCCCGATTCACGCCGATTTCTCAATGGAGTCTATTTCCCTGTCATTGAGACACCTGCCTATTTCATAGGTACCATCCTCGACCAAGATATCTTGGTTTTGGTCGAGTACAGCGACAGCCTGAACATGAAGGGACATTACCTCTCATTGGAGGAAGAAACGGCCGACACCCTTCCTTTCCAATTGGAAGCAAGAGGCCACAATGCGAGACTGTACTACAACGGCGAGAGAGAGACTTTCCGACCTCGCATCGAATCGATGGACAGCCAACATGCCGAAGGCTACGCCCGATTGAACTTGTTCGAATCGGCCTCGTTTTACTTTAAAAAACACGAACCACCTGTCTTTCAAAACTTTGAGAACAAGCGCTATCAAGACACCGTATTTGCCGTGCGAGAAATCTACGACATCCCATACGCCAACGTAATGGGGTTTTGGTCGGAATTGGGCGACGAAACGGCTGTTTCCGACAAGATTTTCAAAATGAGCCAGGCCTTAACCGAAGTCCCGATTGAACTTCTTCTCGACGTTTTCATCCCCGAGGGCGACACTTTGAAGAAGCGGCCTTTGGTCATGTTGATTCACGGCGGCGCGTTCTATTTCGGTTCGAAAGACGACAAATCCATCACCCAATGGTGCCGACATCTGAGCTCGTTGGGTTATGTGGCTGCCACCATCGACTACAGGATAGGCTTCCTCCCCACCATGTCCAGCATCGGACGGGCGGGCTACCGTGCCGTGCAGGATGCCCATGCCGCAATGCGTTATTTGGTCGCGCATCAGGAAGAATTCGGCATCGACACCTCCATGCTGTTCGTCGGGGGTGCCAGTGCGGGCTCCATCACCGCGCTCAACCTCGCTTACATGACCAATGAAAACCGACCCTCATACACTTACGGCAGCTTTTTGGTACCCAACCTCGGCGACATCGACACATGCGGCAACGCCATTAGGACCGACTTCAGCATCAAGGGCCTCGTCGACATGTGGGGTGCCATGTCAGACACGGCTTACCTAAATGGCTGCAACATTCCCATCCTCGCCTTCCACGGCGATGCCGACGACATCGTTCCCTACGGCTACGACTACCCTTTCGCCATTGCCGGAGTATGGAAAACGCTGTTGGTCGAAAAGATGTATGGGTCGTCGTGCATCGTCGACCGAGCCGTCAAGTTGGGCCACAAAGCGCAATTGGTCACTTTTGCGGGCTACAAGCACTCGCCCCATGTGGAGCCCAAAACCAAAAAATTGAACGACAACTTCTACATCATCCAAGACATGATGTCAGACTTTTTCTACGACATCATCGTGCCCGAAAAGCCCAAAATCTTCGGGGAAAACTCCTATTTTGCCGTATTACCACAACCTTTGTCAACGCGATGGGAAGTGGAAGGCGGTGTCATCCTCGAAGAGTACGACAACATCGTGAAAGTGGCTTGGTTCAACAATGCCCCAAAACGAAGTCTCACGGCCTCCTCAACCATAGCCTACGGCATTGGACTTGACATGAAAAAAGAAATCCATTAAAACCATCCGCATCATGGAAAAAAAAGAACTGCGCACCCTCATCAAAACATTGAAAAAGCAACACAGCAAGGAGCAATTAGCCGAGCAGTCGGAACAAATTCTGGCCAAGCTCGAGCGGCATCCCGACTTCATCACGGCAGAAAGAATCATGCTTTACAGTGCCCTGCCCGATGAGGTGCAAACCCAAGCCTTCCTCGAAAAATGGCACCTGAAGAAGAAAATCATCTTGCCCACCGTGGTCGGCGACGACATCATCCCCGTGGAATACGCCAAGGACACCGATTTTGCCGTGGGCGACTTCAACATTTTGGAGCCTCAGAATGAGCCCTATCATGGTGATTTCGACTTGATTGTCGTTCCAGGCGTGGCCTTCGACCGTAATGGCAACCGCATCGGGCGCGGACGCGGCTATTACGACCGTTTCCTCTGCCAACACCTTGACGTGAAACGCATCGGCATCTGCTTCGACTTCCAACTGGTCGACGAAGTGCCCACCGAGCCTTTGGACATCAAAATGGACGAAGTCATCACCCTATAGATTTTTTCTTTGCCTTTTTGCAGTCCCGTTCAGAATATTTTCCTACTTTTGAAGCCTTGAATAAATCAAACAAACATTAACTTAAATAAACTCAATTATCATGAAGAGACACCTATTATTAAGCCTTGTCATGCTGCTGGGCATGACCGCACTGAACGCCCATCCCATTGACGCGGCGAAAGCTAAATTCATCGGGCAAAAATTTGCCAACGCAAATTTTGAGAGTAATCTGAGAAACAAAGATTTACAGCTGGTTTACACTGGATCGTCAAACCGTGGAGAAGCTTGCTTCTACGCCTTCAACGTGGGCGATGGCGGTTTCGTCATCGTTTCGGCCGACGACCGTTTCCGCCCCATCGTGGGTTACTCAGACGAGGGCACTTTTGCCACGGAGAACCCATCGCCCGAACTGATGTTCTACTTGGACAAAATCATCGAAGCCCGCACCAGCCGCAATGCCGTGCTCGATGACCGTACCCCAGAAGAATGGCAGAGCGTGATGACGAGCGGCAAACTGCTCTCGCGCAACGGAGGCCGTGGCGTCGACTACATCTGCACAACCCAATGGAACCAGGATTCACCATACAATTTGTATGCTCCTGAAGCTGGCAGCGGTCCTGGAGGACGATGCTACGCGGGTTGCGTGGCCACAGCCATGAGTCAAGTGATGAAACGTTGGGACCACCCCGCGCAAGGCATCGGAAGCCACTCTTACTATTGTTATGGCTACGGTATGCAATCGGCCAACTTCGGCGAGACCACCTACGACTGGGAGCACATGCCCGACAAGCTGCTCGGAGCCACCCAGCAGGAAATCGATGCCGTGGCTCTGTTTATGTACCATTGCGGAGTGGCCGTCGAGATGCAGTTCTCGCCCACAGGCAGCGGCGCCAACTCATGGGACGTGCCCTACGCCATCCAGCATTATTTCTCCTACTCCAACCACGCCGACCTCAAGGGCCGCGACGAATACTCGCTCGTCAACTGGCAGAACATGCTCAAAGACCAGTTCGACATCGGTTGGCCCGTGTATTACTCAGGCTTCAGCAATAGCGGTGGCCATGCCTTCGTTTGCGACGGCTACGACGACAACGACCTCTTCCATTTCAACTGGGGTTGGGGCGGCAGCAGCGACGGCTGGTTTGTCATCGACGAAATCGACTATGCCGGCTGGGCCCAAGCCGTGTTCAACTATGTGCCTGCCGATGTTTACGATTATCAGCCCATGCAGCCCGAAAACCTCTCGATTGAGCCCAGCGGCGACTTCGACTATGCCGCCACCCTGACTTGGACCAATCCCACCCAAAACATCCATTTGGAAGACCTCACCAACATCGACCAGATTGTGGTCACCCGCAACGGCAAAATCATCTACACGGAGGACAACGTGGCTCCAGGTGCCGAAATGAGCTTCACCGACTATTACATGCCCGTCTTGGTAAAGTATACCGTTTATGCGGTAGTCCACAACGCCAAGGGATTAATTGCCACCGACGAAAAAGTCCTTTTGGGTCCCACGTGCGATTGGACTGTCGAGATGACTTGCGCCGACCCGGAAGGTTGGCACAACGGAGCCCTCTCCTTCCTCAATGGTGCAGGCGATGAATTGGCCCACCTCTCTCTCGAATCCACTCAATCGACACGCACTGTAAGGTTGCCGCTCGGCCACATCGAAATCCATTGGCAGCAGCCCGAACAAGCCATCGACGAGTTCAGTTTCAACATCAAAAACGCCGACGGCAACACCAAAGCCTATTTCCATGGCTCCGCCTCCGAAATCCAAAACGGCCTGTTCTATATCGCCAACAACACTTGCATCGACAAGAACGAAGAGATGTTAGGAACCCATCTGACCTCTTCCGTTGCCGACGACCAAGTCACCTTGACATGGGATGCCGTCGACAACAGCATTAATTACCAGGTTTTCCGCGACGGACTTCTCTATGCTATGACAACCTCGACCACCTTTGTCGATGAAAACACGATGGAAACTTTCCACACATACCATGTCACCGCCTTCACTGAAGAGGGAGAGACCCTCCCGTCGAATACTTGCAGCTATCAACCCGAATCGGCCTGTCTCATTCCGACTAATCTCCGTATCGAAATGACGACACCGGTAAAGGCTCAGCTCACCTGGGATGCTCCTGAAGACGAAACCGTTACGGGCTATATGATTTATCGTCGTCCCAAAGGTGGGGAATTCAAGCGCATCAAGCTGCTTACCAACACCACCCATACCGACAACCTCATCACACAACCCGACAACCTCTATGAATACGTCGTCAGTGCCTATTATCGCGACACTGACTGCGAGTCGGAGTACGCCTCGGTGGAAGGCCACCCTGAACTGAATTTCGTGGAAACCAACAAGACTATCATTCCCCAACACCTCGACTTCATCATTCACGAAGGACGTGTCATCCTGCAATGGGAAGAAGGCTCGATGGCAGATGGCTTCAACATTTACCGCAACGGTGAACAGATTGCCCATGGTGTGGTTGGCGACTTCTTCGTCGACAACACTGCTGAATCGCCACAAACCTACCACTACTACATCACAGGACACACCGCTCATATCGAATCCAACCCGTCCAATATCGTCGATGTGGACTGGACCACCAACGTGGAGGAACACGCTTCGGTTCAAGACATCACCATCTATCCCAATCCAACCGAGAACACCATCACCGTAAAGGCTGACGGACTCCGCAACATCAAGGTTTTCAACGTGGTTGGACAAGAAGTGAAAACCCTGACGACCTTTGACAACACCGTCACCATCGACCTCTCGGCACTTCCCAAAGGATGCTATTTCGTGGAAACCACGGCGACGCACGGCACCACGACCACCAAGATTATGAAATTGTAACAACAACTAAACACTTTGATATGAACAAATTACTGAATGTGGCAGCCTTTGCGCTGCTGTTGGGCACAAGCGCGACGCTTTTTGCCCAAGAAGCCAAAGAAGAACCCGTCTATCAAATCACCGAAACCGTCAACGTGAAGCACACACCCGTCGACAACCAAGGTAGTTCCGGCACTTGCTGGTGCTTTGCTGGCATTGGCTTTGTCGAGGCGGAAATCCTTCGCATGTACGGCAAGGAATTCAACCTCTCGGAGATGTTTGTTGTCCGCAACGCCTGGACGGAAAAGGTGGCGAAGTTCATCAACATGCATGGCAACAACACCCTCGGCCAGGGTGGCGAGGTGTGCGATGTGCTATACATGATCGACAAATACGGCATGATGCCCGAAGCCGACTACAGCGGCAAGGTCATTGGCGAGGAACGCCACATACACGCTGAAATGAACGAAGTCGTTTCGTCGGTGGCCCGTGCCATCATCAAAAACGGCAACAAGAAAATCTCCCCTGCCGGCCCCAAGGCGGTGCAAGGTGTTTTGGATGCCTATCTCGGCGAAGTGCCGGAAGATTTTATGGTGGATGGCAAGAAATACACGCCCAAGTCGTTTGCCGAAGCCTATCGCATCGACCCTGCCAACTATGTTGAAATTTGCTCTTTCACCAGCAAGGAATACAACAAACCTTGCATGGTCGAAATCCCCGACAACTGGACTTGGACCCCTGCCTACAACATGCCGCTTGATAAGCTGATGGAAGCTGTCGACTATGCCCTTGAGCATGGTTATACCCTCGGCTGGGCGCAAGATGTCAGCAATCCTGGCTTCTCGCGCAAGGAAGGCATCGGCATTGTGCCCGAGGACCCGAAGAATGAAAACCTTTGGAAAGAGATTGTTCCCGAAAAGCAAGTCACTGATGAAATCCACCAGCAAGCCTACGACAACTGGGAAGCCGGCGACGACCACAGCATGCTTGTCGTGGGTATCGCCAAAGACCAGAACGGCACCAAATACTACAAGATCAAGAACTCATGGGGCGACGCTGGCCCGCACAAAGGCTATTGGTACTGCTCCGAGCAATACCTGCGCCAATACACCATCTTCTTCACGCTCCATAAGGATGCCCTCTCAAAAGCCATGCGCAAAGATTTGGGGCTTTGATAAACAAAAAGCCCTACCTTTGCAAAAACTTTGAATCTTAAATTTTGAATCTTTAATCCCAAATTTTTAAATCATAACATTATGAAATTCAAACATTTATTGACCGCAACCGCTTTGATGCTCAGCGTCAGCGTCGTTGCACAACCGCCTATGCCGAAACCTGAAGACAAGGAAGAAGGCGAAGGCTTCAAGTTCACCACGGTGAAGGAATTGCCTGTCACCTCAGTTAAAGACCAAAACCAAGCCGGTACCTGCTGGTGCTACAGCTCGTTGGCTTTCTTTGAGGCCGAACTGCTCCGTATGGGCAAGCCCGAGTATGACTTCTCGGAAATGTACATTGTTTACAAGACCTACTTGGATCGCGCTGAGGCCGCCGTCCGTACTCACGGCGACGTGTCCTTCTCGCAAGGCGGTTCGTTCGGTGACGTGCTGTATGCCATCAAGCACTACGGCCTCGTCCCCGATGAGTTGATGCCTGCCGGTGCCATGCACGGCGATTCACTGTCGAACTTCACCGAGCTCTCCGCTGTCACCGACCCGTATGTTGCCGGTGTCATCAAGAGCCGCAAGATTCAGATGGACAAGGACGGCAATCCGCTGTGGAAGAAAGGCTTGGCTGGCATTTATGATGCCTACCTCGGCGTTCCTCCGACCGAATTCACCTACAACGGCAAGAAGTACACGCCCATGAGCTTCGCCGAATCGACGGGTCTCAACATGAACGATTACGTCAACCTGACCTCGTTCACGCACCATCCTTTCTATGAGCCTTTCGTCATCGAAGTGCAGGACAACTGGCGCTGGGGTCAGGCGTGGAACCTCCCCATCGACGAGTTCATGCAAGTGATGGACAACGCCATCGACAAGGGTTATCCGATTGCTTGGGGCAGTGACGTCAGCGAAGCTGGCTGGCTCCGTGGCCCAATGGCTGGTATCGCCGTGCTCCCCGACCTCGAAGCCAAAGGTCGCGACCTCCAAGGTAGCGACATGGCCCACTGGCTGGGCATGAGTGCCGCCGACCGCAAAAAGGAAGCCATGAGCCAACCTACACCCCAAAAGTGGGTCACGCAGAAGGAACGTCAAATCGCCTACGACAACTACGAGACTGGCGACGACCACGGCATGTTGATTTACGGCACTGCCAAGGATCAAATCGGCAACGAATACTTCATCGTGAAGAACAGCTGGGGCGATGCCGGACAGTACAAGGGCATTTGGTACGTCAGCAAGGCTTTCGTCCGCTACAAGACCTTGAACATCGTTGTCCACAAGGATGCCCTTCCTAAGGACATTGCCAAGAAGATTGGTATCAAGTAATCAAACCATCCATTAGTCAAAACCGAAGGGGCTGCACCACACACGATGCAGCCCCTTCTTTAGTATCCTATCCTAATCCACCACCTCACAAAAAAATGAGAGCGACTTTGCAGCCGCTCTCATTTTACTGTTCAGTGAATCGAATTAATTCTTCTGTACTTTCACTTTGACTTCTCTGGCAACAGCTTCCTTGTAGTTCTCGAAGCTGTAGACTTCGGCGCGACGGAGCTGAGGCAGAATCTCATTTTCAAGTTGCGGATAAATGGCGCACATTTCCTTGATGGTTCTCTCTTTGTTGTTGGAGCTGTTGATGTTATTCAAGATAGCATCCTTGTCCTTCAGGTTGGAGTTCTGAACCAGTTCAACGAAGGTGTTCCAGTCGGGACCGTAGCCCTTGCCGTCGATATTGATACCTTCCTTCTTGGCCTTGCTGATGAGGTCTCTCATCTGCTTGTCGGCAGCGTTGGCACGGTTGTTCGACAGTTCGTTGTTGTGGCCTTCTTCGCCTTCAGGTGATGCCCAAGCTCTGATTTCATACTTGGTTTCGCCAGAGTTCAGCAGATCCTTGAATGCAGCGTCAGCTTCCTTGTTGAGTTTTCTTCTGTCGGCAATGTTGTACTTGTCCTTGTTGAAGAAGTAGGTAAGCTTCTTGACGGCTCTTTCCTTCACGATGGTGTCGTACACAGTCTGGATTTCGTATTCGTCCTTCACGATAACACCGTCAGCCAGCTTCTCGGTGGCACCCTGGGTGAAGTAGGTATTCTTCACGATTTCATCCTGAGTGGGATAGATAACGCCATCGTAGATGTAGAACATCGGGTCGGCCATGAGCTCGCTGTTGGCCATTTCCTCTTGGTAAGGCATGCAGTAGTGCTTGGTGAACTCGCCGCCTTCCTTGTAGTTGACGCGGAAGTCGCCTTCGCCCTTCACTTTTTCACCCACGAAGGTGATGGGGTCAATATTGATTTGGCCACCGTTGTAGGCAAGATAAGGCTGGAGGTTCATGACAGCTTGCTTTTCGAAGTATTCGCCAGGGATGGTGACGATGACATCGAAGCACACGTTGCCGTCTTCGCCTTCGACCAGCGGGTCAGGATTGACGCGATAAGTAATCTTCTTCGACTCGCGGGCCATCTTCTCGATGTCGCAAGGATTGTTGAACTTGACGCGCAGACCTAAGTTGAACTGGCTGTACATATCCTTGTCGTTGATGACATGCTTAGCTTCGTCGGAAGCAATCTTGGCCACTTGGTCAAGCTTGTCGCTGCCGGTGAAGTTGTAAGTGTAGTCAAAGAACAGGTCAAACTTGGGGGCGATGTTGAAGTTGAACTCCATACCAACGGGAACGGTGAAAGTGAGTTCACGCTTGGCAGCTTGGGGAGCAACCGTCGATGCAACTTGGTCGTTGTTGTCAAGTTGATTGACGATACCAGCCTTGTAAAAGTTGCCACCGAAACCGACGTGAGGTATCAGGTTGAAGACTCTTCTCGGATTGTAGTTGAACATATTGAACAGATTGAAGGTCAAGTTCACATTACCTTCGATGTAGTTGGTCTTGTCGAGACCCAAATCATAATAAATGCCGTTGTTGCCTTCAAAAACCAAGGCTTGGCCGTGCTTGTGGCCGGAAAGGATGCCATAGCCAGCTTTGATGTTAAAGCCGACAACTTTGCTGAATTGGTAACCAAAACCGAGATGACCGTTCCAGTTTTGGAGAGCAATCTTCTTGTAGTGGTTGAAATCTTGGAAAATCCAGCTTTCGTAGTTGGCCAAGTCACCGTGGTTGATAGAGAGACCTCCATCGGCCTGGATGTACCAATACTTCTCAGCAGGTTTTCCTTTCTTTTTGCCTTCCTGAGCATTCATGCTGAAGGGAAGGATTGCCATGACGACAAGCATCATGAGCTTCGAAATAGTCCAATTTCTCTTCATAACGTAAATTTGTTAGGTTTTTAATTTAATTAGTTGATTCTATTGTACTCTTTTTATAATATTCCAATTAGCCAACAAAAGTAGGAAATATTTCAATTGCAAGCGCAAAAAAAGTAAAATTTTTCGGTTTTTTTAATGGTTTTCAGCGAAAAAGGCTAAAAATCGGCTCGTTTTGGGCCCAAATTGAGCTGTTTGAAGACTTCCCACATGACAATTCCGGCGCAAACCGACACATTGATGGAGTGTTTTGTGCCTTCCTGCGGGAGCTCTATGGCCCCCTCGCAGTAGGGCAAAACCTCCTCGCCCACTCCGTCCACCTCATTGCCTAATATATAAGAGGAGTGGGGCTCAAACTTGAAATCCTGCAACGGCACACTGCCTTCCACTTGCTCGACGGCGAAAATCCGATAGCCATCGGCTTTCAAAGCTTGACAGGCGGCTTCGGTGGTTTCAAAATAGCGCCACTTCACCGTTTCGTCAGCACCCAAGGCGGTCTTGTGGATTTCGCGGTGGGGCGGACAGGCCGTGATGCCGCACAAATAAAGCGCCTCAATGCGAAAAGCATCGGCAGTGCGGAAAAAAGCGCCCACGTTGCTCAGCGAGCGGACATTGTCCAATATTATTATAATAGGTGTCTTTTCGGCTTTCTCAAATTCGGCCTTCGACAGCCGGTTCAGTTCCTCGTTCCTCAGTTTGCGCATGGTATAAGATTTTGTTGCAAAGTAAGCGAAAATTGGCGAAACGACACGTCGTGCGGAGATTTTTTTGGACAAAAAGACCGATTGTCTCAAACAAAACCTTACTTTTGTACCCTTAAAACCGAACCCGTTATGGCAGAAAAAGCGACCGAAACCCCGTTGATGAAGCAGTATTTTTCCTTCAAGGCGAAATATCCCGATGCCATGCTGTTATTTCGCGTGGGTGATTTCTACGAAACTTACGGCGAGGACGCGGTGAAATCGTCGAAAATCCTCGGCATCGTTCTGACGAAACGCTCCAACGGCGCCTCTGCCGACGTGGAACTGGCAGGATTCCCGCACCACGCCTTAGACACTTATCTGCCCAAATTGGTCCGCGCTGGACTGAAAGTGGCTGTCTGCGAACAACTTGAAGACCCAAAATTAGCCAAAAAGTTAGTGAAACGCGGCATTGTGGAACTGGTCACGCCTGGTGTTACCTATAACGATAATGTGCTGGAACAAAAGGAGAACAACTTCTTGGCTTCGGTGCATTTAGAAAAGGAGGTTTCGGGCATCGCCTTTTTGGATGTTTCAACGGGCGAGTTTTACCTGACGCAAGGCTCTAACGAATACATTGACAAGCTGTTGCAGAGCTTCAACCCGTCTGAGGTTTTGGTGCAACGCAACCGCCGCAAGGACTTCATCGACCTGTTTGGCGGCAAATATTACCTTACCGTTTTCGACGACTGGGTCTTCACCGACGACTACGCCAACGAGGTATTGAACAAGCATTTCCACACGGTTTCGTTGAAAGGTTTCGGCGTCGACGACTTTCCGAAGGGCATCATTGCCGCTGGCGCAGCGATTCATTATCTCATTGAAACTCAACACGACAAGTTGGGCCATATCACTTCCCTCTCGCGCATCGACCAAGGGCAGTATGTGTGGTTGGACAAGTTCACCATTCGCAATTTGGAGTTGCTACATACGACCAACTTGAACGCCAAGACTTTGATTGACGTCATCGACAAGACGGTTTCGCCGATGGGTGGCCGTTTGATGCGTCGTTGGTTGAGCCTGCCGTTAAAGAACAAGGAACAAATCGAGGCACGTTACGAGGTGGTGCAGTTCTTCACCGAGCACCGCGAAATCATCCAGAAATTCCAAGATGCCGTCCGACAAGTCGGGGATTTGGAACGTTTGATTTCCAAAGTGTCGCTGTCGCGGGTGAATCCAAGGGAATTGCTGCAGGTGGGTCGCGCCTTGGACCAAATCGAAGTGCTGAAGTCGGTCTGCGAAGAGAGCCAACACCCTGCCTTGCAGCGTTTTGCTGAACAATTCAATCCTTGCGCCTCCATTCGCGAACGCATCAAAAAGGAGCTGAATCCCGATGCGCCGGCCTTGCTCTCCAAGGGTAACTACATCGCCGACGGCGTGGATGCAGAACTTGACGATTTGCGCAACCTGTCTCGCTCAGGCAAGGAATACCTCATGGGCATTCAACGCCGCGAGATGGAACTGACGGGCATAAGCTCGCTGAAAGTGGGCTACAACAACGTTTTCGGTTATTATCTCGAAGTGACTAATTCCCACAAGGACAAGGTGCCGCAAGAGTGGATTCGTAAGCAAACCTTGACCAACGCCGAGCGTTATATCACAGAGGAACTGAAGGAATACGAGCAGAAAATCCTTGGCGCAGAGGAGAAAATCAGCGTCATTGAGCAGCGAGTTTACAACGAGTTGGTCACCGCCGTGACCGAATTTGTAGAACCGATTCAGGTGGATGCTTCCTTGGTCGCCCGCATCGACTGCTTGGTGAGCTTTGCAGATATTTCGCTGAAATTCAACTATGTGCGTCCCGTTATCGACGACTCCTTTGTCCTCGACATCAAGGAAGGCCGCCATCCCGTCATTGAGCAAATGATGCCTGTGGGCGAAAGTTACATCGCCAACGACGTTTATCTCGACCGCGACAAGCAGCAAATCATCATCATCACTGGCCCGAACATGTCGGGTAAGTCGGCCTTGCTGCGCCAGACGGCCTTGATTGTGTTGTTAGCGCAAATGGGTTGTTTCGTTCCGGCGGCTTCGGCACGTATCGGCTTGGTGGACAAGATTTTCACCCGTGTGGGTGCGTCTGACAACATCTCCTCAGGCGAATCGACCTTCATGGTGGAGATGAACGAGACGGCGAGCATATTAAATAATGTGTCATCGCGAAGCCTTGTGCTGTTGGACGAAATCGGGCGCGGCACCAGCACCTACGACGGCATCAGCATCGCTTGGGCCATCACCGAGTTCCTCCACGACCACCCTGTGAGTCGCGCCAAGGTGATGTTTGCCACGCACTACCACGAACTGAACGAAATGGAAGATTCCTTTGCCCGCATCAAAAATTATCATGTTTCGGTGAAGGAAGTCGGCAACAAGGTGATCTTTTTGCGCAAGTTGAAGCGCGGCGGCAGTGCACACAGTTTCGGTATCCACGTGGCCGAAATGGCCGGAATGCCCCGCAAGGTCATCGAACGCGCTACGGCCTTGCTCAGCGTTTTGGAGAAATCGCATACCAGCGAGGACGTTGAAAAAGCGGCCACCAAAAAGACTGATGACGGTATGCAGCTGAGTTTCATCCAATTGGACGACCCGCTGTTGCTCCAAATCAAGGAAGACATTTTGAACACCAATATTGACACCTTGACTCCTGTTGAGGCTTTGATGAAGTTGAATGAGATTAAAAAGTTGTTGAATCATTAAGAACGCGGGAAAACTACGCCTTTTCCAGCAAATCACACTTTTTCCCAAACCACCAGAGGCAATAAACGAGCAAAAGGAGGCTGACAACGAGAATAAGCCAAAGGATGGCATGGGGTTGACCGCTCAAATCTATGGCAGTGAGAGAATTGTTGGTGACATGGATGATGATGCCTGGGATAATGCTTCCCGTGCGCCAGTAGAGCCAGCCGACAAGGATTCCGAACAACGTGGCGGTGATAAAATGCGCCCCAAACCCGTGAAACGAAGCGAAGACAAGGGCAGAAATGAGAATGGCTATCCACGGACGGCATCGTATCTTCAGCAAACCACCAAGAATAAGGCCGCGAAAACCAATCTCTTCTGCTATTGGGGCAAAAATGCAGGCATTAAGTATTCCAGCAATTCCGGAAACAAGCCGTTGAAGACGCTCTAAATCTTCGCCTAAATCTGAAGGGTCAACACCAAGCAAAGACAATACTGAAAATAGAACAAACGCTTGAGATGCGGCCATCAAAACAGACATGCCAACCACAGGCCAGACCATACGCCGCTCAATACGTCCAAATGACAGCTCAACATAACGCTTGCCGAAAAAAACGATAATTATTAGGACATATCCCAACAGTTGCGCCCATTTCAAGATTTCATAGTTCGCAGTGCTTGTAAAGAAGCGTCCTACGATTGCACCGATAATTGGTGGAGCCAAAAACAAGCCCAACCAAAGCAAAAACAGCTTTACCGTTTTACCTATGCCTTCGTCCATATTTCTATTGTTTTAGTTTGCGAAAATACAACTTTTTTGTTTGTCTATTAGACGCAAAATCAATATAAAAACATAAAGGAAGAAAAATTTTTTCATTAATTGCTTGCGGCATTGAAAAAAGTTGTATTTTTGCAGCCGCAAAACCAAGCGGAAATAGCTCAGTTGGTAGAGCACGACCTTGCCAAGGTCGGGGTCGCGAGTTCGAGTCTCGTTTTCCGCTCCGCTTTTGCGGAAATAGCTCAGT
>CADCML010000037.1 GCA_902802535.1 uncultured Bacteroidia bacterium
CATCAGGGCAGAGATGTCGGCGTCAGAAAGGCCAAGCAGATAGAGGCAGCAATAGTCGAGGTCGTTCTTGGTAAGGTTGGGATAGGCTTTGGCTAACCTAACGGTGAACAGATTGAAATGGCGGTCGGCGGCATCGCGCAACGCCATCACCTGTTCCTTGCTTAAGGCGGCGTCCTTATAAAGTTTGCAGTCCATCTGCGCCTTGAACTGCCCTTCATGCACCCGCTCCAAGATGAGGCGGCAGATAGGCTCATCGGTGAACGATTCAGCCTGTTGGGGCTTCGCGTTCACCTCCTCTTGCCGTTTGATTTGGCCCTTCAATTCCCTCACTTCCTGGTTGCTCTTTTTCAATCGACCCGACATCGACGCTTTTTCCAAACGGTGCGCCTCCCTTTCGGCTTCCAATTTTTGGCTCTCCAACCGATAAGCTTCACGCTCAACCTCTATCTGCTGGTTGGCTTTTTCATGTTGCTCTTTCATCTTGCGCCTATGGAGCAGCCAAGCCGTAAGAGCGGCCAACACCGCAAGGATGCCTGTCGCCACAATCATCCTGTTTCTTCGGACACGGGCTTTCCCCTGCCTTTCGGCATCGGCCCGTTCCTGCTCCCATTGCAGATGCTGTTGAAACAGCTCGTTGAGCTGCGATACTTGTTTGTTGCTTTCCCCTTCCAATGTAGTGTTTCCTGCAATGTCTATCGCGAACTGGGTAGCTCTCAATGTATCTTTCTGGTCTTGAAACAACTCATGCAAATAATGCACTGTAATTCTATGTGTTGCAGCATCTTCTACATTTTCATACACAGGCATCAAATAAGCCAATGCCGAATCATATTGTTTCTCTTCACAATAAATGCAGCCAATGGTCAAATAGCGTTTCAATTTCTCGTTTTCATCCGTGGTTTGAACCGCCATACGCCTCAAATCATTCACCGAAGGTTCAACCCCTTTGCCCATATTATAAAAAAGCAAAGCCTTGGCTGAAATCAAATCCCTGAAAACCAAATTGTTGGTATCGGGCAGTTGTTTCAGTGCCTCATCGTAATAATATGCCGCACTATCATATAGGCTCAATTTGCCATACTGTTTTCCTATAAAAAGCAACAAATTGAAACGGTTGAAAGGAGAATATGGTTCTATATTATTGTAAACAAGGGATTTCTTGCCACAGACGATGGCAGGCTCCTGCATAAACTGGCTGGAAAACAATTCCCCAAGGCGGTTGTATGTGCAAACCATGAAACGTGCCTTCGTGCCCAACAGTTCGTTCTCGGGATAATGGCTCTCCATCGTCCGCAAGGCACAGAGGTATTCCCCACATGCCTCAACCACGCTGTCCTTTTCAGCATATCCCACACCATTAATATAATGCGCCCGTGCCGCCAAAAACCCGTCATCGATGGAATCAAAATAATCCACCGCCTTCAGCAGATCCTTCCTGTTGCTTTGCTTATAGTAATTCTTATAAAGCAGCTCCGCAATCAGCACCTGGCAATAATGCCCCTCAAACACATCCAAACCATCCGCCGCCTCGCTCCCTGCAAACTCCATCATCACCGCCAAGGCGCTGTCGGGATGGTGCCACATTAGGGTGTCGATTTGAGATAATGCTATGGTCGACCCTTCGACAGGCTCAGGGACCTCAACTTTAGTTTGTTGGGAGCAAGCCACCAGCATGGCAAGCCCAACCATTAAACTCACTATGTGCAAACACCTTTTCACGCGGCAAAAATACTTGATGTATATACCACTTAACTAATACCGCTTCTCGTATTCTATTACTTTATTCAAAATGAAAGACTTGCACTGCTCCCAATCGAAGTCCACAAACATCTTGGGCATATCAAACTTTTCGGCATCTACAAAATAGGTCAAACTCATTAAGGCCCGATATAAAGAATAATTCGGATACTTTTTGGCGTAGAAATCCAATATTTCTTCCAATGTGAAATGTTGCAGCAAAAAGTATATGTCGACAAAGTCTTTTCTTGATCCTCTACCCTCTATCGCATTGATCTTCATAGCTGCAATATCCATAGGTGAGGCCAATCGCATGCCATCATCCTCAACAGGATCTTCAAGCCAAGGATAAATCGAATAGTTTACAATGTCCACCTTAACTCCATTAATGTCGAAAATCCTGATGTTAGTCGAAAGTTTTTGCTTTTCAACGCTTCCGTATTCTCTTAAAATCCCAAACATTTCTTCCCCATCAATATCAAATGACCCAAAAAAATCGAGGTCAATTGAAGAACGGTGGCCATATTGCAACGCCAAAGCTGTCCCACCAACAAGACGACAATCTTTAAGAAATGGCTCTTGAGTCAAACGTTTTAGGAGTTCCAAAGTGTCGGGAACGATTGTGCGAAATGATAGCATCTGAAATCCTCCTTTTTTCGCCCAGAAAGGCAGCAAATAAAAGACAAAGCAACGGGATCCAATGTCCTTAAATTCATGCAGACAGAAGTGATTTTGTCCATTCCATAATAATGCTTAATGTAATGCCAATCACTCATTTTACCGTATTCCAGCACCCTGGGGATAAGCCAATCGGCACTTTTGTCGATATCGAAGTTGGTCGTATCGACATCCCAAAATAGAAGTGGGCTAAGGCCATGTAACTTATCCGTGTTTTCCATGATTATTCGACTACGTGTTTCAAGTGGCAAAGTTAGGGGTTTCCTTCCAATTGCGCAAGCCTTTTTTTCGCATTGCAAATGCTGATGTTCATGGTATGCTTTGATACATCTTTTGCATTTCGATTGTTTTTTTGCCACAATCCACAAAAAAACCTATCTTTGTCCTTTCAAAAAATGATACGACCATGAAAAAAATACTTTTCATACTGTTTCTGTTTCCCTTCACTCTCCTCGCCCAAGTCACCGACGAGGGAATGGTGGACAAATATCTCGTAAACAGCAACTTGCAACTCCAACTCAACGCGGAAGGCGAAGGAACGGCTTATCTTTCCCTGCCTTTTACGGAGTATGAGACCATGGAATGGCAGTTTTGGATTCGGGAGGCTTTCAGTCCTTCGGGAAACAACTACACAGATGTCTGGCTCAGTGCCGACAACGCTGATTTGTCGCAAGTTACGCAAGGCTATTTCCTGCGTTTCGGCGAAGGTGGCAGCACCGATGCCATCGAATTGTTCCGCAAGGATGCCGACGGCCAGCAGAGCATTTGTCGGGGCAATGATGGCAACATTGCAGCCTCGTTTGCAGTCTCCGTCAAGGTGATTTGCGACCGTGAGGGGAATTGGATGATTCAGACTTGTTACGACAATTCAGGTATTTATCTCACTGAGGCACAGGGAATTGATGATTCCTACGGACGCGGTGGCTTCTTCGGCTTTTGGTCGAAGTTCACTTCGAGCAATGCCACGAAAATGTATTTCGACAACATCTATATAGGCCCGCGCATCATCGACCATGAGCCACCTGTTTTGTTGACTTGCGAAGTCTTGGATTTGACTCATCTGAAACTCGCTTTCAATGAGGCTCTTAACGAGGCATCGGCACTTAATCCCGACAATTATTCCATTGATAACGGTTTGGGGCATCCCACTGCGGTCAGTTTTGGCGAAAATCTTGCTTCGGTCGTGTTGGAATTGGAGCGCGAAATCGGCAATGGCGTGAATTACACACTGACAGTCAGCAACATAAAAGACCTTTGGAACAACACAATGGAGCCAACCAACTTGGCTTTCTCAATTTATGCGGCTTCGGAATACGATGTGGTCATCAATGAAATCATGGCCGACCCCAATCCCGTGGTGGGCCTGCCCGAATGGGAGTATGTGGAACTCTACAACACCACCGAATTTGGCATCGACTTGAAAGACTGGGAGATACAAATTGGGACGAACGACCTGACTTTCGGGAATTTCGTCCTTGCGCCCCACGACTATGTGATTCTCTGCCACAATGACGCCGTGCCCGAATTGAGGACTTTCGGCGACTGCATCGGCTTCAGCAGTTTTTCGGTGGGCAACAGTGCCTCGGCGATGTACCTTTACAGCAAGGAAGGCCTGCTGATTTCGAGGGTGAATTTCAGCAGCACTTGGTACCACGATTCCGACAAGGCCAACGGCGGCTGGTCGGTGGAGCAAATCGACCCGCTGAACCCCTGCGCGGGAGTTTCCAATTGGACGGCTTCGATGGATGCCTCGGGCGGCACGCCAGGCCGAATCAATTCAGTGGACGGAGAGAACGATGCGAAACCCAAGGTGGAGCGCGTGAGCATGTTTTCCGATTACATCCTCCAACTTTGGTTCGACCAGCAGATGGACGCGGCAAGCCTGCTGGAAACGGCGTATTATCGTGTGGAAGAAACGAACAAGTATCCGCAAGAGATTGAAACTAACCCATTGGATGCCAGTTATGTAGGATTGATTTTCGACCAAGGCTTTGAGCAGGGCATCGTTTACAACTTAGTTATTAATGGTGTGACCAACTGCGTGGGCAACCCCATCGAGGCCGACACGCGCATCCAGTTCGGCATCCCCAATGAAATCGCTGAGGGCGAAATCCTGATTAATGAAATCCTTTTCGACCCCATCGCGCCGGGCGTGGACTATGTGGAACTCTACAACAACACCGACAAAACCTTCGACCTCAGCACTTTGATGTTGGGGGTTATTCGGGAGAGTTTCCCCAATCCCGCCGACACCACTTTGAAGGAAATCACCGCAGACAGCCGTCTTTTTTTGCCCCAAACCTACGTCTTGCTTTCCACCAACAGCGAAATTGTTGGCCAGCAATACGACTGTCCGACAGATAATTATGTGCAAATGGCCTCGTTTCCAAGTTACGCCAACGCGGGCGGAACGGCCATACTGATGAGCAAGGGCGGCACGATGATTGACTATATGGTCTTTTCCGAGAAGATGCACTATCCGCTGCTGAAGGTGACCAAAGGCGTTGCGTTGGAGCGTGTCGCCTTTGACCAGCCCTCAATGGCCGCCGACAACTGGCATTCTGCCGCCGAAAGGGTGCATTTCGGTACGCCCGGCCAACCCAATTCCATGATGCAAACGACTGAGCCTTCGCAAGATGAAATTTCCATCACCCCCGAAATTTTCTCGCCCGATGGCGACGGCTTCGACGACGCCTGTTTCATCAATTACCGCTTCAACGAGGCGGGCTACACGATGAACATTTACATCTTCAACGTGGCCGGACAATTGCTTCGCCATTTGGTGAAAGGCGAGTTGGTGGGTCAGGAGGGCAGCATCCTCTGGAACGGCCTCGACAGCAACGGCAACCGCGTTCCCGTAGGCGTGTATGTCGTCGTCACTGAGGTCTTCAATTTTAGCGGCAAGGTGAAGCAATTCAAGAACGCCGTGGTGGTGGGCACGCGGTGATTACCTATTTTAGGTTGCCTATTTTAGGTAATTTTGAAAAATTGCCACTTAATATTTTGGTATTCTGCAAGTTATGTTATAGAACCCCTGTCGATGAAAAACACAATGCAACCCAGGCCTGATTTCACTATTCTTCCATGCTACGAGGGTTCAATAGGAAATCGAACAAGCCCATTCGCAGGATGCCGTTGTAGTCGTGATAAGAGGCTATTTCGTCTTTGACAAGGATGATTTTCTTGAACGAATCGGGAATGTTCAGCAGCGATTTCTGCTCCTGAATCACTTTCTCCTCGTTGTCCATCCTGAATGCCGACTGTATGTAATACCTTTGGCTGCCTTGGTTGGCTACGAAGTCTATCTCCAAGCGTTTTCTTGCCAGTTTCCCTTCCGAATCCCTTTCCATGGTTTCCACTATCCCAACATCCACATTGTAGCCTCGGCACCGTAGCTCGTTATACAAGATGTTCTCCATTAGGTGGTTTTCTTCCACTTGCCGAAAGCCGAGGATGCTGTTTCGCAATCCCACGTCGCTGAAGTAATATTTCGTTTCCGTCCCAATGTATTTCCTTCCTTTCACGTCGTAACGAAGAGCCTCCTCGATGACGAAAGCCTCTTTCAGGTATTTGATGTAATGCGAAAGTGTTTCGCTCGTAATGCGTTTTTTCTCAGCGCTTTCAAAGGTCTTGGCGATCCTTGAGGGGTTGCTCGGTGCGCCAATGGACGATGCCAGAATCCGAGTGAAATCCCTCAATCCCTCGTCGTTCTTTATTCTATTCCGTTCAATCAGGTCGGCGATATAAACGGATTCGACCAAGTTTGATAGATACTCTATCTTTTGTTGCCTTGTCTTCAGCGACAAGATTTGTGGCAATCCGCCAAACTCGTAATATTCGCGCCATGCGGCCTCTTTGCTTCCTTCAAAGCCTTCCATGAATTCTGCGAAACTCAAAGGCTGAAGGTGGATCTCCTGCGACCTTCCCCGAAACTCGGTGACAATATCCGTCGACAAAAACCTTGAATTGCTGCCAGTAACATAGATGTCGCAATTCGGTTTGTGCATCAGGCTCAAGAGAACGCCGACGAAGTTTTCCATTTGCTGCACCTCGTCAAGTAGGATGAAATACGGTTTCTCATCTTTAATCCGGCTCTTGACCATTTCAAGAAAGGCCTTGGGCTGTCGCAAGGTTTCTTGGTCCAAGTCGTCGAAAGAAATATCGATGATATGGTCTTTGGTGACATTCTGACCGATAAGCCATTTATAGAAAAGATTCATCAATAGGACTGATTTTCCGCAACGGCGGATGCCGGTGATGGTTTTCACCAATCCATTTCCTTGGCTGTCGATGAGTTGTTGCAAATACAGGTTTCTTGAAAGCATAATAATCGAAATTTTTGTAATATGATACAGATTTTTCGGCTGCAAAAATACAAAATTCTTCATTTTTATGCTTTTTCATCCGAAAAAAGTGTAATTTGTTACAGATATTTCGGATAGAAACAAGAAAGCAGTCATAATGATATGCCCCCGTTCTTCCGAATTTGCAATTTGGAAGCCGTGAATTATGAGCATTTGCAATGCGGGAATGAATGATAACCCCGAAACGACATCAGGCAGGCGGTGTGAACCCCTGCCGATAATGCGGTGTAAACCCTCAGAAATCCATATTCGATTGGGCTACAAGTTGTTTTGTGTCGGGATTGAAGGCAGTCAGGTTGCCCAAGCCAGGCTTGTTGGTCACGAAAACGCCGTTGTCCAAGGCGATGAAGTCGTAGTTTTCGTTTTGCTCGACCACCAAGTTCATGAAGCTGTGGTCGACGGGAATGTGGCCATGGATGATTTTCTTGCCATGCGACTTGTTGTAGTCCACCTTGAAATTGCGGGTCCACATCATGCTTTTCGTGTCCTCAAACGGGTCTTTGGCGTTGAAGTTTAGGCCCGCGTGGACGAGGATGTATTCTTCCAACTCAATGAAAGGCAAGCATTTCTCCATCCAATCGATGTAGGGCTTGGGGATTTCGCGCGGATGTTTCACCCCAAAACTTTCCAATGTGGCCTTGGCGCCCACGGCTTCCCATTCCTTCTGCTCAGGGTGCTTGCCGCCGAGGAATTTCTTCTTTTGGTCGGCCTCAAAAGCCTTCATGCACATGTCCTCGTGGTTGCCCTTGATGAAATGCACGTTGTATCTCTGGCATTGCAATTCCATCAGGTAGTCGATGACGCCCTTGCTGTCGGGTCCACGGTCGATGTAGTCGCCCAAAAAGTAGAGTTCATCGTGTTTCGTGACTCTGAGCATACTTTCGAGTAGCGCTTTCAATGTCTCGGCGCAACCGTGAATGTCGGGGATAATCCAGCGTTGTGACATTAGAATAAATTGTTGAGGTTTAGAGATTTATATTCCTTCCGCAAACGATTCTTGAAGCTCCAGCGCACGTCGGAAATCCAACGGCGGAACAGCTCGTTGTAGTCGACGAAAACGGAATAGGAGAAGAAGAGGAGCACCGTGCCGCCCAAGGCCCAATACCAAGGCAGGTTGCAGAACATGACAATCGTGCCCACGATTAGAATGATAGGGAACAGCACAAACCTGACACCGAAACTGACCGTGTTGCCAAAGGCGGGGTCTTTCAACTGGCTTCGGATAATCCATGTGGTAAGCCACACGGGCAGGTTGACCGCAGCCGAGGCCAAATAGTAAGGCAGCGCCAGCAAAAGCACGGCAAACATCCACAAGGAGTTGAGGAAGGGATGCTTCTTGGCCACCGACATGACGGAAATCTTTTCTTCTCTGCGGCGTTTGGCAAAGTTCATGACGCGCTCAAACAGGTTCTTGGCTTCTTCAGGTTGTTCTTCCTTGTATTTCAGCACTTTCTCGACGGTGGCGCGGTTGCGGAGCATTTTCTTGTAGAGGCCGCCAGCGCGTTTTTCGTTTTTCATCTTCACGATTTCCCAAATGGCATCGTAGTCCTCATTGTCAGGGATATAGGTGAAGAGTTTTGAGATTTCGGTGTGGAGTTTGTCTTTCAGCAGGTTGATGTTGGTGGCCTCGTTTTCCACGGTGGTGTTCTTGAGGAATTCGGTCACGTTGATGGGCTCGCCGAAGTTGATCATCGCCGTGGAGCGGTAACGGAAATAGTCGCCGTACTCAATGGCTGTGGGGATGATGTAGACGGGGTTTTGGTTGCCGAATTGCTTGTTGGCGTCGACGGCAATGTGGAACAAGCCCTTGCCCATGCGCATCAGCGAGTGCTTGGTGCGGTGTGTGCCTTCGGGGAAGAGGTAAAGGTCGACATGGTCGTGGATGACATCGACGGCCTTGTTGAGCGAGTCGTCGTTTTGGCGCACGGCCGCCACTCCGTTGCGGATGCGGAAAATGGGCAGGATGCGCAAAAACGTCAATATCTTGGCCACGGTGGGGTTCTTGAAGATGTCGCCACGCGCAATGAAGACCTTCCTGATGTTGTCGGCCGAAAGCAAAACCAAGGCGTCCATCAAGGTGTTGCTGTGGTTGACGCCAAAAATCAACGCTCCACCCTTTGGAATACGCTTCTTTCCGTGTACCTCAAACCTGCTGTACGACCGCCTTGTATGCCAGTTGACGTAAGGCAACAAGAAGGAGTACCAAAAGTCGGGATCTTGTATTTTCTTGGCCATTGTGCTGATGTAAAAACGAGGTGCAAAAGTACGTATTTTAACAAAACACCACGTGTTTTTTTCATCAAATAATTATTTTCACTACTTTTACAGCCTCTTAGACGCACGAAATGAAGATAAAGAATTTTTACATCCTTGGATTAATGGCGTTTGCCATGGCCTTTTATTCGTGTCAAAACGAAACACAAGTTGTTGGTATTGAAGAAGATGAAACGGAAAAAGTGGAACCAGCCGTTTCCCTGAACATGTTGCAGCATGTACAAGGAAAGGGCAAGTTGGTGGCTGTTACCAATTGCGAAATCATCAACTACAATACCGAAAATGCGACCCCGTCGGGTTTCGAATACGAGCTGCTGAGCGATTTTTGCAACAACAACGGCCTTGAGCTTGAGATGATGGTCAACGAAAATCTGGATTCATGTTACCAGCTCCTTGATTCCTGCAAGGTCGACATAGTGGCCGTGGGCATCGGCGCCAACAAAGACATGAAACGCCGTTTCCTGCTCACCAACCCCATCCTCATGCAGCGCAGCGTGCTCGTGCAGCGGTTGCCCAAAGACTGGAACAAGATGTCGACGGTCAACGAGGTCGAAAATCAGCTTTTGCGCTCGTCGGTCGACTTGGCAGGCAAGACCATACATTTGCCGCAAGGCAGCCATGAGGTGAAACTGTTGGAGCACCTCTCTGACCAAATTGGCGATACCATCTACATCGTGGAATGCGACAGTCTCAACAGCGTCGATTTGGTGAAGGCGGTGGCTTTCGGACAAATCGACTATACGGTGGTTGAGGAATATGTGGCCCGCATGGCTTCCATCGGGCTGAAGGGACTGGATACCAAGCTGAACGTGAGCGTTGAGCAACCTTTGAGCTGGGCCATCGCCAACCATGATGGCGACTCCTCGCTTCTTGTGGTACTCAACAATTGGATTGACGGTTTCGAGCAGCGCAACCTCAACCGCATCCTTGCCAAATACGTCAACCAAGGCAACGTGTTCGCGCCGAAAAAACCTGTAGGCAGCCATATTTCCTCTTACGACGGCCTCATCAAGAAAACCGCCAAGGAGATTGGCTGGGACTGGCGTTTGTTGGCCTCGCTCATCTATCAGGAGTCGCGCTTCAAGATGGATTTGGAGAGCGAGAAAGGCGCTTTCGGGCCTATGCAGCTCATGCCCGTGGTGATGGAAAGATACGGCATCAACTATGACGCTACCCTTGAGGAGCAGCTTCATGCCGGCGGACGGCTTATCTCCTATCTCGACAATTGCCTCGAAAACAAGGTGGTCGACAGCACCGAGCGGGTGAAGTTTGTGCTGGCTGCCTACAATGCGGGCTTGGGTCACGTCTACGATGCGCAGCGGCTCGCCTTGAAGTATGGCAGCGCCCCTGATGTTTGGGACAACAACGTGGACTATTATATCCTCAACAAGTCGAAGTTTTACCACGACACCTGCTGCCATTCGGGCAATTTGCGCGGCATCGAGACCTACCGTTTCGTGCAGGAGGTGCTCGACCGTTTCTATCAATACCAAGCGAATTATAATTAATCAATCAAGGTTCCTGAGCTTGTCGAAGGGCCAAAATATCTGAAAATCACATGAAAAAACGTTTTATCATCACAGCTTTTTGTGCTTTGGTCGCCTTCGGGGCAACCAAATCCTTTGCCCAATCCTTCAATGCAGGCCTTGTGGCCGGCGCGACTTTCTGCCAAGTGGACGGCGATCATTATGCGGGTTTCCACCAATTGGGCTTCACGGCGGGTGCTTATGTCAACTTGCCTTTTGCGGACCATTTCGCGGCCCAGATGGAGTTGAAGTATTCCCTTTTTGGCGCACATTCGTCAACTAAAGAGGTGATGGAGTATTATTACAATCCTTATAGCTTGCGTCTGCATTACGCCGAGATTCCCTTGATGTTGCAATACAATTTGGGCGCTCTTCGCGTGGGCGGTCGATATTTGGACTTCATCACGTTGGAAGCTGGTGCCAGCATCGATGTCCGACTGAGGGCCACCGAGGATGTGGACTCCGATTATCAGGTCACCACTTCACGTTGGAGCCCCTTGTCGGCTACGGGCAATGTGGGCTTGCATGTTGCCTTCAATGACTATCTGGGCATGGGGGCGCGTTTCATGTATTCCATAGCACCGTGCCGTTTCACGGGCCTCCCAGGCTGGTTCTACAACCAGTATTACAACAAGGTCATCCAAATCACGCTGACCTGCAACCTCAGGTCTCCCTTGAGATAAAGCTATTCTTGTCGTGAATTGCGTCCTTGCGGTTCGCCACTTGAGATAAACTCGATATTCCTTTTTAGCCCCTCATATCCGGCACGTTGCATGGCGGAGTGCTTGAATAAGGCACTGAAATCCGCTTCCGACAGCGTTTTCCAATCGTTTTCTCGCATGGCCAAAAGCCGCTCCGAGGGCTGGAACTCTGGCTCCAAATTGGGCATGGAGAATCGGTTGTAGGGACAAACGTCCTGGCAGATGTCGCAGCCGTACATCCAGCCGTTGAAAGTCTTGGGGTCATGGCCGTTGAGGCTGCCTTTGTATTCGATGGTCAAGTAGGAGATGCACTTGCGGGCGTCGATATGGAACGGGGCTTCCAAAGCACCTGTGGGACAAGCATCTAAGCAACGTGTGCAGCGACCGCAACGGTTGGTCAAGACTTGACCAGTTTCGGTCAAGTCCAAAGGCAGAAACAAGTGCCCGATGAAGAAAAACGAGCCTTTTTTGGGGTGGATTAATGTGGTGTTTTTCCCGATGAAACCCAAACCGCACCGCACGGCCCAAGCGCGGTCGAGGACGGGTGCCGAGTCGACGAAAATGCGTGTGCTTTCAAGTTTACCTGTTTGGGTTTCAATGCGTTCCAAAAGCAGTCGCATCTTGCGTTTCAGCACGTCATGGTAATCGGCACCGTAGGCATATTTGGCGATTTTGAAGTGCTCGCCGTCGCCTAATTGTTGTTTCGGAAAGTAGTTGTAAAGTACGGTGACGATGCTTTTTGTGCCTTCCACTAAGAGGCGTGGGTCGTAGCGTTTTTCCTTGTTGCGGGTCAGGTAACCCATCTCGCCCTCGTGCTCGGCTTCGAGCCATTGCTCCACGTGTAACGACTCTGTTTCCAAGGCCGTCGCATGGGCAATGCCGCAAGCATCGAAGCCTAAGCTTTCAGCTTCTGCGACAATCCATTGGGAATCCATCAGAACGGTACAAACGTGAAGCCCACCGACAGCGGATGGAACGTCGGTGCCTCGTGGCCGACAGAAAACACAGGATTGATTTGGTAGGCGGCAAAGAGGTTCAACCATTTCCAGCCCACGCGCAGTGTGGCGGAATAGGCCATGCGTTCTACATTTTTGATATTGAGCAGGATATTGTTGACGGTTGTGCCGTTTTCGTCGGTGAGGATGCCATTTTCATCGTCGGGGCCGACATAGCGCGTCTTTGTGCCAATCATCACGCCGACCTTGACGCCCACGCCAATCTTCACGACATTCTTGATGCGGAAACGCAACTCTAACGGCACCTCACCGTAGGTCGGACTGACTTTATAACGCTTGAAGCCTTCCACGTCGCGGTAGCTCTGGTATTCGAAATTTCCGTTGGTGTAGGGGTTCAGGATGCGCGTGTAGGAGAAATAATTGTGTGACGACATGCCCAAGCCGACGGAAACGGTGTGTTTCTTGCTCTCGCCCAGAGGGAAATTGTAGGTCAAGGCGAAACTCACGCCTTGGTTGATGACACGTGGATCCCAGTTGTCGCTCGGGGCGAGCTGGAAGTCGTTGAAGATGTCGAGGCCGAAAGTGAATCTTTTGTCGGTCTTGTTGGCAATGAGTTGAGCGAATGAGGTCGCCGAAATGATCAAAGTGATAAAGGTGATAAGTGCTTTCTTCATTTTATGTGAATTAATTATTTTCCAAGATCCTCCATAATGGCGCTGCGTTCGTCGAGCAGGCGGTTGATGTCATCGTCCGAAAGTTCAGGGTTACGCAGCTGCTTGTCGATGGCGGCCAACCGGGCTTCCAAGTTCTCGGTCGTTCCGGGGATTTCGTTCAGTTGCTTCTCCTTGTTGACGGGAGGTTCCTGCGGCGGCGTGTTTTGGTTGAAGGCTTGCGGGTTGGCTCCGGTGAGGTTTTGGAGCTGTCCCAATTGTCCCATCACCATGCCTACCATCTGTTTCGTGAAGGGGTCGAGTTTGTAGATTTCAACTTTCAAGTCGTCCTTCATCTCGTCGAAGTCTTCCAGAAACATTTTCAGTTGTTCCTTCTGCTCTTCGTTGATGCCTGGAATCGCGTCAAGGTCTTGGCCTTCCATGAGCTTCTTGAACATGTTCAAGAGGTCGTCGAGTCCGTTATTGAGGTTGTTTTCGTCCATTATATTCAGTTACCAGTTGTTCGTTTGTTTGGTTGTAGGGCTGTCACACCGTGGCAGCCGATGCCTATTGGGTGCTGCCGTAGGTCGCGACCTACGGTTACATTACATAAAGTGTCGCCCCTTCAGGGCGGGCGATGGAGTCACAAATTCCATTCCGCGTGCAAAGAAACGAATTTTTTATGGATTGATTGCGTCAGATTGGCATTTTTTCACGAATATTGCAGTCCAAACGGAAAAACTGAACAACACACAACAATGGATTTCAAAACGATAAAAGTCCAACTGGGCGAAAGTATGGCGTGGGTCAATCTTGACCGCCCTGAGGTGCGCAACGCACTGAACGCCGATTTGATACGGGAATTGACGGCGGTTTTCGAATGGCTCAACAGCCGCGATGATATTCGTGTCGTCGTCGTGAAAGGCAACGGCAAGGCGTTTTGCGCTGGTGCCGACTTGGCCTACATGAAAGAGATGGCTAACTTCAGCTACAACCAAAATATTGCCGATGCTGAAAAGCTTTCCAAGCTGTTTCAGACCATTTATTACTGCGACAAGGCAGTCATCGTGGATGTGCATGGCGCCTGCATCGGTGGGGCCAATGGCATCATCGCCGCTGCCGACATCGTGATTGCCGAAAAGACGACCAAGTTTGCTTTCTCTGAAGTGCGATTGGGCATTACGCCGGCCACCATTTCGCCTTTCGTGGTGAGCAAAATCGGCAACACCGCCGCCAAGGAATTAATGTTGACAGGTCGCCGCTTTACCGCTGATGAAGCCAAGACCTTTGGCTTGGTGAATGTCGTTGTTGATGAGGCCGAGATGGTCGACATGGAACGGCAATACATCGACTATTTCATGCAGGCTTCGCCCGATGCCGTGGCCGAATGCAAGAACCTGCTCCGCATGGTGACGGGCACCGACGACCGTTTCAACCCTGTTTTCATGCAAACCTCCATAGCCATCGCCAACCAACGTATCTCGAAGGCCGGCCAAGAGGGAATGAAGGCGTTTTTTGAAAAGCGGAAGCCGAGTTGGGGATGATTATTCCAAAATCCATTTCCAAATGGGTTTCACTTCAATGGTCAAGCCATTGTCTTTTTGAATGGTGGTTTCGTCATCTCTTGTGATGATGAGGGCACGTTGTAACGGCTCAAAAGCGTGCAGTTTGACAAGCGCATTGATTTCACGTTCAGAGGTTTGCAAGTCACTCATGTTGTAACATGCTTGGATGGCGGTGTGTTGTTCGGGCAAGTAGAAATCCACTTCCACATTCTTGTTGTAATAGAACAGTTGGCCTTCGCCGTATTGTTGGTAAAGATGAATGGCACACAAGTTTTCCAATAACGAAGTTTCTCCATCGTTCAGGAAAATGTTCAGCAGGCCATTGTCAACAAAATAATGTTTCTTGATGGTTTCGCGCTCTGAATATTTGGAAATGTAATTGGTTAGCGAGAACACCATGCAGGAATCGCGCAGGAAACCGACATAATCTGTCACCGAATTGGGTTGGCAATTGACACCAGTGCTTTTTACAAGATTGCTGATGCGGTTGTAGGCAATGGGTTGTTTGACGCTCTCTGCCATTCGCCGAATGGTAAGGCGCAATGCGGCTTCATTACGGACGTTGTTCCTCACCACGAGGTCTGAAAAGAAAATCTTGTTGTATAGTTCGTTGAGCCAGATTCGTTTTGCGGTCACCTCTCTGACTTCCGGGAATCCTCCGAAATGGAAATACTCGTTGAAGGCCCGTTCAACACTGGCTTTCAGGCTTGTACTGTATTCCCAATGTGAATCAAGCAAGATGTTTTTGCTGTCTAAAAACTCTTTGAACGTAAAAGGATAGACATTTTGGGTCCAATATCTTCCGCCGAGGGTGGTGGCGATGTCGCGACCAAGCATTTTGGCGTTGCTTCCAGTGATGAAAACTTGGTATTTCTGGTTGGCCAATCGACGGGCAAAGTGTTCCCATCCTTCCACATTTTGGATTTCGTCGAAAAACATCAAAGGCCTACCTTCGTTCATGGAGGCATAGGCTTGCAGAATCAAGTCCAATTCATCAGCCTTGATAAGTTGCAGGCGCTCGTCATCGAAATTGACGTATACGATTTCTTTGATGTTGTGTCCTTCGCGAAGCAGTTGCTGGATACGTTGGTAAAGCATGTACGATTTGCCGCATTGCCTTACCCCGACAAACACATAATTGCCTTTTTCCTCAAACTCTATTGGTCGTTCAAACAATCGGATTTCAGGGATGAAGTCTTGTCCCTCGCGAATGATTTTACTGACGGTTTCCTTTTCCATGTTTGACTGTTTTGGGTGCAAAGTTATAGAAAATTTCATTATAAGAGTATAAAATCATATAATAATTTTCATTGGCAATGAAAAAATCATATAATTATTCATGCAGACCACTCCCATTTGTGGTTGTTTGGTTTTTTGTATAAAAAAGGAAAAGGCGTTTTTCGGAAAAGGATACAGAGTTTTTGAAATTCAGCCTCGTTTTTGGACAAAAAAAGTTTTTTTTCTGCTTTTCAGAAATCGAAATATGCCTTCAACCCTGCGGAATCTATCAAAAAAAAAGCACTTTCCGCAGAGTTGAAGGCATTTTTTTGGAGGATTATGCCTTGAATAAATCTTCTAAAGTAATGATATTCTGAAAGATACTTGAGTATTCGTTTTTCTTCAGGCCTTTGGCTGAAATCAGCACCAAATGGATGGCCTTGTCGGAGCGGATTTCTTCGGATAGTCGGGCAATTTTCGTCTCCAAATTCGATTCTTCGTCGGCGTTTACCGTGAAAGGCTCTTTCGTGAACTTGATTTCGCAAAGGTTGATGACCCCATCGGTGCGGTCGATGACCAAATCGACTTGCGCGCCGGTTTCTGTCGTTTTGCTCGGAACGCTGCGCCACGAATAGAAAGCGGTGGAGATGCCCGAAATGCCCAAAGCCCTAAGGATTTGCTCCTCGTGGGCGAAACACACCCGCTCGAAGGCCAAGCCGCACCAATTGTAATACAGTGGCGCGTTTTGGCTTTCCGACCAGAAATGTTTGTCGGAGCGTGTGTTTTCAGCGATGAATCTGAAATAGAACAAAGTGTATGGATCAATCAGTTGAAACACAGCGTTTTTCTTCTTGAAGCCGATGCTGTTGTATTTCCTGATGAAGCCGCAATATTCGAGTTCGGCGAGCACTTTGGTGAGTTTGCCGTTGTCGTCCATGCCTTCCGCAACCAATTCCTCTCGGGTCATTCCGGCCTTCTTTTTGCCGAGGATGGTGATGGCTTGGATGTAGGCTTCGGGATTCTTGAACAGCGAGGCATAAAGCGCGTCAAATTCGTTGTAAAGTTCTCCTTGCGGGTTGAAAATCAGGTCGTCGATGTTCTGTGCGAGGCTTTTCTGCCTGTCCAAAAACGACCAGTAATAGGGAATGCCGCCCATAACCATATAAGCCTCAACGATTTGCCTACGGCTCATACCCAACTTGAAGGCTTTGGCATAACGCTCACATTCCGCAAGGGTGAACGGCTGGATGAGGATTTTTGCAGTCACCCGTCCGCGTAGCCCGCCGTGGTCCTTGATGAGTTTGTTGATGATCCACGAAGTGGCTGAGCCGCAAACGATGAGCAGGATGTCTTTCCGCCCCGAAGCCCAACCGTTCCAAAAGTGTTCCAAAGCGGGAATGAAGCCTGAATGCAGGGTGTCCATCCAAGGCATTTCGTCGATGAAGATGACTTTTTTCTTCTCGTCGGAGGCCTTGATGAGGTCTTTGAGCATGTCGAAGGCGTCGAGCCAGTTTTTGGGGAGTTTCGGCTTGGCCATCCCCGCGTCGTGGAGCGACGATTTCCATGCCGCCAACTGTCCTTTCATGTCGGTGCGTGCTACGCCTGCGTGCTCGAAGGTGAATTTGTAGCCAAAAGTTTCCCTGACGAAGAAGGTCTTGCCTACGCGCCGCCGACCGTAAACCGTCACAAATTGCGAATATTCAGACTGATACGCCCGAATCATCTTTTCTTTTTCGTGGGCTCTCCCAATAATCATCTTGTATGGATTTGATGCCGCAAAAATAGGAAAATAGTGCTTCAACTCTGCGGAATCTATCAAAAAAAAGCACTTTCCGCAGAGTTGGGATGGGTTTTCTAATAATTAAGCTTTGAATAAATTATTTTAAAATATTGATAATTAAAAAGATAAATGTTTTTTTTTGAAATCAATTGAAAACCGAAAACTTTCGAGCGGTTTCTCCTATCCTTAGAACGTAAACGCCCGAGGGCAAACGAATGGGCAATACAATTTCCGTTTCGTCAGTGCCAAAGGCATAGTTTGTGGCAAAACGAAGCCTCCCAAATGTGTCGAAGACTTGAATGACGGCCCAAGCGGTGTTGTTCGACTTGACCTTGATTCGGATTTCGCTTTGGGCGGGTGAAGGATACACCGTATTAATGATGATGTCGAAATTGTCAGACAGACAATACTCATTCAGTTGTCCCCAAACGTAGTCTGCCCGTCGCAGCAAGAACTCATCAATGGCGCCCATGTGTCCTTCCCAAAGCTCTTGGCTGACGGGGTTGCCGAAGCGTGCCACTTGGTTCGGCATCTCTCCTTGGAGTGCGGACAAAGCCTTATCATTGGCTTCCCTCGTCGATTCGTAGGCAAGCGCCGTAAGCATGAGCTGGTTGAAGCGATTGACGAAAGCCACTTTGAATGTTTCGTTCTCTAACAGTTTCCTTAAAAACAAGGTCGACCTCGAACTCGATGGATAGGCACTTGGTCCGTCGTAGGTTGCGTTGGCGAAGGCATCGAATTCCTTCTTTATCAGTCCGAGGTCGCCGTCGAAGAAAATCCAGCGCCACGGGCCGTTGCCTTCCTGCCAGCAACGCATATTGTTGGCAGGCCAGTCGAGGTTGGCGGTGAAAATCTCAAAAATTTGATAGTCAATGAAATTGCTAATATCGATGCGGTTAGCCACAAACGCATAGTTGTCGGCATCAGCAAGGTCGTGATTGGCGATGAAGTCGTACAGTTCCATGAAATTGTCGTTCGAGCCCGCTTCGCAATTTCCCCACCAATCCTCGATGAGGTTGACATCGTCTTTGTCGGCAAAGCCATGGTCCTGCAAGTAATGCTCGTCGGGTCGCTCATGGATGAAATAAATGCCCCAATACTCCCCGTTGAGGAAGAGCGAAACGGGTCGGGAGGCCAAGGATTCCACATCCAATTGCGAAGCCATCTGGTTGCAAATGTGGTTGTTGGCTCCAGCTTGAAACCAAGTGGAGGTTAAGGGTTTTAGTATCAAGTGCTTGAAGCTGTCGAGCGGAAGGTTATCGAAAAACTTGTGATCGAATCGTTTCTGTCCGTATTCTTCTCGGGCGTAGATTTTCATGCACTTTTGCTGGATGCCGCGACCGTTTCCGCCGTGGGTTCGCAGTCCCGCCTGTTGGTTGATGCCCGTGTTGTCCAATTCGTAGAACTCGATGTTCATGGGTCTTTCCCATTCTTGTCCCGACTGGTAGTAATTCCCTGTTTCACCAGGATTTGACGGGTCGAAAGTGGCGCCCGGTACAAAAATTCCGTGTTCATAGTCAAACAAGTCCAGCGAGTCGGCACAAAGCGAAACCACAGGCAATCCGTGTGTGTCGCCGCCAAGGGATTGGATGAGATAGGTGTTGGTGGACACTTTGCCTTTTCTTTGCCCCAAAGCATCGAAAGCCGCTGCCCGAATGACGATGCATTGTTGGATGGTGTCGGGCAGAAACCATTTTTCTCCGGGACAGTTGAATATGGTGTAGATATGGGATTGCGAGTAAAGGCTTTCGTCCAACAATAGAGGTGAATTGTAGGTTAAGTCGCTGACGGTCGGCGTGTTGCCATTGATGGTGTAGTGGATGGTCAGGCTCTCGTCGGGGCAGGATAAAGTGAGAGGGAAGGGCTTTTCGTAAAAACCACCTGAAGCGGAAAACGCCACGTTCTGGGAAGGCACAATATGAGGTAAGGCCACCAATAAGAGCAGCAGCAGGCTCGCAATTCTATTTTTGATAAGGAGGGTCATGGGAGCGCAAAAATATGAAAAAAAGCAGCTATATGTCGTCGTAATGGACGATTTTCTGTACCTTTGCCTCAAATATCAAAATCAATCGAACTATGAAAAAATTTGCAGTAATTTTAGCGGGCTGCGGTCGCAAGGACGGCAGCGAAATCAACGAAGCCATCACCCTTTTGCTTTCCATCGAGCAGCATCATTGTGAATACCAATGCTTTGCGCCCAACCGTCCGCAAACAGAGGTCATCGACCACTTGACGGATGAACAAGTCACCGAAAAGCGCAACATCCTGACAGAGGCCGCTCGTTTGGCCCGTAGCCGCATCCTGCCCATTGAGGAATACAAAGCCGAGGATTATGACGGTCTGCTGTTCAGCGGCGGTTATGGCGTGGCCAAAAACCTGTGCAACTATGCCTACAAAGGTGCTGAAATGGAGGTGCAGCCTGATGTGGCCCGTGCCATCGTTGAGACTAACGAGGCTCACAAACCCATTGGTGCCATGTGTATCGCTCCAGTGATGCTTGCCAAGCTGCTGCCTGGCGTGTGCGTCACCTTGGGCAACGAAGGCACGCCCGATGCCGACAACATCCGCGCCATGGGTGCCTTCCACGTGCAGACCGAACACGGTGATGTGTGCGCCGATAACGAACTGTTGGTGTTCACCACGCCCGCCTACATGCTTGATGCGACCATTAAGGATGTGTATGACGGTGCCTATAATTTGGTGGAATCCATCATCGACACGCTGGACGGCAAGCGCGATTGATTTGGTAGAAACGGTGTGTACACCGTTTACAACAATGCATTAAAAACAGGACGGCCTTGCGACCGTCCTGTTTTTTTCGTGTGTTTTTCTTATTTATCTGCGTCCGCTACCTGAGTTGCTGTTTGAGCCGCTGCGGCTGCTGCTTGATCCGTTAGAGCTGGATGAGCTTCTGGTGGAGCTACTGTTTCTGCTCGATGAGCTTCCAGTGGTGGCGGCTGAGCGGCTGTTGCTGCTGGAGTTGTTCACTCGGCTGTTGGAGCTGCTGTTGCTGGTGCGTCCGCTGGAGCTGTTGGTTCCGCTGGGGCGGCTGTTGCTGTAGGAGCTACCCACGCGACCGCTGCTGCTGCCAATGTTGCCCGTCGAGTTACTGCCGCTGTTTACACGTCCGCTGTTGTTGCTGTTTCCAGGGTGTCCGCTCGATGAGCCATTGGTCTTGGGGCGGGTGGAGGCACCTCCGTTGTTAGGTGCGGGCGGGTTGCTGTTGTTGTTGCCGCTGTTGTAGTGGCCCGAGCTCATGCTGCCGCCGTTGGGCTTCGGTCTCACTGTAGCACTGGGTGCTTCGGTGGAGCTGTTGTTGTGGGGTGCGGGCGGAGGCGTGCCTTCGTTGATGTGGTTGGCAGGATAGCCGCCGTTGTTGTGATGGTAGTTGTAGGTGTGGTGCTTCGGATCCATCGGAGGCGGAGGTGTTCCGTGACCGTGGCCGGGAGGCGGGGGCATCGGGGGACGGAATCCGTCGTAGTAGTAGCGGTAGACGCTGGGGCGCTTGTAGTAGCTCACGAGCGGCGGTACGGTGATGACCACCCAAGGTTCGGTGCGAGGACCATTCCAGTAGAAGCGGATGGGCTCGAAGTATTCAAAGGTGGTGAAGCTGTAGAGTTCGTCGTCCAGTTCGTAGTAGGGCATGATGGTGAAGTGCATCCCTCTGTCGATACGGTTGAGCGGAATGTCGATGGCGATTCTCTTGATGTTTCCGGGGCTAACCTTGATTTTCTTCTTGGCGTAGTAGTAGCCGTAGTCAGGGTCAAGGTAGATGTATGTGTTACCCCTATAGGTGTAGTCGCCGATGTTCTCCACGTCGTAGTAGACCGTGATAGAGTTGCTGCTGTACATCATCACTGGCTGTGATACCAAGGCGAGTTCGGGTGGATAACCGGCTGCTTTTGCTGCGATGGCTCCCGTTACCAACAGGAGGGTCATCAGGATGTTCTTGGCTTTCATAGTTGCGATTGTTTTAAAGGTTTGACTTCAGTTTTGTCGTTCACCTTGTCACCTTACCAAAACCGTGCCAAAAATCATTCCTCTTTTACCCTTGTAACCGTACCATAATCAATATCAGGATGTTGCGCCAAGTATTCCTGCATCAGCTCATTGGAGGTGTGGAAGGTGGTATGACCTTCGTCCTCGTGCTCATACTCGCACACACTTGCTATGTAGCTGTTCATCACAACGTTGTACTTGGCGTTGAGGTCCAAAGGCTTGCCGTTCTCCAAGGTCACTTGAATGTCGGTCATCTCGCCGTTGTCGTCTACCTTATAAGTATAAGAGCAACCCGAGCAATAGATTGGGCCTCCGTCGGTGACGAAGCACGACTTCATCAGTCCGATGATTTCCTGTCCGCTGAGCGTGAAGGCGATGATTTCATTGTCGAAAGGGTCGAGTGTGAAGATATCCTTCAGCGTCACGGGACGCACTGAGAGCGTGTCGAAACGCACACCACCTGGGTTTTGGAAGCCCATGTCGGAACCCGTAGTATAGCGGATGGCATCGGTCATCAGGCAGCCCAATGATTCCCCGCTATTAACAGGTGTCATGTTGTTGGCGACCACTGTGGAGAAATACTCGTTGCTGTTGAATTTGTCAACCATGGCCTGCACTTCGGCATTGCGTTTCGGGAAGTCTTTGATGGAGAGCAACTGCATATCCTTGTCGACCACCTTGCCGTTACGGAGGGTGAAGGTGCTGAGGCTCACAAACTTGACCTTGCATTCGGCTTGGGTCACCAATACGTTGCCCACCAATTGCTTTTCAGCCACACGGGTATGGCTGTGGCCGCCGAAAATGGCATCCAACTGCGGGAATTGGGCAGCGGTTTCGCGGTCGTCTTCATAGCCGCAGTGGTCGAGGAGGAAAAGCAGGTCGCACTGGTCGCGCAGCTCGTTGATGTATTTGGGCAGCACAAGGACCAAGGAATCGAAATGCGAGCCTTCGGCATTTTTCGGGTGGAAGTCGGGGATGCCGTTCTCGCCCACTTGGATGCCTCCTATCACACCGATTTTCAATCCGTTGCGCTCAAATATCCTATAAGGATAGACGTTGGGCATCTGCAAACTGTCGTCGAAGGTGACATTGGCGCACACAAAGGGGAACTTGGCCCAGCCCAGGACATTGCGCAGGGCAATAGGACCGCCGTCCCATTCATGGTTGCCGAAGCACGAAAGGTCGAAACCGACGGCATTCATCAGTTCGCACATCGGGCGGCCAGGTTCTTCAGAACGGTCGTTGATGGGGTTGCCCGAACGGTTGTCGCCCGCACCGAACAGCAACAGGTCGGGATGGACGCTACGCAAGCTGTCAAGCAAGCCGGCCAGTTTCGGGAAATTGTCGATGTTGGCGTGCATGTCGTTGGTGGAAACGATGTAGATTTTCTGTTCTTTGGGCTGGCATGAGGCAAAGAACAACAGGACGGCACAAGCCGCAAGGGTGAGTTTTGCAATTTTTTTCATGACAATCAGAATTTTACGTAAATTTTCGAGTTGGCACGCAACGAGCCATCAAGGCCGATGATGTTGCCGTAAGCATCTTTCACTTGAATGCCTTCCAAATTGAGTGGTAGGTGGTTGTCTCTGCAATAGGCGAGCACAACCGATTTCACTTTTGCGCCGTAATAGGTGCGCACTTCAGTTTCGTTGACGAATACTTTCATAGTGTTGAATTGTTGATGATGATATTTGATGGGCAAAATTACAGTTTTTTCGTAAAATTGGGAATCTGTTTCTGTTTTTTCCTATTTTTGTGCCATTATTAACCATAAAAACAAGACACCATGAGATTAGAAGGACGCAGAGAAAGCACCAATGTGGAAGACCGTAGAGGTAAAAAGACGGTTGCGACTGCCGGTGGCATCGGCATCGGCGGTATTATCATTTATTTGATTATCAGTTTGATGGGTGGCGACGCAAGTGCCGTCATGGAACAAATTAACCAAGGCAGCACGACGGAATACGTTGAAGACGGCAAGGACTACAGCCAAGTGGATATGGAGCTGATGACCTTCTGCAAGCGTATCCTCGCTGGCACCGAAGACGTTTGGGATCGTGAATTCAAGAAGATGGGTCGCACCTATCAACCGCCTAAAATGGTCATTTTCAGTGATGCTGTCAGCTCGGGCTGCGGCAATGCCACTTCGGCCAGCGGACCGTTCTATTGCTCCGCCGACGAAACGGTTTACCTCGACTTGGAGTTTTTTAAGAGTATGAAGAGCCAAATCGGGGCTGATGGCGACTTTGCCTACGCCTATGTCATCGCCCACGAGGTGGGTCACCATGTGCAGAACCAACTCGGCATCTTGGGTCAGGCGCACCAACAAATGGCGAAATATGGCCGCGACACGAAGCAATCGAACGAAATCAGCGTCCGCCTCGAATTGCAGGCCGACTTCTTCGCTGGCGTTTGGGCCTACAACGACAACAAGATGTTCGGCTCGTTGGAGGACGGCGACATTGAAGAAGCCCTCAATGCAGCGGCCAAAATCGGTGATGACTATTTGCAGAAACAAGCCTACGGCCGCACCATGCCGGAAACCTTCAACCACGGCACCAGTGCCCAACGCTCGCGCTGGCTGAAGAAAGGCCTCTACACGGGCGATGTTTCGCAGGGCGACACGTTCTCGCCTGCTTATAGTTCGCTGTAAGTTGGTCGACAGACAAGAAGAAGCGTCAACGTTGTTGGCGCTTCTTCTTTTTGTCGTAATACCAAATCTGCCAACTATTGAACAAGTTCTGAAACACGGAATAAAAGGCCAAATACACTGAGGCTAAAGGATGCAGATAATGGTTGGCCATCCAAATGCCCATGGCCGAGTTCTTTTGTCCGAGCAATTGTCCACCCGCGATAGTGTCGCCGTATTTGTGCCCAATCCATTTGCCGAGTCCAAACTGAATCACACAGAATAGCAAGGCCGAAACGCCGAGCCAAAGGATGCTGCCCCAGTTGCCTTTGCCGTGCAGGAAGATGAAGTCGATGGTCTGACCCAAGGTGAGGAACAAGGCCAATGCCCAAAGATAGAAAGCCAAGCCTTTGTAACGACTGATGGCACGGTTCACTTGAGGCAGGCTGAGTTGCAAGGCCAAAGCCACAAAAAACGGCAGGCCGATGACCAAGCCGATGCGCCTCAGGATTTGCAGGAAAGACGCCATGAAAGGCATGTCTTGATTGACTCCGATGAAGGAGAAATACACCGGTGCCACGATTGAAACCATCAAATTGCCGATGACGGTGTAAGAAGTCACGGTGTTGCGGTCGGCACCGAGCATGGTGCTCACCACCGCCACCGAGGCCGCCACGGGACACAAGACCCCGATGAGCACGCCTTCCGCAATGATTTCGTTGACATTCAACAGTTTCAGCAAAGCATAGCCGCCCAAACTTACCCCCACTTGAAAAAGCACAATCCAAGTGAACATCGGCTTGAAGCGCAGTTTCTTGATGTCGACGGCAGTGAAGGTCAGTAGGATGATGGTAAAGATGATGTAAGGCACCACCACGCTGAAGGCCGCACAATAGTCGTGCAACAACAAACCCAAAACGATGGCGATGGGCAGGACGTAGCTTTTGATTCTTTGCATGTCTTTTACGTTTGTAGAGGCGGTGCGCACACCGCCTCTACATCGTAATCTGTCATTATTCTTTCACAAACCTTCTGGTTTCCGAAACCTTGTCGGTCGTCAAGCGGATGAAATAGATGCCGCTTTGCAGGCCAGAGGTGCTGATTTCCACCTTCTCGGCGCAGTTCGTTTGGCTGTAGACCAAAGTGCCCATGAGGTTGTAGATTTCCAAATTGCCGATGGCTTCTTGGGCTTCAATGGTCAGTTTGTCGCTAACGGGGTTAGGATAAATCAGGGTCATGGCTTGATGTTCGCCAATGCCAACGGTGTATTCGAGGTTGGCCGTGAGGTTGCGGTTGGCGGTGGCGGTGAAAGTATACGTCTTTTCTTCCGAAACCACTTCGCCGTTTTCCGTCCAGTTCCTGAAGGCGTAGTCCTCGACAGTCACCACGTTCACAGTCACTTGATCTCCGTATTGATAAGTGCCGCCGCCCGTGACGGTGCCGCCTTCTGCAAGATTGATGTTGGTCACGATTTCAAAGGTCTGCACGGTGAAGTTGGCGACAAAGTTGTGGCCGCTCGTGACGGTAAAGGTGTAACTCGCATCCGTTGAGACTTGCGAACCGCCTTCAGTCCATTTCTCAAAGGTATAACCCTCTGCTGGCGTGGCGGTTACGGTGCATTGCTGTCCGTAGGTATAGAGGCCGTTGCCCGAAGTGGTACCGCCATTGCTCGGGTTGGAGTTGATTGCGATGTAATAACTCTGGCCTTCGAATTGGGCCACCAAAGTGCGATTGCCCGTAACGGTGAAAGAGTAATTCGGGTTGGTGGAAACCGAGGAGCCGTTTTCCGTCCATCTCACGAAATTGTAGCCCGTGGCAGGCGTGGCATGAACGGTGCAGGTCTGTCCCTGCTGGTAACTGCCGCCACCCGTGACGGTGCCGCTCTCGGCAGGATTAGCTGAAACGCTGATGGTGTAGTTCTGAGGCTGTGCAGTGAAGTTGGCCACCAAGGTACGGTTGCCGTTCACCGTGAAGGTGTAGTTGGCTTGCGATGAAACCACGTTGCCGTTTTCCGTCCAGTTGTTGAAGGTGTAGCCGCTGTTGGCCGTGGCCGAAACGGTGCAACTTGCGCCTTGGTTATAGGAGCCGCCGCCCGTGACGGTGCCGCCGTTGGTCGGGTTGGCCGAAACGGTGATGTTGTATTGCTGCGTCTGTGCGGTGAAGTGGGCTACCAAGGTGCGGTTGCTGTTGACGGTGAAGGTGTAGTTGGCTTGGGTTGAAACCACGTTGCCGTTTTCCGTCCAGTTGGTGAAGGTGTAGCCGCTGTTGGCTGTGGCCGTCACGGTGCAGGATTGGCCTTGGTTGTAGGTGCCGCCACCGCTCACCGTGCCTCCATTGGTCGGGTTGGCCGAAACGGTGATGTTGTAAGTGGTTCCGCCGCCACCGCCTACGGTGATGTCTTGCATGTAGGGCTGGCGTTGTGGCTTGGTGACCACGATTTTCACCGGTTGCCCCGAAGTGATTCCACTCACCGGCACATTGACCGAACCCGAAGCGGGCACCAAAGCTGCGCCTTTCAGCACATTGTTTTGCGAAATGCCCACATACGAACCCGCTTGTGCATTAACAGCAAAGTTGCTCGAACCCGAAGGAATGGAGGAAGCGTGGCTTACGTTGTTGGGCGTAGGATTCACGCGGTAAGGCATGATGGAGCCGTCGCCGAGCACATGGTAGGCTTGCCAATAATAGAGCGGGGTGGTGCTGGTCTGGTAGTTTCCGGCGGCAGCATAGCAAACAGCGATGTTACCAAGGAAGGTGATGGAAGAAACGGTGTTATAGGTTTCGTCCATCCAAATGCCGTCGTAAACGCCTGTGGCCGTATTTTGTTGGGTCGGGGTTTGGTTCATGACATTGGTGGCACCCACACCGAAGTAATAGTCTTCATACCAATAGGTTACGGGGCACGAGCCGATGTAGCTGTAGGCAGCCTTGTTTTCGCCACGGAGCATGGCCTCGCCGAAGCAGGGCTGGCTGTAGCCGAAATTGCCCGTCAGGCAGCAGTTGCCCATGGCCAAGAAATATTTGTTGGTGTTGGTCAGGGCGTTCACGTTGGAAACTGTGAATTGGGGGTCTTCCCATCTGGTTTCGGCACCGTGGGCTGTGTAGTTGACAAAACCGATACCCGTGTTCAGGGCGTTGTAGCAGCCCGGATATTGGCTTTGGTTGAGGTGGGCGTTCACGGTGGTGAAGCCGTGGGCCGTATTATAATAATAGGTGGTGGCGTAGTTGGGTTCCAATAACTGTCCCAACCGGCGATGAGGGTCACATTGCTGAGGTAGCTCGGATCGGGCATGGTGTATTGCTCGTATTGCAAAATCTTGTTGACGATGGCCGTCACTTGGTTGGTGTTTTCGGCTGACATGCGGCTGTAGAACATGTCGGGGAAATAGTCGTTGTCGATAGAGCCATAGTACAAGTCGGTCACTTTTTGGGTGGCATTGCCGCTGGTTTTTCCGGGGATTTGGCCTGTGTCGCCCACAAGGATGACGAAAGTAGGAGTAGCGCCTTGGCTGACACCAGTATTGTAAAGGTTCTGCACGTATGACTGGATGGCGTTATAGTTGCCGCCAGCCTGCGCTGTGGTCACCACGTTCACGTCGAAGCCCTTCTGGATTTTCCAATTGATCCAAGGCTGCAAGGCTGAAATGTAGTTTTCGGGTGTGATGACAATCATGTGGACGGGATAGGCCATCAGGTCCGGGTGGTCGTCATACACGTCCATGATTTGGCGGTAGTTGAACATCTGCTTGTAGACGATGTCGAAATACGGGCTGTAGGTGTTCAACAACATGCGCTCGGTTTCAGCGCGGTCGGCACCCACAAAGTTGATTTCCACCTCGATGTCGTTGAACACGCGCAAGGTGTTGGCAGCGGGATTGTAACTCACCGGATTGATGACCAACGAGCCGATGCGAATGCCGCGCATGGTGCCTTGCACCTCAATCGTGGCTTCGGGCATGGTGGCGAGGCTGCGGGTTTGGTAGGCTGCGGCGTTGTAGACAAACTCGACCTCGTCCAAATTCTGGTCCTTGCGGACAGAGGGCTGATGCGGGATGAGGGTGCCGATGCCATAGTCGGAAAGACGGTAATCTGTTGTCGTGTAACTGATTACATTCACCTGTGGCGTTGCCCCGAAAGGTACGGCCAACAGTTGGTGCGAGGCAGGCAGTTCAGGCGTGCCGATTTCGCCTGAGGCGTAGGTGCCTTCAATGGCGATTTCGGAGAAAGTGCCTCTTTGGGTGGCAATTTCGATGCTCTCGATGGAGCCGTAGCTGAAAGTGGCACGGAGCGTAGAGAAGTCGCTGTGCGTGATTTCAGCCTTTGTTTCGTGGCGCAAGTCGATGCGGCCATTCTGGGCCACGGCAAACATTGTGCTCATGGCCAAAACAATGAGTAAGGATAGTTTTTTCATTTTGAACTAATTAATTTTGGTGTAATTTGAGCGCAAAAATAGGAAAAACAATCAAGTTTAGGGTGATTAATAGAGTTGAAAATGATTTTTTTTGAAAGATAAGGTACAAGTTTCGGAAATTAATCATACTTTTGCAGCAAAATATGAAAAATCATACTAATCACAAAAATCAAATCATCATGGTAGAAGACAATGGAAAGTACATTTTCGGCGTGGTGAAAATGGGCGAG
>CADCML010000038.1 GCA_902802535.1 uncultured Bacteroidia bacterium
ACGGCTTCCGCCGCTATAACTGCTGCCCGAACTGCGGCTTGAACTCGATGAGGAACTTCTCGAAGGCGAACTGCTTCTGTTGTAACTGCCGCTTGACGAGCTGCTCCTGTTGCTCGATGAACTAGGTCTGTTATAGCTGCCGTTGTTGGAGCTGTTTCTGTTGGTGGTCGTCGCTGAAGCCGAACGGGATGAGGACGAGCCTTGCGGACGAACGTATTCCGAACTGGAACGCGATGGACGGTTGCTGCTGGGTGAGGTGTAGCTCTGGCGCTCACTGGTTTGGTTGCCCGTGCGGGCGCTGGCTGAGCCGTTGGAGTTGTTTGTCGGACGGCTTGCCGCGACACTGCCCGTGCGACCGCTGGTGCCAGCTGTAGGTCTGTTGCTCACGGTCGGTCTGCTGCTCGCGGTGGGTCTGTTGGCGCTGGCGCCTACACGTCCTTCCGATGCGGCGCTTGTGGTGGGACGGCTTGACATGCTACCCGAAGTTCTGCCGCTTTCGCTTCCGCTGACGGTGGCGCGCCCCGACATGCTACCTCCCGTGCTACCACCTTGGTTTGGCAGGCGCGAGCTCATCGAGCCACCAGTGCCAGTGCTGCCGTGTCTCACGCTGGCCACATAGTTGCTTAAGCTGCTACCGCCGCCACCGTTTCCGCCATTTCCGCCGTGATGATGGCCGCCACCGCCGTAATAGTCATTGTGGTAGTAGTGGTGGTGGTGATGGTAATGATGATGGTAGCCATAGCTCCAGTAAGGATCCCAGCCCCAGTAGGAATAGTAGTAGGGATAGCCCCAGTAGCTTCTCCAATACGGACGGTAGCCCCAGCCGATATAGAAGCCCGGGTAGTAGTCCCAATAGAAGGGGTCGTAGCTGTTCACGTACACGTAGGTGGAGCCGCTGCCACAGCTGCTGGTGTAATAGTCGTCGTAATAGTCTCTCGTCGAGGAGGCTTGCGTGCCGAAACGCTTGATGCGCGCAGCAAAGTCGGCATCGTAATACGTCTCGGTCGTGGTGTACACCACACCGTTTGTGTCGGTCACCGTCTCAGTGGTCTGATAAACGGGCTCGGCGTTGCTGACGTAGTTTTTGCTGTCGGAATAGTAAGTTTGGTAGTCGTATTCCGAGTTGCTGCTGATTTTGGGGCTCACGTAGGAGCCGTTGCTGGTGGTCATGTGACCGCCCGTGTTGCCGTAGGGCGAGTAGTAGGTGTCGTCTTTGGCCGTTTTCTGATTCGTCGAGCAGCTGGCGAGAATCAGGGCAATGATCGGTATTAATCTTAATGCTTTCATTGTATGTGTGATTTTTTTTGTTTGTTTTCCAAAGGGTCTGTTGAACGTCTGAAACCTTACAAATTTCGTACCAAAAATTGAATTTTCCGAGGCTTATTCCAATTTGATGACTCTTCCGTCGCCTTCACATTCTTGGACAATCCATGGGTTGCCCCTATAATACACGTTTCCAATGCTATAGAGCCAAACGGTGAGCTTATTCGTGGAATAAACATAGGCATCGTTGGTGGAGTTTGACTTCACCCTCACAAAGATGGATTTGAGGTTCTCGGCATGGACGACCCCATAACTCCTCATGATGATGTCGGTGTAGGCTGCCGTGCCGCTCAGTGTGACCTCCGAAGTGCCATTGCCGAAGATGCATTTCACCACGTCGCAGTTGAAAGGCAGGTCGATTTTGCCGCAGCCCTCGTTGATGTTGAGGTGGAAAGTCTTGATGGGTATCGTGTCGATGTCGAGGCCGGTGGAGTCGATGCTGAGTTCCATGAAGCCGCGAAGGGTGTCGAGGCCGATGAGGTCGCCGATGGAGGCATAGTTGATGGTGAGTAGGTTGTCGTAATACACGGTCAAGTCGATGCTGTAGTCGAAGCTGCGGAGCCAGTTGAAGTCGTTCTTGTTTTTGATGACCAACGTGTCGCCTTCAATCTCGGTGGTGATGTTGTCGATGAGGTTCTCGGGGCAGGTAAGCTCCAAGTGTGGATGGTCGCTCTGTATCAACTTGACGTTCACGTTGTTGTACATGGAAATGGTGTTGAACGTGTGCCCAAGCTCACGTTGCTCCGTGACGGGCTTTCCGTTGTTGAAGAGCCGGTCGACCTTGCTGCACGAAACGGTCAGCAGGCTAACGAGGAAAAACAGGATTGCGACGTTGTTTCTTTTCATGACGGGGTAGATAATATTTGTGCTGGATATGATAGCCGATGCCAAAACTGATGAAGTCGGCCTTGATGTCGTAGGTGGTGAAGGCGAGAGTGGCAAACAGGTTGTCGGTGAAATAGTAGCGCACCGCCACCTTCTGGTAGAACAGGAAGGCCTTGGCGAACAGTGCCTCGTTGTTGCGCAGGCCGGCGTTGAACATGAAACTGACGCGGTCGAGCATCATCTCATACGAAACCAGCAGACTGACCTCCGTTTTCCAATCGGGATGGGTGATTTTGCTGCTGTTGTCGATGACCACCTCCGTGCCAAGGCCCAACCGGTCGCGCTCGGTGAGCTGGAACATGAAGTTGGCGGCCAGGTCGTGAACGAAAAAGTATTGGTGTGTGCCATATTGCTGGCTCATGTCCTTGAATCCCAATGTGTATTGGTAGTCGGTGACGAAATGCCGCTTGCCGTCGAACTCGAAAAGGTAGTTTTTCGGGCGCAACTTCTTGTCAATCTGAGCCTTGGGCGGTGTCAAACACCACGACAGCCCCGTGGCCACGCTGAAGATGTTGATGCCCATGTTGGGCGTGCGGGTGGCACCGTTCGAGAAGTGGGTCAGGCCTATGGAAGTCACCCAGTGCAGGCGTTCGATGATGCGCTGCCGGTATTCGAAAGAGAGGTTGATGGCTGCATTGACGTGCGACCCGATGGCATAGTTGTGGAAGTTCTCCTTCGGGTCGAACTTGTTGGTGAGAAACGACACGCCCACGCCCAACTTGAAGGTCAGTTTGCTGTTTTCGTTGGGCGTGATGGGGAAGTTGATGAAAGGATAGAGGGCAAACACCTTGCCCAACTCGGCGGAGATGCTGTCGTTGCCGAAACTGGAGTAATAGAAGGTGAAGCCCATGGAGGGGTAGTTGTGCAGCACTTCCCAACGGTGCTCGCCGTATGTGTTGCGGTGGAACGACAACTCGTAGGCGGGCGTGTGGCGGCTGTAACGTCCTAAGGCTGAGTGGAATTCGTCGTTCTGGAAATACATGTAGCCAAAATGCATCCGCGCCTCAATCGCATAGTTTCTGTGGCTGAGTTGGGCCTCTGCCGTTTTCCCTATTAATAATAAGGTGAGCAGGACGAAAAGGATATGGAGTTTTTGTCGTTCCATTTGAGCCGCAAAGGTACAAAAACTCTCATAATCCTTGGATAGTATTTCTTTTGTCACAAAACCAGCAAAACAGACAAAACTTGTTTTGAAAACAACGGCTCACAACCGATTCGCCGTTGCAACGTTGCCCTGGCAGCCCGAAAAAGTTCAAACGGCATCCGAAAGGATGCATCGAAAAGGAGCCGGTTGGCGACTTTTTGTGCCAATATTGTTTTGAAGGTTTTGACCGTTTTGTGACCAAAAAAGCATATTTTTGCATTCTCAAATAATCATAATATGGACGAAAGACTACAAGCCTTCAAGCGACTACTGGATATCATGGACGCAGTGCGGGCGGGCTGCCCGTGGGACAGCACCCAAACCATCCACAGCCTGCGCCACCTCACCATCGAGGAGACCTACGAACTCAGCCAAGCCATCCTCAATGACGACCTCAACGAGGTGAAAAAGGAACTCGGCGACCTCATGCTCCACCTCGTCTTCTACGCCAAGATAGGGCAGGAGCAAGGCGCCTTCGACATTGCCGACGTGCTCAACGGCATCTGCGACAAGATGGTGGTGCGTCATCCGCATATCTTTGGTAATGAGCACGTTGAGAATGCTGAGCAGGTGGAGCAGAACTGGGAGAAAATCAAGCTGGAGCGCGAGCACAACCGCAGTGTGTTGGGCGGCGTGCCCGATGGTCTGCCCTCGTTGCTGAAAGCCTATCGGATGCACCAGAAGACCGCCGGCGTGGGCTTCCGTTGGCCAAGTGCCGAGCAGGCTTGGCAAAAGGTGGAGGAAGAGAAGAAGGAGCTTTTTGCCGAGCTGCAAAAGCCCGACAACACCGAGCGCATTGAGGAGGAATACGGCGACTTGCTTTTTGCCTTGGCGGCTTATGGCATCTACATCGGCGTGAATCCCGACGACGCCTTGGAGAAGACCGACAAGAAATTCCGCGAGCGTTTCAGCTATGTGGAACAGCGTGCCCGCGAGCAAGGCAAAGGCGTGCAGCACCTCACGCTTGAGGAGATGATTGCTTATTGGAAGGAAGCGAAGACGAATTAAAATATTGTGTGTCTTTGCGCAAATCATCTTGTTTTTCGATGTTTTTGTTTATTTTTGCACCGTATTAAGAAAAACAGTCATGACCGCAATCGAATTACAAACCGACACGATGCAACTGCTTCAGCAGTTCGACAAGACCGACACTTCACTTTGGAAGAAGATACTTGATGCAATCGTCTCCATTTACCAAGATGAGGCAAGACAACAGGCTCAGAAGCGTGCCGAACAAAAGGCAAGAATCCGCGAAATGGTTGGCGTTTTCGAGGAATGTGCTACTGACGACTGGAAACAAGCCAAGGAAGAGTATCTCACCGAGAAATACGCCCGACAATGAGAGTTTTCATCGATACCAATGTTTTTCTTGATTTGCTTTGCAAACGAGAAGGTTTTTTCGCCGATTCGCTTAGTGTCTTTGACCTTGCTGTTGATGGGAGAATTGAACTTTTGATTTCGGATTTGAGCATTGCCAACATTAAATATATTACCAGAAAAGACTTCTCTGTTGACAAGTTCTATGAAGTCATTTCTGTTTTCCGGCCTTTGTTCACCATAGTTCCTGTAGGCGAAACAGCCGTGGACGAAGCTCTTGCATTGAAAGATAGAGATTTTGAGGACGCTTTGCAATATTTTTCGGCTAATCAGGCTCATTCCGATTATTTGCTTACACGAAACATCAATGACTATGGTTTTGCCTCGATGATAGTCTTGACACCCTCGGATTTTCTCAAGCGTTGCTTCCCTGCAGCCACATGACAAAAAAATCCCCATTTTTTCTTGCACCAAACTTTTTTTGTTATATTTGCAGCGCATTTTGTGTGCAATTTGAATCAAATCAATTCACTTAATACTAACCTAAATTCAATCAAAATGAAAAAAGTATCTTTACTTATCGCGATGATTGCCTTCGTTTGCGGCAATGCTTTCGCACAGTTCAGTTACGATTTTACCGGCTGCCCCGCAGGCGCTAAAATCGCTCAAACCCTTGGCGAGCCTTGGACTACTTGGAGCCAAGCTCCTGGAGGTGCCGAAGACGGTGTCTTCAATGAAATCGGTGGCTCGATGGCTGCCGAGTTTACCTATGGTAACGACCAAGTGCTCAGACTTGGTGGTGCAACTACCGGAAGATGGATATTCTCCTTCGACATGTACATCCCGACCGGAAAGGATGCCTACAACAACGTCCTTCATGCTTTCGCTGGCTCTGGCAGTGAATGGGCTACCGAGGTTTACTTCAAGAACTCTGATAACGGCACCATGATTGCTGCCGGTGGCAACAACTACACTTTCGATTGCCCCTACGATGCTTGGTTCAATGTGAAGTATGACATCGACCTCGACAACGACCAAGCCACCTTCATGGTTGATGAGGTTGTTATTTGCACTTGGCAGTACAGCCTGCAAGCCAGCGGTGGTGCCGGTACGCGTCAGCTCGATGCCGCCGACTTCTATCCGCCGACCAGCGCTTCTATTTCCGACTATTTCGTCGACAATGTTGTCCTTGAAAGCAATTCAGGTGGTGAAACCCTCGTCATGGAACCTTTCGAGGAGTACACCGTGGGCAACAAGATTGCTGCTGAAGCCATTGCTGCCGGTCACGACTGGTGGACCACTTGGAGCAATGCTCCCGGCGGTGCTGAAGACGGTGAAGTTGCTGAATTGAATGGTACCAAGTGCGGTAAGTTCACCTATGGCAACGACCAAGTCCTGCTCCTCGGTGACCAAACCAGCGGTACTTTCACCTGCAGCTTCGATATGTACATTCCTGCTGGTAAGGATGCCTACAACAACCTTCTCCACGCTTTCGCTGGCTCTGGCAGTGAATGGGCTTCTGAGGTTTACTACAAAAACTCTGATAATGGCACAATGATTGAAGTTGGTGGCGTTAACTACAACTTCGATTGCCCCTACGATGCTTGGTTCAATGTGAAGTATTATATTGACCTTGACAACGACGTGGCTTCCTTCTTGATCGACGGTGTGGAAATTGTTGCTTGGCAATACAGCCTGCAAGCCAGCGGTGGTGCCGGTACGCGCCAACTTGCCGCTATGGACTTCTATCCTCCGACCAGCGCAGCTGTTTCCGAATATTATGTTGACAACATCGAGGTCGAAAAGGTGGGTGGTTCAGCTGCTCCTCATTTCGTCGTCACTCCTACTGCTGTCACCCAAGAGCTCGAAGAAGACGACATCACCATGGTGGAGGTTTCTCTCGAAAACGCTGGTAACTCCATCGGTGACTGGTATGGCTGGCTTCAATTCGAACAAGGTGGTGCTGGTTCGCAAACCTCTGAACTTTACTACCACGATGGTCAAGTCGCTTCTGGTATCGGTTCGTCAGGTGCTGTCACCCGTGAAATGGCTATCCGTCTGCCCGCTTCCGCCTATGCTGGTGCTGCAATGGGTATGAGAATCGTTTCCGCCAAGTATTACATCTATGACACTTATCAATCCACCGACTATAACTACATCTTCCACATCTATGGTCAAGGCCCCAACGGTCAACCTGGCCAAATGCTGGCTGAAAAGACTGTCCACAGCACTGATATGGGTGTTTGGATCACCGCCACCTTCGACGAGGAGGTCTATATGACGGGTGAGGCCATGTGGATTGGCGTGCAGCTCGAACAAGGTGCTGGCGAATATCCGCTGTCAATGGATGGTGGCGAATATGGTGAGATTCAAGACGGCAACTGGCTCAATTCGAACGGCGGCCCCTTCAGCCACTGCTATTCAGCTCCTTCTGGCAGTAGTGATGGTTTCCAAGGTGCTTGGCTGATTACGGCCACCTGCCAAGGCGAACTCGTTCCTGCTACTTGGGTCACGATGGACAAGACTGAAGGTTCTGTCCTCGGCGGTCAAAGCGAGACCCTCACCCTTACGCTCAACTCCATCGGCCTGCCTATGGGTACGAACTACAACTCCACGCTCGTCATCAACACCAACGACGAGGATCTGCCTATTGTTGAGATTCCTGTTGCCCTCGCCGTTACCGACGGTGTTGTGGAGACTGCCAACCAACTGGCCAGCATCTATCCCAACCCCGCCACTTCGGTGGTCACCCTCGAAGGCGACAACCTGAACAGCGTGGCTATCTACAATGTGGCCGGCCAGCTCGTCCGCGTGGTGAAGCTCGACAGCATGGTGAACAACATCGACATGAATGTTGAAGCCGGTGTCTACTTCTTCAGCATCTATGACAACAATGGCCGCAACAGCGTGCAGCGCGTTGTTATTGTGAAGTAATCCATCCTTGGATTGAATGGAAAAAACCGCTCCTTTGGGGGCGGTTTTTTTGTTGTCTTGTCGCCGCTTCGCGTCATTGCGAGGCACGAAGCAATCCAGAATTGAGCCGTCTTGTCGCCGCTTTGCGTCATTGCGAGGCACGAAGCAATCCAGAATTGAGCCGTCTTGTCGCCGCTTTGCGTCATTGCGAGGCACGAAGCAATCCAGTCAAAGAATAGAATCGAACAAATCAATCCAATCAGGGTTCATTCCTTCAATTAATTGTATTTTCTTCGCTCTCGATCCACCTTTTATTTGTTTCTCTCTGGCAATAGCATCCTTAATAGAAACAAATTCTTCGTAATAACCTAATTTGTCAACAGAGTATTTCGCAGTGAAACTGTCAGGATGAACTTTCGTTTTATGTTCATAGATTCGTTGCTTCAAATCAGAAGTCACTCCAGTATAAATAGTCCCGTTTCGCTTGCTGAAAAGCAGATAAACATATCCTTTTCTGTCCATTGTATTATGTAGTTAGTCTGTGTTCTGTCTGGATTGCTTCGTCGTGCCTCCTCGCAATGACGCAAAGCGGCAGTCAGTTTATTACCTAGTTATCTCCCCCATAACAATTCCCCCAGCCACAGCCGCATTCAGCGATTCCGTTGCACTGCCGCCCACGCGCGGAATGGTGATAGGATGCGTGAGGCAAGGCAACACCTCATTGCGGATGCCGTGCGACTCGCTCCCGATGACGATGATGCCCTCGGGCTTGGCCTTCATCCGAAACAGGTTTTCCCCTTCGAGCAAGGCCCCATACACCGCCTTGCCCTCGCGTTGCGCCTGCCTAAGATAGGTCGACAAGTCGGTTTTCCAGACCTTTACCCGAAACAGCGAGCCCATGGTGGCCTGCACCGTCTTGGGGTTCCACAGCTCCACGCAGTCCATGCTGCACACCACGTCGCCGATGCCGAACCACTCCGCCGTGCGGATGAGGGTGCCCATGTTGCCTGGGTTGGCGATGCCGTCCAGGGCAAGGACGAAACGCGAGTGGGTTTGGAGGTCGCCCTGCTTCGGAATCCTGACCACGGCGAGGATGCCTGGTGGCGTGTCCTGATTGCTCATCTGCTGAATCTGCATCTCACTGACGGTTTCAGCTTCGCCGAAAGTCGATTGGTCGGCGAGGAAAGCCTCGGTGGCATAGAGTCCCACCGTCTCGAAGTCGGAGCGGAGCAGTTCTTCCGTCATCTTGCGTCCTTCCACTACGAAGAGGCCCAGCTCTTTTCTGAACTTTTGCTGCCTGAGTGCGGCGATTTGCTTTATGGTGTTTTTGGTAATCATATAGTAATAGTATTTGACACGCTTTGCCTCATTGCGAGGAGGCACGACGAAGCAATCTAAGAAATATCTGGATTACTTCGTTCCTCGCAATGACGACTACGCAAAAGTACAAAAAAAGACTGCCCCACGGATGAGGCAGCCCAAAAACATATGAAAAAGTTGTGCTTCTTATTCGGCGAAGACGTTGAAGTCGATGTCGACGGCCACTTCCTTGTGGAGTTTCAGCTTGGCTTTGTAGTCGCCGATTTCCTTGATGGCTTCTTCGTTGAGGACGATGTGCTTGCGGTCCACTTCGATGCCGGTGGCTTCCTTGATGGCGTTGGCAATCATGATGGTGTTGACCGAGCCGAAAATCTTGCCCGTGGCGGCAGCCTTGGCAGGGATTTGCAGCTTCAGGCCTTCCAGGGCCTTGGCTTTCTCAAGGGCTTCGTTCTTGATTTTTTCTTCTTTGTGGGCTTGTTGGCGCATTTCTTCGGCAAGGATCTTGCGGTTGCGCTCGGTGGCGACGATGGCCATGCCTTGCGGGATGAGGAAATTGCGGCCGTAGCCGGGCTTCACGCTAACGATGTCGTTCTTATATCCTAAGTTGTTGACGTCTTGTTTCAGAATGATATCCATGATGTGTCCTCCTTCAAATTATTTCAAACAATCTGCTACGAATGGCATCAGGGCGAGGTGGCGGGCACGCTTGACGGCCTGGGCGACCTTGCGCTGGTATTTCATCGAAGTGCCGGTGATGCGGCGGGGCAGGATCTTGCCCTGCTCGTTGACGAACTTCAGCAAGAAGTCGGCATCCTTGTAGTCGATGTACTTGATGCGGTTCTTCTTGAAGCGGCAGTATTTCTTTCTCTTGGTATCGACTGCCTTCGGCGGCGGTTTCGGCTTTCTTGCGTTTCTTCTCGTTGTAGGCGATAGCGTGCTTGTCGAGTTTCACGGTGAGGAAACGCATAACGCGTTCGTCGCGCTTCAGTTCGGTTTCGACATCGGCGATGACATTGCCTTCGGCTTTGTACTCAATGAGTTGGTAAAAGCCTGTGGACTTCTTCTGGATGGGATAGGCCAACTTGCGCATACCCCAGCTCTCTTCATGAACGATCTCTGCACCTTTTCCGGTCAGATGATCTTCATACTTCTTTACCGCTTCCTTCATCTGTTCGTCAGACAAAACGGGAGTTAAAATGAAAACGGTTTCGTACTGATTCATAACTCGGATTTTTTCTTAATCTACAACACTTTAGCCGAAAAATTTTCCAACATCATTTTGAGCATGAACTCGGCGGCATGGCCGTCGCCGAAAATTTCGGGGAACGTGGTTGGTGGATTGCTTTGGAAATGCTGCCAGGCCTGCATGATGCGGCTCTCGTCGGCATCGGCGAGGATGGCGTTGCCGGTCTGCACGATTTCCACCCATTCGGTTTCGGGCCTGAGGATGATGCATGGCTTCTGGAAGAAATAGGCTTCCTTTTGCACGCCGCCCGAATCGGTCATCACCAACTGGGCGTGACGTTCCAAGGCAATCATCTCCAGGAACGACACGGGCGGAATGAGGCTGATGCTCGGATTGTTGAAAAGCTGCGCCTGTTTTTCGCCGTCCAAGTTGGTTTTCAGTAGTTTGGCTGTTCTGGGATGCAGCGGCAGCACGACTTGACATTCGTTTGAGAGACAAATCAAGGCGTTGAAAATCGCGTTGAGGCGTTCGGGTTGGTCGGTGTTGCTGTCGCGGTGGATGGTGGCGAGGATGAAAGGCTTGCCTGTCAGTTCCAACCGCTGTATGATGTCGGTCTTTGCTTCGGCGATGTCAGCGAAGTGCAGGCTGTTGTCGTACATGATGTCGCCACAATGATAGACCTTGGGGCTATCTATGGTATAAGGTGGCTCATTGTCGATTGGAAAACCTTCGCGCTTCAGGTTCTCGAATCCGGCCTTGGTGGGGGAGAAAAGTAAGGTGGAGCAGTGGTCGCACACGATGCGGTTGATTTCCTCGGGCATGGTCTTGTTGAACGAGCGCAGTCCCGCCTCGATGTGGACGATGGGCACGTGGATTTTGGCGGCGGCCACGGCACCGGCGAGGGTCGAGTTGGTGTCGCCGTAGAGCACGATGAAGTCGGGTTGCTCCTTTATTAATATGCTTTCGAGGCCTTCGGTCATGCGGGCGGTTTGCACCCCATGCGAGGCCGAGCCGACGTGGAGGTTGTAGTCGGGGCGCGGGATGCCTAATTCGTCGAAGAAGACTTGCGACATGTTGTCGTCGTAGTGCTGTCCCGTGTGGACGATGATTTCCTGTATGCGGTCGGAAAAATGGTTCTTGATGGCGCGGCTCAGTGCGGCGGCTTTGATGATTTGGGGTCGGGCCCCGATGACGGTGACGAGTTTCATAAGCGTTTGGTTTTCAGAATGTCATCTCTCCGTAATCGAGGAAGCTATAGTAGCGCTCGTTGCCGATGATGACGTGGTCTTTCACATAGATGTCCAATAGTTTTCCGGCGGCCACGAATTTCTTGGTCAGCAGGCGGTCTTCCTCGCTGGGGCGCGGGTTGCCTGAGGGGTGGTTGTGGCCGAGTACGATTTGGGTGGCGCCCAGGGTCAGGGCGTTCTTGAAGATGATTCTTGGATCGGCGATGACGTGGGTGGTGCCGCCGTTGCTGACACATTCCACCTTCAGTGCGTGGTTGCTTTGGTTGAGGTACATGACGAGGAAATGCTCTTGCCGGAGGTCGTCGATGTAGGGGAGGAAACGTTCGAAAGCGGCTTTGGAGTCCTTCACTTCTTCGGGCAAAATGGATTCGGCGGCGCGACGGCGTTTGCCGAGTTCGAGGGCGGCCATGATGGTGACGGCTTTGGCCTCGCCGATGCCTTTGTGCCCCATCAGGTCGTCCAAGGTGAGGTTGGAGAGCTCAATGAGGTTGTTGTTGACGCTGTCGAGGATGGAGCGCGACAGTTCGACGGCCGAGAGCTCGCTGTTGCCTGATCCGATGAGGATGGCGATGAGTTCGGCGTTGCTGAGCGAGGCTTTGCCTTTGTTGATCATTTTTTCGCGCGGGCGGTCGTCGGCAGCCCATTCCTTGATGGATTTTTTCTCGTTCATGGTGTCTCAAGCAAAAAAGCCTCTTCCACAAGGGTAGAAGAGGCACCAACATGTATGAATAAAACTTCCAATTATGCCAATTTTGCCGTGTACTTCGACAACTTCGACTTCAGGTTGGCGGCTTTGTTCTTGTGGATGATACCGCGCTTGGCGACCTTGTCGATGATGGAGTACAGCTTAGGCAGCTGGCTCTCAGCCGTTGACTTGTCGGTTAAAGCCCTGAATTTCTTGACTTCGTTACGCATGTTCTTGGCGTAGTAACGGTTGTGCAAGCGTCTTTTCTCTGTCTGACGAATTCTCTTTAATGCGTCTTTGTGGTTTGCCATATTTCTTATTCCTTATTGCTTGTAATACTTCTTGTAATTGGGCTGCAAAAATACAACTTTTCTGTGAAATACAGACCCATTTGCCGAAAAAATTTTTCTAATCCACTAATTGTTTGATTTTCCGATGAATGACACTTTGTCTTCATGGCCTCGATTAATGATTTCTTCCAGCCTTATATTAATAAAGGTGTTCTTTTCGGCAGGGCAGTTTTCGACGCGGATGGGCAAATAATTCTCTCCGTAGCCTTTCGCCACACCTTTGCTGTCGATGCGCTCGATGAGCATACGTTGGCTGCGGCCTTGCATCATATCGAAATATTTGGTTTTGTTATCCAATGAAATCTGCCGCATCACTTCGCTGCGTTCTGTCTTGACTTTTTCGGGCACTTGGTCGGGCATGGTGGCGGCTTTGGTGCCGGTGCGCACCGAGTATTTGAACGTATGGATGTGGCTAAACCCGATTTCTCGGGCAAAGTCGCAGCTTTCCTTGAAGGTTTGTTCGGTTTCGCCTGGGAAGCCCACGATGATGTCGGTGGTGAGGTTGAAGTCGGGGCGGAAGGTCTTGATGCGTTGGCACATGTCGCGGAACTGGGCGACGGTGTAGAAGCGGTGCATCCGTTTCAGGGTGTCGTCGGAGCCGCTTTGCAGGCAGATGTGCATGTGCGGAGCGAGTTTCTCATGTTGGAACAAGGCTAAAAATCGGTCACTGAACTGGTCAGGCTCGATGGAGGAAACACGCACACGGAAGTCGCCGTCGATGTTCAAGATGTTTTCCACCAATTGCTCGAAATTGGTGCCTTCGTGCTGGTAACGCCCCATGTTTACGCCCGTCAGCACGATTTCCTTGAAGCCGTGGGTGATGACCTCGCGCACATTATTATAGATGTCCTCGGCGGGACGGCTCGTTGCCCTGCCGCGCACCATCGGGATGATGCAGTAGGAGCAGAAGTTGTTGCAGCCGTCGTGGATTTTGATGAGGCTGCGGGTATGGAAAGTGTCGAAGGCGGGCTGGTAGCTAAACAGGTCGCGGTCGTAGCCCTCGGGGTCGCTGTGGCCCGTTTTGAAATGTTCGTCGATGATGTCGAACAGGGCGGCTTTGCGTTCATTGTCGATGACATAATCCACCATGCCCGATTGCAAAAGTTCCTCTTTCCTGTGGTTCACCATGCAACCCGTGACGGCAATGAGTGCCTCGGGATACTTCCGCCTGATTTGGTGGATGGCCTGTCGGCATTTTTGGTCGCTCGTGTTGGTGACGGTGCAGGTGTTCACGACGAAGACATCCGCCGCGCTGTCGCCGTCGGCAATCTCATATCCCGCCGCCTTGAATCGCGACGCCAAAGCATCGGTTTCATACAGATTGACGCGGCAACCGAGGGTTTTGAAGGAGATTTTTTTCCCAACCATACGCGCCTGTTTGCACTCCAGCGTCACGCGCTCGCCTTTTTGCATGGCTCCTTTTATGGCGTTTTCGTTCATGTGTTTTCTTTTTTCAGCCCACAAAATTACAACTATTCTTTTTCTTTACAATCCTAGTTGATTGCAAATGCTTCAAATGCTCTACACCATTTCCAATTCAGGAAGGATGATCGTAGTGTCGTTTTCGGGGTCGTGCTGGAGAAACATGCAGTAATAGACGGGCATGTATGTGATGCCCTTCTTTTGATACACTTGCCGATCGTTGGAGAAAACGATGGCGCGGTCGATGCCATATTCTTCTGTTTCAATGAATTTGCTTAAGGCACTATGCTCGGTGTAGTTTTTTCCCGACTTGATTTCCAAAGGCAACACTTTCAGCCGCTCAAAGTCGTCGATTAGGAAATCCACTTCGCCCTTCTGTTTGTTGTCGTAATAATGCAACGGAAAACCGTGGGCGTGGAGTTCTTGTGCCACCACAGACTCATACACCGTTCCAAGGTTGATGCTCTTGATGTCCTGCAGCACTGCATTGACATTCAAGCCATAAAGCAGATGCGTGAGAAGCCCCACGTCGTTCAGATACAATTTGATGAGCCGTTTTTGCTCTGATTCTATCAAAGGGAACTTGGGGTTGCTGATGGCGAGCACTTCCAAGGCCACCCCCGAACTGGAAAGGTATTCGAATTCATCGGCATAATCGGCGAAATGCTTCCCCGTCTTGTTCTCGATTTGCTTATAGACGACACGCTTTTTTCTGTTCTCCAAGTTGCTGGGAATCAAGTCGTAGATGCGGCGTATGATCAGTTTGTGCTCTTCGTCGTATTGTGAGGCATCAATGCGGTAGAGTTCGTGGATGTCCCTGTGTACCGACCTCACCCTCACCATGTTGCGGTCTTCCAAATAGCGGTTGACGGCTTCGGGCAATCCACCCACCAACAGGTAGTATTGGAAACGTTTCAACAAGAGGTTGTGCACATTTTCATCTAAAGGAATCTCCTGCAAGAAATGCTTTCTCACGTTCTCAATCCATTCCTTTCCGATTCCGGTTGCCCACAGAAACTCTTCGAAATCAAGAGGGTACATTTGCTCGATTTCCACGCTCCCAATGGGCACGGAAGGCGTTTGCGAAAGGGCTACACCCAACTGCGAGCCACTGGCGATGAAACGATAACGCCCTTCCTGATTCAAGAACTTGAGCATGGTGAGCAGGTGAGGGTAACTTTGTATCTCATCCAAAAAGACCAAGGTGTTCGTTTTGTCGCCCAAAGGCTCTGGATAATAGTTGCTTAAGCGCATGTAGAGGTCGTTGGTGGAACGTACATCAGCAAAGACCTGATCGCCTTCCTTGTCCTCCTTGAGGTTGATTTCGACATAATGGGCGAATAGTTTCTTGCCCACATAGCGAATAAGATACGACTTCCCGATTTGTCGTGCACCGTTGACGAGGAGGATTTTGTCTGGTTTGTTTTGTAGGAAATCTTCGAGATAGGTCGTGAATTTGCGCTGTAACATGGTATTTGCTTGAAAATCTGCTGCAAAAGTATAGAGAAATAATGAATCTTGCAAGCAAAAAACCACTTATTCCATAAAATCAACCATAAAAATTACCACTTATTCCGTTTTTTAAGGGATAAAAACGACCATTTATTCCGTTTTCGATGATGCCAGTTCCCCCTCAATCGACAACGGCGAAGCCGAAGTAACTTTGACCTTCACAATTTGTCCGATAAGTTTCGTGTCTTTCGAAGCAAACCGAATGACAATCTTGCCCTCGGTGTGGCCAGTAAGGTAGCCGTTCTTGCGGTCGTGGCTCTCCACGAGCATCTTGACGGTCTGCCCGATGAGGCCTTGGTTATAGACAAGGCTGTGCTTCATCAATTCCTCGGTGAGGCGGTGGTAGCGCTGGCGTTTCACTTCCTTCGGCACGTCGTCGTCCCATTCCGAGGCCACGGCACCAGGGCGCACGCTGTACTGCGCGATGAACGCCATGTTGTACTTGAACTCCTCCATGGCCTTGCGCGTGTTCTCGAATTCCTCTTCGGTCTCGTGCGTGAAGCCCACGATGATGTCGGTGAAGATGGTGGCGATGATATGGCGGTAGGTGGCCAGGTCGTGGTGGCGGTTCATGCGTTGCAGCATGTTCTCATCGCCCGACTGGATGGGGATGTGGATTTGTTTGCCGAGGCAGTCATATTGCGCCATCACCTCAATGACGTCGTCCTTCATGTCGCGGGGATGCGGCGCGGTGTAATACACCCAAAACTCCTTTCCGCTGGCTTTGCCGTATTCACCCACACGGCGCAGAAGTTCCGTAAAGTTGATTTCTTCGCCTTTCTTGTCCAAGCCGTAGGAATTGACATTCTGTCCCAAAAGGGTGATGCTCTTGTAACCTTTTTCGACCAAATCCTTCAGCTCGGCCAAAATCTCCTCCGAAGGTCTCGACACCTCGCGGCCGCGGGTATAAGGCACGGCGCAGTAGGTGCAGAACTTGTTACAGCCGTTCTGAATAGGGATGAAAGCTTCGAATGAGGAGGTTTGTGTCGGTGTGATGGCCCAAAAACGCTCCATATTAGCCGAGGGGTTGATTTTGTCATCTTTGTGGAACAGCGGTGCCAACGGCTTGACAACGGGTTGAAATTCAATCTCTTCCCCGAAGCGCAACGAGGCTGGCGTGACGATGCCGTATTGCCGAATCATTTCAGGCAAATTGGGCAGTTCGTTCATGGGGAACACGAGGTCGAAGAGCTTGAGGAAACGCAGGCGGTCGGCGGGCAGTATGCAGCCCGACACGAAGGTGATGACGCTCTGGCGGTTTTTCATGGCGTTCCATTTCTCAATGCGGCCATACACCTTGTCGATGCCTTTCTGTCGCACCGAGCAAGCGATGATGCCGAGGATGGTGGCCTCGTTTTCGTTTTCAGTTTCGACGAAACCCATGCCGTTGAGCACCGTGCGCACGCGCTCCGTGTCGCTCAAGTTCATCTGGCAGCCTAAAGGAAGGAGATAGTATTTCATATTTGTTTGTCGTAGGGGCAGACCCACATGTCTGCCCAAAATGATTATCAATTAGCAACGGTTCGATTTGGGGTGCAAAATTAGTTTAATTTTGTGGAAAATATGTATTTTTGCGCCCCGAAAGTGCAGAAAAATGAAACGGTGCAAAGTTAAAATAGCGTATTTCCTGTTGGCGGTTTATCTGCCGATGTGGTTATTGGCATCGTTTCACGTTCATGTCAGTCCTTTGGAAAATAATGGTTTGTCTACAGAACGACATGCTTCGGAGTTGGAGGGTGACGACTGTCTGCTCTGTCAGTTCCAGCAGCTTGTCTATGAAGACACGCCACAGATGTCAGTAGCGTTCATTTTGCCTGAAATTGAGGTAAATGTTCAGCCTTTCACCATTGGTGAGCAAAGCATTTTCGGAACCCGTTTCCTTTCCCGTGCACCTCCAGTCTTGTTGTAAATTTAAGAGAATCAATCTACTACATTTTTAATTTATCAACAAGACTAAAATGAAAAAACTATTATTATTAGGCTTGTCGTTGGCTTGTGCATTGCCGATGACAGCTCAGAGTTTGCCTGACTCTACAGATGTGTTTTTCAGGCATTTGGAATTGAAGGAAGTAATGGTGACGGGTGCCGTGGGCGACATGAAAATGAAGGAATCACCCCTGCCGATTACCATGCTTCATGCCAAGGAACTGCGCCAGTTGTCTTCTACCAACTTCATTGACGCACTCGCCAAACAACCTGGCATGGCGCAAATTACAACAGGCAGTGGCATATCAAAACCAGTCATTCGAGGATTGGGTTACAACCGCATTGTGGTCGTCAATGATGGCATACGTCAGGAAGGCCAGCAGTGGGGCGACGAGCATGGCATCGAAATCGACGGCAACGAGGTGGGCTCGGTCGAAATCCTGAAAGGTCCCGCGAGCTTGATGTATGGCTCCGATGCCATGGGCGGTGTGTTGGTGTTCAAAGGGATGCCGACTCCACCCGAAGGTACAGTCAAAGGAGGTGTGAATGCTGAATATCAGACCAATAACGGCCTCATTGGGGCTTCGTTCAATATTGCTGGCAATCAAAAAGGTTTCACTTGGGATGCGCGTTACAGCGAAAAACACGCTCATGCCTACAAGAACCGTTTCGATGGCTATGTGCCTAATTCCCAGTTTGGTGAACGGGCTTTCTCGCTCAAGACGGGCTTGATGGGCTCGTGGGGTTTTTCCAATCTCAAATTCGGGTATTACAACATCAATCCGAGCATTGTGGAAGGAGAACGCGACACGGTGACAGGCGAGTTGCTGTCGGAGAAGGGGGATTTGTTGACTTATCGTCACGGCTTGCCCTATCAGCGGGTGTATCATTTCAAGGCGGTTTCGGAGAGTTTCATCAACCTGTCGTCGGGCTATTTGAAGGTGATTGCGGGCTATCAGCAGAACCGCCGCCAGGAGTTTGAGGAGTCACCAGACGAATACGGCCTGTACCTGCAACTCCACACGCTGAACTATGATGTTCGTTATGTTTCGGAAGAAAAGTCGGGCTGGAAGTTCTCGACGGGCGTGAACGGCATGGGGCAAAAATCGCTCAATTTGGGCGATGAATTTCTCATTCCCGACTATACCTTGTTCGATGCAGGCGTATATGCCACGGCTTCCAAGAGCTTGGCCCGCTGGAATTTAAGCGGCGGCTTGCGTTTCGACTACCGCTATTTGAACGCAAAAGGCTTGGAAGAAGACGGCGTGATGCGGTTTGAGGATTTCACGCGGCATTTCTGCGGTGTCACGGGCAGCATTGGAGCGACTTGCGAGGTCACGGAGCATTTGGATGTGAAACTCAACTTGGCTCGGGGGTTCCGCACGCCCAATATCAGCGAGTTGTCGTCCAATGGTGTGCACGAAGGCTCGTTGAGGTATGAGATTGGCAATCACAATTTTAAGTCGGAGTATAGCTTGCAGGCCGATTTGGGGCTCAATTATGCCACACGCTATTTTGAGTTGCATGGTGCCGTGTTTGCCAACCATATCAGCAATTACATCTACCTGCATCGCATTGACAGCATCATCGAGCCCGACCTGATGACTTTTGCCTACGCCCAAGGCGAGGCCATGCTGTTTGGTTTTGAGGGCAGCTTGGACTTCCATCCACTTCATTCCTTGCATTTCGGGGCGGCTTTTTCGTATGTGAATGCGCAACTGCTGCACCAACCCGTGGAGATGAAGTATCTGCCTATGACACCGGCGCCGCGCCTCTCAGCCGATGTGAAATACGAGTTGACGCACGATGGCCAAGTGTTCAACAATGCATACGTGGCGGTTCAAGCGGATTGGTATCTGAAACAGGATCATTATTTTGCGGCTTACGATACCGAAACGATGACGCCTTCTTATCTCCTGTTAGGCGTGTCGGTGGGCTCTGATGTGCTCATTAAAGGCAAGAAGGTGGCTGAGTTGCATTTGATTGTCGACAACTTGACCGATGTGTGCTACCAAAACCATTTGAGCCGCCTGAAATATGCCGACGTGAACGTCGTTACGGGCCGACGGGGTGTGTTCAACATGGGACGCAACTTCGTTTTCAAGCTGACGGTGCCCATTGGTTGATGCCTTTAGCTGTAAATCAGGCGGACGATATCGCTGAGGATTTCGTCGCTTGGGTCAAATGGGGGCATTTCGAAGGTGCTACTGCCGCGGAGCAGGGTTTCTGCCCTTTGAATCGCCTCAGGTTCAAGGCAATCCGAGGCGATTTGTAGGTCTTTGATGCGGGCGTTGGCCTCGTCGATTTGCAACGAAATTTCTACGCCGCCCCATGGGAAACGGTCTTTTTTCGTGGTCTTGAACTGCTCCCAACGGCCGAAAAGGAAGTCGTAGGACGAAATTTCCGACCGGATGGCTTGGACCTCAGCTATATTAATTAAGGTGTCGAAATCGGTGACGGTCGCTTTGCCTTCGTAAACCTTTTCAAACGCGGCAATCAACGGCTGCTTGATATGCTCCGAGGTCAATTCCGGGACAAGCTCGCTGAGGTTGACGACACGGCTGGCCACGCTCTTCACGCCGTTTTTCAGCAGTTTGGCCTTGTCGACGATGAGGTAGCGTTGCATCATTGCGCCGTCGGTCTTGATGAGGATGGTGCCGTGGTGCAGGTCGTTCCTTTGTCCTTTTGCGAAGGCGTTGCCGCTGAACTTGCGCCCTTGGCAAGTGAGGTCGTTGCGTCCCGAAATCTCGGTTTGCAAGCCGTAAGTGAGGAGCGCACTCTGGATGACGGAGAGCTGTTTCTTCACGTCATACAGCCTTTTGTCGGCAATGAACGAGAAGTTGATGTTGCCCAAATCGTGGTAGACCGCGCCGCCGCCCGTGCCGCGCCGCATGAGGTGGCCGCCGTCGTCCAACAGCAGTTTGACGTTGCATTCGGCGTACGGATTCTGGTTGTAGCCGATGACGACGGTGCGCTCGTTCTTCCACAGGTACAACGTAACCACCCCTTCCTCCTGGCGGTCGGTGAGATATTGCTCGACGGCGCGGTTGAGGAAGGGGTCGTACTGCGGGCTGATGATGACTCGAAGCCTGCTCATGTTGTCTTATTTCTTGATGACAGTCACTTTTCGGCTCACTAATCGTCCGTCTTCGGTCAGGCCTTGGAGGATGTAGACACCGTTGTTGAGTTCGTTCATGTCGCTGACCGTGATGCGTTGGCCATTCATGTTGAAGATATTCAGCACGGTGACGATATTGTTGTCGGTATTTTCTTCAATGCCAGTGACTTCGATGTAAACAAAATCCTCGCCATTGGGCGTGAGGGCAAAGTCGGATTCGCAGTTCTCGTAGACGGCGGTCAGTTGGTATTTGTATTGTCCTATGCCGCTTTCGTCGAAATAGGTAGTGGCGTTGGCATCTACTTCAAAAAGGATTTCGTCCTTGTTGATTTCGTTGTAGCGGTAGAGATTGTAGTGCAAAGGCAGGGTTTCGGGTGCGGTCCAGCTGAGTTTCACGCCAAAGAGTTGTTCGTCCATGTCGTAGATGTAGGTGCCTTCGAAGTTTTCGGGCGCGAGGCAAGTGATGACGGGCGGCTCGATGGGGCCCATGCTGCCGTCGGGGCCGATGTTCTGGGCATAAACGCCACCATTGGCCGAATGTACCCAGGCCACCACGTTCTGACCCAAATGGAAACCGGTGCTGTTGTCGCACATGGCTCTGCTGTAGTTACCCGCACTCATCTGCTTGCTCCACAGCGGGTTGCCGTCCATGTCGAAGCCTTTGGCTTCCACAGTGGAGTTATAGCCGTCGCCCTTGTTGTAAATGATGGAGAAGCCGCTGCCGTCCTCGAAAGCGTCAACCAAAATATCGGAATAGCTGTCGCCCACATAATCGGCCACCAGAATGCCTTCGCCCCACACCTTTTCGCCCGTGGCGGTGATGCGGTTCATGTAGATTCTGCTTTGCGCCTGCGTGTATGAGTCGGTCTGTTCGTAGGCGATGATGAGGTCGTGACTGATGGGGTCGACGGTGCCGTAAGCGCTCAAGTAGTAGTTGTTGGACTCAGGCTCGTGGACTGGAGTGCCGTTCAGGTCGTTGATGGTGGAGTTGCCGTATTCATCGAAATGGAAGACATAGGTGTTGAAAGCATTCATGAGGCCTGCGTGCCACATATATGCATAACCGCCGTTCTGTCCGTCGGGCACCACGTAGTGGCAATAGCTGCCGCCCATGGTATAGGGAGCCATCAGCTGCACTTCGGGACCGATTTGCGCGCCGTCGGGGGTGTAGCCGACCACCCAAATCTCCTTCTCATAATAATAGGTGTAGGCCCAGTTTTCTTTCTCGAAAACGACCAAAACGCTGTTGCCGATGGTGGGCACCATGAGGCCGAACATGTATTGGTGCTCGCCGTCGCCCATGGTGATGACGGGTCCCAAAGTGCCGTCGGCGTTGACGTATTGGAGATAGGTGTTGTCGTAGTCGGTACCGAGGGCCCAAATGCCGCCATCTTCGCCGGCCATCACTTCGGAGCGGTCGCCGCCCATGCCATCGAAGAGCATGATGCCGTGCTCACCCCAGGGAAAGGTGCCGTCGGCGTTGATTCTGACCGCAAAATGCTGTGCATCGGCGGTGCGGAACACGCTGACCACGCCGCCGTCGTTGGTGGCGGTCATGGCATAGCCTGGCGACCAAGTGGCAAGGTTGGGCGTGGTGATGTGGATGCCGTTTTCGCCCCATTGTGGCGTGCCGTCAAAGCTGAGGCGTTGCAGGTTGGGTGCCCAGCCGTTGGCACTACCTTCGGTCCATTGCACGTAGGTGTCGCCCGTGACGGGGTCGGTTGAGGTGTACAACTCGCCAGCGTCTGCCGAGCAGTTGGCGATAAAATTGTTGTGAAGCGGGTCGTCGACCCATTGGGCTTGGAGCGCAAAAGAAGCTGCCAAAGCCATGATAAGCAGGTTAAGTTTTTTCATTGAGATGTAATTTTTGCTTGGTTTGTTGCCGCAAAACTACAAAAATTTGTTTCTTTGCGCCAAAATTCTTTCGCTATGGATGAAAAATTCACTACCGAGGAGCAAAAGGCCGTCGCCAGCGTGTTGTTCAACCTGGCTGCTGCCGATTTCCAAAACCACAAAGAGGAAAAGGAATGTCTTGAATCTTGCATGAAGGAACTGGACTTTGACGCGACGGGTTTTGTCCCGATTCCGAAAAACGAATTGCCCAAACAGGCTTACGCAACGCTGAAACGCATGACGAAAGAAAAGAAGCGCACTTTTTCACTCATGATGATGCGCCTCTCACGCTCCGACGACCACTTTGGCCCTCGCGAACGGACTTTCGTGATGGAAATTCTGAACCATTGCAACGTTCCGTTTGTCCACAGATAAAGCTGTAGGGCTGTCGTATCACGGCAGCCCTACAATTCTAAGTTTTAGATTTTGAATTTTAAATCCAAAATCAAATCTTGATGTTCGGCTCTTCCAGTCCGAGGTGCTTCTTGGCATCCACGCGCTTGAGGATGATACCGATAATCAATGCGGCCACGCCGAGGCAGGCAAGCATGACCAACGGCCAGGTGTAGTTGAGGGCCACGGGGTCGTCAACGCCTGGGTTGGTGTTTTCCAAAACCTTACCAATCAGCAGCGGGAACAGCCACAAGCCGATGTTCTGGATCCAGAAAATCAGGGCGTAGGCCGAACCGATAATCTTTTCGTCCACCAACTTCGGGACGCTCGGCCACAAGGCGGCAGGCACCAACGAGAACGAGGCACCCAACACGAGGATGGTCACATAAGCCACGACCACGCCACCGACGGCATTGCCCTTGAACATGGGCAGGATAAAGGCGAAGGTGAGGTGGCAGACGATGAGCAGCAAGGAACCAATCATCAGCATGGAAGCGGCCTTACCTTTCTTGTCGACGTAGTTGCCGAGGATGGGCGTGATGGCCACGGCCAACAGCGGGAACACGGCGAAGATGGTCTCGGCGGTACCACGCATGTAGCCCATGTAGCAGTAAACCACCAAGGCAATGATGGCCAGACCCATCAAGCTGAACTTCATGTTCTTTTGCTTCGAGAAGTTGCTGGAGAAGGAGCACACGGCCACCACGAGCATGATGATGTATTGGATGATGGTGACGGTGTCGCCGGCCCAGAACGAACCCGCGGCGGGTTCAGTGAGGGTGAGGTTGCACTGCAGCATGTTCACGGCATACTTCTGGAACGGGAAGATGGCCGAATAATAAAGCACGCAGAGCAAGGCGACCAACCAGAAGCCCATGCTGGAGAGAATCTTGCCGATGTCGCTGACCTTGAACGGGTCGTCTTTCTCTTCGGCTTCGCCGGTTTGAGCATCAAGTTTCTTGTCCATGAAGAAGTAAACCACGAACATCATAAGGGCGATGCAGAGCAACACTACACCGAAGGCCACGGAACGGCTCACGTTGATGGTGCCGCCCAGCTTGGCAAAGAAGGGTGAGAAAATCATGCAGGTGGCCACACCCAAACGGGCCAAAGCCATCTCGGAACCCATGGCCAAGGCAGTTTCACGGCCCTTGAACCACTTCACGATACCACGGCTCACGGTGATACCGGCCATTTCCGTACCGCAACCGAAAATCATGAAGCCGAGGGCGGCCAACTTGGCGGAAGCGGGCATACCGCGATAGAACGGCGAAACGCCCAACTCGTCAAAGAGCGGGATGTAGTTCAGGTTGTTGTTGAACCAAGTCTCGGCACCGCTGCCGATGAACGACTCGCTGATGGCGTAATACTTGATGATACCGCCAACGAGCATCACCGCGCCCGAAAGCACGGCGGTGAAACGCACGCCCATCTTGTCCAAGATGATGCCGGCGAAGATGAGGAAGAACACAAAGACGTTCAAGAAGGTCTCAGCACCTTGCATGGTGCCGAAGGCGAGGCTGTCCCAACCGCGTTCGGTCTGCATCAGGTCCTTGATGGGGGACAGGATGTCCATGAAGATGTAGCTGCAAAACATGGCCAAGGCCAAGAGCAACAAGGCAATCCAACGCATGGTGGGGTTGTCTCTCAATGTTAGTTTTTCTGTCATAATTATTTGATTTAAAGATTTATGATTTCATTATTTGGACTATGGCCTCTGACTATGGCCTCTGGCTTGCTTCTTCCGAAGAGTGAAACTTCGAGCCTGTGAACGAAGCGAGCCATAAGCCATAAGCTATTGGCCATCGTATTATTCAGGAATCTGCACCACTTCCTTCTTGTAGCCTTTCAGCACGGCCTTCGCCATGTTGGCCACGTCGTCGGCGGTGATGCCGTTGATGATGTCGTTGTAGCCTTGCATCGGGTTGAAGCCGTCGCGATCCTTGGCTTGGATGCAGTTCATCCAGTAGCGGTTGTTCTCCAGGTCTTCGCTGTGCTTCTTGATGAGGAACTCCTTCACCTTCTTGAGGTCTTCGGCGCGCGGGCCTTGGTTGGCCACATTCTGCAACTCGCCAATGGCGATGCCCATCAGCTTTTCGTACATTTCTTTATTGGTGTCGAATCCGATGAGGAACATGAAGCTCGGTTTCGGGCGGAGGCTGAGGTTGCCGTTGACGCCCACGCCGTAGGTGCCGCCTTCATCTTCACGGATTTTCTCGGTGTAGACGATGTCCATCACGTCGCTCAATATCTGTAACTTCAGTTGGTTTTCCATGCTGTATTCCATGTCGCCGTTGTAGACCATGTAGCAAGTGACTTTCGGGTTCTCCATGGCCTTGGTATAGTGGCTGTTGACGTCCTTGTCGGTGATGACGGGCACGTTGTTGGTCCAGGTTTCGTCGTTTTTCATGGTCTCTAAGGCACCGATGTATTGCTCAACCAAAGGCTCGAAGGTTTCGGGGTCGATGTTGCCAACGAAGGTGAACACAAAGTTATTGGCATCCTTGAAACGTTCGGCATAGAGTTTCAGGGCCTTTTCGTAGTCAATCTTGTCGTAGTCTTCGGCCTTCATGCGCTTGATCAACGGGTGGTTGTCGTAAAGGGCAAACATGAGGTTGTCGCGGAAGGCGGTGTTCGGGTCGGATTCGATGTTGGCGAGCATCGACTTGGAACGGCTGATGTAGGATTGGAAGGCCTCCTCGTCGCTGCGGGGTGAAGTGAAATACAAATAGGTGAGTTGCAACATGGTTTCGAGGTCGCGGGTGGAGCAGTTGCCGCTCATGCCTTCAGTCATCGTGCTGATGAATGGATTGACCGAGGCTTTCTTGCCGGCTAATACCTTGGGCAGGTCGATGGCGCTGAAGTTGCCCACGCCGCCAAGGGTGGCCAAGCTGTTGATTTCCTGCAAGGTGTAGGGGTCGCTCTGGTCCATGACGGAGTAGCCGCCGAAGCTGTAGGCCGACATCAGGATTTCGTCGTCCTTGAAAGTGGTGGGCTTGTAGATGACCTTCGCGCCGTTCTTCAGGGTGAGGACTGTGGCGTCGAAAGTGTCGTCATGTTTCCTGCTCTCGATGGCACCTTTTTCGGGCAAAGTGGCAATCAGCGGTTCGTCGCTGACGGTTTCCACATAAGGCTCCACCTTGATTTCGTTGGCCTTGTTGAGTATTTCGATGAGCTCTTCCTTGGTGGGCAACACTTCGCCTTCCTTCTCGGGCGCGGTCAGGGTGATGACGATGTTGTCTTTGGTGATGAGCTCAGGCACGTATTGGTTGATGGCTTCCACGGGCAGGGCGGGCAGGATCTGGTTGAGCAGCATGTATTCGTTCTCGATGCCCAGCAAAGGCTCATTGGTGAGGAAGTGGGCGAGGATGGGGCTCATGTAACGTCCCGTTTCCTGCTTGTCGCGTTCATTGTATTGGTTCTCAATGCGTTTCATCAAGTCGGCCTTGGCGCGTTCAAACTCGGAGGCGGTGAAACCGTAGAGCTGCATGCGCTTGTTTTCGGTCACGAGGGTGGTGAGGGCTTCTTCGATGCCGTTCTTGTCCATGGCGTAGGCCAACGAAGTCCAAGCGTCCTTGGTGTCGCTGACGAAGAAGGTGCCGTAGTAACCGTAGCCGAAAATGAAGGGCGGGTTGGCCTTTTGGGTGAGCTCTTCCAAGCGGTTGTTGTACATGGTAGCTACCAAATCGTCGATGTAACCTTTTATCCAATAGGTGATGTCGCCTTTCTCCTCGTTCGGCACCACGTCATGCTTGTAGTAGATGGAAATGTTGTAGTGGGTGTTCTCGGGGTCGGTGCAGATGCTGACGATGGGCTCCTCGTTGTCGGCCACCTCGAAGCGGGTGCGTTCGGCGGGGTTGTCGGGGGCTGGGATGTCAGCGAAGATGGTCTTCAGGTGATTCTCCACTTCGTCCACGTCGATGTCGCCGATGATGATGATGCCTTGCAAATCAGGGCGATACCATTTGTGGTAGTAGGCACGCAAGGCCTCATGGTCGAAGCCGGTGATGACTTCTTCAAGGCCAATGGGCATACGGTGGCCATAAGGGCTGTTGGGGTAAATGTCGGGCAACATCTTTTCCCACATGCGCTGCTGGGCGTCGTTGCGGGTGCGTTTCTCTTCGAGGATGACGCCACGCTCCTTGTCAATTTCGGGACCTTCTAAGGAGATGAAGCTCGACCAGTCGTGGAGGATGAGGATGCACGAGTCGACGAGACCCATGTTGGTCGTCGGCACATTGGTGAGCATGTAGACAGTCTGCTCGATGCTGGTCCAGGCGTTGACGTTTTCGCCGAACTTCACACCGTTGTGCTCCATGTAGTTAAGGAGTTCCTTGCCGGGGAAGTTCTTGGTGCCGTTGAAGGCCATGTGTTCCAAGAAGTGGGCCAAACCGCGTTGGTCTTCCTCTTCAAGGATGGAACCTACCTTCTGCGCAATGTAGAAGTTGGCGCGTTGGGCGGGTTTCTCGTTGTGACGGATGTAGTAGGTCAATCCGTTTTCCAATTTGCCACGCCTCACGTTCTGGTCGAAAGGCACGGGCATGGCTTGCTGGGCAAGCGCTGCGGCGCTCAGGGCGAGCACTGCGATTAGTGTTAGTGTCAGTTTTTTCATTTTTTTTATTTTTGTTGTGTTGGTTGTTTGTCTTGTCTCCTAATAAAATTGACGGGTGTCCCGCGTCCCATGTCTCGCAGTCCTTCGTCTAATATAAATGCACCACATACTTTTCCTCAAAATACTCCTCCTTGAACCATTTTCCGACCGGCACTTTCTTCACCTTCCAATAACGGTTGAGCTTGCCGATTTCCTCGGCCAGGTTGCCACCTTTTAAATATAGGATGCCACCAGCCTCAACGTCGCCTCTGATTCTTAACTTGTTTCCGGCAAGGTTGGCAATCTCAGGCAAGGTCATCACTGCGCGACCGGTCACCACATCGAATTTCGCTTTCACTTCCTCGGCGCGTTTCTGTTCGGCCACCACGTTCTCCAATCCAATAGCCTCCTTCACGGCATTCACCACCTTGATTTTCTTGCCTGTGCCGTCGATGAGGTAGAAATCCGTCTGCGGAAACAGGATGGCCAAGGGGATGCCGGGGAAACCACCGCCTGTGCCCAAGTCCATCACCTTCATGCCGGGTACCAGCTCGAAGTATTTGGCAATGGCCAACGAGTGCAACACATGGTGCTCATAGAAGTGCTCCATGTCCTTGCGCGAGATGACGTTGATTTTGCTGTTCCAGTCCAAATAGATGTCTTTCAGTTGGTTATACTGCTCCTTCTGCTTCTCGGAAAGTTCAGGGAAATACTTGAAAAGGCTGGTTGTGTCCATAACATGCGCAAAAATTGGCTTCAAAGATAGTGCTTTTTTCGGAGTTGAAGCGTTTTATTTTTAGTTTTATACGATTTTGGTGGGTTTTGCGTTTTGTTTATATGAAAAAAATTACCCTCATTCTCATATTTTTAGCCCCGCTGCTGGCGCAGGCACAACGCATCACTCCCGAAGAATACATCCTGACTTACAAGGACATCGCCATACGCGAAATGAAGGAACACAAGATTCCGGCTTCCATTACGCTGGCGCAGGGACTGCTCGAATCGGGGGCGGGCAACAGCGCATTGGCTCGCGAGGCGAAGAACCATTTCGGCATCAAGTGCCACAAGGGCTGGACGGGCAAGACCTATTACATGGACGATGACGAGGAAAACGAGTGCTTCCGCAAGTACAAGAACGCTGAGGAGTCGTTTCGCGACCATTCCGACTTCCTTTGTGGCCGCACCCGCTATGCCGCCCTTTTCGAACTCGAGATTACCGACTACAAGGGCTGGGCGCGCGGGCTGAAGGCGGCAGGCTATGCCACCAATCCCAAATATGCCCAACTGCTCATCGACCGTATCGAGCTTTATGACCTCACCAAATACGACCAAATCGCCCTCGGAAGGATGACCGACGACGGCCAATTGCCTGACATTGCCCCCGAAGACGAACTCCTCGAATTGGCTTATTCACCCACCAACCGTGCCGTCTTCGAGCTGGTCGACATGACTGCCGACAAGCGTTTCATCTACGAGAACAACGGCGTGCGCTTCGTCTTCGCCAAGGAAGGCGAAACGCCCGAACAGTTGGCTAAGGCTTTCGGCATCAAATACAAGAAGTTCTGTGACTACAACCTGCTGCGTCGCCCCGACGAGATGGTCTTCCACAGCGGCGACGTAGTGTATCTTTCCAAGTTGCGCAACAGCAACTGGAAAGCAAAGAAACACATCCTCGCCGAGGGCGAAACCCTCCGCGACGTGGCCTTGCATTTCGCCGTAAAACCCGAAAGCATCCTCAGAAAAAGCGGCCTAAAGAAAGACGCCCGCATCAGTGCGGGGCAGGTGCTTTGGCTGAGGTGACCCATTTTAGTGAAAAGGGGAACACCAAAAGAGCCATAGAGAAAAAAAATGCTATTTTTGCAGCGGAAAAAAACCATATCGCCATGCTACCCATGAGACTCTACACCGCCGGCATCGCCGATTTTGAACGCATCCGCCAAGATGGACGCATTTACATTGACAAGACAGACCTTATCTACAAACTGACAAAAGAATCGCAATTCGTCTTCCTCAGCCGCCCGCGAAGGTTCGGTAAGAGCCTGCTTTGCAGCACATTGAAATACTATTTCCAGGGTCGCAAGGACTTGTTCGAGGGTTTGGCCATCGGCGAGTTGGAGAAGGACTGGAAGCAGTATCCCGTGTTGCATTTCGACATCAGTGCCTGCAAGAACAAATGGGAAATGAATCAGATTATCAATGAGTTGCATAGCCAGTTGGACATGCACGAGCGACGCTACAAATGGGAAAAGACAGAAGGCTCGCCCGGTGAACGCCTCAAGAAACTGATCCAGCAAGTACACGAGAAGACAGGCCTGAAAGCCGTGGTCGTTTTGGACGAGTACGATGCTCCCTTGCTTGATTATTTGCACAAGCCGGAACAACTGGCGGAAGTGCGCCGCATCATGCAGGAGTTCTATCAGGTAGTGAAAGTTTGTGATGCCGATGAGCAGTTCGTATTCATCACAGGCATTACGAAGTTCAGCCAACTGAGCATCTTCTCCACTTTGAACAACCTGACCAACATCTCAATGGATTCGGAATACACCGCCCTCTGCGGCATCACCAAGGACGAGATGCTGACCGTCTTCGACCCCGACATCCAAATGCTTGCCGACCGTTACCATTGCTCCAAGGAGGAAATGATCGACATGCTGAAGCAACAATATGACGGGTATCACTTCGGGAAAGACTCCAAGGACATTTTCAATCCTTACAGTTTGGTGAATGCATTCAAAATGAAAGACCTTGATTATTACTGGTTTGGCAGTGGCACTCCCACCTTCCTCTTCGAGTCGATGAAACGCTTCAACACAAATTTGCTTGAATTGGAGCAACTACAAGTGCCGTCAACGCAATTCGATGTGCCCACCGAAGCCATGACCTCCGCCTTGCCCTTGCTCTATCAGGCGGGCTATCTCACCATCAAGGGTTATGACTTTTTGAGCAACAAATACACGCTCGACTTCCCCAACGCCGAAGTGAAGGTGGGTTTCATGGAAAACTTCATGGCACGAATGATGAACCTCGGCAGCACCGATTCGAGGGGCTTCGCGGGTGATTTCTATGCCAACCTTTACCATCACGACATCGAAGGTGCCTTGAAAGCCATGCAATCGTTCTTCTCCTCGATTCCTTATTTGGAATTTGGCGCAAAGGAATTGGACGACATCACAAAATATGAGGCATATTACGAAGTGTTGACCTACGTGGTGTTCTCCATCTTCAATTGCCGCACCTTTACGCAGGTGAAGGTGGCGCGTGGCCGCACGGATGTGGTGGTCTTTATGCGCGACGCGGTCTACGTGATGGAGCTGAAGATGCGCGGCACGGCGCAAGAGGCCCTCGACCAAATCAACTCGAAAGACTACGCGATTCCTTACCAAGCCGAGGGCAAGCCAGTCGTCAAGATTGGCATCGCTTTCTCGCAAGAGACCAAGACGGTTTCTGATTGGATTATCGAGAAGTGACGGTGACTTCTATCCAACCCAAACGAAAAATGCGGCATCCCAAAACGGGGTGCAGTTGAACCAATTCAATGCTTGATTCAATGGCAATTCGTGTTAATCAAGGCAGCAACTCTTCCTTCAAATATTTTCCCGTGTAACTTTCGGCGCACTGCGCCACTTCCTCTGGCGTGCCTTCGCAAACGATGCGCCCGCCACGGTCGCCGCCTTCGGGACCCATGTCGATGACATAGTCTGCCATTTTGATAACATCCAAGTTGTGTTCGATGATGAGGACGGTGTTGCCTTTGTCCACCAATTTGTTCAGCACGTTCATCAGCACTTTGATGTCCTCGAAATGCAGGCCTGTGGTGGGTTCGTCTAAAACGTAGAGCGTCTTGCCTGTGTCACGTTTGGCGAGTTCGGTGGCCAGCTTTACACGCTGCGCCTCACCGCCTGAGATGGTGGTGGAGGCTTGGCCAAGGGTCAAGTAACCCAAGCCGACATCCTTCAACGTCTTGATTTTCTGGACGATGTTGGGGATGTTCTCGAAAAACTCCACCGCCTCATTGATGGTCATGTTGAGTACGTCGTTGATCGACTTGCCTTTGTAGCGCACCTCGAGCGTCTCGCGGTTGTAGCGTTTGCCCTGACATTCCTCGCATAGCACCGTCACGTCGGGCAGGAAGTTCATCTCAATGACGCGCAGACCCGCGCCTTTGCAAGCCTCGCAGCGACCGCCTTTCACGTTGAACGAGAAACGCCCCGCCTTGTAGTTCCTGATTTTCGACTCGGGCAACTCGCCATAGAGCTTGCGGATGTCGTCGAAAACCTTGGTGTAAGTCGCTGGATTCGAGCGCGGTGTGCGTCCAATCGGGGCTTGGTCGATTTGGATGATTTTGTCGAGCTTTTCCAAGCCTTCGATGCTGTCGTAAGGCAGCGGCTCTTTCACCGAGCGGTAGAACTTTTGGCTGAGGATGGGGGAGAGGGTCTCATTGATCAAAGTGGACTTGCCTGAGCCGCTGACTCCCGTCACGCAAACCATCACGCCAAGCGGCAGCTCCAAATCCACGTTTTTCAGGTTGTGGCCGCTGGCACCCTTGATGGTCAAAACATTGCCTTCCAAAGGTTTGCGTCGCGTTTTCGGCACTTCGATTTGGCGCAGGCCGTTGAGGTAGTCGCAGGTGATGGAATGGCCATTTTTCACCTCGGCGGGCTTGCCGGCAAAGACCACCTCGCCGCCATGACGACCGGCTCCGGGACCTATATCGACCAAATAATCTGCGCTGAGCATGGTGTCCTTGTCGTGTTCCACCACGATGACCGAGTTGCCTATGTCGCGAAGTTCCTTCAGCGACTCGATAAGGCGTTGGTTGTCACGCTGGTGCAGGCCGATACTCGGCTCGTCCAAGATGTACAACACGCCCGTCAGTTGCGACCCGATTTGCGTGGCCAGTCGGATGCGTTGTGCCTCGCCGCCCGAAAGCGATGCTGCGGGTCGGTTCATGTTCAAATAATCGATGCCGATGTCAAGGAGGAAATGCACGCGCTTGTGGATTTCGCGCAAGATTTCCTTAGCTATATCGTTTTGTCTTTCAGTGAGTTTCGCGGGCAGTTCGTCAATCCATTGGCCGAGGCTGAGCGTGTCCATGTTGGCCACCTCGGCGATGTTTTTCCCGTCAATGCGGAACCATTGTGCTTCCTTTTTCAGTCGCGAGCCGCCGCAGACGGGACAGCTGACATGGTTCATGAACGAGTTGGCCCAACGCGTGATGCTTGCCGGTGCATCCTCGTTGTTCTGGCTCTCGATGAAATTGATGACACCCTCGAAGTTGATTTTGTAGGTCGAGATGATGCCGAGGGTCTCGCGCTTCACCTCGAAGGTCTCGTTGGTGCCGTAGAGGATGACGTCGATGGCCTCGTCGGAAAAATCCTTCAGCGGCGTGTCCAAGGTGTAGCCATATTTCAGTCCAATGGACTCCAACTGCTTGAAAATCCAGCCGCCGGCCTTGTATTCGCCCGTCGGGGCGAGGCCACCCTTGCGGATGCTCAGGTTGGGGTTGGGGATGAGTTTTTCCTTATCCACCACCGCGATTTCGCCGAGGCCGTTGCACTTGGGACAGGCGCCGTAGGGCGAGTTGAACGAGAAGGTGTTGGGTTCGGGGTCTTCGTAAGAGAGGCCTGTGGTGGGACACATGAGCAGTCGACTGTAGTAACGTAGCTGCTCCGTGTCGTTGTCCATCACCATCAACAATCCTTTGCCATAGCGGAAGGCGGTCTGCACCGACTTCTTGATGCGCGAAAGCGCGTCTTCGTGCACTTCAATACGGTCGATGACGATTTCGATGTCGTGGGTTTTGTAGCGGTCCACCATCATCCCGAACTCGATTTCGCGCATCTGGCCGTCCACGCGAACACGGGTAAATCCCGCTTGGCGGATGTGCTCAAACAATTCTCTGTAATGACCCTTACGACCTCTAACTGATGGCGCGAGGATGTTGATGCGTCGGCCTTGGAACTCGTTCATTATCAAGTCTGTGATTTGTTCCTCGGTGTAGCGTACCATGCGCTCGCCGGTGTTGTAGGAGTAAGCCTCGCCGATACGGGCATAGAGCAGGCGCAGGAAGTCGTAAATCTCGGTGATGGTGCCCACCGTCGAGCGTGGATTTTTGTTCACGCTTTTCTGCTCGATGGAGATGACCGGGCTTAATCCAGTGATTTTGTCCACGTCAGGGCGTTCCATGTTGCCGATGAACTGCCGCGCGTAGGCCGAGAAGCTCTCCATGTAGCGGCGTTGTCCCTCGGCATAAATCGTGTCGAACGCCAACGACGACTTGCCGCTTCCGCTGATGCCCGTGACAACCACCAAGGCATTCCGCGGAATCGACAAATCGATGTTCTTCAGGTTGTTCTCCCGCGCACCGAGGATTTCGAGGGTTTTATCTTCTGAGAAGTCGTTCATTCCTTATTACTTACTCCTAAACTATTCACTTCTCATAGGCTTATGCGTCTTCGCAAACTTCCCCGTAGGAATCTTGATTTCATAACTGTTTCCGGGAGAAATGGTCAGCGAAGTGCCGCGCAGCCAAGGGTTGAAGTGTTTCAGCATCTTGAGGTTGGTGCCTTGCTCATAGGCGAAATCCACCAGATTGGGAATCGACTCCGTGACGGTCACGGTTTTGGCCTCGAAAGGCCGGTACCAGCCGTTGTCACCGATTTGGAAACCGTATTTTTCGGGGTTCTCGGTGATGAGTTTCAGCGCGAGGATGCGGAACACATAGCGTTGCGTTTCCTCGGGTAATATCATGTCGTAATAGGAATCTACCCGCTGGTCTTCTTGCGTCTTGGAGATGCGACCGTTGCCGCAGTTGAAGGCCGCTGCCGCTGCCGTCCAACTGCCGAACTTCCTGTAGGATTCCTTCAAATACTTGCAAGCCGCAACGGTTTCTTTCTCAACGTTGTAGCGCATGTCCACCTCTTTGTTGATTTCCAAACTGTATTGTTTGCCTGTCGATTCAAGAAACTGCCAAAACCCCACCGCCTTGGCAGGCGAGACGGCGTTGGTCAGTTCGCTCTCAATCATGGCGAGGTACTTGAAGTCGTCGGGCAGGCCGTATTTCTCCATCAGCGGTTCCATCACGGGAAACCACCTTGTGGTGCGTTTCAGCAACAAGATGGTAGCGGAATGTCTGTAGGAGTTGACCAACAGCTCACGCTCCAAACGTTCGCGGACATAGAACAAATCCAACGGTACTTCCTCGCCGCAAAACTCCATCGACTCCGGCAGCTCGATGTCGTGCGTGATATGGTCGATGCGGTCGAAGGAGAGGTATTCGCGATCGGTGCCTTCATATTCTTCCATTTGCTCGTCGTTGGACTGCGCCAAGGCAATCGTGATGGCAGCGGTTGCACCTATTAATATAATAGCCATGCCACATGCCAGGAGGATGTTCCTTGTTTTCATAATGGTTCTATGTCTGTTAGAAATTCTCAAAATTGTGATACAAAATCTTTGAACATCGGCGACACCTTGTCTTTTTCCGAAAGAATCGGGTTCTCGATGTCCCACTTGATGCCCAAATCGGGGTCGTTCCAGCGGATGCTGCCTTCCGAGGCCTTGTTGTAGACATTCGTGCACTTATAGGTGAACACGGAATGGTCCTCCAAGCAAACGAAGCCGTGGGCAAAGCCTTCCGGAATCCAGTACATGAACTTGTTGGCTTCAGTCAGAATGACCGATTCCCATTGCCCGTAGGTGGGTGAACCTTTTCTGATGTCGACGGCCACATCCATAACCGCGCCCTTCACCACGCGCACCAATTTGCCTTGCGCAAAAGGCGGTTTCTGGAAATGCAACCCGCGCAAAACGCCTTTCATCGACTGCGACTCGTTGTCCTGTACGAAATTCATTTCTAAGCCATGCTCGGCAAAGCGCGCCTTGTTGTAACTCTCGAAAAAATAGCCGCGTTCGTCCGAAAAAACATCCGGCTTGATGATTAACAGGTCTTTTATTTTGGTTTCAATGATTTCCATTGTCTCTTATTTTTTAACTACGAATTACACGAATGTCACGAATATATTTAGAAAGTTATTGGGCAACAAGTTGCTGTTGTTACGAATTTTGAGGTCTTTTCATTCGTAAAAATGGAGGCTTGCGTCCTCGAAATTCTTTCGCTTCAATTTGTTCAATTCGTGTAATTCGTAGTTTCTTTAATCATAAATGTACACATTCGTTGTAGGCCGCCGCAGCCGCCTCCATGATGCCCTCCGACATGGTGGGGTGGGGGAACACGGCGCGGATGATGTCTTCTCCCTTGGCACCGAGCTCGCGGCAGAGAACAGCAGCTGCCACCATCTCGGTGACGTTGTCGCCAACCATGTGGCAACCTAACCAGTCGCCAGTCTTGGCATCGAAGACGACCTTGATGAAGCCGTCACGGTTGCCAGCAGCGGTGGCCTTGCCCGAGGCCGTGAAGGGGAACTTGCCAATCTTCACCTCGTAGCCTGCTGCGATGGCCTTGGCTTCGCTCAAACCGACGGAGGCGATTTCGGGCGTGGTATAGGTGCAGCCCGGAATGTTGGCATAGTTCAGCGGCTTGGGATTCAGGCCGCAAAGTTTCTCCACGCAGATGGTGGCTTCGTGGTCGGCCTTGTGCGCGAGGGCGGGACCATGCACGATGTCACCGATGGCATAGATGCCCGGAACGTTGGTGCGATAATACTCGTCCACGTTGATTTTGCCGCGTTCAGTGCTGATGCCGAGTTCCTCAAGGCCGAGGTTATCGATGTTGGTCTGCACGCCGACGGCGGACAAAACGATGTCGGCCTCCACGGTCTTCTCACCCTTCTTGGTGGCGATGGTGCATACGCACTTCTCGCCCGTGGTGTCGACATGGGTCACCGAGGCTTCGGTCATCACGGTCATCTTCAATTTCTTGAAGGCGCGTTCCACCTGTTTGGAGACTTCTTCGTCCTCGTTCGGGACCACGTTGGGCAAGAATTCGACCAAGGTCACTTTCACACCCATTGAGGTGAAGAAGAAAGCGAACTCCGAGCCGATGGCACCTGAACCCACTACGACCATGCTCTCAGGCAATTTGTCCAAAACCAGAGCTTGACGGTAGCCGATGATTTTCTTGCCGTCGATAGGCAAGGCGGGCAGCTCGCGCACACGTGAACCTGTGGCAAGGATGATGTGTTCTGCTTCGTGAAGGGTAACGTTGCCTTCGGCATCGGTCACTTCCACTTGCTTGTCGGCGGTCAGTTTGCCGTAGCCGGCAATGACTTCCACGTTGTTCTTTTTGAGCAGGTATTGCACGCCTTTGCTCATGGTGTCGGCCACGCCGCGACTGCGGGCCACGACGGCCTCCATGTCGGGTTTCACTTCGCCTTCCACCTTGATGCCGTAGTTTTCGGCATGATTAATATAGGTGTAGACCTGCGCGCTTTTCAGCAGGGCTTTGGTGGGGATGCAGCCCCAGTTGAGGCAGATGCCGCCCACTTCGGCCTTTTCGACCACGGCGGTCTTCTTTCCAAGTTGTGATGCTCTGATGGCAGCCACATAGCCTCCCGGGCCGCTGCCGATAACGATTATGTCGTATTTCATATTCAAGGATTTAATGATTTAATATTCAAAGATTTAAGATTCTCTTGTCGACGCTTCGCGTCATTGCGAGGAACGAAGCAATCCAGATTCGTAATTTTGCGCGAAATTACGAAAAATTCCGCAATGCGTTGGCAATTTTGTCAAATCATCCGAACAAATCTTCCAATTTCACCACATTTTGAATCATCCCCGAATACATCCCCTTTGCCAAGCCCTCGGTGGTAATCAATGTGAGCCAAGAAGCATGGCGGAGGCCGGTCTCTTTAATAAAGGTGTTGCGTCTCCGATTGATTTTCTCGTATTCTTCTTTGTCAAGTTCGTATTCGTCTTGGCTGTATTTCACCTCGCACACGTTAACAATCTTGTCGGCACGCTCAATGATGAGGTCTATTTGGACGGCAGGTTTCGCGGTTTTGCTGCGCCACGAGTAGTTGAGCGTTGAGATGCCGTCGATGCGGAGTGCCCGCTTGATTTGCGGAATGTGAGCCAAACAAATGCGTTCGAAGGCCAATCCCATCCAAGTGTTCACCTCAGGCGTGTTGATGTGGTGCGACCAATATTCCGTTTCCACCTCAGCTCTGTCGACGAAGGTCAGGTAGAAAAGGCTGAAAAAGTCGCAAATCTGATAAATGGCATCCTTGCTCTTGATTTCTTTTTCGCGGACGATATTTTTCCGAACAAGGTCGCAATGCACGAGGTCTTCCAACTTGTTGCCCAAATGTCCGTTGTTGGCGCATTTCAGTTCTGTAGTCAATTGCTCGCGGGTCATTCCGTGCCGACTTTTGCTCAGTGCCTTGACAATGTCGATGTATCTGTCGGGATGTTTGTAGAGCGTGTTGAATAGCCGGCGGAACTCGCGCCGCATTTTCGTGTCACGGCTGAAGAAAAGACGGTCGATGTTTTGGACAAAACTTTCGCTGTTGTCCAACAGACTGAGGTAATAGGGTATGCCGCCGAAGACCATATAGGCTTGAAGTGCCATCTGCCTGTTCCACACGAATTGGTGTTCGTTGAGGTATTCCTCCACTTCACGCAAAGTGAAAGGATGTAAGGGCATCTCTTCCGTGAGGCGGTCATGCAAGCCGCCTTTGTTGTCGATGACGTTGGTAATCATCCAACTGGTTGCGCTACCGCAAATGATGAGGATGACATTGTCTTGAAGCGAAGCCCAGTTGTTCCAGAAATACCCAACTGCTCCAGCAACATTAGAGTTTTCGGCATCCAAGGCCGGCAACTCGTCAATGAAGATAATGCAGCGTTCCTCGCGTTTTGCCGTTTTCTTCAGCGCGTTTTTCAGCATGACAAATGCCGACATCCAGTCTTTTGGCTTTTCAGGAAGGTCGTATCCGAACTCTTCCATGGCATCGGAAAAGGCGGTGAATTGGTCTTTCAGAGTGCCTTCGATGACCCCAGTCATCTTGAAGGCGAACTGGTTTTTGAAAACTTGGTTGATGAGAAAAGTCTTGCCCACGCGCCGCCGACCAAACAGGGCGAGAAACTCTGCCCGAGGACTCTCACAGAGAGCATTCAACCTGCTGATTTCAGCATTTCTTCCGATGATATTATCCATAATGAAACTTGTTTTGACTTTGCAAAAATACGATGAATATATAAATCATGCAAATGTTTTGGGCGAAATCTATCAAAAATCATATAGATTTCGCCCTTTTTATGTGGTTTTAGGGCGAAATCTATTAAAAATTGGGTAGATTTCGCCCGAAACATGATTATGATTCGGATTTGGTTTCCATCGAATCGGCCTCCTTGTGAGTCGCCTCATCCTTCTGCTTCCGCTCGCTAATCCATTTGATAATCTTGAGAAAAATCGCCCAAAGTCCGAAAAACCCCACTACGGCAATAGCACAAACAAAGATCACATCTATTACTTCACTAATCATTTTCTTTTCGATTTCGGGCGCAAAGGTACAAAAAATGCGAGGTATATATTAATATAGGTGTGAAAAAAGTTCGGAATTTTTGTCCGCCAACTTGCGCGTTTCAAGAAATTCCCTATATTTGCACCATCATTCAAATTTGAACAGCTATGAATTACGACGCAAATCCCGTACATCTCCTCTATAACGCAGAGGAAATGAGAGACAGAATCAACATGATTATGGACAGCCGCGACCACACCACTGGCATCACCTTCGTCAACCTGTGCTACCAACTTATTCAAATTGCCTTTCAGGAGAACAAGGTGAAAAGAACCGAGGGCGTGATCATCACCAGTGAGGAACTGGCTCCCGAGGAACAGGTGCAAGTGAGCCGCATCCTGTGGGAACTCATCTGGAACCACAAGATTTTCCTCCTCTTTGGTCGCAGCGAACTGCTCGGTTTGAGCAACGGCGAAGACCGTTTCGTGAAGTATTGAGGTCTTGTTTCTTCTCTTTAAGGCGTCTTTTTCGACAAAAATCCATCGGAAAAGACGCTTTTTCTTTGTGTGGCAACAAGTTTTCAACATATTCAATTTATTGAAAAACAATACTATAAGTAGTTTTATCAACAAATTTCACGAAAAATTTCAAAAAAGTGCGCGGCGTATTGAAAAAAGTTGTACTTTTGCACCCGCTGAATTGAATGAGGGCTTGCCCTTGAAAATGATATAGTTAAGGAACCTGAAGTTAAACGTAATAGGTTTCTACACGATGTGACGCCAAAATCAAGCGTTCTTATAGTCACAGCGTGGGTTTATAGACTTCTAAGCCGTCAATGGCTTATTATGTTTCCCTGACTACATCTCGAAAGTGCTGCCCTCGGCCAGTTTGGTACGAGTTTGTAAATAATTCCTAATCAAAGGATTAAATAACTAACAAATTAACCTAACAAATTAAAAATGCCGACTATTCAACAATTAGTGCGCAAAGGGCGCAAGAAATTGATCGACAAGAGCAAGTCGCCTGCATTGGATGCCAGTCCGCAACGTCGCGGTGTGTGCGTGCGTGTTTACACGACGACCCCTAAGAAGCCTAACTCAGCTATGCGTAAGGTTGCCAGGGTTCGTTTGACCAACCAAAAGGAGGTCAATGCCTACATCCCCGGTGAGGGCCACAACCTGCAGGAACACAGCATTGTTATGATCAGAGGAGGTCGTGTTAAGGATTTGCCAGGTGTGCGTTATCACATCATTAGAGGTGCTTTGGATACCTCTGGTGTTGATGGCCGCCGCCAGCGCAGGTCGAAGTACGGTGCTAAACGACCCAAACAAACAGCCGCAAAGAAATAACGATTAGTCAAAACAGAAAGACTTAAAGACATGAGAAAAGCTAAACCAAAGAAGAGAATTATCCTTCCCGACCCGAAGTACGGTGATGTGCAAGTCACGAAGTTCGTGAACAACATCATGCTCAAGGGTAAGAAGAATTTGGCTTATCAGATTTTCTACGAAGCAATGGACATCGTTGAAAGTAAGCTCAAC
>CADCML010000039.1 GCA_902802535.1 uncultured Bacteroidia bacterium
AGACTAATATCAACGATGTCAAAGAACAGATTGATCCCCTTATTCCGGGGCTGTTTGATTAATATTTAACCGTCCCAATTTTTACGGGACACTAATGACATTATCTATAGATTATGTACCCGAATTTGCGTTTTTGGGTACATGTTTATATCTTTGCGGCCTAACTCAAATCAACAACAACATGACAACAGCAATCATAGTATTGGCTGTGATTCTCTTTATTGGCATCATAGTCACAGTCTCCAATGAGAAGGAAAAAGAACTTCAGGAAAAGGAAAGGGCGAATCAACGAAGGAAAGAAGAGGAAAAGCTAAGAAAAGAAGTAGAGGAAAACCGAAGAATGATTGAGGAAGAGGTAAGTGGTACTCTGGATAGAGACTTAGATAACAAAATACTCTATGAAAACAGCACACTTGGCCGCTATAAATTCAAGGTGAAAGGCCTTACCCATCGGAGCGAAAACAGCCAGGCTGGAGCGTGGATGCTAAGGATGTGGAGTCCATTATATCTTGAACACGAAGAAGGCAACGAATACGACACTTTCGCCATGCGTGTCTATTCAGTAACAGGCAACTTTTGGCTTGGTTATGTTGAAAGAGAAAAGTCGTTGGCTTTATATTCAGTAAGAGACAACATCAAGGCTTGCATGATTACCGATTATTCATACGGAGTCCAAGCACCTTATATAACCGCCACCGCCTATTTCCAAAAGGTGATAGACGGTGTTCCACAGCCTTACACCTTGGGAACGAAAAAGGTGGATATGCCGAGCGAAATCAACACCGACAATACCGTTTCGACATTCCGAAGCTACATCAGCAAGGCACTCAAAAAGGAAGACTGGAACGAGAAGACCTTCAACGAGGTGCAGGCACGCGCCGACTTCCTGCTGTCGAACGGCATCAAGATGTCGGAAAGGGTCAAGGAAGAGCTACGGGCAAGAGGTGTGAAACTGAAAGAAATTGGGGAATTCTAGGGAATAAATTGGAAATTTTCCCTTAAATTTGGAAATTATTTGCAGAATTATGGAAAAAGTGCGGAAAAAACCGCACTTTTTTCTTGCATTTTCGAAATAAGCCGTATATTTGCAACGCTATCCGATGGAAATAACCATCACGCAGGGGCGGCGGAAACAGCCCAAGACACATCGAGGGCTTTTTTTATTGCCCTCTCTGAGTAAGACCTCTGCGGTCGCCTTTCGTCGATAAAGCCCCCTCGTGGTGGAAGTCATCGGATAGCAGCGAAACGGCGACCGCTCTTTTGTTGCCCAAACTTAAATGCTATCCGATATGCAACACACACAGAAAACTGCCGGACAGACGGCACCGAGAACACTGGTAATCATCCGCGATTGCCATTCAAAGCACAACATCGTAGTAACCGCCAACAGCGACCGCGAGGAAGAGAAAATCAGACTCCGCGCCCTCAGTGACGGATTCCTCGTGGCTTTACGTAAGCCCAGACAACTTGAACCCCAACTTGAACCCTCACTTGCACCATCACAAGCCACAAACCATGTATGGCGTAAGCATCCGACCATCGAGCAACGCCCGCGCCCGCAGTTGGGCGGTGCCTTCAACCTCATGCTTACTTCTTTGGCCATGGAAGGAGGTGCGTTATGACACATACAGAAATAACCACACGCCTTGCAGAACTGGCAGCGAAAATGAAGACACACGAAGATGATATGGCAGCCACACGCAAAGAAACCGAACAACTTATGCGTGATATAATGGAAGATTCAGGCAATGAGTAACACACGCTACTACACCAAGGATGAGATTGTCGACTTCAAGGCTTCGGTCGGCATTACGCTGAAAGGCGAATACAGCAACCGGCTGGAATTCGATGACGGCACAGTTTACGCCCTCGACATCATCACACACCGCTACTATTTCAATAGTTGCGGTTGGATATAGGACCGAAGGCAACCCTGCCCAATCCCCTTCATCTTCGGATGGAGGGGATTTTTTTTGTCACTTGCTTACAATTTCGGGTTTATAATTTTGGCACAAACCAAAAACCACCGAAATGATCAAGAGAGAAGTAATGGCGGGCGATACCTTTTCCCTCGTCTATAAACACAAGCCGGAAGGCGTATTGACTGACATGCCCGAGGCATACAACCTCATGATTGGGCTGCATACGGAAGGCGGCTCAAAGGTTGAGACCTTCAGCTATCAAGACGGCGACTTTGAACCGCAAACAGAAACCGGCGTTTACCGCTGGACTATCAAACATGAACTTTCGAAGAATCTTAAAGGCACAGTGATAGCCGAAATGGTGCTCTACAGCCGCGACCTGTCTTTTGTGCAGCACTGCGGCGAGCCTATCAAACTGAATGTTATTCCCAGCCTGATGAACGAAGAGATTGAAAATGAATAACTGCAGCTGCGACATTGAAGTCAATGGTGCCGTGCCTGTTCATGGTGTCGAGTACGAGGGTGGCTTTCCCCTTGAAATCGAGGTGCAATGCGGCCATGAGCTGTTGAGCATCCCCGCCGATGAGCCGCAATCGGAAGTATGCCTCATAGAAGGTGGCATCGTCCCCGATGGCATGGAGGTGGAATGGGAACAGGTGATGGAGACTGGCGGCATTGACATGGCCTTCGCGTATGTCGGGCCAGCGTTGGCCGACATTGATTTCGTGTGGAGCACTGACGCATGGTTCCTCTCAGACGGTTGGTTCGAGGACGAAGGATGGTAAAATAGCAAAATCAAAGCAATATGGCAAAGAAAGTAATCATTCAGGGAAGAAACCTGCTCCAAAGCCTCAATGACAAATGGGGCGACATAAACAACACGGAAGAAACGATAATACCCTACCAAGACCGTGGCGGAACTACAGAAGTCCCCCCAGGCCAGGAATGGGGTATGAACCGTGGAGAGGTTGAACGCTTCTTGAAGGAGGTGCTGCGGCTGTATGATGATGGTCTCGATGACAATGCTGAAGCAATCGCGACACTGCGGAACGATGCCATTGGTGATGTGGTGGAAGGCGCGGTAAATCCCGCCACGCGCAAAAAGCCCATCCACTTCTACAAGGCAAACGACCCCGAGCATGAGCATCCCGTGACGATTGAGGTTGCGGCCAACGTGGGCGGCGAGGAACAGAGACCGAAGATAACCGTGTCACTCAACACCGCCAACACCATCAAGAAAGGCGACACCATCGACTTCGACTGGGTGTACGACTTTATTCATATAGACGAGGAAGGAAACGTGGTTACAGGCGGCATCAGGCCGACACCTCAAAATGTAACCATTGAAGTGAAGGCGGGTAATACCTTAATATATAGCGACACCGTCAACGGCGGAGTGGTGGAACACCAACCTTACAATGTGAGGTTTGCCAATCCGAATGTGACAGGAATGGTCACCATCACCGTTGTGGCGACGGTCGTCATCGATAACGAGTTGGCCGAGGCGAGGGGAGGCGAGGTCGTGAACATTGTGGAAATGCGGCTTTCCACCGACTTCAACCCCGCGACCCAACTGGCCATCAGCAACGGCATCACAGACGGGCAGACCATTTCAATCCCATATTCATACACCGTCCCTAACGGAACGACATTGAGGGTCTTCATTGATGGCGGCGAGCCAATCACAAGCACCATCAGCGGCACAGGGAGAAACTTCGTCACCCTGCAATCCTCAGACCTTGTTGCCGGAAGGCACAATGTGCAGATGATAGCCGAAAACAACGGCCTTTTGAGCGATGCCGTTATTGTCGATTTCCTGAAAGCGGGTGGCACCGATGACTACCTGGGTTTGCGCCTGGCAGTCGCAGTGGCCGACATCGAGGAAATAGAAGACATGGCGCAGAACTATGGCAGTTATGCATTGCCGTTGACCGTTGAACAATTCGGAAGTGTCACCATCAACTTCGCGGCGTGGCAGTCTGCAACGCTGATGTCGGAGGTGCGCGTCTATGTTGACGGCGCAGAAACACCGGCACAGGTGTTGTCGGTGGACAGATCGTTGCAAAGCCTCTCCCAGCGTTTTGACACTTCGGGAAGCCATACCATGGCAATAGCGGTCGGCACTGCCGTCATGGGCTTTTCCGTCAGTGTCCAAGAAGTTTCGGGAATACCTAACCAAGATGTGCCTGGCTACTTGCTGAAACTGACGGCCAACGGGCGTTCCAACAATGAAGCCCATCCCGACGATTGGGGCGGCATTACCACTTTCTATGGCGTGAACTGGAACACCAACGGATGGAACACCGATTCACAAGGTGTTACCTCCATGCTGCTGACCAACGGAGCGACAGCCAAGTTCGACATCAAGCCTTTCGTCATTGACGGCGACTACAGCATCCAACTTGCAGGATTCGCCTTTGGGATGAAAGTCAAGGTCAGCCAGGTTATGGAACGCGGGGCGACGGTGGTGAGATGCCTCTACGACAACGGGGGCGAAGGCTATCCGATGGGAATACAGGTGACCACGGAAAAGGCTGCGCTGCTGTTTGGCGGCACAGAACGCATTACCACAGCCGAAGACCTCGTGGATGAAAACGGCAACTACATAGACTACGAGGGCAACATCGTGGACGAGGAACACAAGGTGCCTCTTATCATCACAAGACCCTTTGGCACCGAAATGAACATCGCCATCGATGAATGGATGGATCTGTTCTTCATAGCCTATCCTTCAAGCGGGGAATACGGACTCACCTTCCTATACATCAACGGAGAATTGAGCCGTGCCAACCGCTATTCCGGAGCGCTAAGGCAGATTGTGCCTCAATCCATCCTCGTTGACAGCGACAAAGCCGATGTCAGGATAAGGGGACTGTATTACTACCGTTTCCCGTTGATTTCAGACGAAGTGCTACTCAACACCACAATCAACCAACATTCGGCTGCTGAAATCAAGGCCATGTTTGACAGGAACGCCGTGGGCGATGCCAACAACACGGTCGATGACGATGGAAACATTGTCATCAACCACGACACCCTCATTGCCAAACGCAAAGGGACGCTAACGGTGATACGCAGCGGAGACAGCGGGATGGGATTGACCGATTTGTTCAACTGTGTGGACAAGAAACAGAACTTCAAAGCCGACCTTGTCAGGTGGGAACCGCCTTTGGATGAAGAAGGCAATTCCATCGGTGAAGGCTTTGAGGCCCGTAATGTCAGGATGAGGATCCAGGGAACATCGTCCGTGAAGTACCCTTACAAGAATCTCCGTATCTATCTGACCACTGCCCAAGACGGGACAAGGTCGTTGGTGATAGGAGGTGTCGATGTCACCGACACGGCCAAAGGCTATCCCATGCGCGGCCCAGCCAACTCCATTGCACAAGCGGTGCTTTGCGCAAAGACAGACTTCGTTGATTCATCGTTGGCGGGCAACACGGGCGGCGCCCACTTGTTCGACTACACCATGCGTGCCCTCGGACTGCTGACGCCGCCACAGGAATACGACAGCCGTGTCCGTCAGGCCGTCGATGGCTTGCCATGTGATATCTTCGCTGGCACAAGCGAAAACGGCACATTGACCTATTGCGGCCAATTCGTTTTGAACAATGAAAAGTCGAAGTCGGGGAAGATCTTCGGCATGGAAGGCGTGGCGGGATTCAGCGGCGACCCCGTACTCAATCCCTATTCAATCGCCTTGGAAGCCCTTGACAACAATTCGCCGATGACATTGTTCCATCCCGCTGGAAGTGCCAACAGCGCGGCATTAGAAAACCAACTTTCGGAGATGGTGACGGAAAAAACGTCAAGGTTCGGACAGGGCTTTGAGTTCAACTATCCTGAAGACCATTTCTGGACACAGGCAGAGGCAACGGCAAACGGTGGTACAATGATAAGCGACAACGCAAAGACAGACATCAAGCGGTGGCTCGGATGGATATACGACTGCATGGCGCAAACGGCTGGCGTTTTGGCTGGCACCATGACCATTGAGAATCCAGACTACGGCACATCGGCTGGATGGAGCGGAAAATCGAAATGGGTATGTCAAAAGTTTAAGGATGAGTTGAGCCAATACTTTGACAGAGACCACCTGCTTACCTACTACCTCTTCGACGACTATCTTGGTGGCAAAGACCAGTTTGCAAAGAACATCATCTGGCGGTGCTGGAATAGGCTGATTTGGTATTCCACATACTACGACGGCGACACTTGGGAGGCCATCCGCAATGACGCATTCATCGTCTACCTCTACAACATCACCCGTGACAGCTACGACACGGAACGCTCGAAGTATGCCTTCGAGGGGCACAGCTCATGGCTGTGGTGCCTGGTGCTGGCCAACTTCGAGGATGAAATCAGGGCTTGTGCCGCCAACCTGCGCAACCAGCTGACGACACAAGCCATGCTTGATGAGTTTGTCGGGAAAATGATCGGCAACTGGAGCGAACGCCAGTACAACAAATCGGGAAAGCTGAAGTATGTGGACACCATCGACACGATGAACTATGTCTATACGCTGACAGGAAGCCGCAAGGCTCACATCACCTCGTTCCTGAAAGACCGTTCAAGACTACTTGACGCCCGCTATGCGGTAGGCCAATACAACGGCGATGTGATTACCTTCACCGTGGTCCGCAACGAGAACGACACACCGTCTTCGCTGACCTTGCGAAGCGGAGACCTCTATTTCTTTGGCTACAAGTTGAACGGCCTTTGGCTGCAAGGGCCTACCCAGGTCAATGCCAACGACACCCTTGAATTGATATTCAGTCAGACATTGGCCACAAACGACCCGCTTATGCTTGGAGGTGCGAGCTGCATCAAGGAAATCGACTTCACCAACATGGGAAGCCAACTGAACGGCACGGTCAACCTTTCCCTATGCACCATGCTGACGAAACTGGTGATGCCCGCCACCAACGGAGCGGCCAACGCTCCTTTGCTCCTTGGCGACATCTCAAAATTGCAGTACATAGACATCACAGGGCAAACCTCAATCCACACCGGGACGGCTGGCGTTTTCGATGTGTCGAAACAGAGCCGACTTGGGACATTGCTTGCAGGGGGCACCCTTCTTACAACCATCAATCTGCCCGAAGGAGCACCCGTGACGGTGCTGACTTTGCCGTCTACCCTCACACTGTTGAAGCTGCGCTACCTGCCTGAACTTGCCGCTTCGGGTCTTACCTTGCAAGGCACGGCCAACATCACGGGCTTCAACTTCGCGGCCTGCCCGCACTTGGACTGGCAGTCGCTTCTTAACCGCTGCCCAAATGTGACCAATATCCGCGTTGAAGGAATCACGGGTAAGATTGACCCGCAAATCCTAATAGATATGCTTGACCATAACTGGGGAGGCTATGATATAAATGGGAACACTACAGCAAAGCCCGCACTCGTAGGCACGGTAACGCTGACAAAGGTTGTCGAAGATGATGTTTGGCAAAGGCTTACAGGTAACGACTCGAATGGCAACAAGAACTTCCCGAACCTTACCATCATCGAGTGCCAATATTCGGTTTATGAGTTTGACGATACACAGAGCGACCCTGCATGTGTGACAAACCTTGAAAACGGCACATCCGGCTATGCTGTATATGACAATGAGACTGGCGAACTCGTCACAGCGGGCTACACCGCAAGCGGCCACGCGCTGAAAGTCCGTCAGAAGATGAAACCCGTCTTTGGACGCATGATGACCGTAAACGGCGAAAAGGTGTGGCAGGGAGCGCCCATGAGCGAATCCAACTATGCTAACATGGCCGATGGCACCACCGTTGACAATACGGGCTTGGCCGATGCCATGATGCTATTGCCGCATTGCTGGTACAAGGGAATCAATGACTATAAAAATCAAAAGAAGTACATTTGTTGGAGCGCACTTGACAATGAACCCCAATCATCGGCAGCGCACACCAACCGCTACACCCTTTCCGATGAAATCCTTTACAGGGCGGGCGGCAACATATCCTTGGAGAATATCACCGAGGGTGAAAGCACCTTGGCCAGCGAGGGTGTCATTGCAGGCTCTACGGGCTACAACATCTACAAAATCAATGTCGAGGGCATGAAGCAAGTCAGATGGCCAGGCCGTAACTCTTCCGTCTACGGTGTGGCCTTCCTTGACGCAAACGGTGTTATCATTGAAAAGTGGGGAATGTCCGTCAGCGGTGACGACTTCGACTTCATGGAAACCGAAGGAGACTATGTCTTCAGGGATGTTCCTGAAGGGGCTGTGGAGTTTGCGTTTTCCTCGCGAACGGCTAACCACGGTGTATTGGAAGCTATTGCAGTTGACAGCGATGAAGTGGAGGCAATAGAGCCTGACTGGGTGGAACACAAGGAGTGCCTGGTGGGAATCTATCAGGCAAGTCTTGACTCGGACGGCTACCTGCGTTCACTTTCGGGTAAGACCGTGAAGTGCGGAACCGGCACGAATACCACTTGGGCCAGTTGGGAATACAACAACCTTGGCAACCCGACCAACACGCCCACGGGTACGCTGAACTACACCATGAAGGATTTCCAAAATGTATCGCGTTTGCGCGGCTTAGCCGGAAGCATGAACGGCTACCAGCTTATAGACTACGAGATGTCGAAGTTTGTGGCCATATTGTTCTACTGCGTACAGGGCAATCTGAACTCACAAGCCGTTTGCGGTTCGGGAGCCTTCGTCACCACAACCGGCTATTCAAACGGCATCGGCAACGCCAACTCATACAGCGGGCAATACAGCGGAAACAAATGCTTTGGCATAGAATCCTTCTTTGGCTGCGTCTATGAATGGGTTGACAACATCGGCATCAATGTGGCCAGCTACATCACCTTCTACCGTAACAGAATGAGCGGAGGTACAGCAAACCGCCGTTGGGTTATCTATGACCCCGTGGCCAATACGGAACGCTCGGTGCTTGAAAAGGGTGGCGATGGCTACATCAAGCGCGTGAGGAACGGCAGGTTCTGTGACATTGTGCCGATAGCCACGGGCGGCACTGGTGCAGGTAGCAGTTACCGCTATGCGGACTACAACTACTATTCAGGTTCAACCGGTCGTGTGCTCGGTCGGTCGTACTACTACGGGTACGCTTATGGCGGTCTCGCTTATGCGTATGCGATCTACGCATCATCGAACTCGTATACGAACTACGGGTCGCGGCTTGCCTTCAGGGGTAAAATAGAGATACAAGAGTTGGAGAACGAGTAAAGCGGAAAAGCGAAAAAAGCGAAAAAGCGCAAAGCGCGGTGGTAAAAAACCGTATTTTTGCGGCGAAAAGGCAGAAGGTCTCCACGGTCGTGTGCTCGGTCGGTCGAACAACAACGGGAACGCTAATGGCGGTCTCGCTTATGCGAATGCGAACAACGCATCATCGAACTCGAATACGAACTACGGGTCGCGGCTTGCAAACAATGAAAGGATGGGCAGCAGCCCAAAGAAATCGTCTCTACGGCACACCGTCACGCGATGGCGGACAGCAGAGGACGAGAGGCCTGAGCCTCAGCAATAGCGGCATCATGCCGGAAAGCTGGAAAATCACGCGTGGCATTCCTGAAGCCACGGATTCAAGCAGAGGCTGGTAGGTTGATTCTCGAACGCCTTGGGCTTGGGACATTGAAGGAACAAGAACGATGAAAAGGATTGGCTATGTCATAGAGGAAATCATTGAATGGGGCAATCTTAACGAGGCCTTTGATACTGTGGTGCGCGGCACGAAAAGGAAGCAATCGCGCGAAGGCAGTTGGCTTATCGAAAACAGAGAATCGTTCCTGCGCGGAGTGGCCGCCGAGATTGTGAGCGGCCACATCGACCTTGGGGAAAGCCATGAGAGGGACATCGTGGAAGCTGGAAAGACAAGACATCTTCAGATTTTCTCCATGAAGGCACGAATCAAGGTGGCCGCTGTGATGATACCCGTAGACCGCCACCTTCGCAAACGCTACATCAGGACAACGGCAAGCAGCATCAAGGGGCGTGGACTTCACGACCTCAAATCTTATATCGAGCGTGACATCAGGGAAGACCCTCACGGGACCATGTACGCATATAAGTTTGACATCCGCAAGTTTTACGACACGGTTCACCATGACTTTGTGCGTGACAGCTTACAGCGCGTTTTCAAGGACAAAAGGCTGCTTGACATCTTCGACCAATTCCTTACGGCCTTTGACAACAGCACATTTGACGAACTCTATGATGACGGCATTGCCTTGTCGATGGGGCTGCGTTCCTCACAAGGCTTCGGCAACATTCTCCTTTCGACATTCCTGGATCATTACCTGAAAGACAGGTATCAGGTCAAACACTATTACCGTTTCTGCGACGACGGTTTGATACTCCACTGCATGAAACTCATGCTATGGGAGTATCAGGGTATTGTCCACCGCCTTATCAACTCCATCGGGCAGGAGGTGAAAGACAACGAAAGAGTCTATCCCATATCAGAAGGCATAGACTTCCTCGGATATAAAATCCGACCAACCCACACACTCATGCGTAAGCGGGTAAAGAAAGCCTTTGCCCGTAAGATGCACAAGGTAAAGAGCCGCAAGCGTAGGCAGGAACTTGTGGCCTCGTTCTATGGCATGGCGAAACATGCCGACTGCCGACATTTAATGAAAAAACTACTAACAATAGAAGAAATGAAAAAGTTTTCGGAACTTGGGGTGAGTTACACCCCGTTGGATGGTAAAAAGCGGTTCTCGGGCGAAATTGTCCGTCTTGGCGCCATCGTAAACAAAGAAATTGAAGTCCATGACTTCGAGCGGAATGTGAAGACAGCCCACGGCGACGAGCGTTACCTTATCTCGTTCCGCGACAAGGCAAACGGCGAGTTTGGCAAGTTCTTCACAAATTCGGAAGAGATGAAGTCCATACTTGAAAGCCTCTCAAAGATGGAAGATGCGTTCCCGTTTGAGACAGTCATACGGAGCGAAATCTATGCTGGAGGCAAAACCAAATACAAGTTCACATGAAATACGGATTTGAGAAACACAACAACGGCGAAGAAGCGACCGGCACACGCATTTTGGCTTTCCCCAAAGTCAAACACTATGTACTGTTGTTCGGAGTCTATGAGGACGAAAACGGAAAATGGCAATGGAAACGCGACTATTATGGAGCGAAACCGACAAGGCAACAATTGAAAAACGACATTGAAGCACTTGTCAACGGATTGACAGACGAGAAAATACTGAGCGGGTTTGTTTGGAAAGACATCCCCGTTTGGCTTTCATCTGAAAACCAATTCAACTTCAAGGCCGCTTACGACCTGGCATATCAGAGCAATGGTGCAAGCCTTCCGGCACGATACAAGCTGGGCGAGGACAAAGAAGGCAACCCAATCTATTTTGATTTTGAGGACTTGGCCACATTCCAAGACTTCTACACTGGTGCCATAGCCTATATACAAAAGTGCATCAATGATGGCTGGGAGATAAAAGATGGTGTTGACTATGACGAGTTGTTCAAGCGTGAGGCAGAATGGGATTGAAATGAGGGCGTCCCGCGCCTAAGCGCGTCGGGCTAATCCGCTCAGACATATTCGACTAACAAGCAGTTTCGTCTCATACTCGCTTCTATCCCATGACGCACGCTCCGAGAGTGCCGCCATCGACAGCGGTAACTCCGTTCCACGAGCCGCCTCTGAGGAGGTGACTAACGCTCCACTACGACCGCCTTACGCTGCCGACACACTCTCCGCTTTCAAAGCCCGTCAGCCTGGTCGTAGAGTCGTGCCGACACAACGACCAGTCTGCCGCCGGTGTCAGGGACATGTCGGATTGCTGCATCGTCTATATTCCGCAGGCTCCATGTAGCCGCCGCCTCAACCGCCAAGACCCTGCCACCGTACGGCCAAAGCGGAAGAAAACCCCGACAGGAAGTCAACCTGACATCCTGCCGGGGTTTTCTGTTACCCACCGCACGGTGACATCCCTACGTTCCTGAACCGTTCCATCTCCCAACGCACGAAAGGCGACGGTCCTCTCGAAAGAGTCATTTTTAACGGGAGATGCCGTGGCAATCGTCTGTGCCAGACCATTGCTTTCATGGCATTTCCCTAAATGACACTTTCAGGACTGTCGCCTTTCTCCAACCGCACATGGGCGGTTCATCCTCTCCGGTCTGCCACCCTTCTCACGCTATTCGTTGACGCCTAATCGGCGGTTGTTAACGCTCCGCGAGCCATTTCAATCGGTGTTCACGGTTCCAGCACTTTCAATCGGTATTCCCCATGAAATCATTCCGCATCTCTTTTTTGCTGCAAAAGTAATTCGCCGATTTTCTGCACTGCAAGGTCAGGCTCTGTTTTCGTTGAAAAATCTCCATCCACAAGTGGTAGTATTTTTCCGAAAAACCTTGCGGTGCAAATCGGCATTCCTTTTTCGGGCAGCAAAAAGTTATACGGTGATTCCTGGGGGAATGAATTAAAAAAAATGCTGAAAGTGAACGAATTAAATATAAAAAAGTTACCGGCTCAAGCCCAAAAGAATAAATCTCAAAATCAACACACTATGAAAAAGATTGAAGTATTAAAGAACGGAGAAACGAAACTCCACGAGGTGAAAATGAACGCAAAGCAAATCCGCGAGTATGTGCAAAAGGTTGAAAATTGCCTTTTCGATATGTGCGACAAGTGGGATTTTCAAAGCTGCAACAACCACAAACACCCAACTTTTGAGGGCATTATGGCGGCAGCCGCCCACACCGAGAACATACTGAACACCGAGGCCGAAATCCCCATGAAATTTGCATTTACAAAACCCGAACATTGCGCCATTTATATGGCTTTTTGTTTTGGCGCGTTCGATTGTTTGCACATGTCGGAAATAACGACCACGACCGAGAAAGCCGCCGCAATGCTCAAAGTATTGACCAGCAGCACGGCGAGAGCGAAAATTTTGGAGGGCGTAAGATGATAGACGAGAAAAAAGAACTGAAAAAAAAGCGTACAGCGGTAGACTATCGCGGCAAGACCTCAAACGGCTATTTATACCATATCAATAAAGAGGGAGAGGTCGCCATCTACTGCAAGAAAGGCGAGTATTTCCAAAAAAGCAAGGAATTAAGAAAGGCAGTCCACGAGATTTTAGACAGCGGACGCGAAGCAAATTATTTCATTTGGCAGTGGTACACGGTGCCATATTGGAACAACTAAACCCAACGAGGGAGTGACGGAGGAAAGGCCGTCACTCCCCATTTTTCAAAATCGCCGCCTGCGGCGTCACGGTGGACTTGCAGACGGCGATTTTTGTCACTTATGCCCAATCCGTATAGGGTAATTTCGCAACAAACCAAAAACCGAAACCCTATTTATGGCAAAGAACACTCAGGAAGCCGAAGTAATCGTGACGCTTAACGGCGAACGTGCCAAACGCGCCATCAAGGAGATGGAGCAAGAATACGACCGCCTAACAAAAGCAGCACTTGAAGCCCACAAGGCGGGCAACGATGCCCTCGGAAAAGAACTTGATGCCCAGGCCGAAAAACTGACCCGTGACATCCAGATAACACGCCGTGAAACGAAGAAGTTCGCCGATGTGATGAAGAACATCAATGGCGCAAGCCTCAAAGAGTTGCGTAGCGCGGCCAAGCAACTTCAGTCGGAAATCAACAAACTTGAACCAGGCACACAAGCCTTCATCGAGAAATCGAAGCAACTCCAGCAGGTGAACACCCGCATCCGTCAGCTGACCAACGAGTTCAAAGGCTTGGTGGTGGAGGAGAAACAAGCCACATTCTCATTGAAAGGGCTTGCCGATGGCTTCAATAAGTATTTCGGCATGGTGACTGCCGGCATTGCTGCCATCACCGGCATTTCGATGGCCTTCCGCAAGGCCGCCGAAGATGCAGCCAGGCTTGACGACGTGTATTCCGACGTGATGAAGACCACGGGCTTGCTGCACGAGCAAGTGGCCGAACTTGACCAAGAGCTGATGAAGATCAACACCCGCACCAGTCGCGAACAGCTGTTGCTCCTGGCGCGTGATGCTGGCAAACTGGGTATTACCGGTAAGGAGGATATTCTTGGCTTCGTGAGAGCCGCAGACCAAATACAGGTCGCATTGGGTGAAGACTTGGGAGAGGGAGCCATTAAGAACCTTGGCAAGATTGCGGATGTGTTCGGCCTCACCAAGGAGATGGGCATAGAGAAATCCCTGCTGTCTATCGCCTCGGCGGTAAATGCCCTCGGCCAGGCATCCACCGCCAGCGAAGCCTACCTCGTGGACTTCACCCAACGCCTGGCAGGTGTGGGCGCAATGGCGGGCCTGTCGGTTCAAGACATCTTGGGTTTCGCTTCGGGCCTCGACCAATCAGCCATGAAGGTGGAGATGGCGGCCACGGCGTTCCAAAAATTCCTGATGTCGATGTACGAGGAACCGGCCAAGTTCGCGAAATATGCCGGAATGCAGGTGGAGGAATTCTCGGAATTGCTGAAGACCAACGCCAACGAAGCCATCACCGTCGTGATGAAGGCCATGAACGGACAGGACGGCTTTGCCGCCATGGTGCCCGTATTCAACGAAATGGGGCTGGATGGCGCCCGTGCCGTAGGTGTGTTGTCGGCCATGACCAAGAACCTCGAAGCCGTCACCGAAGCCCAGCGGCTTGCCAACGTTGAGTTTGCCAAAGGCACATCAGTCACGGAGGAATACAACACGAAGAATAACAACCTGCAAGCCCAACTGGAAAAGGCCCGCAAGGAGTTCCAAAACGCCAGCATCGCCCTTGGGCAAAGCCTCAATCCCATCATGCTGAAGTCGACGAAGTTGACCACGCATTTGATTAAGGCACTGGCGCAGTATGGCAAGGAAATCAAGACGGTGATTATCGTGATTGCGGCCTTGACAGTCGCGTTAAAGGCAAGGAATATCGCCATAGCGATTGGCAATGCCGCAATGAAGGTCGCACATGCACTGCAAGCCACAGGCAAGGTCATCACGCTTGCGCTCTCCGTAGCTTACAACACGCTAGCCAACAATACCACTCGCGCAGCAGCGGCACAAAAGATGCTAAATGCAACCATGAGTGCCTCGGTGTTCGGCGTGGTTGCCCTTGCCATTGGCGGACTGACCGCCGCCATCACGCACTGGGTGAAGAACTCGCGCGAAGCCAACGCAGTGAACGAAAGGATGGAGGAGATACAGAAGCGTATCAACTCAGAATATGCCGAAGGCGCAGGCAAGGTGCAAGCCCTCACCAATATCGTCCATAACAACAACCTTGAACTCGACCAACGCCGCCGCGCATTGAACGAGCTGAAAAGCATCGTGCCAAGCTACCATGCCGACCTAACAGAGGAAGGCCGACTCATTAACGACAACACCGAAGCCTTGAAGGAATACCTGAAAAACCTCGAAAAGGTGACACGACAGAAAATCCTTCAGGAAGAGTATGAGAAAGCCGTTTCGGAAGTGATGGCCGCCGAGCAAGCCGTTGCCGATGCGCAAAAGGCAAAGGACGAAGCCCTTGTGAAAGCCAATGGAAACACGGCAACGGAAACTGCTACAACAAGATACAACGCACGAACTGGACAATCCTACGAAGTCTATAGCAAGAAAACAGACTATGGCAAGGCCGTGGACAAAGAAAAGGATGCCCAAGACGACTTGAACAAAAAGAAAGAGGTGCAGCTTGAAATCGAGCAACGCATCAACAACGAATTCGGCATCAGGGCTGGGCAGGTGTCGGACGAGGAAAAGGCCATCCGACAAGTCAACGAGCGGTACCAGCAACTGTTTAACGATGCCCGCGAGATGAACCGCGACAACCCAGCCGCCGCCGAAGAGCGAATCCAGCAACTGAAGGAGGAGCAACGCAAGGAGATTGCTGAAATCCATAAGAACCACGCCGAGAAGCGCACCGTTGAAACCGAGGAAACGGCAACCACCAACGCCATCCTCACCCAAACCCAATTCGACTACCTTCAGGAACGCCAGGACAAACTCACCAAGAAGGAGAAGGAGATGGTGACGAAAGGCTATGCCGCCTTGTCAGCCGAAGACTCCAAAGCCCTCAAAGCGCGATATGACAAGCTGATGAAGGCAGACGACAAGGCCAACCAAAAAGCCTATGATGCCCGCATCAAGCAAATCGAAGAGAACCAACGCCGCGAGGAAAATGCTCTAAAAGAGAGCCTGAAAAACAACGAGATTACTCATGCCGAATACAATGCAAGAATGAACCTAATCGTGATGCAAGGCCTGCAACAGCGTATCGATGCGGCCAAGCAATTCGGTCAGGATGCCACAAAATACACATCCCAATTGCTTGATGAGGAAATCAAACTCATTGGCGCAGGGATGGAAGAAGTAAAGGAATTCTTGGTAGAAGATTTTTCCCAACCCGCCGTTGATATCAAAGCCAACGATCAGTTTTGGGATGAAATCTACGGCAAGCGTGAGGAGATTATTGCAAATATTCAGGACAATTCGCTGAAGACCGAGTATGACAAGGAAATGATGTGGCTGAAAAAGCTACATCAATACAAGTTGCTTTCAGAAGAAGAGTTTGAAAAGGCGAAGTTGCAAACCAAACTGAAGTATGCCCAGCAATATGCCGAACAAGCAAACAGTATAGCGGCTGAAGCCTCCAACTTCGTGGCCGCGCTGAAGGAGGCCGAATCGGCCCAATTGGAAGCCGAATACCAGAAGCAACTGTCGGCGGCGGGCGACAATGCCGAGGAACGAGAGCGCATAGAGGCCGAATACGAGCAGAAGCAACTCGACCTGAAGAAAAAGTATGCCGATGTGGAGATGGGCGTCAACATTGCCAAGACCGTGGCCAACGGCGCGGTGGCGGCCATCAAGGCTTTTGCCGATGCGGGTCCTGTGGCGGGCGCGATATTGGCCGCGCTGATTGCCGCCACCACGGCGGCTGAAGTGGCCACCATCATCGCCCAGCGCAACGCCATCAAGAATGCCAGCGTCAGCAGCGGTGGAGGCTCTTCATCGGTTCCGAAGACAGGCGAACGCAAGATGACCGGCTACGCCGAAGGCGGCTACACCGACCGTGCCGCCAGCGACCACAAGGTGGTGGGTGTGGTACATGCTAACGAGTATGTGGCTCCTGCGTGGATGGTACGCCAAAACCCTGTCACCTTCGCCAACTTGGAGCGTTATCGCCAGCAAGGCAGTCGCGGACGGAGCGGATCGGCAAGTCACGGCTTTGCCGACGGAGGCTTCACTGGCAAAGGCAACACTTCGGCAACCGCAGTGTCCGACAGCAATGCCGCCATCGAGGAGGCCGTATATAAGGGCATCCGTGCCGCCTTGGAAGGCGAGTGGCTGCGTGCCTACCTCGTCCGCCAAGACCTTATCGAGATGGATGCTCAGGATGCCAGATTCAAGAAACAAACTTCAAGATCATGAAACTCATTACCCAAAACGGCCAACTTCAGCTGCCGAAAGATTTCAGCCTGAACATGGAGCGCACCAACCCGCTCCTTTCAGGTGAAGGCGATGCAAGTATTCCGGCAACATTGCCTTCCTCCTCGAGGAACCTTGCCGCACTCGGCCATCGGGAACGGATAGACCGTGCCGATAGGTACACAAACAAGGTGGAAGCCATCCTTCAGGTGGGTCCGGTGCAGAAACGCGGCCAGTTGGTTATTGACACCATGCACCGCCGCGAAGGTATTGATGCCTCATTTGCCATCGACAACTCGGACTTGTATGTGAAAGCAAAGGAGAAATCATTGAAAGCCATCTTTGCAGAAGGAGACAACGGAAACGACTATAAGGAAACTTTTGGCAACATCTCCACCGCCATGACGAGAATGCAGGATATTTACGCCAACGGCACTGACACCTACGACTACACTATCTTTCCCGTATCCATTGCGCCATACGAGGAAAACAATATCAAACATTACCAATACAACAACGAAGTGGACGGCGGCGGCAACCTTGTGTATGAGGCTCGCACCGTGCGCGAAGGTGATGTCAACATGAGCGTGCCAGCAGGATACGGTATCGCGCCTTTTCTGAAGCTGCACCGGCTGCTGGTGCGGCTCTTTGAGTGCTTGGGGTACACCGTTTCCTACAACTGCTTTGCCGCCAATGCCTACAAAAACATCGTTATTGTGCACAATTGTACGGACTGCCTTTGCAACCCGACCGTCACCTTATATTACAAGGATATGGTTCCAAGCTGTACCTTGAGCGAGTTTTTGGATTGGATGTTGGCCAAGTTCCACGCCCAACCGGTGGTGAACAGCGAGACAAAGGAAGTGAAGATTGTGTTGATGGAATCCGTTTTGGCCGATAGGGCCGACATCGACATCACCAGCAAGGTGGAAGGCGACTTCACCGTGCAACTCAATCCGACGAAGCGTATTGTCCTGACCCCGACCAACAGTCTTGAAGGCACCGAACCAGCCGCAGACAGCTTCGAGGAACTGGTGGAGAAATATGGCGGCTATGTGGAGGCCGACGAAGACCAATGGGACTCGTTGACGGGCAACGAACCCGCCTACAACGACTGCCTTGTGCTGCGCATGACCACGGGAGAGTTCGCCGCCCTCAACTACAATATCCAAACGGGTCTGCAAGCCGTGGAGGTGATTGGCACAAACCATTTCACCTACGACCGCCACAACAGCGACGACACGGAAGCCTTCAGCCAGGCAGACGTGATGCCGTTGATGCGGGTCGACCCTGCCACGAAGCGCGGCGTAAGTCCATTCATCGGGGAAAGGCTGCATTACCACACCTCATACAAAGGCCAGAAGGAAGACGACAAACAGGAAGTTATTGTCGTGCAAAGGGCTTTCCATGAGCATTTTATCTTTCATACGACCGGCACAACGCAGAAATACATCCCATACGACGAGGCGCAATCGGGCGTTACTGGCGCAACGCTTGCTTTCGGCCTGACCAACTTCGAGCTGTATGAGCCATTTTGGGGCTTCTACAACACATTGCTGCTGAATCATGCCACCCATTTGAAGTGCCGAGTGGCCTACGACCTTGGGCAATTCCTCGGCTTGGACATGAGCCGCCCGAAACTGTGCAACGGACAAAAACTGTTGCCCGTTTCGGCTTCGGCCTCACTCGCTTCGCGTTTCGGTCTTACCGATGCAGAGTTCCTGCTGGTGAAGAAATTCGGCGACGGTGTGAAAGACGAAGGCATTGAACCGATGGGCGGCAACGGACTGAAATGGAGTGTGAGCAACGATGCTGAAGATGTCGCCCGCGAGCTATATGCCAACGAAATCGCCTTGCCCGGTGGTGCTACCCAATATGTAAGTTATGAGTTCTCATTGAATGAAAGCTTATCACCTGGAATGCCGTCATACCTTAACGAAGTAAGGACAATTACGGCTCAGGCAACAATTACCGTCCACTATAAGGAAAGAGAAATAGAGGGAGGACAAGTCCATTGGATAAACCGTTCGGAAGTGTTCGCCAACCAAACGGTGACGTTCACCTTCACGGCGGTGGCGGCGTGATTTTGTCACTGGATATGAATAAGCGGAAAATAATTTTGCAACAAAAGCAGATGATATGAGCCTGATACCGACACAAGCACCAACCGAGGGCGCGACGTATGCGAAAAACACTGTTCCCCCAACCATCCTGTCGACACAGGTGGCCATTACGGCCTTGTTGTATGTTTATGGCGACAACGCGCCCCTAATCACCGCATCATACTTCCCCGACTTCAGCAATGTCGTGACCATCGACTTTGGCGATATTTACAAGAGCGTTCTCAATTCCGAACTTCCCGACAACGGCGACGAGGTGGTGTTGCAATACACCTACAGGATTAAGTTTCGCCTTCTCCTTTCAGATGCCAACAGCAACAATACCGAAATCGACTTCTGGGTTTGCAATGCCCTCCTGAAGTCGGCCACGGCCTTCGAGACTTGGGCACAAGCCAACTTTCTGACCAACCAGCCCTTGGAAAAGACCACCAACTATGAATCACCCGAATGGCTGACTTATCTCGACCTCGCAGAAAAAGGCAACAGGATTGTCATAGGTCGTTTCTATCCCAAAGAGGGCGGGATGGTGGACTGCATCGTGAAGGATGACGAGGGCGCTGGCTGCTTCAGCGTCAATGTCAATTATTCCAGACTGATACCGATGGTGGCGAGACTTCCGCACCAACTGAAAGGCTACTACGACATCATCCTGACGGATGGCGAACTGAACGAGATATGCCGACAACGCTACATCTACGAGGAACGCAGCGGCCGCGAGAAATACTTCCTCTTCGTGAATGCCCTTGGCGGCATCGACACGCTGATCTGCAAGGGTGAGAACGTGCTCGCGCCCGACATCACCCACAACATCGGTCGCTTTGGCCGCCAATACCGCGCCTTGGACGATACCGACGACATACGTAAATGGACACAGCACATCGGCCAGGTGCCCAACCGCCAACGCAATTGGATCTACGAATTGCTGACCGCCAAGCAAGGTGCCGAGAAATACGACCCCGAGACGATGAAATACTTGGAAATCGTGGTCGACAGCTCAGAACTCTCCATGAGCGACTTCGGCCAGTTGGCAGGCTCGCCGTTCAGCTATATCCTGAACGAGACCGAAAATGTGGTGGCCGACACCGAGCGGCCCGACCGTAGCCTTCACCAATCGGTGGCCGATCAAGCCGAAGAGTTGCATGACGATACGCGGCAAGTCGTCCTCGACTTCGCCGACGACGGCAATGGTGGCTATGAGACCGAAGACGCGGAAATCACGGCAACGAAACTCTATGTGGAGTTTGACGATAGCATCGCCGATGCCCGGACGATTCCTGTCTATTACTACCTCGGTGACAGTTCAACCGCCGCAGGCAGCTTCACACCCGGCACCGATGCGAGCCCAGTGGTCATCACCAAGGCGGCATCTGAAAGCATACGTTTCGCCTCGCAAAGCAACGCCCTCGGCAGCCTTGCCGTGAGCTATTATCCAACCACCGTAATTATTGATTGATATGGCAAAGATTCTTAAAGCAGTCGATTGGTACGTACACCTCGCAATGATTGTGAGCCTTGGGCTGGGCATTGCCGCGTTCATCCTCCCACCCACGGCGGTCATCGACCGGAGCGTGCTGGCCTTCATCGGCGAAATCACGGGCGCGGCGGCCTTGATGACTTTCCTTATGAAGCTGCCCGAGTACATCGAAAAAGGTGGTACGGCAAGAGTGACGAAAGGCAACACCACTATCGAGGTGGGCGGGAAGCGGAGCCATGGCCGTGAAGCGGAACCAGAAGAAGATCCATTAGACGAATTCGAACAAAAAGAAGATTAACCATGCTCACATTACCCTATCTCCAAAAGATATTGCGCGGGCAGTTGCCCAATGAAATCATCAAGCCTGACACACAGATCATCGAGTCCGCAGGCGGCTACGATGGTATTGTCAGCCTTATCCAAACCAAGGGAATTAGCCCCATGGTCATCCTCGAAAACAGTGAGATTGGCGAGTTCGGATTCCTTCCAGGAGGATTCCTGAAAACTTCACAGTCTATTTGGGTTATGAAGATGGTGGCCAAGGACGAAGACCGACAGCGTGTGCAAAAGGAATGTATGAAAATGGTAAAACGCATCCTCAGTGTCATGGCCAAGCATGAGCATGACGATGAACTGGAGAAATGGGAATATGACCACATTCCATGGGCTGTCCGCAATGCCGGAGCGAACTTCACAGGATATGAGATGACGCTGTATTTCTCGGAAAATACCGACCTCGAATATCATGGATAAGGAAAGTATTGTCGACCTGAAGCAATGGGCTGAAATCACCGTGCAACGGTGGGAGATGAGGATTGCCAAGCTGAAGTTCCTGCCCACACACAGTGGCGACCTCATCAACTCTTTCCGCGCCCATGTGGAAAAGGACGCGAACGGCGATGTGGCGAAAATCAGTTTCACCTTTTTATATTATGGCTACTACGTGGATGCCGGAGCGGGACCAGGCTACCGACTACCAAAAAGATGGTTCAACAAGATTTATTGGCGTGAGTTCAATCAATTAGGCCGACTGATGGCAGCCCAGTACGGCCAGGAATGGATTGATGAGGTCATGAAGTCCATTGAGACCATCAACCTTCACGGCTAAAAGGCTGGTGCCTTCTCCGAAATCGTTTCCACCAAGTGAGGATCCGCATGGTTGGCATAGCGCGTGGTGATGCTCAAATCGTGATGATCTGCGTGCTGCATGACGCTCAATGCGTCAATGCCACCCTTCAGCATTTCATTAAGTCCCGTATCTCGCAACGAGTAAAGCTGCATTTCGTCGGGCAATCCCAATGCTTCTCTCATGTCTTGCCAATCTTTGCGGAAACGACTGTAGGCGATATGCTTCTTTCCTGGCATGTAGCCGTCGGAAAAGAGGTAATCGCTCCTATTGGCGTGGCGTGTCATCTTCTCCAGCCTCGTGATGAGTTCCGGAGTGAGTGACGCGCTGCGGCGGAAATGGGTCTTGCTGTCGTCCTCGCTGACATTGATGTATCGGTCTGCAAGCATCAGGTCTGATACATGCAGCCGCCAGCATTCCTTTGGCCGAATCATGGCGATGAAAACCAACTCGCAGAGAACGAGATAGTTTTCATTACGCTCCGACCAATACTTGAAGATACCCTTCCTCACTTCGTGCGGAATCAATATCCTGGTCTTTCCGTCCTCGCGCTTTTTCTTGATGTAGGCGAAGGGATTATCCTTGCAGTAGTATTTCTCGATAGCGTAGGAGAAAAAGGCTCGGGCTTGCTTCAACCGGTTGTTGTAACTTCGCCCGTGCAAGTTCTTTTCCTCAACGAGATAGTCCATGAAGTTGACGGCCATCACCCGCGTGAAGCTGGAAATGGCAATCTGGCCGAAGTTCTTGGTCAACCATTCCTTGAACACTTTGACAAAGGAGCGGTAATTTATGATGGTGTCCGGGCGTACATCGCCCTCTTTGTCTTTCAGGTATTTGTCAAGTACTGCGCTGATAGGTGTCAGTTCCCGCGAATTGCTGGCATATCCCTCGAAGGGATTCCAGCCCGAGGCCAACTGACTGTTAAGCCTTACGATTACATCGGCGCAATAGGCCTTGAAGTCGGAGACCCTCGAATACTTCTTCCGTATGCGGTTCATTTTCATGACCCGTCTTTCCATCGCATTGAAAGCCGGATTGAACACGTGGTATTCGATGGTCCAGCCATGCGCCGTGTATTTCAGCGATGCCGGAAGGTAGCTGATGAGAGGTTGAGAGTTTTGGGTTTTGACGAGACACATTTTTTTTTCTTCTTTTGTGGACGAAACCTCAAAAGAATGAAAGTCAGTGTGTTACAAATTTTGCGCCGATTTTGCGCCGATTTAAACTCAGAAAGTCAGCGTAAATCGCTGACTTTCAGATTGTAGTGGGACGTACTGGACTCGAACCAGTGACCTCTGCCGTGTGAAGGCAGCGCTCTAAACCAACTGGGCTAACGTCCCTACCGTTGATACAAAAGACGCTTTGCAGCGTCTTCGTGTGGGGCGAACAAGGATCGAACTTGTGACCTCATGCCTGTCAAGCATGCGCTCTAAACCAACTG
>CADCML010000040.1 GCA_902802535.1 uncultured Bacteroidia bacterium
AAGGCCGTCAACTATGGCCAAAAGAACGCCATCGTCCTCGCATCCAAGGAGATGACCGCAGCCGAAAACGAAGGCATCGCCATCGTCTTCAACGGCGACATCGTCCCCGGCACTTACAGAATGGGCAGCAACTCGAAAGACCCCGTGCCCACCGTGGTCGGCTTCCACGACTTCAACCTTGGCGAACTGCCCTTCATTATGGGCGCCGACACCTTGTGTTATGGCGACACCTATTTTTGGATGAACGGAGAACTTTCTGTCACCGAAAACAATGGCACCTACACCGTCATTTTGTCACAATGTATGGGCACCAACACCAATGGCTCCAATGTCCATTTGGCCTTGAACTTCAACGGCACACTGCCCACCTACACCTTCGACACGGAGAACAAGTTCAAAATCGGCAACACCGAAAGCCCTGTCGGACTGGCGGGCATCACTGCGCTCAACGGTCTGAGTGCGCTTGGCCTCGATGTGAAGTCGATGCTCTTTATGTCGGCTGACCGCAAGCGTTTCTTCATCGTCAGTTACTTGGGTGGTCAGGTCGTCGATGGTGAGTATAGCCTCGGGTATATCGGCACACCTTATCTGCCCAAATTCCCTTGTGTACACATTGCCCTTGACGGCGATTTCTGGACCTTCCAACCGCAAACGGGTTACATTGCAAAGGAAGGCACATTGAAGGTCGTCACCAACGAAGACGGCACCAAGACCGTCACGATGGAGAACCTCAAACTGAAGAATGTGGAACACGAAAGCGAGTTTTTCTTCCCTATCCTCGATGGCTCACTGCAATACCACGGGTATATGTATGAACTGAGTTTGTAATGGTTTGAAAGCCAAATTATGCGCCCATTTTCCTGCGAGATTCAGGGGAAAATGGGCGCATTTTTTTCAAATGCCTACAGACAGAAAGTCATATAAGGCGGAAGGCAAACAATGTCGTCCTTCAAAGTGAGATTCTTAGGATGAATGACATAGCAGCCTCCAACGCGCTCGTGGAATTTTTCCTTGAACCGCTCAAGCGAAGTGGTCGAATAGTTTTCCGTCGATTTCACCTCGACAGGGAAAACCTTGTATTTCAACCTACTATTGTTCGACAGAAGGAAATCAATTTCAATGTCGTTGCGGTGTTTTGTCTCGTTGTAATGGGTGTAAAAGTACAACTTATGCCCTGCCGCCATTAGCATTTGCGCAATCGCGTTTTCGTACAACATCCCCTCGTTGAGCGATAGTTTCCCGTGCAGGATTTCACGATATAGTTCGCCATCGGAAACATCATTTTCGCTGAAGGCGTGACTGACCAACAGCCCCGTGTCGCCCATATAGCACTTAACGTATGTGCGGTCCTCGTTGATGGAAAGCCCAATGTTGGGGTCGGAGCAATTGAAGCACTCATTGGCAATCATCGAATCGGCAAGCCAAAAGAAAGTGTCTTCATATTGCACAAAATCAGATCCTGACACTATCTTACTGAGAACCACGCGCTTTTCGTGTTTGGAGAGTAGCCCTGGAATCTGGTCGTAGATGGCCAACACCTTCGAGCGATATTGGTTACCTATCTTCATAATGTCCTCTCGATATAGCCGCAAAACATCACGCTTTTCCTCGTCACACAAGGCGAAATCCCGCGCATTTTCAAGGAACACCGCCAAAGGCTTCGGCATCCCACCGACAAGCAAATACTGCCTGAATAGCATCATCGCCTTGCGGTGCAAATCAGCAGTGAGTGGTCGCTTCTTTTCAAAGCACGACTTGATGTAATCGACAAGTTGTTCCTCGCCAAAAGCCCAGCAAAATTCCTCGAAATCAAGCGGATACATTCTTATGCAACGCTCCTCTGAAGGAATCACGATGTCCGCCACATTCTCGTGAATCGAAATGAGCGACCCCGTCTCGATATAATCATAACGGCCATCTTGCACCAAATACTTCACGGCCTCACGCGCCCGTGGAAATTTCTGGACTTCGTCGAAGATAACCAACGACTCCCTTTCATACAACTTCACCTTGAACTCGCTGGAAATGAGCATAAAAAAAGTGTCAAGGTCATTGAGATTGCTCACAAAGGCCTCTTTCACCACATCCCGCGCTTTGGCAAAATCGATAAGAATGTAACTCTTATATTCGTTTCGGGCAAACTCCTCAACGATGGTCGACTTGCCAATTCGCCTCGCGCCTTCGATGAGTAAAGCCTTTTGTCCGCCCATCCTATTCCATTCGAGGAATCTTTTGTATATCTTTCTTTTGAAAATCATATAGTTAGTATTTAATTACCGAGAGTGCGCAAGTGGAAATATGCTGCAATTTCCGAGAGTGCGCAGGTGCAAAGGTACATAAAATTCCGAGAGTGCGCACCTATTGAGAAATATTTTTTTCCGAGAGTGCGCAGGTAAGCCGAAATGCGTACCTTTGCGACCTAAAAAACGACCAGTGATTTACCCGACCAATTTTGAACAGAAAATCGGCTTCGTCAGCATCCGACAAATGGTTTCCGGCCACTGCATCAGTCAGATGGGCTTGGAGAAAGTGGACGAAATGGCATTTTCGACCGACAAAGCCCTTATCCTCAAGAGTTTGGAGCAAACTGACGAGTTCATCCGCTTGCTGCAAACGGGCGTGCCTTTCCCCATGCGCGACTTTCACGACCTGCGCGAAGCCTTCCACCGCATCCAGATTGACGGCACCTGCCTCAGTGTGGAGGATTTGTTTGCGCTGAAGCCTTCGCTCAACGTTCTCGAAGCCATCTTGCGCTATGGCCACTCTGAAAGTGCCGATAACACGCCTCAACTCAAATCGCTGATTGAGAACATTTTCATTGAACGCAGTATCTTTACCGAGGTCAATCGCCTCGTTGATGACAAGGGCGAAATCCCCGACAATGCTTCCACAGAACTGCTGGAAATCCGCCAAAGCATCCGCCGCAAGCAAGGCGGCATTGAGAAGCGCATCCGCCAAATTATGGGCGATGCCAAGACTGCGGGTTGGGTGGACCAAAAAGCGGAACTCACGGTTCGCGACGGTCGTTTGGTCATCCCCGTGAAGGCGGGCGACAAACGCGCCATCCGAGGTTTCATCCACGACGAGTCGGCGACAGGGCAAACCGTCTACATCGAGCCTGCCGAAATTTTCGATACTTCCAACGAAATCAAGGAGTTGGAATATGCCGAGCGGCGAGAAATCCACCGCATTTTGTTGGCTTTCACCAGATTGTTGAGGCCTTACCTCTCCGAATTGCGCAAGGCTTGGAACATGCTCGGCGAACTCGATTTCATCCGCGCCAAGGCATTGTTGGCCAATGAAATAGGTGGCATCAAGCCCGAAATCAAAGACACACCTTATATTAATTGGATTCAGGCGCGGCACCCGCTTTTGGAGCAAAAACTGAAAAAGCAAGGCAAACAAGTTGTTCCGTTGGACTTGCAACTCAATGAAAATGAACGCATTTTGGTCATCAGCGGACCGAATGCAGGTGGAAAATCCGTTTGTCTGAAAACCACCGGATTACTGCAATACATGCTGCAATGTGGCCTCATGCCGCCCATGCGCGTCGATTCGCAGTGCGGCCTGTTTGAAAGCCTTTTCATCGACATTGGCGACGAACAATCGATTTTGGACGACCTTTCGACTTACAGTTCACACCTTATTAATATGAAGGCCCTGTTGGAAAACGCCGACGAAAAAACGCTGTTCCTCATTGATGAGTTTGGCACAGGCACCGAGCCGCAATTGGGCGGAGCCATCGCCGAGGCCATTCTCTTGGAACTCAACAAGAAGCAAGCCTTCGGTATGGTCACGACGCACTATGCCAACCTGAAACTTTTGGCCGACCATCATGAGGGTATCATCAATGGGGCAATGCTGTTCGACACGCGCTTTATGCAGCCGATGTACATTATGCTCACGGGCAACCCCGGTTCCTCTTTCGCTTTCGAGATTGCCAAGAAAATCGGCTTCCCGAAACAAATCCTCGACGACGCGGCCAACATCACCGGCGACCAGCATCTGAAATTCGAGAAGCAGCTGCAACAGTTGGAAGTCGACAAAAAGGCCATTCGCAAGAAAGAACAAGACCTGCGCATTGCCGACCAACTTCTGACCGAAGTGGTGGAGAAATACAAAAAACTTTTGGCCGAACTTGAAGGCAAGAAGAAGCAATACCTTCGTGAGGCTGCTGCTGAGGCTCAGGAACTTATCGCGAAAGCCAACAGCCAAATCGAACGCACCATCAAGGAAATCAAGGAGGCGCAGGCGGAGAAGACGAAGACCAAGGAAATCCGCCAAAACCTTGAAAAGACCAAGGAAGAAATCGCGCAAAAAGCCAAGGAAGTGGCCGAAGCCAAGAAAAAGGAAGAAACAGAAGTGGTGCTGAAAGTGGGCGACACGGTTTGCATAGAGGAAATGCAGGTGGTGGGCGAAATCCTTGCCATCAGCGACACCGACGCCACCATCTTGTTCGACAGTATTCGCTTGCGCACCTCGCCCGACAAACTCCGCAAGGTGAGTCGCGCCGAAGCCCGCAAAACCCAACGCCGCTGGCAGTCCGGAATCGCTGAAGATCTCAGCGAAAAGGCCGAGCATTTCGACCTCACTTTAGACGTGCGCGGCAAACGCGCCGATGAAGCCTTGGACATCGTCGACAAATATTTGGACGAAGCCAAACTCCTCAGCATCAAGGAAGTGAGCATCCTTCACGGCAAGGGCAACGGCATCCTCCGCAAGCTCATCCGCGAAAAACTCAGCCACATCCACGAGGTGGAACGCTTCTGCGACGCATCGCTTGAAACTGGCGGAACGGGGATTACTCGAGTGTATTTCAGATAGCACAAAAAAAGCGAAGCCAAAAGCTCCGCTTTGCCTGTTTTCGTGCTTCGGACTTATTTCTTCTTGATTCGAGAAACAATCCACAGCAACACTACTGAGCCGATGGTCCCGACCAGAAGCTGACCCCAGAAAGATGTGCTGACGGGGAGGCCGATGATGCTGAACAACCAGCTGCCCAGGAAGCCGCCGACCACGCCGACGATGATGGCCCAAATCAGGCCGAGGCCGTAATTCATGATTTTACCTGCAAGGATACCAGCCAAGGCACCAATCAGAATTGAAACTAACATTCCCATAATGTAAAGATTTAAGATTTAAGGTTTTAAGATTCAAGATTTGTTCATTAGATTGGCCATTTCGGCGTTCTGCTGCTCAATGTAATCCAACACCTCGTCGCGGCCTGTCTTTTTCTCCGCCGAGGTGATGAAAATGGGTGGCAGTTCCTCCCAATCTTCCAGCAGCTTCGCTTTGAACGCTTCCACGTTCTTGTCCAACTCGACCTTCGAAACCTTGTCGGCTTTGGTGAAGATGATGCAAAACGGCATTTGGTTGTCGCCGAGCCACTCGATGAAGCCCAAGTCGTTGTTTTGCGGCTCGATACGGGAGTCGACGAGCACGAAAGTCGTCACCAAATTGCGGCGGCGCGAGATGTAGTTGTTGATCATGATGCGCCACTGGTCACGCTGTTTTTTCGAGTGCTGCGCGTAGCCATAGCCAGGCAGGTCGACAAGATACCAGGAATCATTGATGATGAAATGGTTGATGGCCACTGTCTTACCTGGCACCGACGAGGTCTTAGCCAACCCGCGGCGTTGCACTAACATATTGATTAGCGACGACTTGCCTACATTGGAGCGACCGATAAAGGCATATTCAGGGATGTTGTCGTTGGGCAGGAACTCGAAGCGAGTGTTGCTCATCAGGAATTCGGCTTTTTTGATGTCCATAAGTGCAATATTTTCTCAACTTTTCGGCAAAAATAGCAAAAAAAGGCGGTTTTGGATTCGATATTAAGTGAAAAATGAGCCAAAATACCTTAAATATTCATAAAAAGTTTATTGTTATTTCTTTGGTATTTAGATAATTAACATTTAATCAACAGAATACCAACAAAGTTATAAACAACGGCTGTTGAAAACTTGGTGTGACCGAGTGCACTAAAGTGGGAAGAAATGCATATCTTTGCACGGTAAAAAACTAATAGTGGAGAAATGAGTTACCCAATCGGACATTTTAACTGTAAACTGGACGCGAAAGGCCGCTTGATGTTGCCTGCCGAGTTCAAGGAGCAGATGGGCGAGCAGGCGGAAGAAGGTTTCGTCTTGCGTCCTAGTTTGTTCGATAACAGCCAATTCCTCGACCTGTACACCCGCAAAGATTGGGATGAGCAACAGGAAAAGCTGCGTGGTAAGTTCAACATATACGACGAAGAAGGTATTGAAGCTTTGCGTTTCCTCAACCGTGGTGTGCGCTTTGCCAAACTCGATGCAAACGGCCGCCTTCAGATTCCCAAGGATCTGATGGAACGTGGTGGCTTGGTCAAGGAAGTCGTGGTGGAAGCCCTCGCCAACAAGATGGAGATTTGGGACAAAGACCGTTACCAGAAGTCGGTGTCATCCATTGACAAAAAGAAGATTCTCGAAATTCTTAAGACAATCTAATTGGGAGGGTAGGCATGTATCACAAACCGGTCATGTTGGAAGAGTGTATCGGGGGCCTGAACATTAACCCCGAGGGCGTGTATGCCGACGTCACGTTTGGTGGCGGTGGCCATTCGCGTGCCATCCTTGACCACCTCACGACGGGCCATCTGTATGCTTTCGACCAAGATACGGATGCCGAGGCCAATGCGTTCGATGACGAGCGTTTCACCTTTATCCCTCAGAATTTCAGATACTTCAAGAACTATGTCCAGCTTTATCAAGGCGAACGCAAGATTGACGGCATCATCGCCGACTTGGGCGTTTCGTCGCACCAGTTCGACACGCCGGAAAAAGGCTTCTCCACCAGGTTTGACGGGCCTTTGGACATGCGCATGAGCCCGATGACACCCAACGATGCGGCCACCGTGGTGAACACCTACGACCACGCCGACCTGACGCGCATCTTGCGCCTCTACGGCGAGATGCAGCAGCCCCAACTCATCGCTTCCGACATCATCATGGCACGTGAAGCAGAGCCCATCGAAACCACGGATCAGCTGAAAGCCGCTGTGCAGCGTCGCCTGCCAAGAGGCAAGGAAAACAAGGTGCTGGCTCAGCTTTTTCAGGCGCTTCGCATAGAGGTGAATCAAGAGCTTGAAGTGCTCAGCCTGTTTCTTGCCCAGTGTCCAGACGTGCTGAAATCGAGTGGCCGGCTCGTGGTGATGTCGTACCATTCGTTGGAAGACCGCCTCGTGAAGAATTTCATGAAGACGGGCAACGCCGAAGGCAAGGAGGAGAAGGATTTTTACGGAAACTTACTGACACCTTATACCCTCATAACGCGCAAGCCCATCGTTCCCTCCGACGAGGAGATGGAAAGCAACAGCAGGGCACGCAGCGCGAAACTCAGAATTGCGGAAAGGAAATAACGACATGAAAGAACAGAAAGAGACAACAAAGAAAAAGAAGGGCGGAAAGCACGTGATGAATGTCCTGGGTGGTACCTTCCTCGTGAGGGAGAAATTCACCAAGCAGTTTTTCTTCATGGCGTATGTGACGGTCTTGCTCATGGCCATCATCACCAACACCTACATCGCCGAGGAGAAGAACCGCGAGCTGACCAAGGCCACCAAGCACCTCAACGACTTGCAGGTGGAGTACATACAGGTGAAATCGGCCATCATGGAAGCCTCCAAGCAGTCGGTGCTGGTCAAAAGGCTTGAAGGCACTGGCCTGAAGGAAGCCACCGAACCCCTGAAGCGCATCAACATGAATGTAGAACCCGAAAAGAAGATGGTGCCATGATTGATCCGAAAACCGATACGCTTTGGAGGACTTATCTGGTCTATTTCCTCGTCCTTATTTTCGCCATTGCCATCATAGCGAAGATTATCGTCGTGCAAACCAGAGACAACAAGGAGCTGGTGAAGCTGGCCGAGCAGCGCGAATATCGTGTCGATACCTTGGAAGCCTCGCGCGGTAACATCTTTTCTGCGGACGGGCAACTGATGGCCACCACCATCCCGCTTTACGATGTGTTCTTCGACTACAAATCCGTCGATTCGGTGTTTTTGGCTGAAAACATCGATTCGCTTTGCGTGCAGATGGCGGGCTTGTTCCCCAAGCGCAATCCTGCGCAGTGGAAGGCTTTCTTCGCGGAAGGCAAGGCCAGAAAGAACCGTCACTACAAAATCGCGTTGAACATCACCCAAGCCGAGCTGCGCCAGATGCAGGGCTTTGTCATCTTCAACCGTGGCCTATACAAAGGCGGCATCATCGTTGAAAAGAAGGTCAGGCGCGAGCATCCCTATAAGGATTTGGCCAGCCTCATGCTCGGCATGGCTAACGAGAAGAAAGGCTATTATTTCGGCCTTGAAGGTGCCTACAATGACTACCTCAGGGGTCAGAACGGCAGGCAATTGGTGCGCAGAATTCACCATGGCGGCTGGATTCCTGTCGATTCGGAAGACAATACTGATGCCCAAAACGGCGACGACCTCATCACCACTTTCGACATCAAGCTGCAAGACATCGTGGAGAGTGCCCTCAACAACACCTTGACGGTCAACAAGGCCGAACAAGGTTGCGCCATCCTAATGGATGTGGAAACGGGCTATGTCAAGGCTTTGGCCAACCTGAGCCTCAACCACGAAACGGGCAAGTACGAAGAGCTCTACAACGTGGCTTTGGCCGAACGCTACGAGCCGGGCTCGGTGTTCAAGATTGCTTCGATGGTCGTGTTGCTCAACCACAACGAAAAGATGGGCCTTGACGAAAAGGTGAACATCGGCACGGGTCCCATCAAGTTCTCGAACCGCACGATGAAAGACGACCACAGTTTTGCCAAAGGAGGCATCTGCACCGTACAGGAGGTCATCGAGCAGTCGTCGAATAAAGGCACAGCGGTGTTGGTCACCAAAAACTTCGCCGCGCATCCTGAGAAGTACGTCGACGGCCTGTACGCCTTGGGCCTGAACAAGAAAATCGGCACGGGCATCACAGGCGAGGCCAATCCCGTCATCAAGCACCCGAGCGACAAGACCAAGGACGGACGTAAGCTCTGGTCGAATGTGTCGTTACCCTGGATGTCGATTGGCTATGAGGTGAATGTCACTCCAATGCAATTGTTGACGCTTTACAACGCCATCGCCAACGGTGGCCGCATGATGAAGCCGCAATTTGTTTCCGAGATTCGTCGCGGCGAGCGGACGGTCGAAAAGTTTGAACCTATCGTCCTCAGCGAGCACATTGCCTCGCCCGAGGCTATCGAAAAGATACAGACTATGCTGGAAGGTGTGGTCATCAGAGGCACAGCCAAGCGCCAGTTTGCCGATTGCGTGGTCGACGTGGCAGGCAAGACGGGAACGGCGCAATACTACGACAAGGTACAAGGCTATGCCTACCACGAACCTGGCATTGGCAGGAAGCTGTATAACACTACTTTCGTGGGCTATTTCCCTACCGACAAGCCACGTTATAGCTGCATCGTCATGGTGAGCCGTGCCCGTGGTGCCAAATGGGCGGCTGGTGGCGTTTCGGCTCCGGGATTCAGGGAGATTGCTGAAAAGGTGTATGCCACACGTATCGGCATCATGGAGGACGACAGCCTTGAGTTGTTGGTCGACCAGACCAAGGCTCCGGTCATCGTTCGTCATGAAAAGGAATCCCAATACCTCGGCAGCTTGGCCAAGAGCTACAACGATTATGCGATTGGCGGCGACTGGGTCACGGTGGAAAGCTCCGAGAATGGACAAATCACCATGCGGGAGGCATCGCTTTCGGACCAGATTGTGCCCAACGTGGTCGGCATGGACATCACCGACGCCGTCTATATCCTTGAAAACATGGGTATCAATATCGACTTTTCCGGTCAAGGCGTGGTCAAGGAGCAATCGCTCCACGCTGGTGATACCATTAGGGCTAACAGTACGATACATCTAAAACTTGAGAAATAATGAAAATCAAAGACATATTGACGAATTGCAACCTTTTGGAAATCGTTGGCGAGAAAGATGTTGACGTGGTCGACATCACTTTCGATTCCCGTAAGGTCAATAAAGGAACCCTGTTTTTTGCCGTCAAAGGTACGCAGGTCGACGGCCACGACTACATCGAGGGTGCCATCGAAAAAGGTGCTACTGTGATTGTGTGCGAGAAACTGCCGCGCAAGAAAGCTGAAAACGTCACCTACGTGAAGGTCGACAACTCGGCATACGTGTTGGGCGTCGGGGCTTCCAATTTCTTCGGAAATCCCTCGGAGCAGCTGAAACTGGTGGGCGTGACCGGCACCAACGGCAAGACCACCATCGCCACTTTGTTGTACAGGCTCTTCACCGAAGCGGGCTACAACTGCGGGTTGCTCTCGACGATTGAGAACATCATCAATCGTGAGGTCATCCCTTCGACACACACTACGCCCGACCCGATTGAGCTGAACACCTTGTTGCAGCAGATGGTCGATGCGGGCTGTGAATACGCCTTCATGGAGGTGAGCTCGCACAGTGTGGCGCAAGACCGTATTGCAGGGCTGCATTTCGCCGGTGGCATCTTCACCAATTTGACCCACGACCACTTGGATTACCACAAGACCATGGCCAACTACCGCAACGCGAAAAAGAGATTTTTTGACTTGTTGCCGCAGAGTGCCTTCGCCTTGACCAACTTGGACGACAAGAACGGTGCGTTCATGCTGCAAAACACGCGTGCCCGCAAGCTGAGCTATGCCTTGAAGCATGACGCCGACTTTAAGGGTGTTGTCATGGAGAGCCATTTCGACGGCATGTTGCTCAAGGTGAACGGCACGGAGGTGTATACCCAATTGGTCGGCGGCTTCAACGCGAGCAACCTGTTGGCCATCTACGGCGCGGCCACGGCTTTGGGCTTCGACAAGGATGAGCTGTTAGTGGAAATCAGTAAGTTGCATGGTGCGAACGGACGTTTCGACATGGTACATTCCGAAAAAGGCATTGTCGGCATCGTCGATTATGCCCACACGCCCGATGCTTTGGAGAACGTGCTCGTCACCATCAACGAGGTGCGCTGCCACAAGGAAACCCTCATTACCGTGGTGGGTTGTGGCGGCAACCGCGACACTACCAAACGTCCCGAGATGGCTGCCGTTGCCGTGAAACTTAGCGACCGCGTCATCCTCACCAGCGACAACCCGCGCAACGAAGACCCCGACGAAATCATCCGTCAGATGAAGGCTGGAGTGCCAGAAGCAGACCAAGGCAAGGTGCTGAGTATCACCAACCGTCGCGAGGCCATCCGCACCGCTGTGGCCTTGGCCAAGCGTGGCGACATCATCCTCTTGGCGGGCAAGGGACATGAGAACTATCAGGAAATCAACGGAGTAAAGAACCATTTCGACGACAAGGAAGTGTTGTCGGAAGCATTGAAGGAGGCATAAGCCATGTTGTACTATCTGTTCAATTATCTGAACCAATGCAATGTACCGGGCGCGGGCGTGTTCAACTACGTCACCTTCCGCGCTGCAGCTGCCATCATCCTCTCGCTCATCGTGGCGGTGTGGTTTGGCAACTGGTTCATCAAGATGTTGAAACGCAAGAAAATCGTTGAGACCCAACGCGATGTAACCATCGACCCGTACAATACAAAAAAAGTCGGTGTGCCCACCATGGGCGGCGTCATCATCATCACAGCCATATTGGTTCCTGTGCTGTTGGTTTGCAAACTCCACAGTGTCTACACCCTTCTGATGATTGCCACCACCTTGATTCTCGGTATTTTAGGTTTCTCCGACGACTATGTGAAGACCTTCAAAGGCAAAAAAGACGGCTTGAAACCCGCTGTGAAACTGGGTGGGCAGGTCTTGCTCGGCCTCATCGTCGGCTTGACCTTGCGTTTCAGTCCGGTGGTGCAAATCAACGAGACTGTCCAACTGAAGATTGAGGACAACAAGGAAATCGTAGTGAAGAGTCCCGACGTGAAGTCGACCAAGACCACGATTCCTTTCGTGAAGAGCCACAACCTCAACTATGCCGACTTATTTAGGTGGGCAGGCCCGAAGTGGATGTATAACCTGGCGTGGATTTTCTTCGTGCTCCTCACCGTTTTTGTGGTGGCTGCCGTCAGCAACGGCTCTAACCTCAACGACGGCATGGATGGCATGGCTTCGGGCAATTCGGCCATCATCGGCATCGCCTTGGTTGTGTTGGCCTATATCTCCAGTAATGCCGTGACGGCCAGCTACCTCAACGTAATGTACATTCCAGGCAGCGAGGAGCTGGTGGTCTTTTTGGGTGCCTTTGTGGGTGCCCTCGTCGGTTTCCTGTGGTTCAATTCGTATCCCGCCCAAATCTTCATGGGCGACACGGGCAGCCTGACCATTGGCGGCATCATCGCGGTGTCGGCCATCATCATGCACAAGGAATTGCTGCTGCCTTTGCTCTGCGGCGTGTTCCTGTTCGAAATCTTGAGTGACTTGGACGTGAAGCGTTTCGTCAAGACGGGCAAGAAACACCGTGTTTGGAAGAAAGGCCCTTTGCACGACCATTTCCGCACCAGCTACAGCGACTTCAAGAAGGCTTGGCCCAACTCGACCGTCACCTTCAAGGGGCGCGGCGAAGGCTTCAACACTGTGCATCATGAAGTGAAAATCACCATCCGTTTTTGGATTGTCACCATACTTTTGGCCGCATTTACATTGATTACGTTTAAAATCCGATAAATAATCAGATGGGCAGACACGTGGGTCTGCCCCAACAATAAATTTAATAAAATGAATTATTTTGAAACTATAACCAACACAAGACCCAAACAATCTTCCACCATGGTGGCGGGCATATCGTCCAAGGTTTTGCAAATTAGGAAGGAGAGCATTAAGTTGAGCCTCAGTGACTTGAATACAGTCAATCATCGTCAGGAATTTGTTACCGCCGTTGACGGGGTGATGTATTACGACGACTCTCGTGCCGAGAATGTGAACGCTACATGGTTCACCTTCCAGAACATTGTCAAACCCGTGGTTTGGATTGCGGGTGGCGACGACAGCACGTCCGACTTCAAGGATCTGAAAAAGGTCGTGAAGCAGAAGGTGAGGGCCTTGGTTTGCGTTGGTGACGACAATGCCAAGTTGAAGAAAACTTTCCATAGGGATGTTGCGGAAATCTATGAGGTTGAGAGCATTGACGAGGCTGTTGGTCTGGCATCCTTGCTCGCCAAGGACGACGATATTGTGTTGTTTTCGCCCGCTTGCAGGTCGGCGATGGGGGAGAGCTATGCCGAGCGTGGCGACCAATTCACGGAAAGCGTAAGGAGATTGGAACATGAACGTTATCAGTAAGATATTGAAAGGCGACAAGGTCATCTGGATCGTAACCTTGATTTTGGGCATCATCTCGCTGATCGTGGTGTATAGCGCCACCAGTGTCTTGGCGGTTTCAAAATACGAGGGCAATACGGGACGGCTGATGATGAAGCATTTCGGCATGTTGTTGTTTGGCTTCTTGATGATGATTGGTGCCTCTCGCGTCAACTATAAACGATACGCTAAACTTGCCCTGCTGCTGATGATACCTTGTTTGGCCCTGTTGCTCTATACCTTGGTCTTCGGGCGCAACATCAACGATGCCAGCCGTTCCATCAACCTTGGCGGCTTCTCGTTCCAGCCCAGTGAGATGGCCAAAATCATCTTGGTCACCTATTTGGCGCGCCAAATCATCATGATGGAAGGCTCGGTTTATCTTTTCAAAGACTTCCTCGTCAAATTGGCCCTGCCCATCCTTTTGACCGCCGCCTTGATTTTCTCCGAAAACCTCTCGACGGCCGTCATCCTGATTGCCGTTTGCATGGTGCTGCTGTTCATTGGAAGGGTGAAATTCCTGCACATCATGGCATTAGTCGGGCTGTGTGTCGTGGGTATGGGCGCTTATTTGGGCTATGATGCCATCAAGACGAACATCCAAAACAACCATGGGATGAAAGCCCAGCAGGAAGCCGTGGCGAGAGGGGAGGAGGCCGTCACTTATAAGGTGAAACAAAACCGCATCCAGACGTGGTCGAACCGCCTGAAATCGATGGGGGAGGACAAGGAGAAGATAGACCCCTTCGATGACAAGCACCTGCAACGTACCTATGCCGACATCGCCGTGGCTTCGAGCTCGGTCTTCGGCAAGGGTCCTGGCAAGAGCGAACAGCGCAACTTCCTGCCGCACCCGTATTCCGACTTCATCTACGCCATCATCATCGAGGAGTATGGACTCATTGGCGCGGTCATCGTGTTGCTGCTCTATGTGATTCTTTTCACGAGGGTGTTGCGCATCGTCATCAAACGGCCGCTCACTTTTGGTGCCTTGATGGCCTTCGGATTGGGTTTCTTAATCATTTTGCAGGCGATGATCAACATGGGCGTATCCATTGGCCTGTTGCCCGTTACGGGACAACCGTTGCCTTTTGTGAGCATGGGAGGTACCTCGTTGATGGCCACGGGACTTATCTTGGGCATGATTTTGAGCGTGACGCGCAGCATGGAAGACGAAGAAATGAACAAAGAACAAGAAATACAAGCACTTACAGAAACTACTGAAGATGAAAGCGAACCTGAAAGTCGTGATTAGCGGTGGTGGCACGGGCGGTCACATTTTTCCTGCCATTGCCATTGCAGATGCCTTGAAACGGAGATTTCCCGAGGCCGACATCCTCTTTATCGGTGCCAAAGGCCGAATGGAGATGGAACGTGTGCCAAAGGCGGGTTATCCAATTGAAGGACTGTGGATTAGCGGTATGACTAAGGATATCAAGTCGCTCCTGCTGCCCCTGAAGCTCACCAGCAGCGTCAACCATGCCATTGCCGTCTTGAAACGCTTTAAGCCCGATGTGGTGATTGGCGTGGGTGGCTTTGCCAGCGGTCCCACCTTGATGGCCGCCAACTTCTTGGGCATCCCTACCGTCATCCAGGAGCAGAACTCCTATCCAGGCAAGACCAACCGCAATGTGGGCAAGAAAGCCAAAGCCATTTGCGTGGCTTACGACCATCTCGACCAATGGTTCCCCGCTGAGAAAATACACTATACTGGCAATCCCTTGAGGGCCAACATCGCTCTCAATGGCACCCGTGAAGAAGCGGCCGAGTTCTTCCACCTCGACCCATCGAAGCCGGTTGCTTTGCTGGTGGGTGGTAGCCAAGGTGCCTTGGGTATCAACAAGGGCATCAGTGCGCAACTTGCCGCCTTCAAGGACAACGACCTGCAACTCATCTGGCAGACGGGAAAGACCTACATCACTCAGGCTCAGGCGGAAGTGAAAGCCTTGGGTTTGGAAAACCAAGTGAAGCCCACCGTCTTCATCGACCGCATGGACTTGGCCTACGGCTTGGCCGATATGGTCATCTCACGTGCCGGAGCCATGTCGATTTCGGAATTGGCCTTGGTGCAGAAGCCCGTCATTTTCGTGCCGCTGCCCACTGCCGCCGAAGACCACCAAACCAAGAACGCCCAACAGCTTGTCGATGCCGAAGCCGCCATCATGGTGCGCAACGCCGAAACGGAGCAGGAGCTCATCCCAACCTTGTTCCGCTTGAAAGACGACAGCGAGCTGCGGGCCAAACTGAGTGAAAACATCGGCAAGTTCGCTCGCCCGAACGCCGCCGACGATATTGTTGAAGTAATTATAAAAGCGATAAGTTGACCCCAGCCCCGTAGGGGCGACACATCAATAAGCAGGCGATGTAAGTCCCTGCATAGAAAGCAAAATGAACAACAGAGAAGAACATACGATCTACATGTTAGGCATAGGAGGCATAGGCATGAGTGCCTTGGCCCGCTATTATCGCAGCCAGGGCTACACCGTGGCTGGCTACGACCGTACACCTTCCCCGTTGACACGACAGCTTGAACATGAGGGCGTGGCAATCCATTATGAAGATGACACTAACCTATTGCCCGCCCTCATTGATTTTGTTGTTTACACCCCTGCCGTGCCACGCGACCTCAAGGAATTTGAAGCCTTGCGCCAACGCAACCTTCCTATTTTGAAACGTGCCGAGGCCTTGGGCAAAATCACGGAGGGACACTTCACCATCGCGGTGGCAGGTACCCACGGCAAGACCACCACAACGGCCATGGTCGCCCACATCTTGCACCATTGCGGGGTGAACACCACGGCCTTCATCGGCGGTATTGCCAACAACTTCGACAGCAACCTCTTGCTCAGCAAGGAAAAGGACTTCGTCATCGTGGTGGAAGCCGACGAGTTCGACCGTTCTTTCCTGCACCTCCATCCTGACATCAGCATCATCAACTCCATCGATGCCGACCATTTGGACATTTACGGCGACCGTCAGCATCTCGTCCAGAGCTTCAACGACTTTGCCCACCTCACCGAACGCAAAGTCATCGTCAAGGAAGGCCTCGCCATCCAAACCGACCGTGGCATCCGTTTCGGCTTCGATGAAGGCTGCGACTACCGTGCCGAGGTCGTCAAGTCGGAGAAAGGTGTCACGGATTTCATGATTGAAGGTGATGGACAAAAGACTGAAGTCAAGTTGCCCATGGCGGGCAACCACAACGTGCTGAATGCTACGGCTGCCTTTGTCGCAGCGTGTCAAGTGGGATTGGCACCTGAAGCCATTGCCGAGGCCTTGTCGACCTTCAAAGGCGTGAAGCGCCGCTTCGATATTCGAGTGAACAATGAAAAGTATTGTTACATAGATGATTACGCGCATCATCCCGAAGAGATTCGCTCATGCCTGAACGCGGTCAAGGCTTCCTATGCGGGGAAGCGCATCACCTTGGTTTTCCAGCCGCATCTCTTCAGCCGCACCCGCGACTTCATGGACGAATTTGCTGCTGTTTTGGCTTTGGCCGACGAGTTGATTCTGTTGGACATCTATCCCGCCCGCGAGCTGCCCATCGAAGGCATCACTTCGTCGGCCTTGTTGGAGAAGGTGCCGATGATCGACAAGAAAATCTGCCAAAAATCCGAGCTTATCGGATTGATTGACAGCGAAAAGCCCGAATTGCTCATCACCATGGGCGCCGGCGACATCGACCGTTTTGTTGAACCTCTCGAAAAACTGATAAAGACATGGTAAAAAAGATATTGAGCATCGTATTATGGGTGGCCACAGCCGCCGCGTTGGTGTGGCTTTTCGTTTATGCGAGGGAAGACTACCTCCACACGCCCCTGAAGGCCATCAACCTGATTCCCGAAACAGATACCGGCTTCGTGAGCAAAAGCGCCTTGTACAAGGAAATCGAAAGTTTCTGCAAGGAATTTGGTCGGAGCAAGGAAATCAAAGCGGTCGACATGATTGCCGTCCAAGAAGTGATGAAAAACAACGCATGGATTGAGAGCAGCACCTCATACATCGACCTCGACGGCGTCCTCAATGTGAGCTTCAAGGAATACGAGCCGTGGTTCAGGGTGTTCGGCAAGGACGGCCATTCCGTCTACGTCACCCGCAAAGGCATCGTCATCCCATCGAGCCGCATCTACACGCCTTACGTGCTGGTAGCCAGCGGCAATTTCGAGCTCAGAAGCGACTCGACCACCTATCAGCTTTGCGACACCCTCGACAGCGACCGGAACCTGCTCAACGCCTTGCATTGGTGCGAGGCCATTGAGAGGAACAACTTCGTGAGCCACGGCATCGGGCAACTGTATTGCAACAAGCGGAACCAGTTTGAACTCACGGTGAAGGGCTTCGACGGCAGGGTGATTGTGGGCGATACCTGCGACGCTGCCGACAAACTGTGGCGATTGGAAAGTTTCATGAAGCAGCGCATCGACAGTCCTGAAACCAAAACCTTGAAAAGCATCAACTTAAATTACAAAAATCAAATAGTCTGTACAAAACGATAGTATTATGAGTGAAGGAAAAATCATCGTCGGATTGGACATCGGCACCACCAAAGTGGCTTGTATCGTGGGCCGGAAGTCCGACAACGGAAGAATTGAAATCTTGGGGTACGGCAAGACCATATCCACAGGTGTGCGGCGTGGCGTGGTCACCAATATTTTCGACACCGTCGAGGCCATCAAGACGGCGGTCAAGCAAGCCTCTGACCAGTCGGGCGTCGAAATCAACCGTGTCAGTGTGGGCATCGCCGGTCAGCACATCAAGAGTTTGCAGCATCGTGGCGTTTTGATGCGCGACAACCATGAGGTCGAAATCTCGGAAGCTGAGCTGGAGCGGCTGCGCAACGACACCTTTAAAATCAACATGGCGCCTGGCGAGGAAATCATCGACGTCATCCGTCAAGACACCTACGTCGACGGCGAGCTGGCCACCAACCCCGTGGGCATGTTGGGCAGCAAGATCGAGGCCAACTTCCACGTCATCATCGGCCAAACCTCGGCAGCCAAAAACATAGTCAAATGCATCCAAAGCGCGGGTTTGGACATGGACTACATGATTCTTGAGCCCATCGCTTCGGCTCAAGCCGTGCTTGACGACGAGGAGAAAGACGCCGGTGTGGTTCTCGTCGACATTGGCGGCGGCACCACCGACATCGCCATCTTCAAGGACAAGAAGATACAACATACCGCCGTGATTCCCTTCGGCGGCAACATCATCACCGAGGACATCTGCACGGGCTGCTCCATCATCAAACATTACGCCGAAGAGGTGAAGGTGAAGTTCGGTTCGGCCTTGGCCAGCGAGAATCGCGACGACGAGGTGGTTTCCATCCCAGGCATCCGTGGCAGAGAGCCTAAGGAAATCTCTTTCAAGAACTTGGCTCACATTATTCAGGCCCGTTTGGAGGAAATCTTCGAGTTGGTCAACTACGAAATCCAAAAGGCCAGAACCGACAACCAACTCATCGCTGGCATCGTGCTGACGGGTGGCGGTGCCATGATGCGCCACATCCAGCAGTTGGCCGAGTTCAAGACCGGCTTGGAGGTGCGCATCGGTTATCCCAACGAGCACCTCAACCAGACCGACATGAAGGAAATGTCGAGCCCCATGTTCTCCACCGGCATCGGCATCGTCATCGAGACCATCGCCCGCATGGAACATGACGAGTACCTCGAAGCCTCGAAAGCTGCCGAGAAGGAAAAAGCCGGACAGAAGGAAAAGCCCGAAGTCGCCGTCACCAAACCCGAACCGGATGACAATGGCGAAACGGACGATTCCGACAGCAAAAAGAAGAAAAAGAAGGGCATCGATTTGAAGAAAATCGTAACTTCGCTGACCGATATTTTCACCCCCGACAACATTCAATAACCCATCAAAACTACAACTATGACAGACAATTACATGACTAATCCAAACGCCGAAAGCGAGCTGTTCAAGCCTGTTGGCGTTGAGAAGCCCAACTATATCAAGGTCATTGGCGTAGGTGGCGGCGGCGGCAATGCCGTCAACCACATGATGGAAGAGGGCATCCAAGGTGTCGATTTCGTGCTTTGCAACACCGACCACCAGGCCTTGATGAAGAGCCGTGTGAAGACCACCGTCCACCTCGGTCAACGCGAGTTGGGAGCCGGCAACGACCCCAACATCGGTCGTGAAGCCGCCGAGATGAGCCGCGACGAACTGGAAGCCCTGATGGACGACGACACCAAGATGCTGTTTGTCACCGCCGGTATGGGAGGCGGCACAGGCACGGGTGCAGCGCCCGTCGTGGCCAAAATGGCCAAGGACAAAGGCATCCTCACCGTGGGCATCGTCACCATGCCGATGGAACGCGAAGGCCGCCGCCGCAAACTGCAGGCTTTGGCGGGCATCGACGAACTGAAGAAATGCGTCGACACGCTTATCCTCATCAGCACCGACAAGCTCCGCGACCAATACGGCAACATGAAGCTTTCCGAGGCCTTCAAGAAGGCCGACGATGTGTTGGCCACTGCTGCGCGTGGCATCGCCGAAATCATCACCGTTCCTGGCTATGTCAATGTCGACTTCGAGGATGTGAAAACCGTGATGAAGGACAGTGGCAAGGCCATCATGGGCTCGGGCGTGGCTGAAGGCGAAGACCGTGCCGAGAAGGCCATCAAGGACGCCATTCACTCGCCCTTGCTCAACGACTCGAACATCGAGGGAGCGAAGAACATCCTGCTTTATATCACCTCGGGCACCAACGAGGTTTCTTTAGACGAAGTCGATGAAATCCTCGAAATCGCCCAAAACGCCTGCGGCAACAACTCTGACGTGATTTGGGGCAATGGCACCGACGAAAGCCTCGGCGAGGCTCTCAGCGTCACCTTGATTGCCACCGGCTTCAATCACGATGCCAAGCCTTACAGCGCGGTGCTCGCCGAAAAGCAGAATCCCGTCAGCACTGTCCAACCCAAGAAGGTGTATGATTTGAGTGGCAAGGTGAAAGACGAAAACTCCACGGTTCGTGAGCCTGCCAAAGAGCCCGCCCAACCAGCAAATCTGGCAGTGGGTTCGGTGGCCGCCACCGAGGTCGGGGCGATGCAGCCGAAGGAAGAACAACCCGTCGTGAAGCATGAGGAAAAGACTGTTCATTCCTTGTTCAACCCGGTACATGAGGTTCCAGAGCCCGTCGAACCTAAGGCCATTGAGCCCAAGGTCCCTGAGCACATTGAAGGGCCGACCCCAACCGTTGAGGACGACGAGCCTCTCTATGAGCCCACCATCGACCCAACGCCAGCAGCCCCGATTCAGGAAACGCCCTCAACCGTACGTTACGAAGAGGAACGGCCTGTGGTCAGGGTGTTCGACAACCCTTTCCGCTCGAGCGGTAGCGATGACGAAGGCTTCGAGATCACCTCGCGCATCATCTCCCGCGAGGAGGTTCAAGCCAAAACCGAGCAGGAGATTGCGGTGTTGGAGGCTAAGAAAGCCAAGCAGACCGACCCGAAGGAGCAGTTGAAGAAGCAACGCTTGCGCGCTTTGAGTATGAACTTCAGGACGGCACGAGGCTTGGAGGAGCTGGAGAACCAACCGGCCTACTTGCGCCGCAATGTGGAAATCAGCCAAGCCGACAAGGAGCTTTCGGACTATACCGCCTCGCAAAACGGCATCAGCGGCGAGAACTCCTACCTCCACAAGAACGTCGACTAAGCCACGTTTATAGCACTCATTTATCGTCACAGACTATTTGAAAACCGACGATGCAGGCGGGCTCCCTTTTGGGAGTCCGTTTGTTTTGTACTTCACTTTTATCGTCAAAAACCCTTTAAAGTTCCAAAGTTTCTTTGTAGTTTTGCAGCGGTTAAGCAACACTACACATAAAGCATTATGAGCAAATACGAGATTCCTTTTTTGACGGCATGTATTCGGGCTTTTGGGCGGCGGTTTGCCATGACACGGCAAGCGGCTTTTCGATATTTGCAAGAACACAAAGGATTGTCGTTTCTGATTGAATTTTACGATGTTGAGCATCTGCAATCTATGGACGAGACAATTGACGACCTGCTCATCATTTGCCAAAAGAATGGAGGGACACTCGCATGATACTTTACCATGGCACCAATGAAGATATCGAATCCATTGACCTCACGAAAGGCTTGCGACACAAGGACTTCGGCAAAGGTTTTTATGTGACGCCTGAGAAGGCGACTGCTGTCCGCATGGCGAAAAAGAAAGCAAGGCTGTTTGGAGGAACGGCAACGCTGATTACCTACGAGATGGACGAGACAGCTTTTCAATCGGACTTGAAAATCAAAGTCTTCCCCGAAAAGGCTTGCGTTGAATGGCTTTTGTTTGTGGATGCCAACCGTGACAGGAAAAACGTGGAGCCCATACACGACTACGACATCGTCATAGGCCCGATAGCCAACGATGGTGTGGTTCTCCAACTGACCAACTATCGCGAGGGAATCTATTCTCCAGAGGAGGTTGCAAAATTGCTTCAGGATAGGTTTCTTGACCAGCAGTATTATTTTGGAACGGAACGCGCACTAAACTTCATCCATAAAACAAAAGTCGAAACCCTATGAACCAGCCAACTCACCACCAGATAGCGAATTATTTAACAGATTATGTTTTAAGCGAATTGGTAAAATATGTGATGGAGGACACGGGCTGTTCCATCGAACAGGCAATGGAACGGGTGTATAATTCACCGTTGATGCCAGTTTTGCAGGACGAAGAAGGAGAGCTTTATGTGCAGAGTCCAGCCTATTTGTATGAACTGATGAATACGCTCCCATCTGTGAGTTTATGAAAAACCATCATCAGATTTCGACCGCAAATAACAACTATACTTTCCAATAATAGGGGTGCTTTTGAAAGAATTTCCTGCTTTTTTCCCATGATAAAGCAAAAAACCATATTTTTGTCCCCAATAAAACAAAAACGAAAGTCTAACCAAATCAATTATCGAATGAATACAGCGCATTGAGCGCATTGACGGGAAGCGGAATATTAAACGATAGCACTTGTTGCTGTTCTTGAACCTCAAATTACCACTCTGTCCCTCTGGGACACTTCTCAAGGACAAGTTGCAAATGCCGTAGTTGCTACGGCGTGGAATACTTGTTAGAAGAGTGGGCGTGGAAACCCGAGAGTCAAGCAAGGAAATGATTCCACGCTGTTTTTGTTGTCCAGGAAAAGAAAGTCAAACCAACATAATAAACGAAAATGAAAGCAATAAAATGTGAACTATGCGGAAGTAATGATGTTGTTAAACAAGATGGATTATATGTCTGTCAGCATTGTGGCACAAAATACACTGTTGATGAAGCGAAGAAATTGATGATAGAGGGAACGGTCAGTGTTGAAGGTACAGTGAAAATTGATGATAGCTCGAAGATTGACACATGGCTGTCGTTGGCAAAGAATGCAATTGGCGCTGGTAATAACCAGGAAGCCTATGATTATGCAAATAAAGTGCTTGAACAAGCACCTACATCTTCAGTGGCGTGGTTAATCAAGATGAAAAGTACAGCTGGCCTCGCTACTTTAGGACAATCACGAACGGCAGAAGTTATTTCAGCTGGAAGGAATGTAGTTTCTTTTGACCAAGAAAGGGAAGAAGAGGTATGCCTTTTTTTCTTAGAAACAGGGGTGAATCTTTTGGCAATTGCTGCTTCAAAAGCTGATGAAACCTGCAATAAATGCGTGTGCTGATACTGATCAGCCAACAGTGCATTTGTTAGAGGATTTAGGTAAATGTGCAATTGACTTGGAAAAGGCAGCAAAAGAAATGCCCATTTTTGATAATAGTGAATTGGTTCAAAGTAAAGGAGAATCTTTTATTGAAGCATTTAGTCATTATAGTTATTGTTTTTCTATACACGTATTACAATATTGGTCTCCACAGCGAGAAGCAATTGATAAGAAATGTGATGTGATAAAAGAGTCGTTAGGAAAAGACTTTCCAATTGCATATGAACGATGGAAAGAGAATGTCGAGAAACGTAAAGCCCAACAATCATCAGGCTGCTATGTCGCCACAGCAGTGTATGGCTCCTACAATTGCCCGCAAGTATGGACACTTCGCCGTTTCCGCGACAACACTTTGGATGGAACATGGTATGGCAGGGCTTTCATCAAAACATATTATGCCATTAGTCCAACATTGGTGAGATGGTTTGGCGAAACATCATGGTTCAAAGAATTTTGGCGCAAACCTTTGGATAAACTAGTCGCATCATTAAGAAACAAAGGTGTAGAAGACACACCGTATATCGACAAATATTAGTTTTGTTTGGTTTGTAGGGCTGTCACATCGTGGCAGCCGCAGCGATACAACAATGCTGCGGTTGCCGTGGTACGACAGCCCTACAAACCTATTGATAGCAAGGTTTTTATTTGTATGTCAAAGTTTTTCCCTATCTTTGCCGCCGATTTGAAAACGAGAAATTTTGTTTTATGACCAAAGCATTGAAAATCGTGGTGCTTGCCAAGCAGGTGCCCGATACTAGA
>CADCML010000041.1 GCA_902802535.1 uncultured Bacteroidia bacterium
TGTCAAGCATGCGCTCTAAACCAACTGAGCTACCGTCCCAAATGCGGGTGCAAAAATACGGCTTTTTCCGAAACCGACAAGTTTTTTTCTTTCTTTTTTCAAAAAAATTCTACCTTTGTGCAATTAAATTTATTTGTTATGAAACTTAAATACTTATTAGTCAGTTTGTTCCTTGTTTTTGGAGCACTTTCGGCTTCGGCCCAAGAGAAGAAGAATTTCGAATTGGAAGACCTTTACATGCGCCCGACTTTCTATGCAAAGAGCGTGCGCGGCATGAATTCGATGAAAGACGGCAAGACCTATGCCTCGTTCGAGAAAGGCCAACTCAACATCTACAACTACAAGACCGGAAAGTTGGAAAAGACGTTGTTCGGCATCGCCGACCTTACCCTGCATCCCGACTCGCTTCCCATTGGTATGCAGAACTATGAACTGAGCGAAAATGAGGATAAGATGCTGTGCCTCACTGATATGGAAAGCATCTATCGTCATTCCTTCCACGCCAATTATTATGTTTACGACTTCAAAACCAAGACCTTGCAGCCGCTTTCGGAGAACGGCAAACAGCGGTTGGCCACCTTCTCGCCCGATGCCACCAAGGTTGCCTTTATGCGAGACAACAACCTGTTTATCAAAGATTTGGAGACAGGGGAGGAGAAGCAATTCACCATCGATGGCCTCTACAACCATATTATTAATGGCGCTCCCGACTGGGTCTACGAGGAGGAATTCAGCTTCTCGCAGGGCTTCTACTGGTCGCCGGACAGCAAGAAAATTGCCTACATGAAGTTTGACGAGAGCAACGTGCGCGAGTTCCAGATGGAGGAGTTTGAGGGCCTCTATCCCGATTGGTACAGCTTCAAGTATCCCAAAGCGGGCGAGGACAATTCCATCGTCGAAATCTATGTTTACGACCTCGCAAGCGGCAAGACGGTGAAGATGGACACGGGCACTGAAACCGACATCTATCTGCCCCGTATCGCCTGGACAAAGGATGCCAATGTGTTAGCCATTCAACGCCTGAATCGCCATCAGAACCATCTTGAAATCCTGGCCGCCGATGCCACCACGGGCAAGAGCCGCGTGTTCTATGACGAGACCAACGACTATTACATCGACATCACCGACGACTGGCACTTCCTCGACGACGGCACCAGCTTCCTGATGACCTCCGAGAAGAGCGGCTACAACCATATCTACCTCTATCTGCTTGACGGCACCTTGGTGAAGCAACTCACCAACGGCCCTTGGGACGTGACCAAAGTGTACGGCTTCGACGGCAAGGAAGTGTATTTCCAGGCCGCCAAGAACACCCCTGTTGACCGCCAGATTTATGCCGTCAACCTGAAAGGCCAGATGCGCGAGGTGATTGGTCGCGAGGGAACCAATTCGGCCACTTTCAGCAACGATTTCAGCTACCTTATTAATATTAATAGCAGCATCACCCAGCCGCGCCAGTTTGAGCTTTACACCAACAAGGGCAAATTGGTGCGCGTGTTGGAGGACAACCATGAGTTTGCCGAGAAGCTGAAGACCTTCAATCTTGGTGAGAAGAAACTCCTGAAAATCAGCGACCCGGGCTTTAAATTGCCCGATGGTACCCAAGTGGATGTGGATGCTTGGCAAATTCTGCCTCCCGATTTCGACCCCTCGAAGAAATATCCAGTGCTGATTTACGTCTATGGCGGTCCTGGCCACCAAACCGTGAACAATTCGTGGGCCGACAGCGATTATTGGTGGATGCAACTGCTTGCCCAACACGGCATTATCAGCGTGTCCATCAACAACCGTGGCAGCGGTGCGCAAGGCGAGGTGTTCAAGAAGATGACCTACCTGCAACTCGGCAAGTATGAAACCGAAGACATGATTACCTTAGCCAAATACATGGCCAAGCAGCCTTACGTTGACGGCAACAGAATCGGCATCTACGGCTGGAGTTACGGCGGCTTCATGGCTGCCAATGGCATCACCAAGGGTGCCGATGTCATCAGTACGGCCGTTTCGGTGGCTCCTGTGACCAACTGGCGCTATTACGACAACGTCTACACCGAGCGTTTCATGCGCACTCCGCAGGAGAACCCTGACGGCTACGACCTCAACTCGCCCGTCCACAACACGGCGATGATCAAGGGCAACTACCTGCTTTGCCACGGTAGCGGTGACGACAACGTCCACTACCAAAACGCGATGGAACTCATCAAAGCCATGATTTCCAACGGCAAGCAGTTCGACCTGATGATTTATCCCAACAAGAACCACGGCATCTACGGCGGTTACGAATACGGCGGCGGTGAATGCCGGATGCACCTGTTCAACAAGATTGATGACTTCCTGTTTGAGCATCTGCTTGGGGAATAAAACATGTTTCCGATGGAAAAACCGAAGAAAACCCAATCACATCACGCAGAACCCGCAAATGTCTTTGAATCATGAATCTTTAAATCAATGATTCATGTTTCGGCATGTGCCTTATTTCCGCTCGTCAATAATTGTGGCGTTCGGATAGTCGGCAGGATTGAAGGTGACTTCCTTTTCCGTCACGCCGATTTTGAAGTTCTCCATGGAGATGCCGATGCCTTTCGCCTTGGTCTTCAGGTAGATGGTCGAATAGTCGGCTTTGGAAACGGCGAGGTCGATACGCTTCGGGTCATCCTTGTCCTTATTCGATTTGTTTTTCTTGCACACGATGTACCACACTTTGTCGTCGGTCTTCTTGTCGAAAGAGAGGTCGTAACCTTCCGAAACGCCCTTGACGAGTTCCTTGTCGCCAGTGTTGTCATCCTCCTTGGGCTTGGCATCGGTGATTTTTAGCTCGTTCTTTTCGGAGTCATACGCCCATTCGGTCGTGCCGTCGCTCCAAGTGGTGATTTTGCTGTCATGGACGAAAAGGTCAACCCTCAATTTGTCGCCCAGTGTGTAATTGGTGCTTCTGAACTGACCCAGGATGGGGATGGACATCACGAAATCGAATGACATGCCGAGAGAATCGCCTTTCTCGAATTCGAAGTTCATGTGCTCGACGACTTCTTCAGGGGTTTGTGCGTACAGATGCATTGGGGTCAATAATGACCCGATAAAGCAGATAATCAAAAAGATACGTTTCATTTTTGTTTGGTCGCACATGTATGGTTTGCAGTGCGATGCGGCAAAAATAGAAAAAAATTGGGATACCGTCTTTTTGATGAAAAGGAATCCACAATTTGGATTGTGTCTTTTTTTTGTACTTTTGCAGCCCAAAATTGTCACAGAATAGTGATGCGTCTATCGGAATTGGTTGTTAGGAAACGTTTTGTGCTCCTCGTAGCAGCGATTGTCGTCGCAATCGCCTGCGCGTTAATGATTCCACACACCAACATTAATGCCGACATGACACGCTATCTGCCCAACGACTCGCAGATGAAGCAGGGCATCGACCAGATGACGGAGGAGTTTGGCGCAGATGCGGTAGGTACGGGCATCGTCAGAGTGATGTTCTGGTCGCTCCCCGACAGTCTAAAAACAGCCACCCAAAACGAGCTTTCCAGCATTGAGGGCGTTTCCAATGTGTTGTACCAAAGTGGCAGCGAAGAATACAACCGAGGCGAAAAGGTGTTGTACGAACTGCTGTGCGGCAGTCAGCGAAGCCAGGAGGACATTGCCAGTGAGATTGAGACCCGATATGGCGATAGGATGATTGTTGAAAAAAGCGAGAACGGCACTACGGCACCTATTGGCGTGATACTCATTGCCTTCGTCTTGCTGCTTATCGTGTTGTTCATCATGTGCGAGTCGTGGCTCGAACCGCCCATATTCCTTGCCGCCATTGGCGTGGCCGTTGCCATCAACATGGGCACCAATGCCCTGTTCAAGAGCGTATCGGTCACCACCAACTCGATTGCCGCCATCCTTCAGCTCGTCCTTTCCATCGACTATTCCATCATTCTCATGAACCGCTACAGGCAGGAGAAGTCGTTGGGAAACAGCGATAAAGTCACCGCGATGACCCATGCGCTCAAAAAGGCATCGTCATCGATAGTGAGCAGCGCCTTTACTACCATCGTCGGACTGTTGGCCCTTGTGTTCATGAAGCTGAAAATCGGTGCCGACATGGGCATCGTTTTGGCGAAAGGCGTCCTTTGCAGCTTGGTGTCCATCTATACCGTGCTGCCGACGTTCATTTTGGCCTTGGACAGTAACATCGAGAAAACGACAAAATGGGTGCCGAGATTCAGGACCGACGGCCTTGCCGAGTTCAGCATGAAATTCCGTGTTCCGCTGGCCGTGATTTTCGTGGTTATTTTAGCGGGTTCGTACTACCTTCACACCAAGACCGAGATTTCGTTCTCTTTCGAGCAAAAATCCGAAATCGAAAAGTATTTCCCCCCGAAAAACATCACCGTGCTCCTGTACGACAATTCCGATGCCACAAGGGTAATCGAACTGGCCGACAACGTGACTGCTTATCCGCATGTAAAGTCTTTCATTTCGTATCCTTCGCTGCTGCAAAAGCAGATGACGGCAGCCGAAACCATGAGCATGGTCGGCGGTTTGATGGCGATGGCTGGTGATATGATGCCGATGGCAGGCGATAATGGGTTTAATATCGCTGATTTTGACCTCAACATGATTGTGGATGCGATATACTACATTGGTTCGAGAAACCCAAGCGAAGAAAGAATGAGCCTCCATGATTTTGCCTCGCTCGCTGCGGAATTGAGTGCCGACACTACGCTTTCTGCCTATCTTGGCGACGTGACACACGTCAGCGAAGAGGATGCGCAATACTTGGACGTTCTCGTTTCGCTTACCGACACCAGCCTCATCGACAAGAAGTTGACCTCAAAGGAAATCGCCGATTTGGTGGACGTCGACGAGGAAATGGTTTCGCTTATCTGCCCCGAAAACCAAAAGACTACCATTCGCGAAATCATCAAATTGTCAAAGGAACTGCTCAACGAAAGCATGATGCCTGCGCCTGCAATCAGCAAGGCACCTGAACCTCAAATTGTTGAACCACAGGTTAATCTTCCCGTCGAAAACGATTCTATTGAATCCATCGAGAACATCGCCCAAGCCGAAAACATTGGCGTTTCTGATGAAGTTGACGAGGACGCGATTTACAAGGATTCGACCATTTTCATGAGGCAATATACCTCGACTGAAATCGCCCAAATGGTAGGAATGAACGAAAAAAGCGCATCGATCATATTCAACCTGTACGGACGAACCATGAAGCAAAAAACAAAAACCATGTCGGTGTATGATTTTATACGTTTCGTCATCAACGACATCGCCAACCGAAAGCTTTTTGCTTCGAAGATCAACCAAGAAAACCGCAGGCTGTTGAGGCACAAGGAAAACCTGATGCTGATGACACTTCGGTCGGGCAAAACCGAAGGTTCCGAGGAAAAAGTTGAGGAAGAAACCTTAGCCGAGTTGGACGAAACTCCAAAAGAGATAACTATTGAACCTGCCAACTTGCAGGAAGAGCCAGAGCTTACTATTGCGACGCCCGCAGTTGACAAGGAAAACATAGAAAAACTCAACATGGCTGAAAAAGTCATGGCCATCGCCACGAAGGGAAGCCGTTTCGATGCCGCCGAGATGCACGCGCTGCTCACCAAGTTTGGCGCCAAAATGGAAATGCGTGACATTGAGCTTGCCTACCTCTACAACGGCATCCTCCATTTCGATGACGACAGTGTGAAGATGTCGGCGGAAGACATTCTCAAAACGCTGAACGATTCCGTAATTAACCATCCACGTTTTGCTTCGTTGATCAACGACGAAATGAGGTCGGGAATGGACACCATCAATGTCCTGATAGACGAAAACTTCAGCCAGTTGCGCGGACAGAAGTATTCGCAAGCCATCGTTTTCACCGACCTGCCCAAGGAATCCGACGCCACCCACAATTTTGTGGAAACCTTTGCCGAGCAATGCGACCATCGGCTTGAAAACAAACATTATCTTATCGGCGAATCCGTGATGATGAACGAGATGCGCAACCAGTTCGGCGATGAAATGCTGCTTGTCACGCTCATCACCGTCTTGTCCATTTTCCTCATTGTGGCCATCACCTTCCGCTCGCTTGCCGTGCCTGCCATGCTGGTGATGACGGTGATGTCGGCAGTGTATATCGACGTGACAGTGAGCGGATTGAACGGTGGCAGGCTGCTCTATTTGGCCTACCTCATCATGCAGAGCATACTGATGGGGGCGACCATCGACTACGGCATACTTTTCACCAATAACTACCGTGAAGCCCGAGCGACGACGAGCAAGATAGACTCCATTCGCAAGGCCTATTTGGCATCAACGCACACCATTCTCACCTCGGGAACAATCATGACGATGGCACCGTTTGCCATGTCCATTTTGATAGATGATGCGACCATAGCGACGATATTGAAATGCATTGCCGCAGGAGCTTTGGCCGCCGTGTTGCTGATTCTCTTCGTCTTGCCCGGACTCCTTGCCGCACTCGACAGGTTTGTGGTAAGACGGAAAGGCCAAGAACCCTCAAATATTGCACAAATACCATCAAACCAGACACTCCATAAAACGAAAAAAGTATCATAAACGAACAACGCTATGCAAAAATTGAACATTCCCCTGATGTGCACGCTGCTCCTGCTCTCGCTGGTAGTGTGTCCTATTCTTTACATCTATGTAGGTCCTGCCCTCAACGACCTGCAATTGGAAACACTGAAAATCCTCGGCATCATCGCCGGATGCAGTGCCTTGTACTGCTTCATAGTGGCCGAAATCACCGGAAACAACAGCCAAGTCGACAAGATTTGGAGCCTTCTTCCTATCGCTTATTGCTGGATTATTGCTGCGAAGGGCGGCATGCATCCCAGGCTCGTCGTGATAGCCGTGTTGGTCACCCTTTGGGGTATTCGCCTCACCTACAACTTCGCTCGAAAAGGAGCCTACAAACTCAGGTTCTGGGAAGGGGAGGAGGACTACCGTTGGGAGAAGGTCCGCGCCATTCCTTTCCTTCAAAACAAGGCCGTGTGGATGACTTTCGACTTCTTCTTCATCTCGGGCTATCAGAATGCCCTCATCCTCATGTTCACCTTCCCCGCATTGGTCTGCATGGGTTCCACTGCGCCCTTCGGCTGGGTGGATATCGTTGCCGCCATCCTGATGTTCGGCTTCATCGTCTATGAAACCGTGGCCGACGAGCAACAATGGAAATTCCAGGGCAAGAAATGGGCTATGATCAAGTCAGGAAAGAGGTTGGAAGAGCTTCCCGCGCCCTACAACAAGGGCTTCAACACTTTCGGCTTGTGGAACGTGAGTCGTCATCCCAACTATTTTGCTGAGCAAGCCATTTGGGTGAGCCTTTACATTTTCTCCATCGGTGCCGGTGTCGGCATAGTCAACTGGAGCATGATTGGGGCCTTGCTGCTGATAGTCCTCTTCGCGGCCAGCACCAACCTCGTTGAAGGCATCAGCGGCGACAAGTACCCGGAATACGCCGAGTATTGCAAGAAAGTGAACAAGTTTTTCCCGGGGAAGAAGTATAGGGGATAGGAAAACCTCTATCTTTGCAAAATCAAAAACAACCAAAATGAACAAACTACATTATTTAATCGTGGCACTGGTTCTCGTGTGCGGCCTTTGCCATGCGCAAAACGAACTACCGACCGTTTCTGCCGACAGGCCTGGTGCTCTGACGAGTCCGGAAGTGATGCCCCGCTTCAAAGTGCAATGGGAAACGGGAATGGGATTTGAATCAACGAAAGGCGGGTCAAACATCTTCGTTCTCAACAACACTTTGGTGAGGTTTGGCCTCTTTGAAAACGCCGAGGTTCGCCTTGGGGCAAATGTCCTGAGGCTCAACGAAGGGCAGGGCATGGCACCCAAATACGGCATGACCCCGCTCACCTTTGGAATTAAGGTGAAGTTTTTTGAGGGGAAAGGCATCCTGCCTTCCGTGGGTATGCTGGCCGAAGTGAAGTCTCCCCATATCGGGACAAAAGATTGGCTTCCTACCCAACTGACACCGACCTTGCATCTCGTGTTTTCACATACCGTAACCAAATGGTTGGGAATAGGTTATAATGTCGGTACGGAATGGGAAATTGAATCGGGTACGGCAGACACTTACTTGGGCTTTGGCCTTTATTTCACCATTTCGGAACAAATCGGCACCTTTTTGGAGACCTATAACTACATCCGTCCCAAGGAAGGCAACCAATACCTGACCCAGTTTGGCTTCAGTTGGTTGGTGTCGCGCCGTGTGCAGCTTGACCTCGCCGCCGACTTGGATTTCCAGAAGCTTGGGAAGTTCTATGCCATCAGTTGGGGCGTGGCCTGGTTGATCAACTAACGTAATTCAGGCGAAGGCTTGTTTTTGTGTTTTGTATTGTAAACTGAAATTAAATAAACTATGAAGAAAAACTATTTGAAAATCATTGCAGTCGCCCTGTTGTGCTGGACGGCTGTGGAGGTCAATGCCCAAATGGATTCTAAATGGACCATTGGCGTGAAAGGCGGCTTGAATTGGACCAACATCGACCGTTCCAACATGGGCCGCATTGACGAAACTTATTCCCCGCTGGGCAGTTTTGATTTTGGCATTCAAGCCAAATATGCCTTTACCAACTGGTTTGCTGTCCGCGCTGATTTGGACATCATGTCCCGTTCTTTCCGCATGGATCGCAATCTCCACTATCTTGAGCCTGTTTACACGAGGTATTCCAATAATTACCTCATGCTGCCTTTGATGGCCGACTTCTCTTTTGGCGGAAGAGCACTGCGCGGTCATGCCCTTTGTGGCGGCTACGGCGGCTATTGGATGAATGCCTGGATGCAAGGCAAAACCTATTGGATGACGGATTATTATGTTTATTTCAACGACTTCAATGAAAAACGGGCATTCAATGGTGAAGACCAGCGTCTCATCGCAGGAGCCGTCGGTGGTTTGGGGCTGAGTTATGCCTTTGTCAGTTTGCCTGAATCGTATTTGGTGATCAGTGTGGATGCGCTTTACTATTATGATCTTGTCAGCCATCACAAAGGCTACGCGCATCTGAGCGACCCGCGCTATCTGAACACGCTTTCTCTCACCCTTGGTCTGGCTTATAGCTTCTGAAACTAACCTTAAATTGAAACAAACATGAAAAGAAATATCATACTTTTGGCAATCATTGCCTTGATTTTCAGCGGTTGCCGCAAAGAAGCCGACTATCATCCTTATATCGGCGAAAACGATAAATTGGCCTACGACAGCTATTCCACCCAGTTTGAATACCTGTGGAAATGCATCAGCACGGGCTATGTGTTCTGGGACGTTGACGAAACGAATTGGGATGCCGTCTACGCTGAATATATGCCCAAGTTCAAGGCCCTGGACGCAAAACATGAGGCTGGTCAGGACGTGACCCTCGCGGAGTTGGAGACCTTGTACAAGGGAGCGATGGGCGGCATGAGAGACCACCACATGAACATTGCGGTGAGGAACCTGTTCCCTTCGCCCAACGACAACGTCTCTTATTTTAGCGTCCGTCCCGGAATGATGGAAGTGGAGCATAGGGATTATTATAGCGAGCCGCTTAGGGACGCTCAAGATAATCTGATCGCTTTCCTTGACAACGACATTGACGCGCAATACGAGTTGGCGGCGCATGAATCGGCTACGGCTTTTGTGGAGGAGGTTGGCGGACAGGTCACCTACCATTATTGCCTTTTCACCCTTCCCGACGGGCGCAAGATTCCCTACCTCTGGCAGTCGATGGCATGTATCACACCCGTCATGCACACTTTGGGCGGCTCAGACCCTGCCAGCGCTGCTGCTGATGTCGTCGACCATTGGCTGAAGGCCATCAAGGAGACGCCGCGTGAGCAGTTGGCCGGCATCATCCTCGACAACCGCTGCAACACCGGCGGCTATCAGGACGACCTCGACTACCTGATTGGCTCGTTCCTCAATGAGAAAACAGAAATCATGAAAACACGTTATAAGGAAGGTCCCGGCAGGTTGGAGCATTCCGTTTGGACACCTTATTATATTGAGCCACAAAGCCGATACCACCGCGACATCACCGCCGAGAACATCCCATACGTCATCCTTTGCGATATCTTCTCCATCAGCATGGGCGAGATAGAGCCTGCAACCGTCAAGGCCGTGCTGCCCACGAGTCATATCATCGGTGAGCGCACTTTCGGTGCCACTGGGCCACTGCAACCCACCACTTCTATCGACCTCAACTATGGCGGCCCGTTTGGCAGCATCAGCTCCATGCGCCATTATGTTTACACTTCAACGTTTGAATGTTCGATTGGAGGCAAAGTGCTTGAAGGCGTAGGCCTTACGCCCGACCAGACTGTGCTCCGCAAAGACCACAACGGCAATTTCAAGGCACAACTTGACGCTGCCTTTGAATACATTAAGAGCGTGCATTGATAGATTGTCACGCCATCCAGAAAAATTGCAAGCTTAATTTGCAATGAATGGATACATCTTCCTGATGTTGTCGGCGAGGAACTGCGCCACGAGGTCAGTGGGGAACTGGGTGATGTTGAACACGAAATCGTAGTTTCGGGCATCGTAACGCGACACGCCTGCGACAGTCTTTGTATAGGTGTCGCGGGCTTCGTCGATTTTATCGATGCGCATGCTGGCAGCATCCTCGTCCAAGGCATACTTTTCCATGATGCGTTTCACGCGGGCTTTCCTGTCGGCGATGAAGAAAATTCTCATGGCGTAAGGGTGGTTCCTGAAGATATGGAAACCTGTGCGTCCGATGATGACGCACGACTCCTGCGCGGCCAATTCGCGGAGGAGATGTGTTTCGGCAAGATAGATTTGTTGCGAGGTCACCTCACGGTCTTCTTGCGATGTGTAACCACCCCGTCCGACGGCGCCGAACTGTTGGTAGAACCGGCAGAAGTCATTCCACCAGTTGGCTTTGGTGGCTTTAATTTTCTGCATTTCATCAACGGTCAGGTTGAATTTGGAGGTCAAGGTGTCGAGAACGGCCTTGTCGTAAACATTGACGCCGAGCAGCTCGCCGAGCTTGTAGGCGATTTCCCTGCCACCCGAACCGAACTCACGGTTGATGGCGATAACGAATTTCGGTTTTTCCATCGTTGTAAGATTTGATGGGACAAAAGTACAAAAATGAATTGAAATCCTACTATTATTTTGTTTATCTTTGCGGAATTTATGAAAAGAGTGATTGTCATCGGGGCAGGGATTTCCGGCTTGACGTCGGCGGTGTATGCGCGCCGGTCGGGTTTCGAGGTGGTGGTGCTGGAGAAAGCGGGAAGTCCCGGAGGTGTTTCCACCACCTGGAGCCGCAAGGGTTACACCTTTGAGGGCGGTGTCCATTGGCTTATCGGGGCCAAGGAGGACTTGCCGCTTCATGCGGTGTGGATAGAAACGGGTGCCCTGCAAGAAAACAATCCGGTTTTTTATAAAGACCCTATCTATACCTTGGTGGACGATGCTGGGCAAATGTTCCTGCGAAGAGATTTGGAAGGGCTGGAAATCACGGGCTTGCGCGACAAATTTGCCTTGGCTTTGCTGCGCTTCCATTTGGGTTGTTTTCGCCATTTCCATTCTCCCATAATGGACATGCCAGGGCTCAAGTCACGTTATCCCCGTGGTTTCCATCCCATGGAGTTCGTGCGGATGCTGCCTGCCGTCATCATGACGCCTTTCCTGTTGTTGGAAAGTGCCACAGGCTATGCGCGACGATTCAAGAATCCCCGCATCCGTACCTTGCTTGGGGCGGTGGTAGACCCTGACATCAATGCGCTTTCCTTCATCTATACCTTGAGCACCTTCAGCGCTGGAGACAGTGGCTATCCCCGAGGTGGTTCCCTTCGGATGGCGCAGAACATGGCGGATTGCCTCACCTCACTCGGCGGGGAAATCCGCTACCATACACCGGCCCTTTCCCTTTCAAGGGAAGGCGATGCCGTATGCGTGCAAACGGCTTCCGAAACACTTCAAGCCGATGCGGTGATTATTTCCATGGATGCCCGTAAAGCCATCGACAAGCTTTTTGGCGAGCCTTTGCAGGAACGATGGGCGCAACGGATGCGCAAACATCTGAAAACCACACAGTGCATGTTCATCGGTTTGGGCATCAAGGCCGATTTGAGTGCCTATCCCCGTTCGATGCAATTGGTGCTCCCGCGTCCTTTTACGGTGGCGGGTATCACCTATAAAACATTGGTTGTCAATAATTATGCACATGAAACCGCGTATGCGCCACCAGGTTGCACCGTGCTCACCTGCCTCCTTCATGGCGACAGCTATGCCTACTGGGCGGCAGCCAAGTCCGACGGTAGTTATGCGGCAAAGAAACAGGAAACGATAGCGCTACTCATCGACCGCCTTTCCGACAGGATACCCGAAGTCAAAACCTTCGTGGAAGTGACCGACATGGCGACACCGCTCACCTACGAACGCTACTGCGACACCTATCAGGGAAGCTACATGAGCCATTGGGAGGCTGGCAAGCGTGTCCCGCACGCCCCCATGCGCTATGCTCCTGGCATCTATTTCACGGGACAACGGGTGAGTTTATCAGGCGGATTGCCACCCGCAGCGGAAACCGGACACCGTACAGCCCAAACCTTGTGCAAGGATTTCGGGGTGGAATTTGTTTGTCGTTAGTTTTGTTTAAGCAAAGTACGACATCCTGGGTGGCCTCATGGCCAGTTATGACTTCATAGTTGCTCAGGACTATTCCCCACACATTTCCAGCACCTTCCTGAAACTTTCAATTCCAATTTCCAGATTCTCAATGATTTCGCTTGCAATTTCATCGGGTTCTGGGAGGTTGTCGAGGTCGGTGAGGCTTTTGTCCTTAATCCAAAAGATGTCGAGGTTGGTCTTGTCGCGGGCGATGATTTCTTCGTAGGTGAATTTGCGCCAACGGCCTTCGGGATTTTCCTCGCTCCACGTTTCGGTGCGCAGGTTGCGGTTTTCAGGGTTGTAGCACTTGATGAAGTCTGATAAATCTTCAAATGTCAGCGGCGACTTTTTCAAGGTGTGGTGGATATTGGTGCGGTAATCGTAAATCCATATCTCTTTGGTCTGTACTTCTTTGCTTGCCGGACGGTTGTCAAAGAAAAGCACGTTTGCCTTCACGCCATTGGCGTAGAAAATGCCGGTAGGCAGGCGTAAAATGGTATGCAGTTCGGTGGTTTTCATCAGTTGCTTGCGGATTTCCTCGCCTGCACCGCCCTCAAAAAGCACATTATCAGGCAAGACGACCGCCGCCTGACCGTTGATTTTCAGCAAGGTCTTGATATGCTGAAGGAAATTCAGTTGCTTGTTGGAGGTGGTTTCCCAAAAATCCTGACGGTTATAACTCAAATCCTCCTTCTCCACTTCGCCGTCCTCATTGGTAATGGTGATGCTACTCTTTTTGCCGAAGGGCGGATTGGTGAGCACATAGTCGTAGCGATTGCCCGTGTCTGACACAAGGGCATCGTTGGGCGAAATGAAGTCCTCGCTGTCGAGTTCGCCGATGTTGTGCAGATAGAGGTTCATCAGGCAAAGACGGCGCGTGTTGGCCACAATCTCGTTGCCGAAAAAGGTCTTTTTCTTCAAGAACAGTTTCTGGTCTTTGTTCAACGGTTGGGCTGCAATGTAATCGTATGAGGCAAGGAAGAACCCGCCCGTTCCGCAGGCCGGGTCGATGATGGTCTTTTCGGGCTTCGGGCGCACACAGGCTACCATGGCACGAATCAAGGCACGAGGCGTAAAGTACTGACCTGCGCCGCTCTTGGTGTCTTCGGCGTTCTTTTCGAGCAAGCCTTCGTAAATCTTGCCCTTCACATCGGAGCCCATCAGCGACCAATTCTCGCGGTTGATCATCTCGATGACGCGCAGCAGTTTGGCCGGGTCCTGAATCTTGTTCTGGCTCTTGGTGTAGATTTGCCCGAGCATCCCTTTCTCCGTGCCAAGGCTGCGAAGCATCTGCACATAATAGGCTTCAAGTTCGGCACCGCGCTTACTCGTCAAGGTTTCCCAGTCGCACATTTCGCCATCGGGGATTTCCTTTCCCTCGGCATCCTTCAGGTGCGGGAACTTCAACCCCTTGTTGTAAGGCGGTTTGTTCATCTCGTCGGCCATCTTCAGGAAGAGCAGATAGGTGATTTGCTCCAAATAGTCGCCGTAACTCACGCCATCGTCACGAAGGACGTTGGCCATGTTCCATATTTTCGATATGATGGTTGATTCTGTCATTTTTTATAAATAATTCAGCGTCGCTTTCATTAACATTCCTACACAAACGGCCAATCCGAAACTCAAAAGAGAGCCTATCAATATATATTCAGTCCGTTTTATCTCTTTTTCATTTTTAAGTTCACCAAACCTAAATATTGATTTTGCCGCCAATAAGAAACCTATTCCCTCATAGTAGGACATCAGGATGAAAGTCATTATCAGGAAACGTTCAATATAGCCAATCCACAATCCGCCATTTTTAAGTCCGTTTTCCTTTGGCTCGAAGTCAAAAGTGTCCATTATAATTTTTGCAGTAATACCAAAAGGCTTTAGTGCAATCAGGTATCCCAATGCATATATTAGAACTTTTAACCACTTCTTGTCAATTTCTATGGATTGATTTATGCAAACCTGCCACACAAAAACTCCTAATACAAGTATATGAAAGAATTGGTCTATAAAGAAATAGACTGCACTGTCTTTATGTTTTTTCTTTAAACCATCCGTTACCAAGTGCGAAATGCCGACTGCAACAAAAGAGACTATGGTCAGCCAACATAGGCGTGTCAACAAGAAAACGGCACTTGAAACTGCCAAAGCATATATAAAGCAGTGCAAATACAAATATTTTGACTTAAAGCCTTCGTCCGTTTTTGAATCCACCCATTTAGACGGTTGAAAATAAAAATCAAACAAAACATGGACGAGCAAAAAGATAGTAATGACAAATATTGTATTCATAGCAATGTTGGTATTAGTTTTTCAAAATAATCACATAAACTCAATATTTCATCAATGTGTCCTCCGGATTTTCGTCGACTTATGGTAGTTTGGGTTATTCCATATTCTTTTTCCAATTCAAGCTGTGTTTTGTTTGGGTATTCAATACATTCGGCTGCCAATTCAGACTGTGCTTCGGTCCAGTCTTGTACAATTCCTCCTCCTAAACGCAATAACAAATCAAGTTGAGACTGCATCATCGAGTATTCTTCAACACCTTGTATCCTAATGGCTAATTGTTCATTATATTTCATTTTATCCAATGTGTGTCCCGATAACACAAACGCTTCACCATCAGAATTTAGAACGGTTTCGGAACGATATGAAACATCTCCTATTCCTATGGCTATTCTTGCATCCCATAATCTTTTGCTATTGCTTTTTCGCGCGTATTTTGACAAATAGGGTTCGTATTGCATCTCGTTTCTTCCGTAAATCGACCGCAACCTTGCTCGCAAAAACAAGGCAACTCGTAATGCAAATTCAGGCTCATCAACTAGAAGTTGAAAGCTGTCGCCTCTAAAAAACTCTAATCTAGCAGTATCGTGCCAGCCTCGTCGAATAGCAAAAGAATGATATACGCGTGCCATATAATCATATACTTGTTGCCTGTTTTCAATTGGAATTTGGCGAGAATTGATGAGATCACCTGTAATTACAGCAACTTTTGTTGTTTCCATAATCTAATAGTATTAACGGCTGCAAATATACAAAAAAATATGTATCATATAAATCATTTTTAATTTTATGCGCTATATGATTCATATTTTGGTTTATGTACTATATGGCTCATAAATCAAATTCCCCGCTAAATGCCTTCTTCAGTATGCTTTGCCTGAGTGCCTCGGTTTTTTGCAAGGCTTCGGCAATGCTTGCCTCGGCAGCCTCGGCCTGCGACAGACGGCTCTCTATCTCCACAACTATGTGCTGCTGCTCGGCGAGCGGGGGAAGGGGGATTATAAGATTTTGTAATTCAACAGAATTAATATTGTTTACTCCGCTAGTTGATTTAGCTTTATCTTCTATTTGGATTCTCAAATTGTGAGATTCCAATGTAAGTGTCAGGAATTTTGAATTTACTTTTTCGGGGAAAGGCCTTAATCTAATTAAGTACCCTGCAAAAAGATATTTTTCTTCTTTAGACGAAATAAGTGCACATTTTCCAACCAAATCGACACTTCCATTTGACCTAATAGTTAACAAGTCGCCTTCTTTCAAAGCATATTTTTCTTTTTCTTCGTCTGAAAAAACAGCGAATTTTAAATCATCATCTATTATGTAACCATTTCCTATGTTTGGAATTCGAAGAACCCCTGTTCCTACAATATCATAATCACACTTTTTTGAAGTTCCATAAGTTGGTTTTTCTATTACTTCTCCCAACTTCACCATTTCCCACTTCCCATCATCATTATTCAGCCAATGGTTGAGCACGGCCTGTCGGTATGTTTTCAGTTGCTGCTGTGCGGTGCGCAGGTGCTCTGCGGCCTTGTCGAGTTCGGCGAAGAGAGATTCTATGCGGGCTACTATGGCTTGCTGGGTGGGGAGAGGGGGGAGAGGGATGGGGATTTCTACCAAATTGCCTTGAGTAAGTTTCAAACGAGTTGTGCCATTAACATAATCCTTATAATCAAACGAGTTAAGGTAGTAATTCAAATATTGGTTACAAGACACACCTTTTTTCCCTGATATTATATGGGCGTGATTATTAACCCACGTCTTACCTGTAATGATATAAGATTTAGGTTTGAATGGCTCTAAAAATGGTGCGCCATCTTCTCCAACTAACACGTATTCACCATCTGTCAAATACTCATCAATTAATCCGACCTGACCTGTTGCTCCATAATAAGGATACAAGTCACTTTCGCTTTTTCCTTGGATTCTTTTGGCTCGTTCAGTTGAATTTATCGGTTTTCTAAAAGAATCTAATATTTCGGCGATTTCGCCTAATTTATATGTTGGGTAGGGGGGCATAATAATACTTTCATTTATTTAGAAAAGATATTCCAATTTGGGACCCTAGTACACGTCAGAAACATGTTACTTAAGAAGATCAATTTTTTGAACGTATGTAACGCCCAATTTCTCAGTAATGAACACGGGGAAATGTCCATTTTCAATTAATTCTCCTAATACAATAGGAGACGGATGTCCGTATGTGTTGTCTGTGCCAAATGATATTGGGCAAATAAGGGAATTATCATCTTCCTTTTCATAGAAGTCTTTGTCAAAAGAACTCTTTGCTCCATGATGTGGCACTTGAACGGTACCAACCCATTCCCATAAATCATGAAACACATCTTTTACATTCACTTTGTTAAAATCAGCATCGCCCGAATAGATGCAGGCGGGCTGTTCACTACAATACTTTGAAATATGGTGAGGATGATAGTGATTAGAGAATGGGTGATAGAGGAAAAATGAATCGTTAATCCAATATTTATAATTAATATTAAAAGTAGGACCTGAATAAACAAGCATTGAGTTTTCATTTGCTGTTCCATCTACTTTTTTATAGCATTCTTTCAATTCTTTTTGCTTTCTATTCACATAACTTATTCTGTTGAGTTTATCCTTATTAATATTACTGTCTTTTAGGATATTCAGAAGTTGCCTCGAACGACTTTCTGATTTATAATTAAATGGAATAAAACACCAAGGATGATTTTCTCTAATGCATATACTAACTCCGCTCTCAATCTCAATCTCTTTTGTTCCTTCCGATGTCTCTAAAACAACTTCCTCTCTTTTTTTATATTTTCCCTTTTCATCATCATTTCGTTTTTTTTCACTATCATTTCGATTATTCGGAGATTCGGGATTCTCATTCGGTTTTACAAATACAATTCGGGTGTTTCCATCGAAAAACTCTTTGGGGTCATCAACAAGTTTATCCAAAGATTGAGTTTTATCAAATAAATGATTGAAAGCTTTAATGACAATTTTATGTTCATCATGTAACAATGGTAACACGACACATCTTATGTTTCTAACTGAATCTTTCAATGTACCTATCATAGAGATATGGTCATAGTCAAAATGTGAAATAAACAATATATCAACAGTGTCGTTTTTATCAAAAGCCTGTCTTACAACATTATTAGCGATTTCATTATTTCTCCAATTACCGCAATCATATACGATATTAAAACCAGGGTGTCTTTCGGAATAGAAAGCTCCTTGACCAACTGGGTGAAAAATTCTTTGAATCATAGTTGTTGTTTTATTGGGTTTTGTATTTGTTATTATGCTACCAACACCTCATTCAACTCCTCAATTATCTTTTCCATCTCATTACCAAATAGTTGGTACATCTTGCCGCGTCCGCCTTGGGCGTCGAAGGGCGTGTAGTCAAGGTCGTCGAGGTCGAGGTGGTAACTGCTCACGATGTGGTCTTTGATCATCCGCAGCCATTCAATCTGTTCGGGCGTGAAGTTGCCTGCGTGTTGGCGGAAAAGCCACGTGTTGAAATTCTTCTCAATGGTGCTGTCGAAAGCAGCCAGATTCTTGTCAATGCCACAAGCATGACGAACCAACGAAACGAGAGCCGTAAGTTCAGCCTTGGGCTGCGCCGCTTTTACATTCTCGATGGCGCAATAGGCATCCCAAACGTATGCAGGTGCCAGCAAGGGCTTGTCCTGTTTCAGTTTTTCGAGAAGTTCCTGCGCCATTTTCAGAGTCAGGTTGCGGCGGTTGTAGGGTTGGTTGTAGAAAATGCTCAACGCCATAATCTCGTCTTTGTGCTGCTCAAGGTATTCTGAGAAGTCCTTAACCGTTTCCTTCGCCTTTTCGAGCGTGAAACTGTTGAACCCGCTTTTCAGCACCGTATCGATGTTCACCGTGTCAATCTTCTGGTCATGAAGGCTGCGCACGGTGACAATGTATTCGTTCAGTTCGCCGTTGAAGGTGCTGCTGGCAACATTGGCCAATCGCTGTTGCGCCTTTTTCCGCATCTCTTCCTCTATGGCAGGAGTCATCTCGACTGGAGGAATCTTTTGCAGTTCTTTTTGCGCTTCCTCATCAATCTTGTCGGGGTCGAATGCCGATAGAAGTTCGGCGCTCATCTGTCCCAATGATTTGCCTCGCGACAGAGTTTCAATTTTCTCCTTCTCTTTTTCGGTAACTTCCTTGTTCAACCGAATGAGGCGGTTTGCTAACGAAGTGAACAAATCTTCTTCATTCACTCCCATGGTGACGGCACCCAACAAATCCTTCAGCGGCACAGTCGGCTTGCGTTCGAGCGGTCGGCTGTCAGTTTTCTTGGTTTGCGTAACGCCCACGGCATCCACAATCACAAAATGAGTTTTCGATTTTGCCGTGCGGCTCACAAGTTGGAACGAATCATCATTTATAGTGCGGGTTCCTCGCCCCTTCATTTGTTCAAAATAGTTGGCACTGCGCACATCGCGCATGAACAGAAGCACTTCGAGCGGCTTCACATCCGTACCCGTGGCAATCATGTCAACGGTTACGGCAATGCGGGGATAGTATTGGTTACGAAAACGATTTAGCACGGACTTCGGGTCTTCGTCAATCTTGTAGGTCACTTTCTTGCAGAAGTCGTTGCCCTCGTTAAACTCCTCTCTCACAATCTTTATAATATCGTCAGCGTGGCTATCAGTCTTGGCAAAAATCAAGGTTTTCGGCACTTCGTATTGTCCATTTTCATCATAGCGGTTCGGGAAAATCTCTTCCATCAAAGCCTTGCGGAACTGCCGAATAACCGTGCGTATCTGGCTTGGGTTCACCGCTGAGCGGTCGAGGTCGGTTCGCCTGTATTCCGTATCCTCATCCACTTGTTGCCACCGCGTTTTGCGTGTCACCTTATCGCGGTAATCGATATACCAACCCGCTTTGATGAGCCCGCCATTTTTGGATATTTCAGTTTCAATGGTATAAACATCGTAAGGCACATTCACCCCGTCGATAACGGATTGTTCGTAAGTGTATTCGCTTACAACGTTTTCATTGAAGAATCCGAAAGTCCGTTTGTCGGGGGTGGCGGTCAAGCCGATAAGGAAAGCATCGAAATAATCGAGAACCTGTTTCCAAAGGTTGTAGATGCTTCGATGGCACTCGTCAATCACCACAAAATCAAACTGTTCGATGGGCACTTTCGGGGTATATTCCACGGGTATGGCTTGCTGCTCTCGCATCCTTTGCTGCATCCATGTTGACTCGTTGGGATTGGTTTCTTCAGCGGAATCATCCAATTCTTCGCCTTTCAGTATGGAATAAAGCCGCTGTATGGTGGAAATGCACACTTGGCTGTCGTTGGCAATGAAGTTGGACGAAAGCCGTTGCACATTATATAATTCGGTGAATTTGCGGTTGTCGTCATTCGGACGGAAATTCATAAACTCTTGCTCGGCCTGTTCGCCCAAATTACGGGTATCGACAAGGAACAGGATGCGTTTTGCCTTGGCAAACTTCAACAGCCTATAAATGAAGGTGATGGCTGTAAAGGTTTTTCCCGCACCTGTAGCCATCTGAATCAATGCACGAGGGCGGTTGTTCTTGAATGATTCTTCGAGATTTACCACCGCCTTTATTTGTGCAGGGCGCAAACCCGTAGTGTCCAATTCGGGGAAATCTTGCAGACGGCTCCGTAAGCTTTTACCATTGCGAATCCATTCCGCAATCGTTTCGGGTTTATGGAATGCAAATACAATGCGGTAACGTGGTTTCGGATCGCTGTAGTCGGTGAAGTGGGTTAAAGTACCCGTTGTTTCATACACATAGACCAAAGGCTCATTGTTCAAATATTTCAATTTTGCATTGGCATAACGTACCGATTGGTCTTCGGCAACGGTGAGGTTGACACCTTCCTCTTCACGTTTGGCCTCAATGATACCCACAGGCTTGCGGTTGACGAACAACACATAATCAGCCGGTCCCGCATCTGTCTGATATTCCCGAACAGCAATACCGATGCCCGCCGAAAAATCGATTTTGCTTTTCGACTGGATTTTCCAACCTGCCAATTCAAGCAAGTTGTCAATCTTATCACGGGCAATCTGTTCGGGATTCTGATTCGGCATTTTGAAATATTTCCGCAAAAGTACAAAACTTTCAGACAGAAACCCTGTTTTTTTGTCACCAATTTTTCGTTTAAAAATGGGTATTTTTGCCGCGTGGTTTAAAAGAATGTTAAGTTTATCAATTCCAAAATATACACTAATGAAATACTTCATCGTCGATGCTTTCACCAACCGACCCTTTGGCGGCAATCCCGCTGGAGTGGTATTTCTTGATAGTCAAACCTTTCCGCAAGAGGATTTGATGTTGAAAATCGCCGCTGAACTGCGTTATTCGGAAACGGCTTTCATCCGTAGACATACTGAGCGGGAATTCACTATCCGTTATTTCACCCCGAAGGCGGAAGTGGAGTTGTGCGGCCACGCTACCATCGCCTCGTTTTTCCTGCTGTACCAAAGGGGATTAGCCTCGGGGCAATGCCTCTGCCACACCCTTGCCGGCGACTTGAACATTGAGGCGGGCGAAAAGGTGATGATGCAAATGGCGAGGCCGCGCATTGTGGCGACTCTTGCCGAAACCGAGGAAATCTATCATGCTTTGGGTGTGAACAATTATCGTCCAACCATGCCCACACAAATAGTTTATGCGGGTTTGCCCGACATCATGCTGCCCTTACCCGATGTGGCCACCTTGCAATCGCTCCAGCCCGATATGAAAGCCATCAAGGAAATCACCAAACGTTTTGAGGCGGTCAGTATCCATCCTTTTGCCTTCAGCAATGATGGTTACACCGCTCATGTCCGCGACTTTGCGCCGTTGTACGACATCCCCGAAGAGTCGGCGACAGGCACGGCCAATGCCTCACTGACTTATTATCTCCAGCAATGCGGCTGCCTTGGTGCCGAGGCGGAATGTGCTTTCATCCAGGGCGAGGTGATGGGGCGACCTTCAGTGGTCGCCACGCGGATTCAGGCCGATGGAAACATCTTTGTTGGGGGAACGGCAGCCATCGTGGCCGAAGGAAATCTGACTGTTTGATTACGATATCTTTGTTGAATTTACAGAGAAGATTGTGGTGAGATAATTTTTGCAATGATAAAGCAAATTCCTAATTTTGTGCCGTGAAATGACTAACACTGAAAAATACTAAACTACTATGGAAAAGATTTTTGATTTCAAAGCCCTGAACAACAGGGGAGTAGAAGTGGACTTCCGCCAATATGAAGGCCAAGTCCTGATGATTGTCAATACCGCCTCGAAGTGCGGTTTCACTCCACAATACGATGGGTTGGAGGCCCTTTATCAGAAGTACAAGGACCAGGGTTTGGTCATCATCGGCTTCCCCTGCGACCAGTTTGCCCACCAAGAGCCGGGCTCGGACGAGGAAATCGCCGAGTTCTGCCGCCTCAACCATGGCGTGACCTTCCCGCTGATGAAGAAAGTCGACGTGAACGGCAAAGACGCGCATCCCATCTTCGAGTACCTGAAGGCCCAAGCCCCGACCGAGGAATACAAAGGCCTGAAAGCCAAGGCCTCAGCCACGCTGTTCAAGAGCATCAGCAAGAGCGTGGAGAAGGACAGCGACATCAAGTGGAACTTCACCAAATTCCTCATCTCGCGCGATGGCACCGTTGTGAAGCGTTTCCCGCCTACCACCACGCCTGAGGAGATGGAGGCTGACTTGAAGGAGATGCTTTAACGGCTTTCGAGATACAGCACTCCTTATTTACACCTTGAGGAGGAAACACAAGGGAGTCACGTCACCTTAATTGACTTGCGACCACCTCCGCAATATCTTTCACTGCAACCGGCGATTTTCTAGCGAATGTCTTCAAGCACAACGGACATGCCGTCACGATTTCGTCGGGGTGATTGTGCATCAAATCATTGACGGAATTCATCGTGATTTCGTCCCGTTCTTGCTGGGTAAGGTTGAAACTTCCGAGACTGCCACCGCAGCAGATGCTTAGTTCTCTTTCTGACTTGGCTTTCTTCAGATGACCGATGCTTTCGATCACCTCACGAGGCTCGTCATACACGCCAAAGGCTCTTCCAAGCTCGCACGGGTCGTGGTAAACGTAGTTGACGTCGTTCTTGTCGACTTTCAGTTTGCCCTGCTTGATAAGCTCGTCGATATATTGCGTATGATGCAGAATCTCGATGCCTTCGAGTTGATACTCCTCTTTGAAGACCTTATAGCAAATTGGGCATGAAAGCACGAGCCTTTTGGCTCCTGATTCCTTGATTAACTCGGTATTTTTGGCCATCATGGCTTGTGCCTCGGCTGTCTTTCCGCTCAACAGCATCGGTCGACCGCAACAGATGCCGCCGTCTTTGTCCAAAAACTCATACTTTTCGCCCGCCGTCTCCATGATTTGCTTCATGGCACGCATGATTTTAGGTGTGAGTTGGGTCATGCAGCCGGCAAAATATAGGACAGGGGCATTCGACGCCTCACTCGGCTCGTATGCGTCAAGATACGAGTGGTCGCTGTTGATTGTATAAGGTACAGCCTCACGTTGGCTCATCTTGATGTCGCACGACTCGATGCTCACTGGGCAGACGGAGACGCATTTTCCGCACTGCATGCAGGTCTCGGCAATGCGTTGGGCTTCTGCCGCATCGCCGTTTCTCAACCGCTTCATGAAATAGGCCGAAGTGTTGCCGCTGTTTTTGTCATTGACGCTCATCGGGCAGGCATCGATGCACAGGCCGCAGCTCGGGCAAGAATAAATCTGGGCCAAAGCATAACCCTTGCGAGGCTCACGCGGCTTCAAGCCGGCGTGCCGCAACAGGATGAACAATGCCTCCGTCGGAATGTGCATATACCTCGTGAACGGCAGCATGAACATAAACACCAGCAAATCGATGGAATAGAGCCACCAAAAAGCCATGATATTGGTCTTCTCGGCGATGAGACGGAATGGGAAGATGGTCCACAAGGCGAAACGGATCATGTTGTCAGCAAAACCGAAGTGCATGATGCGCTTTACGCCGACGATCTTCGAATGGATTTTCTTCACTACGGCAATCAAGATACCGCTGATGATCATCAGAAGGAAGAAGTCCATGAGGAATGCGAAAATCGGTGTCTCTTTAGCGAAATACTTGAAGAAAATCGGGTAATAGAAGTTGGTGAATAGGCGTGGAAAGCCTTCCACTTCAACACCTTCGAGCGGTTTCAGCGTGAACAGCATAATGTGGCCAATCACGATAATCATGAACCAGCCAAAAGCGATGGCTGTGTGCATGTAACCGAGCACGGGATTGCGTTTCCAAATCTTCACGTGGAAGAGACAGTCGCCCACCAGGTCGCGGATGTTGGCCCAAGCCGTCTTGGGTGTCACCAAGGAACGCCAAAATTTCTTCCTGTCGTCTTTCGGCAGCTGGCCGATGACGCGTAAAAATCCCACAGCACAATACGTCAGCACGAAAGCCATGCCGAGCACGAAGGGGAGCACAAAAGGATGGAATATCTGTGAATTCATCGTGTAATGTCTAACAAAATCTTACGAATATTGATGCCGCGCGAACAAACTAAGGTGCATTTGCCGCAGAGCATGCATCTCTGAATCATTTTCTTTGCTTCGTCTTCCTTGCCTCTTTGAAGCATCAGGAGAAGTCGGCGGAAACTCATCTCGGTGAAGTGGCCTGCCGTGCAGGTTGCCGTACATGAGCCGCAGGCAATGCAAGTGTTGATGTCGGGATTGGTCTCCTTCAGATGGTTGAACGTCGTCAGGTCGACGTCGTCCATTTTGACATGCGAGCTGGGTGACAAACAAAAACCGAAATCCATGGCTTACCTATTCAAATAATTATACACTTGTGTTGCCACGGAACGCGCCTCACCAATCGTGTCGGGCAACGATTTCGGGGCGGTACAGGCACCGGCGACGAAAACGCCCTCTTGCGCGGTGTCGTTCATGCCCAGATACATGTCCTTGTTCTGCATGAAACCGTCGCTGTTGTTGTTAATGCCGAGTTTCTGCTGTATCGCATCGATGCTCTTGTTTTTCTCCATGCTGCACATCAAAACGAGCAGGTCAAGCGTCATCTTCAAAGGCTTGCCGAACAAAGTGTCTTCCGCCTTGATGACGATTTTGCCGTTCATGTCTTCCGAGACTTCGCAAACACGGCCGCGGACACATTTCACGTCGAAGTCTCTCTGCGACTTGAGATAAAGGTCTTCGTAACCTAAGCCGAACATACGCAAATCCATGTAAAACGTGTAGACCTCGGCATCTGGGAACACTTCCTTGATCTCGCAGGCCTGCTTCAACGCCGTGGTGCAGCACACCTTCGAGCAATAGGTGTTGCACACCTTCACGTCGCGGGCACCAACGCAGTGCACGAAACCAATCTTCTTAGGATGATTGATGCGCTCGTCCTTGCCCGTCCTGAAGAATTTCTCCAATTCAACGCTGGTCATGACGTTGTTATAGATGCCGTAGCCGTATTCCTGTTTCCGCTCCGCTTTGAAAACGTCGAAGCCCGTGGCAAGAATCACCGCCTTCGCATCGATGGTTTCATTATTGCTCAAAACGGCATGGAAACCGTTGCTGTCTCTTTGAATGTCGGCGACTTCGGTATTCAGATAGGTCTTTATGTCTTTCACGTTGTCGAGCATTTGCTCCACCACGTCCTTGGCGGGATGAAATGCGGGGAACAGCCTGTCCCACTGTGCGATATGGCCGCCAAGAGCCTCGCTTTTTTCAACAATGACAGGATGCAGACCCATCTTATGCAATTGCGTGGCTGCTTCCATTCCGGCGGCTCCACCGCCAATAATCAATATAGTCTCTTTCATAGCGTTGATTTTCAAACTGATTTGATACACGAGGGGTACATCGGCTGACCGAGGTCCTTGCCGTTCAAGCCCTGATATTTCTTCTTCGGGTCGTAAGGGATGCCCATCTTCTCGAGCAGCGGCTCAATGGCAACCTGGTGCATTTGAAGGCCGAGGTCCCAGGGGTCGTAACCCATCACCAAGCCTGCCACTTCTTCGTAGGTCAACGCCGGGATACCGTAACCGTTCTTGCCGTAGGTCTTGCCCGTCTGCTCCGCGATGACATATTGCCATCGGTCAAGGAAATAAGGGCAGCCCGGGCAGTTGGTGATGATCAGGTCAGGCTCGTAAGGCTCCATCGACTCGAACTTCTTGTGCGTGTTCGACTCCGAATAGCCCCTGTTGGCTTGCACGAAATACTGACGGAAACCGAAGCCGCAGCAATGGCGACGTTCAGGATAGTCTACCACTTCGCCGCCCCAGGCCTCGATCATGCCGACAAGAACATGCGGATATTCGGCGCCACCGAAGCCCTTCGACGGGAACATCTTCGAATAATGGCATCCGATGTGCTCGACCACCTTCAAAGGCTTGCCGGTCTTGGCGTTCACGAGCGGGAACTTCATCTGTTTCGCAATCTCAAACCTGAACTTATAAATCAGGTCGCTGGCATGGGCGAGATATTTCGGCTTAGCGAACTCCTTCTTGCACGAATCCCACAGGTATTGGCGAATCTTGGCTTCTAATTCGGGGTACTCGTGCCACGTCTCCAGCGTCTCGGTGTAGCATCCGAACGAGGTGATGCATGAACAAACATAGTTCTCATAGCCACTTTCGTGCATCAACGCAAATTGGCGCGCGATGATGGTCATCGCCGTCTCTTGCGGGATGGTGTCGCTGTGATAGGCTATGCCACCACAGGTAGTATGATAGGGGTTTTCGTAAAAGTCCTTGCCCAGCTTATTCCGCGTGATGTCTAAGAAAGTCACCTCCGAGCCTGGCCAAAACGCCTGACGGATGCAGCTTCTCACATAAAAATAATGGTCATCGGGAATGTCTTTTTGGTAATCTGCCCAAATCTTTTGTTTTCCTTCAATAATCATGGGGTATTTGAAGATTTAAGATTCAAGATTTAAAATTTAAAGATTTAAAATTTAAAGATTTAAAATTCGGTCGCAAACTAATGGTTTAGGTGTTTTTCCCAATCGTTTTGGGTGTAAACCTTCATGAAATACTCTTCGTCGGTGAGGTGCTCTTTCTCGGCCTCTTGATGTGCGTCGTTCATGACCTGATTTATCAGTTCGGTGGCGCCTGTCACGTCGAAAATGTTCTTCAGTTGGTCGAGGCTTTCCTTGGGAATCTTACGTAGGCCGCCTGGACCGTCGCCGTCGAGGTTGGAACCCATGCGGGCGTGCAAATCGTCCAAATTGTCATTGATCCACTTGCCGACGGGACCGAACTCTTTGTGGGTCTCATAGTCGAAGGTGCGCGGATAAACGCAATAGCCGTAGTTGAGGATGTTGGAGCACAAATCCTTCACCACGATATACTGTTGGCGACCCTTCTCCGATTCCATGTAGAGTCCGCTTCGCATGGAGAGTCTGCGCAGCGCCATGATGACCAGTCCTGGGGCATTGGCACGCGGGCAGCGCGTCACGCACGACATGCACTCGCCGCAATACCAAATTGTGTCGCTTTTCAGCAGCTCCACCAAATCCGCCTCGTTCTTGCGCGCCACGATGTTCACGATATTCTTCGGGTTGTATTTGTAGAACTCCGCGGCTGGACAAACTGCCGTGCACACGCCGCAGTTCATGCAGGCCTTCAAGCCCTCTTTTATCCTGTAATCCTTATATAATTCCTCAACCAGATGTCCTTCAAACTTGTATTCCATAAATAGTAAATTGTTTTACAGTAAATATACTTACTAACGGCATGCAAAGATACAGCTTTTTGATTAAATCCATAAAAGACGAAAAATAAATTATCGGGTTGACGGCGGTGTTTCCGTAACGTCGGAAACGGATTGGGAAAATGTTTTTTTGTATCTTTGCAGCCACGAAAACATTTCACATTATGAAACAACATCCTATCCACGAAGGTTATATGCCCTACTTGGGCTATCAAACCTATTACCGCATAGTCGGTGAACCTTCAAGCAAACCCGCATTGTTGTTGCTGCACGGCGGACCAGGCAGCACGCACAACTATTTTGAGGTACTGGACTGTATCGCCGACACAGGCCGTCAGGTGATTTCCTACGACCAAATTGGCTGCGGCAATTCCTATCTTGATGGCCACCCCGAGTTGTGGACCCAAGAGACTTGGATCAACGAGCTTATCGCTATGCGTGAACACCTGCATCTCGACCAAATCCACCTTCTTGGTCAGTCGTGGGGCGCCATGCAGGCCATTGCCTACATCATTGATTGCCAGCCCCAAGGTATTAAGTCGGTGATTCTCTCCTCGGGTCATGCCTCCAGTTCGCTCTGGGCCAGCGAGCAGCACCGCCTCATCAAATACATGTCTGCGGAAGACCAAGAAGCCATCCGTCACGCCGAGGCTACCGGCAAGTGGGACGACCCCGACTATCTCCGCGCCAATGATCATTATTATGAGCGTTACGTCATCAGTGTCGACGAGAACTCGCCCGAATGTCTTCGTCGCCCCAAACGAGCTGGCAACGAAGCCTATCTCTATGGATGGGGACCCAATGAATACCAACCTTTAGGCGACCTGGCCGATTTCGAGTACACCGACCGCCTCAACCAAATCAAGCAACCTTGCCTGATTTGCAGTGGTACCCGCGACATCTGCACCCCTGTGGTGGCTGCCTCGCTCTACGAGAACATCCCCAACAGTCGCTGGGAAGTCTTCAAAGGAGCCCGCCACACTTGCTTCATCGAACAGACCGACAGGTACTGCGCCATTTTGGAGAAGTGGTTGGAGGAAAACGATTGACTACAAAGGAACAAATTCTTATCGAGGAATTGAAAAAGCAATTATCTTGTAATCGATAAAGGAAAAAGCACTATTTTTGCCGCCGGTTTTGGGTTCTTACACCAAGATTAATAGGGAATCCTGTGAAATTCAGGAGCTATGCCCGTAGCTGTAAGTTCCAAACGGGTTTGTGGCACCTAAGTCACTGATATTCGTATCGGGAAGACGCCGCAGACTGGAACGAGCCAGAAGACCTGCCCAATTCCGATATTCGCAGCTTTCGGGAACAAGAGCTTGGGAATCAAGGGGAAACGTTGAGGTTTCCTGTTTTTCCATTTTGTCCTCTTGCTGCTGTTTTTTGAAGTTGAACAAGTTATAACTGTGTTTGTATGAAGAAACAGTATCAAGCAGTTACGGCCGCTGAGGCCGTCAAAGTCATCAAGTCGGGCGACCATGTCCACATCAGTTCGGTGTCGAATGTGCCGCAATGTCTTGTTAAAGCCCTGTGCGACAGAGGCCGCGCTGGCGAACTCAAGAACGTTTACATCCACCATCTTCACACCGAAGGCGCCGCGCCGTATGTGAACCCTGAGTTTGAAGGCATCTTCCAACATAATGCCTTCTTCGTGGGTGCCAACGTGCGCGAAAGCGTCCAAAAAGGCCTCGCCGACTACATTCCCGTCTTCCTTGGGGAAACCTCAAAACTCTATCGGGAAAAGTACATCAAATGCAACGTGGCCATGATTCAGGTGTGTCCGCCGGACAAGTTCGGCTACGTGTCGTTGGGTTCGTCGGTGGATGCCACTTTGGCCGCCATGGAAAGTGCCGAGTTCACCATTGCCGTGGTCAACAAGCACGTGCCGCGTACAATGGGTGATGCCCTCGTCCACATCAGCAAAATCAACTATTTCGTTGAAGACGACTCGCCCTTGCTCACTGTGGAAATGCCCACGCCCACCGAGGCCGAAAAAACCATTGGCCGCTATTGCGCCGAACTCATCGAAGACGGTGCCTGCCTCCAAATGGGCATCGGCTCCATTCCGAACGCCATCCTTTCGTGCCTCCACAACCACAAGGACATCGGCATCCATACCGAAATGTTCTCCGACGGCATCTTGCCGCTGATCAAGAAAGGCATCATCACGGGCAACAACAAGAAACTCGACAAGGGCAAAATCGTTTCCACCTTCGTGATGGGTTCGCAAAAAATCTACAACTTCATCGACGGCAACCCCGAAGTGCTGCTGAAGGACGTGGAATACACCAACGACCCTTTCATTATTTCACAACAGCCCAAGATGACTTCCATCAATTCTGCCATACAAGTCGACCTTTCGGGTCAGGTGTGCGCCGACTCGTTGGGTGAGCGCATTTATTCCGGCGTGGGTGGACAGATTGACTATGTCTATGGTGCTTCGCGCTCCAAAGGGGGCAAGGCCATCATCGCCATGCCTTCGACAACCCGCAAGGGCATCAACAAGATTGTGCCTGCTTTGGACTTGGGCTCGGGTGCCGTCACCACGCGCAACCACATCCATTGGTTTATCACGGAATACGGGGCGGTCAATCTATACGGACGTTCGTTGCAGGAAAGGGCCAAGCTCATCATTTCCGTAGCCCATCCGCAGTTCCAAGAACAGTTGGACGAGGCCGCTTTCAAACGCTTTGGGCCACATTTCCATTACCTTTGGAATAATATTGTTTGATTTATTAACTACGAATAACACGAATGTTACTAATAGTCACGAATTGAATTTTGCAACTTCGTTGAAAATGAGTACGAATCAATTCGTAAAGATTCGCAGCCTTGGCTGCCAAATTCTGACCTATACATTCGTTCAATTCGTTCAATTCGTTTAATTCGTAGTTCCTTTTCAAAACTTACATTCTATGTTCAGCAACATCAATTTCGTTGAAATCTTCAGCTCCTTCATCGTGATGGCGGCCATCATCGACATTCTCGGCTCAATTCCCATCTTCGTGAGCATGAAGCAGCAAAACAAAACCATCAAGGCGGGGCAAGCCTGCTTGACAGCCTTGGGGTTGTTTTTGGCGTTCTTCTTCGCAGGCGACGCCTTGTTGAGACTTTTCGGCATCGATGCGGCTTCGTTTGCCGTTGCCGGTTCTTTCGTCCTTTTCATCTTGGCAGTAGAAATGATTTTGGGTCGTGAAATCATCAAGAATGAAGGCGGTACGAGCGGAGCCAGCATCGTGCCAATTGCCTTTCCGCTGATTGCGGGTCCAGGTGCATTGACCGCCTTGCTTTCACTTCGCGCTGATTACGCCATTATCAACATCCTTATTGGGCTGATACTCAATATTCTGTTGGATTACATCGTCATCAGCCAACTCGAACGAATCCAAAAGCTGATGGGCAACAACCTTATCTTCATTTTGCGCAAGTTCTTCGGCGTCATTCTGTTGGCCATCGCCGTGAACATGTTCGTCAACAATATTTCGGTGATTATCGCGAGTGTGCCGAAATAGTTTAGAAATAACTAAAATCTATTTTTTCATGTTGTTGGGTCGGCGGCGTGAGTCGTCGGCCTTTTTTGCATAAACAGCAAGGGCAACCCGAAATGGATTGCCCTCACCGCCCTTAAATAACCGAACTAAAACTCAATCTACTATCACTTTCTGTATCAATCTATTGTCGTTCCAAAGGATAGAAACGAAATACACGCCCTTGGGGCAATCGCTTAAATCAAGAACAGCCTCATGGCCGATGATAAGTCCGCTCGTTACAACTTGACCGATTGTGTTATATATCTCATAATCAAACTGCTGTGCATCGGCAACAGTCAAGGTTAATGTTCCTGAAGTCGGGTTGGGATAGGCCATGAAACGTGCTACATTCTCAGCCACGCCTTCCACATAATTCATGATGACATGGATGTTGAAATCCACAAACTGTCCGTCGCTGACGGCACGCATTTCCAAATCGGCAACGGCTTGGTCTTCGGTCAGGCGTTCAAGCATCAAAACCTTGCCGCTCATAGTGGCCGAAAGTGCCGCTTCGTTGGAGTTGGAAACAAGCTCGTATTCAATCAGTTCATCGGGGTCATCGGGGTCGGTGGCCACATTGTTGAGGTCGATATGGACAATCTTCGGGAACTCGTCCATCACCACGTCCGGCACTGGATTGACAATGTAAGGCGGCTCATCGATAATAGCGTTGATGATGACATGCACGTTGAAGTTGACATATTGTCCATCGCTGATGGCACGAAGCACCAAGTCAACCGTGGCACCGTTCTCATTTTGGCGGAACAGGTTCAACGTCTTATTGTTGACTTGTGCCAGCAACGCTGAAGGATTCGGATTGGAAATCACGCTGTAGGTGATGTTCTCATCGGGGTCATCAGGGTCGGTGGCCACGCCGTCAAGGTTGACTTGGATGGCCTGCGGGTATTCATCGAACACCACATCCGGCACGGGGTTAATAATATAAGGTGGCTCATCGACGTAGGCATTGATAATGACATGCACGCTGAAGTCGACCGACTGTCCGTCGCTGGTGGCACGCATCGTGAGATTGGTGGTGGCTTGGTTGGCGTTTTGGCGCGTCATGACCAGAATTTTGCCGTTCATTGTAGCAGTCAAGGCAGCAGGATTGGAGTTGTTGACGATGCTGTAGACGATGTTCTCATCAGGGTCGTCAGGGTCGGTGGCCACGCCATCAAGGTTGACTTGCAGGGTCTGCGGATAGTTGTTGAACACCACATCCGGCACGGGGTTGACGATATAAGGGGGAAGGTCGGGAGCTGTACCGCCGCCGTTGAAGTTGTCCATGCAGAAATAGGCTGGCGTAATCATGCCGCCGTAGTTGCTCTTGGTTGAGGAAAGGCTGAACGAAATGGAAGCTACTTCGCCCAAAGGACTAAGGTCGAACCACTCCCAAGTTTCGAGGACATAATCATCCTCAGGATTGTCAAATCGGTAGTCGGCCAAATAGAAATCGAGTGTGCCGATGGTTTGCCCGCTGGCGTTTTTGCCTGTGGCAGTCAGTTTGAACCAGTCGGGGTCATCGCCAGTGAGGCCGCCAAAAGGCGTCTGACCCATGCTGCCTTCCAAGACATCCTGATAAGCCCATAGATTGTTGGTGATGTAACAACCTGTCACCGTATGCGACTGTCCGTCAGCGGCATACACCTCGGTTTGCATCCCGTAGGTATAAGCCACGGCATACTGCGACGAGCCATCGTAGCCGCAGCCAGTGACGGCTGTATATTGGGCATTCAGCCCCGTCTGGTTCAGGTCGGTGCGGTTGGAGGCCGTAAAACCGCCCCAATAGCCGTATTCGTTAAAATTGGTAAAGAGCCAGCCGCCGCTGGGCATCTCATTCTCGCCTGTAGGGGGTTGCCAGATACCACCGCTACCAAGGGGCACATCTTCAAAAGTGGCCGGCTCTTGCGCAAAGGCCAGTGTTGTCGCGAAAAGCGAAAGGATAAATAATAGATTTTTACGCATAATTTATTGATTATTACGCATTGAACAAATGTTGCAAAACCATCGCAAGCAGCCATGCTAATTGCCGCGCTTAGCGTCGCCCTTGTTCCCGAAGGCTTGCAATTGAACTCTCTGTTTGGCAGGTCTTCTGACTTGTCCGAGCCTGTCGCCTTCCCATCCGGAGGAGCCGGACAGTGGCTTGATTGACAGGCCTTACGCGGACTCACAGCAGCGGGCACTGTTGCCGATTCGCACGGCATTCCCTTGGCCAAATCGGGTGCAAAGATAGCACATTTTATCTGGGTAGCACTGCTAATAGTTAGAAAATCCGCATATCAGGCAAGGGCAGGGGAGTGGTTTCAGATTTTTTGTATCTTTGCGCCATTGAAATAACTGTTATGGACGCAAAAGATTACATTCAAAAACAAGGTCTTACGCCCCATCCCGAAGGCGGCTGGTACCGTCAGGTGTACGGCAACGACGAAAACGGCAAGAAACGGATTTCCACCATATATTACATGCTCTGCAATGAGGATTTTTCGGCTTTCCATCGCTTGCATGATGTGGTGGAGATTTGGTATTACCATGCCGGCGAGCCACTCGACATCTACGTTATCGCTCCCGACGGCGAATTGAAGACGCATCATCTGTCTGCCGATGCCGAAATGCAGGTCGTCATCGAGCCGGAGCAGTGGTTCGCAGCGGAATTGCCAGGTAAAAAGGGATTCTCGCTCGTGGGCTGTGCTGTGGCTCCGGCCTTCACCTTTGAAAACTTCGAGTTGGCGAAGAAATCTGACCTTTTGAAACTATATCCGCAGCATAAAGAGCTGGTTGAGAGATTATGCAAGGATTAAAAATGAACCAGAATGTTTTACTAACCATAATCATGACATTAACAACGTAGAGCATTATACTCCGGAAATGAAGCAGGACATCATGGGCTTCATCGCCCGTTTCGTGCCCTACGGCAATGATCCGGTGGTCGCCAAGCGTCCTTCGTACAGCTACACCTTTGAGTTGGACGACAGGTTCATGATTCGTTGATAAATGAATGAAAAACGTGTGCGGGACAGAACAATCTGTGCCGCACATTTTTTTTGTACTTTTGCAAACAAATAAACTGCTATGGGTATTACTGTCGGATTATTGATTCCATTGTTGGGCACGATGTTAGGTGCTTCGTTCGTCTTTTTCATGAAGAAAGACATGTCGCCGCGTTTGCAGAAGTCGCTGTTGGGCTTTGCTTCCGGCGTGATGGTGGCCGCCTCGGTGTGGTCGCTGCTGATTCCGTCCATTGAGATGCGGGCGGAGAGCGGCCATTGGTCGGTGTTGCCTGCCGCAATAGGTTTCCTTGCCGGTGTCGGCTTCTTGCTGCTTTTGGACGAACTGACGCCCCACTTGCATATTGGTTCTAATACGCCCGAAGGCCCGCGTTCAAAACTCTCTCGCACAGCCATGTTGGCCTTGGCTGTCACCATTCACAACCTGCCTGAAGGCATGGCGGTGGGCGTGGTGTTTGCCGCCGCCTCACAAGGTGCCGAAGGCGTTACGTTGGCCAGTGCCGTGGCGGTGTCGCTCGGCATCGCCATCCAAAACATCCCCGAAGGGGCCATCATCTCCATGCCCATGTGTGCCGAGGGCAACAGCAAAGGGCGTTCGTTCCTCCTCGGCAGCCTGAGTGGGGTAGTGGAGCCCTTGGGTGGTTTGTTGGTGGTGCTGTTGGCCGCTTGGCTGACACCCATCTTGCCTTACATGCTCTCTTTCGCCGCCGGAGCCATGTGCTATGTGGTGGTCGAGGAACTGATTCCCGAAGCCTCCTCGGGCGAACATTCCAACCTCAGCACAATCGGTTTTGCCGTCGGCTTTGTGTTGATGATGGTTTTGGATGTGGTGATGGGGTGAGATTTGTATCTGAAAGATGATGGATTTTGAAGAAGATTTTGCTAATTTTGCAGCGGAAACAATACAATCATGATATAATTGTTTTGCGGAAATATGAATAAGGAATTACACGAATTAATAGAAAAATATGAATCAGATAGAGACTATTATCTAACTGATAGATATAACGAAACACTACTACGAAGTGATTTCCTTGATCCGTTATTTGAGTTGTTGGGATGGGACATCAAAAACAGAGCAGGTCGGCCAACGAATGAACGAGAGGTGATTTTAGAGGAACCACTTAAAGCCGGTGCTTCTGAGAACACAAAAAAACCAGATTACACATTCCGCTTGTATGCTGAGCGCAAGTTCTTTCTTGAAGCAAAGAAACCTTGTGTTCATATACATGAGGTGGATGCACCGGCACGTCAGGTTCGACGTTATGGATACACAGCTAATTTGAAAATATCTGTTCTCTCAAATTTTGAGTATTTGATGATTTATGATACCTCCGTGAAAGTCGAGGAGAATGACACGAATCAAAGAGCATTGATTAAGAAATACCATTATACGGAGTACGAGGGGTTGTTTGATGAACTACAAAGGTTATTGGGTAAGGAATCCATCTATTCAGGTCGGTTCGATGAGGAATGGAAAGACATTGAGGTGCGTTTGAAACAATGGTCTGTCGATAAACAGTTTTTGAAGCAGATTAATGAGTGGCGATTGATGCTTGGCAAGGAAATACTTGCAGCTGATCCTACTATTGACATGGAGTTACTGGGTGACGAAGTACAAAGCTACATCAACAAAATTCTATTTCTTCGTGTATGTGAAGATAGAAATATCGAGACTTATAAAGAGTTGCTTGCAATTGCGGACAATGGGCAGTTTATAGCTTTGCTTGACAAGTTCAAAAAGGCCGATACACGATTTAATTCTGGGCTTTTTGATCAAGCACTATCAGAACAAGTGGTATGCAATGCCAGTTCGGCTTTTTGGACAATCATCCGCCAATTATACTTTCCTGAAAGTCCATATTCGTTTAGCGTCTTCTCCTCTGATATTTTGGGCCATATTTATGAGATATTTATAGCCGAGAAACTATCCATGGTGGGAAATGAATTGCAAATTGTTAGGAAGCCGGAGAATGTTGATCGTGATGTGGTGCCAACGCCGACATATATCATCCGTGAGATTTTGCGCCAGACCATTTTACCACTATGCAATGGAAAAACCGACAAAGATATCTTGAAGATGAAGATTGCAGACATTGCCTGCGGTTCAGGAGCTTTCCTATTGGAGGCTTATCAATTGTTGAGTGACATTCTAATAGACTACTATATCGGACATGACACATCAAGGTTGGTGCAGATAGGAGAAAACTCATACAGATTAAAGTTTGTTGCAAAGAAGCAATTGCTGACCAATTGCATCTATGGTGTCGATAAGGATTTTAATGCTGCAGAAGCGTGCAAATTTGGTTTACTATTGAAATTGTTAGAGAATGAGGATTCTGCTAGTTTGATGAAAGAACATCCCATTTTACCCGATCTCACTCCAAACATTCATTTTGGCAACAGTCTTTTGTCAAGCAGCGACATTGACTTGAAAGATGCAACAGAAATCAATCCTTTTGATTTTAAGAAGCTGCACTTTGATGTCATTATAGGCAACCCTCCATACCTAACAACAGAGGGCATGAAGAATATTACGCCCAAAGAGTTACCTATCTATAAGAACAAATATATTACTGCATACAAACAGTTCGATAAGTATTTTGTATTTGTAGAACGTGCCCTATCCTTGTTGAAGGAGAATGGCATGTTAGGCTATATTGTTCCATTGAAATTCATGAAGGTTGGTGCGGGTCAGGAATTACGCAGATTGATTTCTACACAAAAAACGCTTGAAGCCATTACTTCCTTTGGAGCATGTAAGGTGTTTGAAGGCAAATCCAACTACACTTGTTTGCTTATTCTAAAAAAAGCGAGTCACAACACATTCAAATATAGTGAAGTGAACAACCTAGAGCAATGGAAAATAGCTGACAAACATAATCTTCATAGTGATGCTAAATTGTTTGACGAAATTACAGAAAATGTTTGGCCTTTGTTCCCAGAGCACCTGCGGGAAGCCTATAACACCATTTGGTCAAGCAGCATTAACCTTTCAACTATCACTGGTGATGACAATATTTTCAATGGAATACAAACCAGTGCAAACAAAGTATATATTTTCCAGCCTACATCGGACGAAGATGGCTTTTATACGTTTATGAACAATGGGCAAGAATGGAAAGTTGAAAAAGAGGTTACAAGGCCCTATTTTCAAACATCTCGTGGTGATGATAGTCTAAATACATATCGCACTTTCAAACCTAATGCTTGCGTAATATTCCCATATTCAAAGGATGACGAAGGAAAACTGAATTTGATACCTCTTTTTGAGATTAAGAAGAAGTATCCACATCTATACAAATATCTTACAGCTTATAAAGCTATTCTTAATGCACCTTCGCGAGACATCAAGCCTGAACCCACTTCACCCGATGAATGGCACAGATATGGAAGGAGTCAAAGCCTTGATGCTTGCAACTTACCACAAAAAATTATTGTGGGAGTGCTTTCTACTGGTGATAAATACGCTATTGATAGCTTCAGTACTTTTGTATCCTCGGGAGGGACAGCGGGATATTGTGTAATTGCTCTGCCAGAGGATTCCTTGTATTCTATCTATTACATACAGGCCATTCTAAACAGCAAGTATTTGGAATGGATTAGTTCATTATATGGCGAGATATTCAGAGGTGGATTTATTGCGAGAGGTACAAAGGTCTTGAAATTACTTCCTATACGTAAGATTGACTTTCAGAACGAAGATGAGCGTTTGGCTCACAATCACATAGCAAAATTGCAAAAGCAATTAATCGAAATAGGTGATGAGATTAATGCCTCGCAGGGTAACAAACGTAAACTAACCATTTTGCAACGTAAATTTGAAATAGCAAAACAGCAACAGGCTGACTTTATCATGCACCTTTATGGCATGGAACAATATGATAGTATCATCCCAATAATCAAGGAACAATATGCAGCTGATTGAGGACGCTTCCGCACGGAAATTGCGTGGTGCATATTACACACCGCCTGCAATTGCCTCGTTTATACTCCATTGGGGCATAAACGGTAGCACTAATGCTGACATATTGGAGCCCAGTTGTGGAGATGGAGTGTTCTTGGAGCAGATGAAAAGAGAACACATGCTGTTTCATCATGCCACTGCGGTTGAATATGAAGCCGCAGAAGCAGAAAAAGCACAAGCCATTGGGTTACATGATTCGGAGGTAATAAATGCTGATTTCCATCGTTTTTGTTTAGATACAGAACAGAGGTTTGACCTTGTTGTAGGCAATCCACCATTCATTCGCTATCAGTATTATGATGAAGGTCAGCAAGAACTGGCAGGCGAGATATTTAAGAAAGCAGGGTTAAAGCGCTCTAAGTTGACCAATGCGTGGGTGACATTTATTGTAGGATGTAGCTTGCTGCTGAAAGAACATGGCAAGATGGGTTTCGTTATTCCATCGGAACTTCTTCAAGTAACGTATGCTCAGCAGCTTCGAAAGTATCTGGCCACATCGTTCAATAAGATAAACATCATCTCGTTCGAGAACCTGGTATTTGAGGAAATACAGCAAGAGGTAGTGCTTTTACTATGCGAACGTACAGGCACAGAAGAACATCTGATAGAACATATCGAGGTGAAGGATGCAGATGCATTGCAACAGCTTGACCCCCATCGTCTGAAACTACCCACCAAGCAGATAGATTTCCATGCAGATAAATGGACCTATTACTTCCTTGACAAAGAGGAACTTGATTTCCTGAGTAAAGTCAGGGTTGATAATATGCCAAAGATTGGCACATATGCTGATGTCGAGGTTGGTATCACAACGGGCTCCAACGGATACTTTACGGTACCGCAGGGAGTGATAGATATGTACCAACTACATGAGTATGCACGTCCAATGGTAGGTCGTAGCGTGCAGGTGAATAGCTTGTGCTTTACGAAAGCCGACTGGCAACAAAATCTTGCTAATGGTGCTAAAGCCAACCTACTGGTATTTACCCCTGATGCTAAAGAGAATGGCAACAAGGGCACCAAGGCATATATCGAGAATGGCGAACAGCAAGGCATCAATAAGGGATATAAGACCAGCATCCGCGATGACTGGTATGTGATACCATCCATCAAACTTTCTGATGCTCTCTTCCTTCGTCGTAATAATCTCTACCCCAAATTCGTGTTGAATGATGCACAAGCATACACTACGGACACTATGCATCGTGTCTTTATCAAGGATGGTGTGAACCGCAAGGCTTTTGTAGTGAGTTACTACAACTCTCTATCCTTTGCTTTTGCAGAGATTCTTGGTCGCAACTTTGGCGGTGGAGTACTGGAGCTAATGCCCAGCGAGGTGGAAGGAGTTTATCTGCCTTATCGTGAGGAAAACGCCAAATTGTTTGAGAAGGTAGATCAAATGGTTCGAGAGAAGAAAACGGCTGATGAGATACTCGACTTCACAGACAAGGAGCTTTTACAAAATGGAATGGGATTTTCTGAGAAAGAAACCAAGATGGCCCGCTCTATTTGGCACAAATTGATGGGACGCAGATTGAATAGGGAATCATTGGAAAAGAGCGCAAAACAAGTTCCAAAGAAAGAAACTGCTTCCAGGGTTAGACAACTAAACCTTTTTGAAGTGTTACAACAGTATCCTTATTATATCATAGAGAATAGTGCGGTTTGTGAAAAAAGTTCTGCATTGTCTTATGAACAATTGAGCAATGATTCAAGAAGTGTGTTTGTGTGCTATGTTAAATCAGATAATATAGAACAATTCCTTAATCAATCAGCAAAGATTTATTACACAGGCAAAAAAATTCCTTCAACACTGGTTCTCAACAAGCTGTATTATTTTATGCCGTATATAAAGAGTAAAGGTATTCGCGACTTGTATCTGATTAGAGTAGCTCGTGTCGGCACTCGCAAAGAAGGACAACCTGATAACGACCCGAACGATCTACGATTGGTATTTGAGATTGAATTTGTGAAACAATTGTTTGAAGATTACAAATCAATTGATTTAAAAATTTGGCGAACATACACAGATACAACCTTAGATTTGTTGTTAAAAAGCATAGAGTGACTATTGTTTTGAAGAGAAAAAAGAAGGAGAATTGCTGTCCGATCCAGTTTTTGTAAATTTTGCAATGTGTTTCAGGTGGTATTTCCAAAATGGAAGTAACTCATAACAACGGCCATTCCCGTTTTGAAAATAGTCATGTTGAAAGTTACAAAGAAACCCATGGCAACTGATAATTACAGAAGAATTAGAGACATAGTTCGGCTTGATTTGCAATCCAGCCGTGACGGAATACAAGGATTTATAATCCGCTGCTAAGATGTTCGTTCCGCATTACAAATGCTAATATTCAATGCGTTCGGATTGCAAATCCGAACGAACGGGGTTGTATTGCGGTAATACATGGGCGATGACGCACAGGATGAAATAGAAGCCAAGAGAGATAAGCTTTTCGATGAAGTGGAAATGACGCTCCTGTTTTCCGCATTGGGACACCCAACTTTTAGCTTTTCGAGTGGTATGTGACGATACCATATAGTTCCTGTTGCTCCTCATCCATGCGCAGAAGTTGGCCGAGGAATATCTGCGGGTTGCTGTGCCTCCCGTCCTTCGAGAACCCGCACTTGCGCAGGTCGTCCTCGTCCGAGGCCTCGAAGTACAGAGTCGTCATGTCGTAGAACACGACCTCCACGCACCCTCCGCACTCCCGCTTCGTCCTCTCGAAGCTGATGCGCTCGACCTGGCTCTTGATGTCGGGCTTGTCCGGCGTCTCTCCCTTGCGGCGACAGAGGTTGTCAAGGAAACGGTATATCTGGTCGGAGGTGTAGTATTCCCCAAGGTAACGTGCCAGGTAGTCGATGGTCTTGAGCTTGCTCCCGGGGTTGAACAGGCGACAGACGACCAGGTGCCTGAACATCTTGCTGCCGACGGCACCGTATCCTATCTCGTCGTATAGCTTCCCGTAGATCACCTCAGGACCGATTACTTGCACCTGGCTGTTGCCCAAGCCGGAGAGCAGCTCCTCCAGCCTGTCGTCGATGCCTTGCTCAAAAAGCGGAAGCTCGGGATGGCTGTGCTCCCTGACATATTGCCTGCCCCTGGCCTCAAGACGCTTGAGCTCCCATTCCTCCTTGGCTGTCCCGAGGCTGGACACGACGCGGTATCCGCCACCGCTTTTGTCCACCACCTGTATACTGGTGCTACCCGACTTGTTGACTTTACGACGCACAAACATGCCGCAAAGATAGTGCGGGACACCCAAAAACGCAAATTTTTACAAGAAAATTCGCTGGAATTTAAGCACTTATAAAATCATAGATGAAAATCGCGGAAAACAGGATAAGCTTTTCGATGAAGTGGAAATGACGCTGTCGCAAAAAGGCATCAAGGAAGAAACTTTGTTTACTATCAGGTGGAAAATCGTATAACCAATGCAAAAATGCGCCTTGCAACAAACACTTTTTTAGAAAAAATGATTGTTGGAAAGTACATTTTATATATTTTTGCACACGAATAGACACAAAAGCAATGCAAATATGGAGGAACTGAACGAACTTTTCGAGCAATCGCTTTTCATGTTGTCCCTGACGGATACCACTTTTGTCAGATACCTTTATGACAAGATTGACTGGGACAACCGCTTGATAGGCATAAAAGGAGCGCGCGGTATTGGAAAGACCACGCTTTTGTTGCAGCGTATGAAGAAAGCACTGGATTTGCAAACGGCTCTCTTTGTCACTTGTGACCATTTTTATTTTTCCAATCACCGCTTGTTTGATATGGCTACTTCTTTTGCAAAGCAAGGAGGCAAGTATCTTTTCGTCGACGAAATCCATAAGTATAAGGATTGGTCGAAGGAATTGAAGATGATTTATGACCTGCGCCCTGACTTGAATGTGGTGTTCACTGGCTCGTCTGTACTCGACATCGACAAGGGCGAGCAAGATGACTTGAGCCGAAGAGCCATCATGTACGACATGCAAGGCCTGTCGTTCCGCGAATACCTTGATATGTTTCATGGCATTGCCACACCTGTTCTTTCGCTCGATGAGGTGCTTGCATTGCGAGGCAATGAGGCGATACATATTGAATATCCGCTTCAGTTGTTCCTTCAATATCTCCAATCGGGATACTATCCGTTCGCGAAAGAGCGCGACTTTCGCCTTCGTTTGATGCAAATCGTTGAGAAGACCATTGAGAACGACATCCCCTATTATGCTGGATTGAATGTGGCAACAGCACGCAAACTAAAGCATTTGCTTATGATTGTGTCGCAAAGCGCCCCTTTCAAACCTAACTACCAATCTATTTCACAAATGCTCGACACCACTAGACTCCTTTTGAAAGATTATATGTACTATATGGAAAAAGCAGGCCTTATCGGGCAGTTACGCGATGACACTGGCGGCATCAGGGCATTGGGAAAAGTGGAGAAAGTTTACATCGACAATCCGTCGCTATGCTACTTGTTAGCCGATGGAAAACCAGAGGTGGGCAACTTACGCGAAACATTCTTCTACAACCAATTACGACAAGTTTCGAATGTCACCACTTCCAAGGTTTCCGACTTTGAGATAGATGGACGTACATTCGAGGTGGGTGGAAAAAGTAAAGGACAAAAACAAATCAAACAGGCTGCGGAAGGCTATATTGTGAAAGCCGACATCGAATTCGCCCACGGCAACAACATTCCGTTATGGCATTTTGGTTTTTTATATTGATTTTCTTATGGTTATAAATAGGATTACAAGTCACATTTAAATCCCAAGTTCGGCTGGATTTGCAATTCAGCCGTGACGGAATACAAGGATTTATAATCCGCTACTAAGATGTTCGTTCCGCATTACAAATGCTGATATTCAATGCGTTCGGATGGCAACTCCGAACGAACGGAATGGGGAATTAATGAGAGCCGAAAGGACTTTCATCGTTGCCCGTATAACCGTATTCCCAGAAAGCGTATTCTAGCCATGCGGCCTCTATAAAGACCTCATCCATCTTCGATAGCACATCGTCGTCCACGGTTGCAGCCCACTTGTCAATGATCTCCAGCACTCGGTTCATCCCTTCCGTGTATTCCTCATCGCCGTATGCCATAATCCAATCCTTGTAAGGGTTCCCCTCCAAGTTTGCGTTATGCAGGATGTCGTAACCGACGCAGTTGTACAACCACAGACAAGGAAGCATGGCGGCCAAAGTGACTTCCTTTACCCCAGCATCCAAAGCCTCCTGCGTGTGTGCATTATACTCCAATGTGACACGTGAAGGCAAGGCCATAGTGTCAATGCCATATTGCTCTATAAGAAGCTGATGCATGGCGTTACGTGTGTTAAAATTGCTGCAAAGGTAGTCTTTTTTGAAAATATGTCGGCGAAATTATTGGAGCATGGAAGTCCCTATCTTGTTCTTAAGCCGCTGTCGGGCCTTGGTGACGGAGGCGGGCGAAATACCCAAAAGCAGGGCTTGCTCGGCCACGGTGAACCTCAAATGAGAAAGGATGATCAGGCGGACATCGCCCCGAGTGAGGTTGGGGTGTTTCTCCCTGAGGGATTCTGGGGTGAGGGAGAAGCTGTTTCGGAGCACGCGTTCCATTTCGACCCATTCGCTGTCCTGAATGTATCGGGGATTGGCATGAAGTTCCTGAAGTAGGTGGTTTTGGCTTGCAAGGGCATGCATGAGGAGATAGGAACTCACGTCGCCTACTGGTCCAGTACCTTTGGTGGGCATGAAGGATTCGCGCTCATCACCTCCGGCACGGATGACCATCAAAAAGGCCCGCACATTCTTGCCGATGATTTCGGATGCTTGTGAGATGCTCAATGGAGCGTGTCCTTCCACACAGGTATGGGCCAGCCCAAGACCGACCAGAAGCAGCTGGTAATAAAGCATTTCAGCGTCTTTGCCATGAAGGTCGAAGGATTGGGCTATGGCAGCGAGTGACTCCTCTTTGAAGCCTATATGAGTGTCGATGTACTCCTCGAAAGACGCCGCCGAAGTCCTGCTTCCCATCACCAATTTAAAAAGCTCAGGCTCGTCCATCGCAAACCACAAGAGGGCCATTCCAAAGCCTTTGAAGGGCGGATTCAGGGCAAATCCCGCGCCTACACGTTCCTTAAACATATTGCGGGCTTGGGTTCGTACAGCTTCTAAAACACCTTCCATGGAGCCGTATGCAGAGAAAATAGGGTTGACGCCGCACCCCAATGCCGAGGAGAGGCTTCGGGCGGTGAGGGCAGAGGCACCGCCTTTTCTCACCACATCCAAGGCGGCTACAAGAATCTTGTCTTTTGTAATGCTTACTGGTCTTGCCATAATAAAACTATTGCTCCGTTATTGTACGCTGCAAAAATAGGGAAAAACACCTATATGTCCAGCTCAAATCGCTCTAATGTCCACATCTTTGTCCATATAAAGTTTTCATTTCGGAACGGATATTACACTAATTTTGCAGCCGATTTAATCCGAAATAATACGATGTTGTTATGAAAAAATTGAGATTTTCTTTCCTTATCGCCGCACTGTTGATGTCGGTTTCGGCGCTTGCACAAAACCAAAACTTGACGGGCCGTGTCACCGACGAAAACGGTGAGGCGATGCCTTTCGTGAACGTGATGCTGCTCTCACTGCCTGATTCAACCTTCGTACAGGGAACGGTGACCGACGAACAAGGCACATTTAACTTACAGACCGACAAAAAAGAAGGCCTGCTGAAGGTGTCGTGCGTGGGCTATCAAATCCAATACGCAAAAGCAACGAACGGTTTGACCCTCCAAATGACGATGGATTCACAAATGCTCGGCGAGGTAGTCGTGAAAAGCCAGTTGCCCCAAACAAGGCTGACAGGTAACTCGATGATTACCACCATACTAGGCTCGGTGCTTGAGAATTCAGGGACGGCGCAGGAGATGTTGACCAAAGTGCCCGGAATGACAGGCAGCGAGGACGGCCTTGCGGTGTTGGGCAAAGGCTCACCCATCGTCTATATCAACGGACGACTGATGCGCGACGACACCGAATTGCGGCGTTTGCGCAGTGAGGACATCCGCGATGTAGAGGTCATCAACAACCCGGGGGCGCAATATGATGCCACAGTGAGGGCGGTGGTCCGCATCCGCACCAAAAAACAACAAGGCGATGGCCTCAGCCTCGATCTGAACCTTAATGACGACCAAGACTTGTGCTACGGCTTCAATACGCCACGTGGAAAGCTTGGCATGAACTATAGGAAAAACGGTGTCGATGTGTTTGGCTCGGTGTATTACAGCCGCTTGAACTACCACCAATACAGCACCTTGGAGGAAATCGCCAACACCACCAAAGTGTTCCGCCAAACCGGCCCCTACACCATGACTTGGAAAAACAACCAATTGGTCTATACCGCCGGCGCCAACTGGCAAATCTCAGACAATCATTCAGTGGGTATCCGCGCCGATTTAACCCATTTTCTCGGCGGCGAAAACAAGGTCATTTACGATGAGGATGTCTTTGAAAACGGTGTTTTCCTCGACCATCTCTACAGCGAACAGACCAGCAAGGAAACCAAACCGCTCGGCCTCCTCACCAATGCCTATTACAACGGAACCGTGGGCAAATTGGGCATCGACTTCAACTTTGATTACCTCAACACCGCGACCAACACCGACCGTGAAAACGTGGAGCAGAGTCTGATACAAGACGACTTTGTCAGGAGCAAGTCGGGAGCAGAGAGCCGTCTTTATGCCTCCAAGTTGGTGCTTTCCTATCCCCTTTGGAAAGGAGCCATTGAAGCAGGCACAGAGATGACCTTCGCCAAACGTCACAACACCTATTGGATTGACAAGCAGACCATTGCCAATACCGATGCCGACATTATGGAAGACAACATCGCGGCCTTTGCTGAATACGCTTGCGACTTCGGGAAATGGGGACAGGCCAGCGTGGGATTGCGTTACGAGCACACGCTTTTGGACTATAGAGACGTGACCAACGATGACTTCCTGTATCGCCCGCAGGACGAGTTCTTCCCGACGGCTTCCTATTCCGTCGCCTTGGGCAAGGTGGAGATGGGCCTCTCGTATGGCATCAAGACCAACCGTCCGAGTTTCTTCGCGATGAACGATGCCGTCACTTACATCAGCCGCTATTCCATGCAGGCGGGTAACTCGCAGCTGCTCAACGAACGCATTCACGACCTTACGCTGAATGTTGCCTACAAATGGCTCTCGTTCTCAGCCTCTTACGGCAAGTGCAAGCACCCCATCACGCAGTGGGCCTACCTCACCGATGGCGATGCCGCGCTCATCAAGCATATCAACCTTGACAAGCCCATCAACACCATTGGTGCCTACATTTCGGTAACGCCAAGGGCAGGCATCTGGTCGCTCAACGCCACCGCAGGTGTGGAAAAACAAGACCTCTGGCTCGACTTGGACGACATTCACGCTTCCGAAGGCATACGCAGGGTTCATTTTGATAAGCCTGTCTTTACTTTCAACGCCTTCAACACTTTCAGTTTCAAGCACGATTGGAAGGTTGACATCAATTTCATGTTCCGCTCGCGCGGCCATCAGCTGAATTTCTACAACGATTACGATTACACCAACCTTGGCGTGGTCGTGCAGAAAAGTTTCCTGAGCGACAAGTCGCTGACCGTCCGTGCGGCAGTTTTAGACATCTTGCAACGCAGCTGCGTGAACGAGTACAGCGACATGGGCTACTATCAAATCCAGCAGAAGAACCGCTTCTCGACACACAAGTTTCAAGTGTCGGTGTATTATCGCCTGAATTCGACGCGCAGCAAATACAAAGGCACAGGAGCCGGCAAGGATGCCCAGGAAAGAATGAAGTCGTAAGTGGAAGAGCAAGTTTAGTTTATATTTTGGACAATGACTTGTGACAATGACGATGACTATGCAGGGCTGTTAGCTATTAGCAATTAGCTTTTAGCTTAGGAGCTACCAAGCTAATAGCTAACCGCTAAAAGCTAAAAGCCAGTCAAAGCAGTCATAGTCAAAATGTCCCAAGTCGAAAAAAATGCAGTTTAAATTTGAATAGTCACTTAACAGACAGAACAATGAATTTAGTTTTAAACACAATAGGAGCAAGCGTCGATAACGACATGATTCGCGCTCTGATTCCGAATCAAGAGGTGGAAATCATCGACACCTCCAACATGAAGATTGCGCATTGCATGGGCTGCAACCAGTGTTGGCTCAAGACACCCGGCATTTGCGCCATCAAGGATGATTACGAGAGCATTCTCAAAAAGCTGGTACAAGCCGATAACCTATGGCTTGTTTCTGATACGCGTTTTGGCTTTTTGGACTACAAGGGCAAACGGATGATGGACCGCATCATGCCCATGCTGAACATGACCATCGGCTTCCGCGACGGCTGGATGCGGCATGAGTTGCGTTACCATGCGCTGAACATCGGCCTCTTGTACAAAGGCAATGCGGAACAGACGATGATGGAGGATTGGTGCAAGCGTACCGCCGCGAACATAGGCGGGCATACACTCGGAGCCATCGCCCTTGAAAAGACTCCCGAAACAGCTCCAAACCTTAGGTTTTCAACCCTAAACTCGAAACTCTCCCATCTGGTCTTCATCAACGGCAGCCCGCGTGTGGCGAAGTTCAGCAACACGGACAAGATTATCCACTCGTTCGCCAAGGGACTGGAAGAGACTGGCATTACTTGGGAACTTCATAACCTCTCCAACCGCAAAGAATGGGATGCGGCACGTGAGGCTTACCTATCTCGCGAACGCACCCTCATCGCATTCCCGCTCTATGTGGAGTGTGTGCCCGGCCTGATGCTGGAGTTTTTAGAGACACTGCCCACTGAGCGCAAGCATCCTGGTGAACTTTCTTTCCTCCTTCACGGGGGCATGGACGAAGGCAACGAGTTCCGTTTATGCGAGCGTTTCCTGAAGGGATTGCCCACACAGCTCGGTTGCAGCTATGGCGGCACGCTGATTCATGGTGGCAGTTTCCGCATCCGTACCGCTAAAGCCGATGTTACTGAAAAGATGGTTGCACCTTACGTAAACATGGGGCGCCTGTTTGCACAGAAAGGCAATTTCCTCACCCCAGAAGCGGCAAAATTCACTGGCCCGGAACAGTATCCCTGGCTGTTGCGCAAAATGGTGAGCCTGCTGTTTTTGAAAAAAGTCAATGAAGAATTTGACAACTTTTCCAAGGATTGGGGCTGCACCCGTCCTTTGGATGACAAACCGTATAATGAACTATAAGTTATATCGACATGGAAATATTAAATTGGTTTAAGGGTCTTAAGTATGGCGATAACAAAAGAGAGATTACAACAGACATTCAGCGAGGGAGGTGCCCAAGAGATTTACGAAGAGATAAAGGCTTCTGGTGATTTCATTGGCTTTGCTCGTCAGTATGCATTCAATCAAGATTATCGTGTGGCAAGGAGTGCTTTGTGGGGACTGACCAAGGCTAACAAAGAGGAGCTGTCGCAGCTACAAGTGATACTCAACGAACTCATCAACCAAGCCATGCAGACTGATAATTCATCCGTCAGGCGACTGTCCCTTAACATCGTTGAACGACTGGAGATGTCTGAAGATGACCTGCGTACGGACTTCCTCGATTTCTGTTTCGAACACATGATAGATGTCGGGGAGTATCCTGGCATTCAGTCGGTCTGTATGAAACTCGCCTTCCGCATGTGTAACTTTTACCCAGAATTGATAGACGAACTAAAACGCACTCTCGAGGCGATGGAGATTGACTATTACAAACCCGCCGTAAAATGCGTCAGGAACAGAATTCTGAACGGCAAACTAAAGTAACGATAATATCAATATCGGATGGAAAATCCGGACGAACGGGGGCTTTCTTTCTGCGTTGGTTGCTGGAATAATTGTGATGTCTTTACTTTGAAAACCTGCGACGGATTCCTGTTTACGGGCGGACAGGATGTCACGCCAGAGCTTTATGGGGCGAAGGATGACCCTTTAGTTGTTTCCAGTCCGGAACGCGACAAATTGGAAAGGCTTCTGCTTTCGAAAGCCCTGCCGTCCGACAAGGCCATACTCGGAATTTGCCGTGGCCTACAGTTCATCAATGTGTTTTTGGGCGGTACGCTTTGGCAAGACCTTCCTTCAGAGCATCCTTCGGAGATTGTCCACCGTCAAGGCAAGCCTTACGGCGTTCCAACCCATACAGTCATGCTGAACGGAGATTTACAGACGCTGTTGGGCAAAGACATCCTCGAAGTGAACACCCTGCACCACCAAGCCGCCAAAGACCTCGGTAATGATTTGATTGCAATGGCCGTCGCCCCTGACGGTATCATAGAAGCAGTACAAATGATGGGCAAGCGTTTCGTTTGGGCCGTTCAATGGCATCCCGAATATATGTTCAGGACAGACTCGGATAGTTTGGCTTTATTCTCGAGCTTCGTCAAACATTGTAATTGTAAATAAAGCGGCAGCCACTCAAAAAACTATTCCTTCAAAAATCTTTCCATAATACCACCGGCTTTAATGGCATAGATACCAGGGGCCAGGTTGCTCACATCGATTTTGCCCTCGTAACGTTCCTGCTTCACCATACGACCCGTCATGTCGAAAACGCTGACAGATGTGCCCACCGTGACATCCAAATAAAGGAAGTTCACCACGGGATTGGGCCAGAGTGCGACACTTGACGATGTCTGCTCGGAAATGCTGGTGGGGTCAGTTACCTGATAATCGATAGTATATACCCGATAATCATTGTCGGAGAGTATTCCGTAACCAAAAACGGAACTATCACCGTCAAAATAAACCATCGGATTCTCGCCAAAGACAAAGCCTTCCTTAGGGGAGAGAATAACAAGCATGTAGTAATTTACATCAACAAGATCGAAATATTCGTCCGGCTCGAGCACATGGTCATCATAGCTAACATATCGATGCCATGAAACATCAGTTATGATATATGGAGCTTCCGGACTCACCTCTATGTCGTAATCGGGATGTTCGCCCCAAGCAGGAGCAGTGAAGCCTTCCACATGGATTTCATCGATGATTTCTGGCTCAGGAGGTGTCGGTTGTGGCACCATGAACAAGCCCGCAAGCTGTGTTCCTTGGCCAATCTCGCCGAGCAGGGTCGCCGTCCCTGTTTCTGTATTCACTTGGTACAATCCGTGGTCACTCATAGTGGCAAACTGAGCCCAGTAAAGCTCGCCTGTGTCAAGGTCGAAGGCCATACTTTGCGTGTACCAAACTTCTTTGCCTGTAGGCCCGACCAGAGTGGTGGTGGCATTGTTGAGGTCTATCTCATAAAATGGTCCTGCCAATTCGCTCCGTTTGAAGTGTACAAGGCATAGCCATACCATTGCGCGGCAGAGGCATTAGCCATTCCAAAAACAGCCATAAAAGCAACGGTCATCCATAATAGCAAAGATTTTTTCATCGTAATGTTATATTGATTCGAACTGCAAAAGTAAAAAAATCCGCACATCGGACAAAATCTTGGGCTGTGGATTTTTTTGTAACTTTGCACCCATGAATATTGAAGTCTTTCGTGAATACTGCCTTTCATTAGGCGATGTGGAGGAAAAGCTGCCCTTCGCCAAGATGCCAGGAGGCGACTCGGTGTTGGCCTTTTATGTCAAAGGTCATACGTTTTGTTATTGCGACATTGACGACTTCAAGACCATCATCGTGAAATGCCAAGCCGAGCGCATCCCCGAACTGATTGAAACCACCAAAGGGATATGTCCACCCGACAACCACTTCAACGCCAAATATTGGATAGGCATGGAGGTGCAAGTCATTGAAACTGAACTGTTTAAAGAGTTGGTTGCCAATTCATACGAGATTGTGCGAACAAAGAAAACAAAGAAAAAGAAGAAAGCGAACTATTAGCAGACTACGCCTCCAACTTGAAATTTTCGGCAAAAATAATATTTATGCCTACACAAAGAACAAACACACTCCAATGACACTGATGATGGCTCCAAAAACCTCGCGTAGCGTCACTGTTTGATGGAACAAGAGGGCTGAAGGAGCGATGATGAGAATAGGCGTGAGGGCAAAGAGCGTCTGGGCGATGCCTGCCGAAGTGAATTGCGTGGCCAATAGCGATGCGCTGACTCCGATGAAAGGTCCGAATATGGTGGATGCCAGCACGCACCACATCGCCTTGCGGTCGTTCACGGCGTGATGCAATTGAGCCAATCCATCTTTGTTGAACAGCATCAATGCCAAGAAAAAGCCTGTCAGTCCGATGTAAGCACGGATGGTGGTAGCCGCAAACGACATGCTGACACTGACTGGAAGCGATAACACGGCGTTGGAAAAAACCGAATCGCCTGAGATGCCGGCAGCAGTGAGCGCTGCATCATAGTGCGTCAAACCTACCTTGCTGAGCACCAAGCCGAAGCCTTGGCAAATGCCAGCCATCGCCGCGAAGAAAATGCCTTTGGGAGGCAACTTGAAACTAAGGGCGTGATGTTTGGAACCGTCACTTTTTGACAAGATGGACAGCGCGATGCCACTCAAAGTGACGACCATGCCGAGGATAGCAATGGGGCGCATCTGTTCACCGAGGAACAGCCGACCAGTGATTGCTGCCGTAGGCGCCGAAAGGGTCATGAAAAGTTGGCCGAAACGGGAGCCTATGTGGATGTAACCCTGCATCAGACAGTAGTCGCCGATGACATACCCAACCACACCCGAAAGCAGCAGCCATGTCCAAGTGCTGCCGTCGGCATAACGCGGATAGGGCACACCCATTACCAACCAAAGCGTGACAGTGAGCAACACCAACGACATCGTCATGCGGATGGTGTTGAACGGCAGCGAGCCCATACGTTTCGAGCCCACCTCCGCAAACAACGCGGTGGCAGTCCACGAGAGGGCCACGCCCAACGAAATCAATTCACCGATAAACATATATAGAAAATTCGCGGCAAAAATAGAAAAAAAAGTTGCGGTTTCCAATTTGTGATTTTTTGTACTTTTGCAGGCAAACAAATTCAAATCCAATTCAAAATGAAAAAAGCATTATTCCTCGCAGTAGTGGCACTGATGATGGCCACCAGCTGCAACAACCAAAACAAGAAGACTGAACAAGTCGTTGAAACTGAACCTGTTGTCGAACAAACCAGCGGCATCTACGACATCACCGTCAAGGACATCGACGGCAGCGACGTGTCGTTGGCCAACTACAAAGGCAAAGTGCTGCTCATCGTCAATGTGGCGAGCAAGTGCGGCCTGACCCCGCAGTACGAAGCCCTTGAAGCCCTTTATCTGAAATACAAGGACCAAGGCTTCGAGATTCTGGCTTTCCCGTGCAACCAATTTTTGGGCCAAGAGCCTGGTACCAACGAGGAGATTCAAAGTTTCTGCTCGCTGAACTACAACGTGACCTTCCCGCTGTTCGACAAGATTGACGTCAACGGTGAGCATGAGAGTCCGCTCTATACCTATTTGAAAGAGCAGGCCCCTTTCAAAGGCTATCCTGAAGGCACAGAGGAGTTTGCGGCGATGCTTGACGAGATTCACCAAAAGACGGGAACGGGCTTCGACCAAGGCGATGCCATCCGTTGGAACTTCGGCAAGTTCCTGGTTTCCCGCGACGGCAAGACCATCCTCCGTTTCGAGCCTATGGTGACACCCGACATGATGGAGGAAGCCATTGAGGAAATGCTGAAATAGCCCATGGAATAAATCAGATTTAAAGCTTAAACCATCGTGTTGTAAACCAGTTCAATGGGAAGCCGTTGATTAAATAGTATCTTTGGCAAGCGTTAAATAATTTGTCTTCGCGCTTGCGTGTGCAGAATATTGTTTACTTTTGCACGCCTAAAAATGAAGATGGCACACTTGCACCGCCACCTTCGAGATGAATGAAGTGAATTGACAATCAATTAAACAACTTATAATCCACAAATTATTAACCCTTAAAAATTTAAAAAAATGAAAAAAGTATCATTTTTGCTCGCCACTCTGCTTATTGGTGGCATGATGTTCACGGGTTGCAAAAAAACCGAACCGACCCCAACCCCAGATCCGACTCCTGCACCTGCTAATACCACAGTGGTGTACAAGGTTGACAACACGAATGGCAATTTGGTCATGTCCGATTGCTTTAAGCTGAATGTGACCTACACAGCTGCCAATGGTGAGTCTGTCACCGAGACCGGCGTCACGTTGCCATGGTCGAAGTCAGTCGAAGTCACGACACCTTTCAAAGCCAAGATGCAAGGTGAGTACGTTTACAATGAAAGCGATCTTCCTGACCAGGTGGTTTCAGGAAAGCGCTATGGAATTGGAGCCCATAGCAACGGTTCGTTGAACATTGAAATGGTGGGTAGCATCAGTTCAGGTAGTAAGGAATCCTTCCTAGAGCTCATGGCAAATAATCCCGATCGCCTGAAATTCAGTGAAGAAAAAGACTTTTAATTGCTATTCAATGTTTTATAACTAACAAAAAAAGTGTGTCACGAATGACACACTTTTTTGTATTATTGCGCCAATAAAAAAACTACCATTCATCGCAAATGGAAAAAATGTCAAACTAAACCTTATTATCATGAAAAAGTATTTACATCTCGTTTTGTTGTTGTTCGCATTCGCCGGCTTCGCAATGGCGCAAGGTCCCGCATCGACCGCCAATTGGTTTGGATACATATTGCCTCCCAGTCCGGCAGAATACAAGTACATCTCTTTTACCATGCAGGATTTAGGGTCGGTGTCCGTAGCGTCGGACGTGCTTCCCGCGGTAAATACAGCCACCTTTGCTGACGGTTGTGTGTGGAGTGTGAACAACGACAACGGCTACAACATTTGCAGGTCGAGCTTTGATGTCCCTAATAATCTTATCGGGACACCTGAAGTGATGTTTGCGGGCGTTTCATACGTCAACGACATGGCCTACAATCCTGCCGACGGATTGATTTATATCATTACCGATGAACACTTGAAAAGCTTCGACCCGACCAACCCCGGCAACATGCAAGACCATGGCGCGATAGAGCATGATGGCTTCAATTTGGCTATCAACAGGGATGGCGACGCTTATATGATAAGCTCTTGGGGTGAGTTTGGCTCTTTGAATCTTTCCAATGCCCAATTGACCGTAATCAACCCGATTGATTTGCCGATAAAAATGGCTTTTGACATGCTGACGGGTGAATTGTTTGGTGTTCATTACGGCAACTTGTATCAGCTTGATCCCAACACTGGAGCCTATACCATCTTGGGGCCGCTCCATGATGGAGGCAACAGCTATGATCCGACCTGCCTGTTCATGACCTACAGCTCCAATCCAATAGATTTCACGGTCGGTGATTTGAATTATCGCGTCAATGACGACAATGTTTCCGTAACGGTTTTAGGTCATGTTGACGGCTACAATGCACAAGGGGCGTTGGTCATTCCTGAATCGGTGAGTTACGAAGGGCGCGATTATGCCGTGACCGTCATCGGAAACATCGCATTTATGTATTGTTTCTATCTGACCAGTTTGACCATCCCGAATTCCGTGACCACCATCGAGGAGGGCGCATTTGCCTATTGTTCAGGTTTCACTGGCGATTTGGTGATTCCCAATTCGGTGGTTACCATTGAGCCAAACGCATTCTTTACTTGCTATAGCTTTGACGGAGATTTGATCATTGGCAACTCCGTTACCACTATTGGCGACAATGCCTTCAATTCATGCGACGGTTTGACAGGCGTATTAAACATCCCGAGCAATGTGGAGTCAATCGGCACAAATTCTTTCAGATATTGCCAGTTTAGCGGCATGACCGTCGACCCTGAAAACTCTGTTTTCGATTCAAGAGACAACTGCAACGCCATCATCGTGACAAGCACCAACGAGTTGTTTACAGGATGTGCAAGCACTGTCATCCCCAACACCGTCACAGCCATCGGCGAAAACGCATTTTGTGGTCTTAACGGCCTGACGTCGATTGACATTCCTGAATCCGTGACTACCATCGGAGCTGGAGCTTTCTCATTCTGCTTCAATCTGACGGGCGATTTGACCATCCCCAATTCAGTGACAACCATCGGCAACGGTGCGTTTTTCGAGTGCTCAGGTTTTGATGGCACGCTGACCATTGGCGCGTCGGTGACTTTCATTGGCGACTATGCGTTTAGGCAGTGCTCCAATTTCACTGGCGCCGTTTCCTTGGCCACCACGCCTCCTGAGTTGGGCAATGAGCCGGGTTGGGATTGCGTTGTGTTTATGTATTTTGGCTATCCTATCCTTACCGTTCCTTACGGATGCGCGGCAGCTTACCAAAACTCCAATTGGTATGACCCAATAGGGTTGAATGGCTTCTATCAGTTTATTGAAGCTGAGCCCACTGCGGTTTCTGAAGTGGAGAGCACTGTTTTTGCGGTTTATCCCAATCCGACCAAGGGAATCACTAAAATTGAAGCCGAAAACATCCAGAACATCAGCATTTTCAATATGCTTGGAGCAAAAGTCTTTGAAAGCCCCGCAAGTGGCGATGCCTTTGAATATGATTTCGGCCATCAAGCATCGGGTACGTATTTAATCAAAATTGAGACACTGAAGGGCGTTGAAACGAAACGGGTGACGGTTTTGTAGGCTGTTTTTATTGTCATGAGCCGTAGCCTTCGGGTTGCGGTTTTTTTTTTGGGCTTTTGAAATACTAAAACACTCGAATGTGCAGTTGTATGTTCATTCCAATTTTACAATCATGAAACAATTCTTGAAATACTTGTTGTTTGTTATGCTGGCGGTGTCGGTTGTGGGTTGCCAAAAGGACAATATTGTCGCCATCGACCCGATTGAAACCGACGACGGCGAAGACCTCATCGCCAATACGATATTTACTCAAACGGTCGGCGTGGCTTTTTCCACCGATGGAAATGCTATTGTCACTGGAACCAATGACGACTTCACGGTTTCCGTCAACGGCAACGGTGTGACCCTTGTCTATTTTGGCGAAGAATATGTGATGTATGAACTTTCGGGTACTACCAACAATGGCTTTTTCAAGTTGTATAGTGCGAAAAAACAAGGTATTACGCTCAATGGCGCAAACATTACCAACCCCAACGGAGCCGCCATCAATGTGCAAGGCACACAAACCGAGCCGAACAAGGGCAAGCGCACCTTCATCGTTTTGAACGGCGAAAACAGCCTTGCCGATGGAAGTTCCTACACCGACACGCCTGACGGAGAAGACGAAAAAGCAGCGATGTTCGGCGAAGGCCAGTTCATCTTCAGTGGCGATGGCAGACTCACCGTTACGGCAACGGGCAAGTCGGGCATCGTTTCCGACGACTATATTCATCTGATAGGTGGCACAATTACGGTCAATATGTCAAGTTCTGCCACGGTCAGTGGGAGCGACACTTTGAAGCCGGTTTGCGTCAGGGGCAAGGACTATTTCAAGATGACCAACGGCACACTGAGCCTCACCAGCACGGGAACGGGCGGCAAGGGCATCAGCAGCGACGGCAACGGCTACTTCTATGGTGGCACAGTCAACGTGACCGTGACAGGCGGCAATTTTGGTTCCAATGGAGGTAGTGGTTTTCCCGGCGGTGGAGGTCCGAGCGGAGGCGGCAACACCAACTCCAACGGCGTTTCGGCCAAGGGCATCAAGTGCGACGGCAACCTGATTTTCAAGGGGAGCAAGGTCGTAGTGAACTGCACCGCCCACGAGGGTATCGAAGCCAAGGGCACCCTTTCCGTTTCGGGCGGCGAGGTGTATAGCCATTCCCAATCGGACGACGCCATCAACTCAGGCGGCAACCTCACCATCTCTGGCGGGTTGGTTTGTGCCTATAGCCAAGGCAACGACGGACTCGATGCCAACGGCAATTGCTACATCAAAGGTGGTGTGGTCTATGCCATCGGCACCACTTCGCCCGAAGTGGCCATTGATGCCAATAGCGAGGGCGGCTACCAGCTTTACCTCACGGGAGGCACGTTGGTGGCCATCGGCGGCTTGGAAAGCGGTTCTTCGCTGTCGCAAAGTTGCTATTCCGCCTCGTCATGGTCGCAAAGCACATGGTACGGTTTGACCGTCGGCTCAACGACTTACGCCTTCAATACTCCATCAAGCGGAGGCACGCCTCTTGTGGTGTCGGGCGGTTCCACACCCACTTTGCAGTCGGGCGTGAGTGTTTCCAGTGGGACGGAGTGCTTTGAAGGCATGTTTTACGTCAACGCTTCGGTCAGTGGCGGCAATTCGGTTAGCCTTTCGTCCTACACGGGCGGCAATGGTGGGGGAGGAGGTCCAGGAGGAGGTGGAGGCCCTGGCGGCGGTGGTCATGGACCGTTTTGAATCCAAGGGTCCCTGAGCCTGTCGAAGGACCCTGTCAATGATGTTGAATCGTAATAATACCAGAGATATACCTATGAAAAATAAAGTCTTAGCAGCAATATTGGTGATAGCCATAAACTTTCCTTTCGTGCTAAAAGCCCAAACCGATGTCGCCCTCGCTCCAGAGTTTGGCGGCAGAGTTTCCTTGAGCCTTGACAAAAGAATCGTCAAAGGCCTGCATGTTTCCCTTGAGGAGGAAGTGCGTTTCGACAACAACTTCGGCAGCCTCGACCGCCTGCAAACCACGCTGGCTTTGAGTTACAAGGTGCATCCGAACATCAAACTCGGTGTGGGCTATGCCCTCATCAATGGCTATGGAGCCAATTCGGGATTGTTCAAGAACCCGCGCCACAGGTTCATGGCCGATGCCACGGGGACGTTGCATTTCGGCAATTGGAACCTTTCATTAAAAGAACGCTTTCAAGTAACACGTCGCACGGGCGACTACAATGTGTACCAAAATCCCCAAAACGCTTTGATGCTGAAAAGTCGCCTGAAAGCCCAATACAAGGGTTTCGGCAAGGTGCAGCCTTACGCCTATTTCGAGGTGCGCAATTACTTGAATGCGCCTGTCATTGAAGCTGCCTACGACGGCAGTGTGTACGTCACTTTGGATGACTACTCCGAAGAAGGCGAACCTGGTTGGTTCTTGAAAGGCTTCAATGGCGGCTATGTCAACCGTTTGCGAGGGTCGTTGGGGACAGATATTAGATTGGACAAGCGCAACACACTGAATTTCTACATTTTGTGCGATTACCTCATGGAAAAACAAGTGGATGCCAACGCCGAAGGCACCAAACTGAAGTCCTACACTAAGGAAACCGGCTTCCGAGGCTGGATTGGCGCGGGGTATGAGTTTGCGTTTTGAGGGTGACCTCGTAATAGGAAAATCTATTTCACAACGAACTTACCCGTTTCAAGGAATTTTTCGCCCTTGATTTGCAAGACATAGAGTCCCTTTTCCAATCCCGCAACAGAGATGGTTCCATGGGAAGAACCCGTAGCCACTTTCTGGCCCAAAACATTGAAAATGGAATATTCCACCGTTACGCAAGGAAGGTTTTTCAGGTAGAGGACATCGGAAACGGGGTTGGGATAGACTTCAAGCGGCTGTTGACTTGCTGTCTCGTGAACGGCATCAAACGTGGGGATGATATTCAGAATAATGCCTTCCACCTTGGTCATCCCATAATAAAAATTCGGGTCGGGAATGTCGTACCAGTTGTCTAAAGTCCCGCCATAGCCGAAGTTGATATGGAACTTGCCGTCACTTTCGCGATAGCCATCGACCACGACGTTATGTCCGACCGTTCCGGCGGGGTTCTCAACAGCAAGATGGGCAGGATATCCGGCTTGCAGATTGGAGATCAAGGTGGCATACATCAAAGAATCGGGGTCGCGAAACAGCACACAGTCCGTAAAGCCAAACCGTTGGTAAGCCTCGAAGGCCTGATCCACATAAAAAGTGCCTGAACCTTCAGAAGTGTAGATTTGTGTACAAGCCGTGCCGCAGGCGAAAACCACAGCAGCAGCCAACTCGTCGGGTAGTTCCTCGCCGCGCTGGAAAACGGCATCAACGGAATCCAGCATCACATTCAGCTGTGGGAATGACGGAAATTGCAGCGATTCCCAATCGTCATCGATCATATATTTTCGACCGGCGTAATTATGGAAATAGTCATCCCCGTCGTCGAAGCGGGTGTCTTGTGTCGTTCGCAAATAATTGATGATCTGTCCCATGGCAATGGCAGGACATCCGGCATAACTGTACGAATAGCCATTAACCGGGTCTCTGGGGCACAGTTGATTGTATGGGTAATCTTGCGTCCAGTGCGAACCAAGAAAGCCATCCGCGCGAAGTGAAGGAGTGGCAGCCTCTGGAATCGGTGCATTTTTTATGTACGGACCTTGCGCCCAACCAGTTAAAGCGCAGAAAAGAAACAAAAAGGTAAATACTTTTGACATATCACTAAGATTTGATTTGGGCCACAAAAGTATGATATTCTATCAAATCACTAAAAATAATTCTTATTTTTGCGCCAATATAATCTTAAACATATTCTATCATGACACTCGAAGAAGCAATGCGTGCCCGCCACATGGTGCGCAAATACACTGACAAGCCTTTGCCGGAAGACAT
>CADCML010000042.1 GCA_902802535.1 uncultured Bacteroidia bacterium
CGACTTGAAGACCTTGACCACCGACAAGGACTGGCTCGTATGGTTTGGACATTCGTCGTACTTGTTCTGTTTGGACGGGAAACGCTATCTGATTGACCCTGTGCTGAAAATGGAGTTTCCTGTATCGTTGATGATGCATCCGTTCAAGGGCACGGATATCTATTCGCCTGACGACATGCCTGAAATCGATGTGCTCATTGTCACCCATGAGCATTGGGACCATTTGGATTATGCCACTTTGCGCGACTTGAAGGACAAGGTGAAACATGTGGTGTGTCCGCTCGGCGTAGCAGAATACCTGGAGTATTGGGGCTACGACCCACAAAGCATCACAGAAATGGACTGGTACGAGAAGGTTGACCATATCACCTGCTTGCCCACCCGCCATTTTTCCAACCGTCTCTTTAAGCGCGACCAGACGCTGTGGGCTTCCTTTATAGTGGAATCGGCAGGCAGGAAAGTCTATGTCGGTGGTGACGGCGGTTATGACCAGCGTTTCAAGGAAATCTATGAGCGGTTCGGTTCGGTGGATTTGGCTTTGATGGAGAACGGTCAGTACAACAAGGACTGGGCCAATATCCATCTCATGCCTGCAGACCTTGAGCAAGCGATATTGGATTTGCAGCCGAAGCAAGTGTTCACCGTGCATCACGACAAATTCAGCCTTGCGCCACATGCTTGGACGGAGCCTGATTCCGTGGCACACGACATTGCCCAGCGGCATCCTATTGTGCTGCTTGATCAGACCATCGGGACGGTAATCTATTTTTAATCTCAGAATCCGCAATTTGGGCGAAGGCTTGGGTGCGGAGTTTATTGATATGGCATTAAGGTCGCCATTTTCTCGAAAAAAATTGCCATTGCAAACTGAAAAGAAAGGATAACCATGTGCAAATATAACGATGCGGCAGACATTCTATAATTCTTCTATTTCCTCAACAGACAAGCTGGTAATATCAGCAATATCCTCGACTGAGAATCCTTTATCTTTCATCTTACGTGCAGTTTTCAACACACCCTTTTTCTCCGCTGTCTTTAACACGCTATAGTTATCCCAAAACACTTTTTTGCTTTCTTCATACTGGCGGCGCTCTGTCTCAGAGTAGCGGGCTATCTCTGCCTGCTCGAAGAGTTTCTTGAACACGCGGTCTTGCAATGCCTTGGGACGTTCCAACAGACGATAGAGGTTATGTAATACGAACATCCATTTTTCGAACAAGTTCTCTAATTCGTCCTCCGTCTTGGTAAACTTCGGCATCTCAAGGTAGATGAACGTCAGCTTGTCATAGAAAACATGGTTGTCTTCTACGTCCTTCAGTTTTATCTCATGCCGGTAACTGTCGGCTGGATACTCGCCATGGGGGAACTCGAAGTTCAGTATTCCCACTGTATACACATCATCGAGATGGTAATCCCATTCACCTTTCGGAGCCTGCTGACGGATGGGGGTCGTTGCATAGTAGACGCTACGGTCTTTGAAATAGGATTGCTCTGCCTTCTGCATCTCCACGATGAAACGGCTTCCGTTTTTTGCCAAGCAATTGACATCAAAGACGGAACGACGGTCACCATAGCCGTCTCCAAGGTTCTCGCCGTTGAGGTACTGTACGTCCTCGATTTCCTTCTCACTGCCTTCAAGTAGTGCATTGAGGAAACTGATAAGCAGATCTTTGTTCATTTCGGTGCCGAACAGTTTCTTAAAGCCGAAATCGGTATAGGGATTGATGTATTTCTCTTTGTTGTCTTGTATCATAGCCGTCAAAGTTGCCGTTTTTTCATTGCAAATATACATACAAAGAATCTTTTAATTAGAGCGTTTCTCGCTAATAAAATCTGAAAATCATCGCTCCTCCGCCTACAAAAGGCTCAATGTATGTGACATTCTTCCAATTATCAAAGTCAGCAGGAAGCAGTGCCTCGAGTTGTTCAATGAGTTGGCTTTTTCCACCCATTTGATAAATGGTTTCGCTTTCATTGCATATAGTTTAGAATTTTTGATTTCTTAGGTGCAAAGATACGAATATTTCGAATATTTGACAAAAAGATTCTCGTTGAGAAAGAAGTTTTCGACAGAAAGATTAATTGTGGATTTTTTTTCGTGAACCGCAATTCAGGTAAGCCCCAAATCGCGGTTTTTTCGTTTCTTTGCAGCAAATATCAAAACTATGTTTGTATGAAAAAAGCGTTGATAGTCCTATTCTTGTCGTGCTCACTTGGCCTTTTTGGACAACATTTCGACACGCTTTCGATACGCACCGCGATTGAACGTCAGATGGCGGCCTATCCGAAATCGACCTTGCAGGACATCTACAAAAGTTTCTACCAAGACCGTTTCGGGCCCGGGCACATGATAACGGACACGGCTTCAGCCCGAAGCTATCTGATGCATGAGTTGTCGGAGATGAGCGAAGTATCGGCAATCTATTATGAGCCTACAGGAAACGAAGGGCGTTATGTCCGCGTGTATCTCTCTGCTGTTGCCGACAGTCTGATTACAGCCGAGCAGTTGTTGGATGCCTTTGTGCGTAGCGCAAACACGGATAAAGGGGAAAACAACGAGTGGGAAGCGGAATGGAATTGTATTGTTGGTGTCATCACAAAGCATGGCATCATCCTGAATGACTTTGACAAGGATGTCGCCATGCTCAATGAAGCGAGCCGAAACCGTCAGGCCGTCCATCACAGTCGAGCCTACAACGAAGCCTATCATCCGCATTACCGTATCGTGGAGCGTAGCATTTTTGAGAATGAATTACGGCCTATGTTGGTGGAATAAGTTTTTTTGTAAATAAGATCATTCACGACAAGTTGCCATCGATTCGGAAAAATGTTTCGTGATTTTCCACCAATATTTGTACTTTTGCAGCAAATCTCATTCAAAATGAAAAAAGCATTAATCATTCTCGCAGCCGTTTTGGGCTTCAGCCTGAGCGCCTGCTCGCAAGGAAACAACAAAAAGGAAACTAAAACAACAACACAAACCACTGAAACACAGGAGGAAAAAGAAATGAAGACTTTAATCGTTTACTTCTCGGCCACGGGCAACACCAAGGCCGCTGCACAAAAGTTGGCGAAAGAATTCAACGCCGACCTGTTTGAAATCGTGCCGGAACAACCCTACACCGCTGCCGACCTTGACTGGCGCGACAAGACCTCTCGCTCGACCATCGAGATGAAGGACAAGACCTCGCGTCCCGCTATCAAGGGCCGTTGCGAGAAAATCGCTGATTACGATGTGGTTTGGATTGGCTTCCCCGTGTGGTGGTACACCGCCCCGACCATCGTCAACACCTTCATCGAAGCCCACGACCTGAGCGGCAAGACCCTCAATGTGTTCGCCACCAGCGGCGGCAGCGATGTGAAGGACTCCTACAACGACCTCAAGAAGGCCTACCCGCAATACACATGGGGTGAAAGCAGGTTGATGAATTGAATTTAGGCATTACGTGTACGATTAACCAGAGAGAAGCAACTGGCCTATGAATAAAAAAACGCTAAAGTTTTGGAGGATTTTCCTCCTTTTGGCCCTTTGCTGTGCAACGGTTTTTTCTGCGTGTAAGAACAACAACGACTCTACCAAAGGAAAGGTAGACGAAATCGTTGAACGAGGCACATTGCTCGTGGGCACTACCGGCGACTATCGTCCGCTGACTTTCCGTGAAAGTGACGGGACCTATTGGGGCTTCGGTATAGAAATGGCCCAAGAGATTGCCGGCGACTTAGGCGTAGAGACAACATTTGTGCAGACCTCATGGCCTACGCTGACAGACGATGTGTTGGCCGAACCTCAAATCTTCGACTTTGCCATAGGCGGCATCACCATCACCGATGCCCGACTTGAGATCATGCTGATGAGCGAGGGTTATCTGGCCAATGGCAAGACCATTCTTTGCCGTGCATCAGATGCTGACTGTTTTCACTCATTGGCCGACATTGACAAGCCGGAAGTGCGCGTAATGGTGAATCCTGGCGGGCTGAACGAGAAGTTTGCCAACGAAAATCTCACTCATGCCATCATCATCATTCATGAAAAGAACGAAGAAATCCCTTCACTTGTGGCAGCGGGCGAGGCCGATGTGATGATAACGGAGATTACGGAAGCACCTTATTATGTGCAAACAGACACCCTGCTGGCTGCACCGCTGCTGAACGAGCCTTTCACTCATGGAGAAATCGGCGTGTTGATGCAGAAAGGCCAGGAGGATTTGCTACAGGTGGTGAACAACAAAATCCAGAAGATGAAGGCTGACGGCTCACTTCGCCGATTGCACGAGAAGTACGGATTGGTATATGCTTATTAAGGGCACATTGCTCGTTGTTGGCTTTGGTCGCTGAGATGAATCCGCAATTCAGGCAAAAACTTGGGTTGCGGATTTTTTTTTCAACTTTTTTCAAAATATCGCTTGCGATATAAAAATAAAGTTGTACTTTTGCATCGTGAACGACATAAATTGAAAGATGGCATACGAACAACTGAAATTGGACAACCAACTTTGCTTCCGCCTCTACACGGCAGCGCGACTCACGATTGGAGCTTACCACCCGTATCTCGACCCATTGGGCATCACCTATCCGCAATACCTTGTATTACTCGTACTTTGGGAACAAGACAAGCAGCCCGTCTGCGACATCGCCAAAAGGCTGATGCTTGACACCAATACCGTCACCCCGCTTTTGCAACGTATGGAGAAGTCGGGATTGGTTAAGCGTAACAAAGGCAAAGAAGATGCTCGCCAGCGCATTGTCTCGCTGACCAAGAAAGGCTTGGAAATGCAAGAAGAAGCAAAGCATATCCCCGAATGTCTCCTTGCAGACATCGTCCAAAAAGCAGGGGAGGAGGAGGAGTACATGGGCATGATTCCCATGCTCGACAAACTTATCGAAGGACTTAAACAAACTAACAAATAAATAAATAACAATTAAAAATTTAAAGCTATGACTAAAGAAGAAGCATTAAAAGCATTCGCCTATATGGGCGCAGTATGGTTTGGTAACAGCAAGCAGCACTTTGCCTTCTCGGCATACGACCGTTTCAACGGCTGGAACAAACTCGCCGACAAATGGAAAGAGGAAGCCGAAGAAGAATGGGACGAAGCGGAAGAAGTGCTCAACCGCCTTGTGGAACTCGGTTGCAAACCTGCCGACTTGCAAGAGGCCATGAAGACCGTGGAATTCCCCTTTTATGACGACCCCAAGCAACAGATTGAGTCGGATTATCAGCCTACAGCCATTGAGGAAATGAGCAAGTTGGCCGCTGCCTTCGCCGATGATTATGTAACTCAGAAACTCATCTACAAATGGATCGATGGCGAGAAAGAGCACATGGATTGGGAAAGACAATATCTCAACTACATCGACAAACTCGGTTATGAGAATTTCCTCATCGAAATAATGTAATCACCAAAGCAAAACCCTACAACAATGAAAGAGAAAGTATTACAAGCCATGCGTGAGTTCGGTGCTCCCGTCAACGCAGGCAAAATTGCAGAAATCACAGGCATTGACCGCAAGGAGGTCGACAAAGCCTTTGCCGAACTGAAAAAGGAAGGTGCCATCGTGTCGCCCGTCCGTTGCAAATGGGCACCAGCCCAGTAGTTTTTATACACAGCTATGAAAACTGCAATTCGATATTACAGCAAATTTGGCCACACTAAGCAGATGGTGGAGGCCGTGAAGGACATTGTGGGTTGTGAGCCCCAGACCGTGGACACTCCCTTGCAAGAGCCAGTTGACATGCTGCTGCTTGGTGCCGGCGTGTTTCTCGGTAAAGTGGATGGCAGTGTGATGCGCTTTATCGAAAGCTTAACGCCCGACAAAGTGAAGCGTGTAGTGTGTTTCGGTTCGTGCGCCATCATCAAATCACCTGTTCCGCAGATGCGCAAAGCGCTTGAGGCGCGTGGCATCACCGTTGACGAACGCGAATTCACCTGTCCTGGAGCTATGGGTCCCATCAAAGCGGGTCATCCAGACAAGAAAGACATCGAAAACTTCAGTCAGTTCGTCAAAAAAGTCCTTTAAGCTGTATGGATCTTGGTGCCTACATGGCGGAAACCATCCGCAACATCATGGCAAAAGCCTACCTTAACGTGCTGGACAACCCGCGCGAGGTCCGCTTTGTGGCACGGATGCAGCGCACTATATGCAAAGCCGAACGGCGGCGCAAGGCGCATCTCGAAAAAGAGGGTGTCGTCGTGCCGCCGTTCCTTATCGCCAGCATCGCCACCACCTGCAACCTGCAGTGCAAAGGCTGCTATGCCCGAAAGAACGGCATTGCAGGCAACTCTGGCCATGACGCGAAATCCTCTCTCACTCCCGAGCAATGGGAAACCATTTTTAGAGAGGCTGCCGAGTTAGGTGTCAGTTTCTGCCTATTGGCCGGAGGCGAACCCCTCATGCGTCGCGACCTGCTGGAATGCGCTGCCGAAGTGGAGGACATCATCTTTCCTGTCTTCACCAATGGCACACTCATAGGAGCAACCTATACGGAGTTCTTCAAAAACCACCTCAACATGGTGCCCGTCATCAGTCTTGAAGGAGAACTGGCGGCTACCGACGACCGACGCGGCAACGGTGTGTTTCAGCGGGCGTTGTTTTCAATGGAGATGCTACAGAAAGAGAAACTCTTCTTCGGCACCAGCATCACCGTCACCACCGAGAACTATCACGATGTGACTTCCGAAGCCTTCCTCAGCCATCTTGTCGCATTAGGCTGCCGGTTGGTGTTCTATGTGGAGTACGTGCCCTTCGATGAAAGCACCTCATATCTGGCTTTCCATGACGAGCATGTGGCCGAAATGGAACAGATCGTGGAATTGCGTCGCGAGCGTTTCAAGGAGATGATTTTCCTCAGTTTCCCTGGTGACGAGAAAGCCGTCGATGGCTGTATGGCTGCGGGTCGTGGATTCTTCCACATTGGCCCTGACGGGGCTGCCGAGCCCTGTCCGTTCTCGCCTTTCAGCGATTGCAATGTGGCGCAGATAGGTTTGCGTCAGGCTCTGCAATCACCTCTGTTTCGCAAGATTCGCGATGCCCGCGCCCTCGGTTGGGAGCATACTGGTGGTTGCACTCTGTATGAGCACCGCGAAGAGATTGAAAAGATGATGGGATAGGCCCTGTTCGGCTGCAGCCGAGGTGGAATATTGAGATTTCGTGGAATGAAGAATCCGCAATTCGGGCGAAAGGCTTGGGTTGCGGATTTTTTTGTAACTTTGCAACCATGAAAACACTTATCATTTATGGTAGCCAATACGGCTCCACGAAACTAACTTCACAATTTTTGTGAAAAAACACTTGACTCGTCCCTAAGGTCATGCTTTAATTTTGCACCCGCTAGCAAAACATCGTACGATAATGGGTAACAAAACAAAGTTAAAAATCGGAGAGTTCTCCAAGTTGATGCAGGTCACCGTGAAGACCCTGCGTCACTATGAGCAGAAGGGACTCCTCGCGCCTGACGAGGTGGACGAGTGGACGGGTTACCGCTACTACAGCATCGACCAGATGCAGAAGCTGCAATCCATCCGCGACTTGCAACGGCTCGGATTCTCGTTGGATGAAATCAAGGAGCTGTACGAAGACGGTTCGCACGCACCCGATATCCAGCAGATGGACGAGAAAATCAAGGAGACGGAAAAGCTGCTGAAGCAACTGAAAGCCCGCCGCGACCAGCTGCTCGGATGGAGAGACTCTCGCAAACAAATCTCAACAATGGAAAAATTCAGCATCCAATCACTGCCCGAAATCATCGTGGCAAGCCATCGTGAAGTCATCCCTAATTATGCAGCTCTTGGCCCGCTGTGTGTCAACGTCATCGGCCCTGAGATGCAGCGCCTTGGCTGCAAGTGTCCGCCGCCCGGCTATTGCTTTACCATGGAGCACAACAAGGAGTACACGCCGTCGGACATCGACATCGAGTACTGCGAACAAGTAGAGGAAATGGGCACCGACAGCGACATTATCCAGTTCAAGCGTTTGCCCGCCGTTCCCAAGGCACTATGCATGAAGCACGTTGGCCCATACGAGCGTTTCTATGAGTCGTACACAGAAGCCTTCCGCTACATCGAGGAGCATGGCTATAAGACTGCCGGACAGCATCGCACTTGTTATATCGACGGTGTCTGGAACCAAGACGACCCCGAGAAATGGCTGTCGGTGATTCAGATTCCGATAGAATAATTCTTTTAATGGCAGGAACTTCAAGCCGTGGTCTTCGGGCTGCGGATTTTTTTGCGTCATTACCTGCCATTTTGTAAAAAATGACTATCTTTGCCATCGATAAACAAAAAGGATCTGATTATGAGTTATTCGGAAATGGCGCAATTGGAACTGATGAACGCGGCAGCCAATGTCACCACAAAGGAAGATTTGGACGCATTGAAACTGACTTTGTCGCTCTTCTTTGCTGAACTGGCACAAAAGGCTATTGACAAACTGTGGGACGAGGGCAAGTTTGATCAAGCGAAGTTGGACGAACTGCACGAAAAACCCTTATTATGACAAAAGAGGACTAATTTCAATTGTTATACTTTTGCACCGATTGGATAAAGGAAATCATGAATATACCAATTCACAAAATAGAGAATTACACGAATGCACATCAAATGAATGTGCGAGGCGTTCCTGTAATGAAATGCAGCAACTATTTTGTGGACGATTCAGTAACGGTAGATGGAGATGCGCCTAAGAAGTTCGTTGGAATTTACGACCATCAGCTACTCGGTCATAAGCACAAAGCTAATAGGAATAATTGGATTCGATATATTGCCAAGACTGGACATAAATGGTATCCTATAGAGTCAATAACAGAATTACTATTGAATAGGCTGGGATTGATATTTGGTTTGAATATGGCTGAATCGCATATAGCTATGATGGGTGGACAGTTACGATTCCTCAGCCGCTATTTTCTCAATCCGGTTAAAGAAGAATTGGTACATGGGGCAGACATCTTATCTGGTTATCTGAATGAAAGTTCGCCACTTTTTGTGGAAGAAGTTGATAAACAAAAACTTACAGGAGAATGGTTTACACTTCAATTTGTTGATAGTGCTGTCACAAATATGTTTCCATATCAGAAAGATGATATTATGCACAAATTGTCAATGCTTATCATATTTGACGCCTTTGTAGGCAATAACGACCGTCATTTCTTCAATTGGGGTGTTATTAGATCTATTGACAGTAGTTTCCAGCCTTATTTTTCTCCAGTTTATGATACGGCACGAGGTTTGTTTTGGAACTATTCCGAGAATAAAGTGAACGATATAGTTGAAATCAACAAAACCACAGATGCTCATATTAGAAAATATTGCCAAGAATCACGGCCAAAGATAGGTTGGGAAGGGGAGAAAAAGCTTAACCACTTCAAGCTCTTTGAAAAGATATACGCGAACGAGTTTTATGTTTCAACTATGGAAATCAGAGAATTATTAGTTCCGTCTTTATTAGAACAAATGATTGAAGAAGTTAGGCATAACTTTTGCTCTCTTATGAGCAAGAATCGAGTTTTTATGATATGTAAATGTTTAGAATACCGTTTTAATGAATTGAGGAAGATATTATGACACAAACATTCAAAAAAGTATTTGCTCGCTTGTTTTGGTCGGAAAGCCAAAACGAAATGGTGCTTGCTCCTAACAACGAGGCAACATTCAATGTGAATCTTGGCAGGTTGCTTGTGGGCACGCTTCTTTATTCCGATGGAATGTGGTATTTTAACTATAGCGATGAGTTTAAGTTGCAAAATCGCATCTTGCCGTTAACTAACTTTCCATCAAAAGAAAAGGAGTATTCTTCGAAAGAGTTATGGCCTTTTTTTGCTTCAAGGATTCCGAGTAACGCCCAATTACAGATAGACAAAGATACACCTCAAGAAGATATTGTAACATTATTACGCCGATTTGGTAGGCGAACTGTGGCCAATCCATACGAATTGCTCGCAGTGCAATAAACAACAAAATAAAATAAAGAAATAACTAAACAAAACACTAATATACAACCATACTACGAAAAAGAGAATAAATTTAACATATTAAAAATCATAGCGTTTGCTATTTATTCGGTACTGCTCTGAAATCTGCAAATTTCAATGAATGCAACAACCTAGAATAAGTCAGCGGACGCTCGTGCGTTAGCGCGGGCGTTGACTTATCGATTGTTGCAGGCATTGCAGAGCCTCAGAGCGTGGATAAGAAAATGTTCCGCGCTTTTTGTGTCACTCGCTCAAGGCAAAACAATTCAAAATAGAGAAAAGTAAGTCGTAATAATAAATGAAATGAGAAATAAAGATGTTATCAATGTTGGCTTTATTCTGTCACTAGTAGAAAACAAAGGAGGGTTGTGTGTAGAAAAACTCAATATACCTCAACCTACAGATATTTTGCAAACATTAGACTCTTTTGAGGATTTTGATGGCTACGATGTTTTTGATGTTCAACAATATGCATCGAAATTGTCAATTAACAAGAGAGGAAAATACAAATATTGCTGGCCATTTGAATATAAAAAAGCATTTATCGAGGATGCTATGTTTCCAAAAGAAGTAACAAGAGAAGAGTATAACAAGAAAATGGTTGAAATAAAGAATAGGATAGAAATGGAATATGAATTAAAGAAGCATCCAACATATCATGTTGATAATTATAGAGCCTATCTCCAAACATTGGAAATTAATAAGAAAAACAAAATAAATGAAGAACAGGAAAACTATAAAAAAGAAAAACGACTTTCATACATAAATAATTTAAGGCGGTATATTTATGCCCAAAGTTATACCAATGTTCTTCCTATGATAAAGGAAAAAGCTTTAGTATATTCCAATGAAACAATTGGTTGGTATAGACCAGATTTCAGAATTACAGGAGATGTGTTAGTGTCGTTTAGAACGAATTTTTGTTATGGGCGATCTGCTTATTTTCATGTGAATGTTAATTATAAAGGGATCAATATACTACCTTATACTGATATCGTGAGGTACTTTTGGTCAAATATGATGGACAATGTCAGATGTACAAGAGACTATTTTCCGGATAGAAAGATATGGGGGGATGTGAAAGGAGGACTGTTTTTCATAAAAGAAATATGTGATATGATAGTACGTGATAGTGATGAATTTGAAAAGAAGTGGATAATTGGTGAAGTTGAGAAGATGATGGATGGTTTGAAATCAATTAACAATGACATTCAAAAGTATTATGAGGGGTTGGAAAAAGCAAAAGAGTCCGAAGAAGACAATATAAGACAACTTCGGTTCATAGATAAAGCCGAAACACCTATTATCAGATATAGGCATATTGATGACAAAACAATAAAACGATACAAGCTATATCCTCATGAGGTATTGCTTGTTATTCAAGTAGACAAACTGTCTGCTGCATTATCTCTATTGGAAGAACTTTCAACTTTGAAAAATATCTATGCTCCTATTATCAATCAGATTGCGATAATCATTCATTATAATGAGGAATTAGTCCCTGCCATTGATACGATGTGTGGTAATCTGAAAACAAAAATTACTGAATTACAACAGATTGAAATTATTCTCCAATCTAATCTTGCTAAAGAACATGAATTGTTGCAGATAAGGAAAAACGAAATAAATGCATTAATGGAAGCAAAAGAAGAAGAATATAGGAGCCTCCCTCCAGAACATGTTGATAGGAAACAAAAATTTAATGATGCATGTGATAATGATGAAGAGTGTTCTGCTTGTAAGATACGGATACAGGATTTGATGGAGAAATTATATAATACACAGCAGGACATTAGGGAAAGAACAGATTTTAAATCTCATCTTGAAGAAAGAAAATCGTATATTACAGAACGATTGAAACAATGGGGAGTAAAAACCAACAATAGTGATTAATTAGAAATGTAAAACAGATTAACTGCGTAAACTAAATAGGAACAACAACTCCAAAAATATATACAAATGGAAATATCATTGAAAAAAAGCATTGAAGCCGTTAGAATGACTTTGCTTAATGTAAATGTTGGCAATTGTCAACTGACTTTTGACATAGACACAGGCTCCACAGAGAATTTAGTGTTTGATTTTGTGTCTAACCAATTGAGCGATGTGTTTAAGCCCATTGAAGGAAGTAGTAAAGTGTTTGGAATTGATGGAAATTATAAGGAAAACCCATGCGTAGAGGCTGAATTGTCCATAGGCGATAAGAGTTTCAAGGTTCGGTTTAATGCAGTCAATGCAGACCAAACCGTAATTAACTTACAAAACGACTATGGATTTCAACTACATGGAATTTTGGGCATTCCATTCCTTTTGGATAACCACTGCGTGATAAACTTCAATAACAAAACAATTACGATAGAAGAAAATGAATAAAACCATTGAAATTTCAGATAAGAAAACACTTAAGCAATTAGTATTAGAACAAAATGCTGAAGTAAAGACCTTTAAAAGTCCAAAAAGCGACAAACTCTTTTTTGAGTGTGGAAAGATTCGAGGGTATGTCTCGCCCGCAGCAGCGGAAAGACTAAAGGATCCGAATTGTTCAATAGATGATTTTGCTTTTGCTATGGTCGCAAAAGAAGGAGAAGAGGCTATTCCTTGCATTATGATTGCAAAAAAATATTCTAATGGCTCCATGGAAGACCAAAAAGTTTCTCCAAAAGATAATTTTGCCACAACTTACCAAACTTTGTTAAAAGCAATCGAAGAGCATTATGCAATTGAGAATACCGATGATTTCGACCTGATTGATGCTTCTTTTGTTTTTGAAGTCTTGGACTTATTACAATTACAAGAAGGAAAAACATTGGGCTTTTATCGCCGTCAGGATGACATTGTAGAGCGTTCATTCGTTGCTACTTCGTATGTGCATAACACTAATGCCGACAAAATATACAATCCTGTTATTACCCAAAAAAAGAAAACCTTTGCACATTGGTTGGGCATATCCTCCGACCCCTATAAAGAAGACGATTTCACCATTTCGGAATCGTATTCCACTGAATATCTGTTGCGTGGCATTGTTGACCATCGTGTTTTGAAAGATTTTCATGGAGGTAATGCCCTTAAAATTGATCAGTATATAAGCCTTCCGCATAATGAAGAGGCTGTATGGCAAATGTTTTTATTGGACAATATTGAATACTTTCTTCCAAAATTCGACCATGGAGTGTACAAAGAGCGAAAACTATTATTCACATCTAACGATAATAAAGACTTGCCAGCATCAATTCAACAATATGTACAGCAGCTAGGAAACAATATTAATCCCATAATCCAAATAAACGACATTAAAGAACTTGCAAGTGTTCAATGCACATATTTCAATATGTGGGAAGGTATTGTTAGATGGACATGTTATTACCAATTGCTTGGAAGCCACGCCAAAAATCTTATTCGAATGTTACATATCAAACACAAGGAAACCAATGACATATTGGTAAAATACGATTGTGGAATAAGATACTAGCAGAACAAAGCCATGCTTACAGAACAAGAATACGAACAATTGAAAGCGAATGCATGGGCAGGAGCTTTGACTGGTTTTGCATCCAAGCGTTGGGAATACGCAAAGTATTTCTTGCTGATGAATCCCAATAGTGACTATAAACACTATAGAATGGGCATTACGCTATTGAAACAGGCGGCAATACAGGGAAACGCTTTTGCACAGGGCGATTTGGCATATCTTCTGTATTATGGAAAAGGCATTGATAAGGATGTGAAACAAGCATTGGAATGGTGCAACAAAGCACTTGACAAATGGAAAAGCCCACAAATGATGCGTCTTCGTGAAATAATCACAAAGCCAAAAAACATCATGCTTTCCAATGCTCAGATGGCATTGTACCGAGCTTTTCTTCATCATGATATAAGTTATATCGAACCTCGGATTGATGAAAAAGTGATACTTTCCGACCTTATGCACTATCCAACACCTGGCAAAAAGGATGTTATGGAGTGGTTGGCAGAATGTGTTTCAAGAAAGGAATTACAACCATCTTTAGTGTCTACAGAGCGTTTTGGAATGGTGACGGAGACATATATCCCAAACAATATGCGTACCACAGTACGTTCGTTGTATTTTATCCGCACAAATGAGAAAAACAAGATTGACCGCATAGCCAGACAACCTATAGTATGGAGCGAATACTGTTTTGATGCTGGTAGTACACCTTTCGACTGGGAAGAAATTGAGCCTTGCCTGAATGATGTTGATACCAAATTCAACAGGGGCTTCATGTTTTGCATGAATTGTGGAAAATTAAGCCATGAATTGAAATGGATTCGCTTCCACTCAAACCCAGATCTGCATGGTGGTTATTCATACATCGGAAGAATGTCTGTTTGCCCTGATTGCCACTTGCAAGTTGAATTTCATTGTGAAAACTGCAAAAAAAGAAATAGTAGATAATCCATCAGCATTTTATGCAAAACAATCCGCAATTCGGGCGAAGCCTTGGGTTGCGGTTTTTTTTGTACCTTTGCACCCATGAACATCGAGGAATTATATCGACATGGAAATATCAAATTGGTTTAAGGGTTTTGAGAAAGGTTTAGCGAGGCTCTCTCCAGAGCAACGGTCTGTTTTCTTCTCGGAATGTGGAAAAAACTGTGTGAATGGCGGAACGCTTTCCATTTACAAAAAGCTCTATGAGGATGCTGAAGGGGATATGAATATTTTCTTTCAGATGGCCAATGAGTTGCCGGGAGTAAAAGGTGAGGTTGTTGAGAAAGGTCGTGTCTATCGTCTTGTTTTCTTGGAATGTACCTGTGAATTATGCAAAAAAGGATATATCTCAACGCCGATGCTCTGTGAATGTTCACGCCAAAGCGTGATTTATTCGCTGCACAGTTTGTGGAAAGACAAGACCTTCACTGTAACGCTTTGTCATTCCATCTTGGGTGGTGCAACAGATTGCGAAATGAGAATTGAAGTTGAAAAATGAACTGGATCATCCTTATCATTGCAGGCCTCTGTGAGACAGGCTTCGCTTTCTGCCTCGGCAAAACCAAACTCGCCGTCGGAACGGAGTATTGGTTATGGATTTCAGGTTTTGCTGTGCTCTATGTGTTGAGTGCCGTGCTTTTGGCGAAAGCCACGCAGACCATCCCCATCGGCGTTGCCTATCCCGTCTGGACGGGCATTGGAGCCGTCGGAGCAGTGTTGTTGGGCATCTTCGTCTTTCACGAACCAGCCACCTTCTGGCGGGTGTTTTTCCTCAGCACGTTGATTCTTTCTATTGTCGGGCTTAAAATTGTGGGATAATAAATAAAAAGAGAAAATGAAAACAGAAATACAACCTCAAAATACCAATCGCTCAGAAGCGTTCCGTCTGTGGATGACGTCTCCCATGCCGATGGTGACCTTGGTGAAGACGCTGGATGTTGGCCATCTGGTGAAGGTCAGCAAGAAAAGCGGGATTAAATTCACAACGCTGATGTGTTGGTGCATCGGCAAGGCTGCCAGCGGGATAGAGGAGTTATATGTGTTGCCGGAAAACGGTAAACTGTTCAGATACGACAAACTTGCCATCAATGTCATTGTGGAAAACCGAAATGGCGGTATCAATTCATGCGATATCCCCTTTACAGACAACATGCAACGGTTTAATCTTGACTATCAGTTACTTACAACCAAAGTTGCGAATGATTGTAAAAGCAGCATCCTTGACGATTGCATGGTCATCGGCACATCCGCCATGATACAGACGGAACTCGACTGCATCGTCAACCAATACACAGACCAGTTCTGCAATCCCATGGTGATTTGGGGCAAGTATCGCAAAGGGCTGTTCAAAACCACTCTTCCTGTTTCCTTCCAATTCCACCATGTCCAGATGGACGGTGGCCACGCAGCCAGGTTCCTTCAGTTATTGCAGGATGAGATCAATTTATTTTCAAAAAACACTTGACTTGTCCCTAAGGTCATAATATAACTTTGCAACGTTTATTTACTTCTCGCCTGAAACCAGCAACGCTTCAATAGGCACGGTGCTGTTATGGAAGCGATTAAAACAAATGCTGTGTAAACAATATTGGTGGATTGCCAATCAGTTGTATATCAAATTTTAAAGAGTTCTCAATAGGTTTTCAAATGAGATATCATCCCACTTTACACCAACCTCCCAATAAACCGCACAAATGCCTCAATTAGATTTATTCCTCTATTTCCTTCACTTCAGCATCTTCAGCAGGGAGAAGATAATCGGAAGCTTTTTCGGGAGAGATAATACTTTGTCCGATTTGCTTTTCAATGTCCTTTCGGGCAAGTTTGGCTGCGTTACCACCGCTTTGTGCCACTTGTTTGTTCTCGGTCATCGTTTTGGGATTGCGGTGGCGTGAAATCTCGGTGGTGGCTGCTTCGGCAAGCGTGTTCAAAGCCAACTCCAAGGTGGTCATATTGTCGCGAAGGTTTTCTTTTGTTAGGCCTTTATAAGTTTTGTATTGCCCTGTGGTCATACCACTCCACGCCTTGGTAAGGATGTTTGTCAGCATGGCATAGTCTTTTTGTTCGGTCACACCCGAACGTTTCCATTCGTTGGTGAGTTCGTTGCGGGTACGAATGGACTTCATGCGGTTTTCAATCCATTTGTCGGAATAACCTTGTCGGCGGTAGTCCTCAACGGCCATCTGGAAAGTCTGTTCAGGATCAAACATCTGGTCGATGCGTTGTTTGCCTATCTCGGCAAGCCATTGTTTTAAAGGCTCAGCCTTTTTGGAAGGAATAGATTGTATGACACGGAAAACGCCTTCCAATGTGGCGGCTTGGGTCTGATAATATTTCCCATCGGTAGCCTTCATTCGAGTAGGGGGACAAATTGTCCCCCACCTGGATTTCAGTTCGGGATCGCGTTTTAGCATCTTTTTTATGTAATCCCGAGGATTGACTGTTTCCGTCAAGACTTGCACAATATCCGCTATTGAGAAATAGTATTCCTGTTCTTCCTCGTTCCATACAATGCGGACATTGATACCCTCAAATATTTGAATGATAGACTCGTTGCTCATAGTATTCCTCTTGGTTTTAACGATGCAAATCTACAAAAACTTTCGGCAAATTCAAACTTTCTGTTGATAACAAAACGCGCGCATTATTGCATCAACCTCCCAATAAACCGCACAAACGCGGCTATATCTGGTTCTACTGTTATTAGTTTTTATTGTCTTACTGTTATTAGTTTTTGACGTTGCAAAAATACAATTTCTTTTTGAAATGAAGAATGTTTTTACAAAAACAGATGGTCTTGTGAATGTTGTCATAAGTCCCTATGGTCTTTTTTGTACTTTTGCAGAAAATGCAAGACGTTAAAATGAAAGCATTCATGATAAAACGATTCTTCCACATCATCTTGTTGCTCACCTTGTTAGCAGGGGTATCATGCTCGCAAGGAGACCATCATGACGTTTTGCTGCCGAACGAAGATGCCAACGTATGCATCATCCCGACCCCGAAAGTGTATCAACAACTCGGCAATAAGAAATACAAACTGAAAGAAGTCAAAGTCGATGCCGAAACCGTCTTCGACAACCCCGACGAATACCGCATCGTGGTCAAGCGGGGTAAAGCCACCATAACGGGCAATGCCGTATGGGCGCAAAGCACTTTGAACCAATTGGTTGACACTCATGGCATGGTGGCCGACTGCGAAATCCACGACTGGGCGGCCTATCCTTTTCGTGGCTTCATGCACGACACGGGACGCAACTACCAGCCTGTCAGCCTGCTGAAGGAGACCCTGGACTTGATGAGTTTCTATAAGCTGAACTACTTCCATTGGCACCTCACCGACCATCCCGCTTGGCGCATCGAGTGCAAAGCCTATCCGCAACTCAACGATCCGCAATACCAAAGGAAAGGCCGTGACGAGGGCAAGTTCTACACCTACGATGAAATCCGCGAGGTGATTGCCTATGCGAAAGAGCGCAGCATCACCGTGGTACCCGAGATTGACATGCCCGGGCATTCCACCTTTTTCAAGGACGCTTTCGGCTTCACCATGGACTCCGAGGAAGGCCGAAAGGTGCTCGAAGCATGCCTCACCGAGTTCTGCTCCGAGATTCCGAAAAGCGACTGCCCTTACCTCCACATTGGCTCCGACGAGGTCTGGATTGCCGACCCGCAAGGCTTCATGCAATGGATTGAAAACCTGATGGAAAGTCTCGACCGCCAGCCTATAGCCTGGGACCCGGGACTGCCCGCGTCCGAAAAAGTCGTACGCCAAATTTGGAATGAAGATGCCGGCTCCAACGCCGCCGCTTCCGAAAAAGCCGGGAAGTATCTGGACTCCTTCGTCGGCTACCTGAACTACTACGACCCGATGCTGTTCACGAGCCGCCTTTTCCTGCACACCGCAGCGGCACAAGCCGAGCCCGACACAAGCAAAGCCCTCGGCGGCATCCTCTGCCTTTGGAACGACGTGCGCGTGGACCACAAGGAGAACATTGCCCTCCACAACGGCATGGTCAACGGCATGATGGCCTTCGCCGAACGCTTCTGGAACGGCGGCAACGCAGGCGTGGTGAAAAACGAAAACCTGCCGCCCTGTCCGCACACTGAGGCAGGCTCGCGCTTGGCCGACTTCGAGAAGAAGATGACCCTTCACCGCGAGCGCTTTCACAAGGGCAAGATGCGCTGGGTAGCCAATTCGCAGATGGAATGGCAGGTGAAAATCGATGAAAACGAGGCTTTTGCGGCTTTCGGTGGCGCAGTCGACTTGGATGCATTCTGTCTGGCGCACCAGATTACCATAGGCGACACGGCTTTGGCTGTTGCCCAAACCGTCCTCATCGCCGAGCGCGATATGGACATTGAGGCGTGGATAGGCTTCTGCACGCCCGCACGCTCCAACCGCAACGGCTACGGCATCGGGGCACAAGGTCGTTGGGAAGGCGGTTGCCAGTGTTTCATGAACGGCACCGAGATTTTGCCGCCACTGCCTTGGAACGAACCCGGAAAATACAACTACCACTTCAACACTTGGGGCAAACCCGAGGAGGAAGAGCCCTTCACCGATGAGCAACTCTACTGGATGCGCCAACCGGCCAAGCTTCACTTGACAAAAGGCGAAAACCACGTGGAACTCCGTGTGCCGAAGACCTATAAGGGATTGCGCTGGAGTTTCGCTTTCATCCCCGTTTGCACCCAACCCGACGGCAGCGTGAGCGAGGTGGAAGGATTAAAGTTTGGGGAATGAACAGCCGTGGTCTTCGGACTGCGGATTTTTTTCGTACTTTTGCAGCCATTTTAGAAAAAGCAACCATGACCAAAATTTTAATGTGTCTGCTATTTTGTGTCCATCTATTTGGTAACAACAGCACACCTGACCTTATAATGTCTATGAAAGGGGACTGTTTCCCCATCATTGAGACCCCCACCGTTTTCAAAAGCACTATTGGAGATAGGGACTTCCTTGTGTTCATCGAGTACAGCGACAGCCTGAACATCAAAGGGCACTACATGTCTTTGGAGGAAACCATGACCGACACCCTTCCTTTCAAGCTGGAAGCCAAAGGTCACAATGCGGTCCTTTATTACGAAGACCACGAAGAGATTTTCCGTCCTTGTGTCGAATTCATGGATGAGCGACAGGCCTATGGCTATGCTCAATTACGTACATTGGACACCGCCTTTTTCCGTTTTCAAATTCATGAGGCACCGGCTTTTCAGGATTTCGAGAACAAACGCTATCAGGACACCTTGTTTGCGGTGGAGAAAATCAGCGACATCTGCTACGCCAATTCCCCTGGCTTTTGGTCGGAAATAGACGACAGTACCAAAACCATGCGCAAGATTCTCCGGGTAGTTGATGTCAGAAGAACAGTTCCGTTGGACCTCCGTCTTGACATTTTCAGGCCGCAAAACGACACATTAAAAAAACGTCCGTTGGTGATGTTGATTTACGGTGGCGCGTATTATTTCGGGTCGAAAGACGATCCAAAAATCACCAATTGGTGCCGGCACCTCGCTTCGTTAGGTTATGTGACGGCTTCCATCGACCACAGGTTAGGCTTCTTTCCTGGCAAGGTCGGCATCGAACGGGCGGCTTACCGCGCGGTGCAGGATGCCCATGCTGCCATGCGTTTTTTGGTCTCGCATCATGAAGACTATGGCATCGACACTTCCATGATTTTTGTGGGTGGCTCCAGTTCTGGAGCCGTCACCGCGCTCAGCCTCGCCTTCATGACCAATGAAGGCCGTCCTAAATACGCCCGCAAAGGCTTATTTCGTCCTGACCTCGGCGACATCGACACTTGCGGCAATGCCCTCCGGACCAAATTCCGCATCAGGGGCGTTGCCGAAATGTGGGGCGCCATGTCCGACACCTCCTTAATTCATGGACACGACATTTCGATATTGGCCTTCCATGGCGATGCCGATGACATCATGCCTTACGAGTATGACCGTCCCTTTAGTGTCGCCAAACCATTTAACAGGCTGGCAGCCGACCCGATGTTCGGCGCATCGTGCATCGTCGACCGCGCCACCAAACTGGGATATCATGCCCGCCTGGTCACTTTTGTCGGCTACAAACACATGCCACACGTAGACCCAAAAACCAAAGTCATTAACGACAATTTCTACGTCGTCCAAGACACGATGTCGGAGTTTTTCCACGACATTATCGTGCCACAAAAACTCGAAATCGAGGGGGAAGACGGCCATTATTATGTGAAGCCTTGCCCTTTGAAGGCCAGCTGGACAGTCGAAGGGGGTGTCATCCTCTCTACTGAAAACAATACCGTGGAAGTGGCATGGATCAAGAATGCGCCCCAACATAGCATCACGGTATCGGCTGTGTTGCCATACGGCGTCGGACTTACTGAAAGAAAAGTTGAATTTTTACAAACCAAATAAACCCAAAATACCCTTTTATGAAAATCCTCTTCGTCATAGACATTTTAGATACCCACAACAACGGAACAAGCATCTCGGCACAGCGTTTTGCCAAGGAATTGGAGCGGTGCGGACATGAGGTGCGAGTATTATGTGCTAACCCTCAGGAGACGGATGAAAAAGGCGTTGCACTGCCAGTGGAAGTGACAGGGAAATACAATGTACCGGAATTTATAGTACCTTTGTTTGACTCGCTGATCAAGAAACATGGTTTCGCATACGGTGATTTTCTGCCCAGGTCCAGACCTATCATCCGTGAGGCGGTAGAGTGGGCAGATGTTGTACACTCCTATTTCCCTTTCCCGCTTGATATAGTGGCAAGCAATTATGCGGCAAAGATTGGGAAACCCAACACGGGGGCATTCCATGTCCAGCCTGAAAACATAACGATGTCATTGCATTGTGGGAAAGTGCAATGGGTACAAAATATGATTTACCGGCTTTTCCGTAACACGTTTTACTACAAGTATCGCCATATCCATGTGCCGTCTGCCTTTATGGGGCGTATGCTTGAAGAGAGAGATTACAAGGCGAAGATTCACGTCATCAGCAACGGCATACAGGATGCATTCATGGAGGCTGGGGAAAACAAGATTGACAACGGCAGGCCGCCGAAGTTGCCGGAATACCGTGACAAGATTGTGATTATGATGGTTGGACGTCTTGCGAAGGAAAAACGGCAAGATGTCATCATCAATGCAGTGAATTACTCAAAATACGCCGACAGAATACAGTTGGTTTTTGCTGGAAAGGGGCCGCAATATGAAAAGTACGTGAAACTGGGCGAAAAGCTTGCCAATCCACCGCGGTTTGTGTATGTCAAACAGGAAGAATTGATAAAACTGCTTCTCCAGTGCGACTTGTACGTACATGCCAGCGACATGGAGAGCGAGGCTATCTCGTGCATTGAGGCTTTCGCCACGGGTCTGGTGCCTGTCATCGCCAACAGCGAACTCTCAGCCACGCGGCAGTTTGCGTTGGATGACCGGTCGCTGTTCCAGCCGGGTAGCCCGAAAGACCTCGCCCGTGCCATCGACTACTGGCTCGACAACCCGAAAGAGCGTGAAAACATGGAAAAAACCTACGTCAAGGCTGCCAAAAAGTACAGTCTGTCCATTTCCGTGCGCAAGTTCGAGGAGATGCTGAACGAGGAAATCGAGGAGCAGAA
>CADCML010000043.1 GCA_902802535.1 uncultured Bacteroidia bacterium
ATGGACTGGAACATGCCCTAAAACAGGGCGAATGCTCGGTACAATACGCGCTATGTAGCTTATAATGAGTCATATAATTAAAAAATAACTAAGTATTGAACTATGAAAGAGGATGTTAAAGGGTGGAGACAGTCTCGATGTCAAGCCCCGTGACTTCAGCTATCACCTCGTTTTCAATGCCTTTTGCTTTCATTTTTTTCGCGACTGTTATACTGGCCTTAGCCTCCCCTTCTGCTATGCCTTCCGCCCTGCCTTCCACTATACCCTCTGCTCTGCCTTCTGCTCTGCCTTCCGCTCTGCCTTCTGCTCTGCCTTCTGCTCTGCCTTCTACTCTGCCTTCCGCTCTGCCTTCTGCTCTGCCTTCCGCTCTGCCTTCCGCTCTGCCTTCCGCTCTGCCTTCCAAATGTGCCGCAGCAAAAACACTGTTTTGATACATGAGGTTTTCCATGTGGCGCTCGTATGCCTTGCGCTCTTGAGGTGACATCTGCATCATCGCCAACTTCTCTCGCGCTTCCGATAGACCTGGTGCCACCGTGTCAGGCTTGATGATGCCGCTCTTCAAATACTGCAACCACTCCTCCAAAGGAGTCTTCGCCACCTGATTGAACTCGTTCACCCTAATAATGAAATACTCAGGAAAAATGTTCTCTGGTGTTACCATCTTGATGCCTTCCCGCTCCTTCGCGTTGATTTGCAACGTGTCGCCTGTGTGGACTCCCACCAATCGGTTCTGGCCATGATACAGATAGTCCGCACCTTGACCAAGGTCGAAATATAGGATACTGATGGAATAGACTTTCTTCACATGCAAATAGTCCTCGCCCAACGAAATGTGTTCCGTTATGGCTTTTGCCACTCCATAAAGCACTCGCTGGAGAAAATACAGTTCTCGCGTCTGCTGAATCTCAACAAGAATAATCTCCCCCTTGCTGTTGCGTGCCTTGATGTCAACGCGGTTGAACTTGTCGCGCTCATACTCCTGGTTGCTCTCGCTTTCCAATATCTCTATTATCTTGATTTCCTCGCCGATAAGCACGGTCATCAGTCCTTCAAGGACACCGAAATTGGCCTTGTCGCGCAACATACGCTTCGCAGCCCAATCGAACCTGATGTATCTGTTTTCTTCGTTCATGGCTTTGTTCATTTGTTTCGATGGCAAAGATACATCTTTTTCCGAAAAAGAAGGTCTTTCAGCACTTTTTTTTGCACAAAATCAATATTTCTACGACTTAAGGCAGAGGCAAACCAACGCCGCCAAGACCATCAAAAGCGGGATAATCTTGCTCTTGATGTTGCTCTCCTTGAAGCCGAAAATGCCGTAGACGAACGACACGACCAAGCGCACGCCGTAAAGGATGAGCGGGATGAGCACCACCACGGCAGCCTCCTGCTTGAGGCCCGTCAGGTAGATGACATCGGCCACGGTGACAAAAACCGCCATGGCCACGATGCCCCAACGCCATTCGAAAGGCTGCTTCCCCCGATTGGGCCTCCAAATGAAGAAGAAAAGCACCGCCATCATCAGGAAGTCGTAAATCGTATACCACGCCTGAATGGTCGACGGCGAAATGCTCTCCTTGCTGAGGAGGAACTTGTCGTAAACACCACTCAAAGCCACCAAAACTGCCGAGCCGAGCAGCATATACACCCACTTGTTCGACTTGAAATGGATGCCCTCCAACTTGCCCGAACGGTTCATGAAATAGAATGAAATGATGGCCAAAACCACGCCTGCCCCTTGCAGCCAAGTCAGACTCTCACGGAAAACGAAGAACATCAAGATGACCGTAATGGCAGGCCTGAGTTGATTGACTGGCCCGACCACGGTGATAGGCAAGTGCTTCATGGCCGAATAGCTGAACATCCACGAACAGAGGATGAGGGCGGTCTTGCCCATGATGAAAAGATGTTGCTGCAAAGTGAGCGGCTCAATGTAGAGCTTCTCCATGAAATTGCCGGTGAAGATGTAAGGCTTGAAACGGGAAAGCAGCACAAACGGCAAAAACAGGAGGCAGCTGATCATGGTGCTGTAGAACAACACAGGGATGATGGCGTTATTGACGACAGTCTGTTTCTTGAAGATGTCGTAAAAGCCCAACAGAAAGGCCGAAATCAGGGAAAGGACTACCCACATGGCGATTGGTTTTGAGGCGGCAAAAATAAAGGTTTTTTTTGAATGAGGTATAAGTTTCCCTGCAGGAAACTCTATTTGAATCTTTAAATTTTAAATCTTTGAATCTTTAAATCCCAAAACTTCCTATTTTTGCACTGTCATAAAGCAGATTTCCTATGATTTGGAACGAATTACTCTCGACTCACCGCTACGCGCAGCCCCATAAGAGCCCCGACATCCGCAGCTCTTTCCAGCGCGACTACGACCGCATCATCTTCAGCAGTCCCTTCCGCCGTTTGGAGAACAAGACGCAAGTCTTCCCTCTGCCTGGGGCGCAGATGGTTCACAACCGCCTAACCCACAGCCTCGAAGTGGCAAGCGTGGGCCGTTCCATCGCCTGCCGAACGGTGGAAAAACTCGCCAAAAAACACCCCGACCTGAAAGAAAGGCAATCCGACATCGAGACCGTGGTGGCCTCGGCTTGCTTGGCTCACGACTTGGGCAATCCACCTTTTGGCCATTCAGGCGAGGACACCATCAGCAGTTTCTTCAAGGACGGCAATGGCAGGAGCTTGAAGGACAGCGTTTTGCCCGAACAATGGAGCGACCTCATCGCCTTCGAGGGCAACGCCAACGCCTTCCGCCAACTGACCCACCAGTTCACGGGTCGGCGGGCAGGCGGCTTCTCCCTGACCTCGGCAACTTTGGCCACCTTATTGAAATACCCATACCCTTCCTTCGACAACGGCAACCGCAAGAAATACAACGTGTTTTACTCTGAAATAGAAGCCTTTAAGGAGATCGTTGAAGAGTGTGGCATCCCAAGGGTTGACAGCGAGCACTTGGTGTATGCCCGCCATCCCCTCTCCTACATGATGGAGGCCTCCGACGACATTTGCTACCTCGTCCTCGACATGGAGGATGCCCACAAGCGCGGCATCATCAGCACCGAGGCCATCGAGAGCTGCTTCCTCTCGTTTTTCGACGAGAACAAAGACAAAGCTTTTTTCAAGCACCGCGACGACGTTTACCGCGACGTGACAGACATCAACGAGCGGATGGCCTTCCTCCGCGCCATGCTCATCAACAAATTGGTGAACTTGGCCAGCGACATTTTCATGAAACACTACGATGCCATCATGGAGGGCCGTTTTGAGAAGAGTCTTATCTCACATCTGCCTGATTTTGAAAAAAATGCCTTGGAGATTTGCCGCAACGAATCAGTGAAACACATCTACCGCCACCCCTCGGTGGTGAAAATCGAGCTGACTGGTTTCAACGTGATTGGGACGCTGTTGGAAGAGTTCACCGATGCCGTTCTGAACCCTGACACACCGTATAATAAAAAATTGCTCTCGCTCATCCCCGAGCAGTTCAAGGTGCAGACCGACGAGGTTTATCCCAAGCTCCAGTCCGTCATCGACTTCATCTCCAACATGACCGACCTTTATGCCGTGCAACTGTACAAAGATTTGAGAGGAATCGACTGATGAAGAGGATGTTGGCCATCGTTTTGTTCATGCTGTTCGGAGGGGTTTCCCTCGCGCAAGAACCTCTTGTTTCAAGAAGCACAAAATCCTATCTGATTTTTGACGGCAACCTTCAAGACACCGCCTTCCTGAAAGAAAAGTGTCGTCAAGCGGGTCTGGACTTGGGCCTTTCGGTATTAGCCAACCGCATCCCGACCGACAGCAAATTCGTCATGTCCAAGCCTTCGGAGCACCTGCTGAAGCAAGGCACTTTGCACCTGCAACTCCCCATTGACGACAGCCAGACCGAATTTGCGGTATACCATTCCTCGCTCTTCGACCAACCCGCCAGCATCAACGTGCTACAAATCGACGAGGAGCTGATCACCTACCGCACGACGGAAAAGTCGGGCAACATCCATTTGTTCTACAACTGCGTCAGAGGCGCATTCGGTACGAAAAGGTCGGCACACGCGAAAAACGCCACCGTTTACAAGCTTTGGGACACGCCTGAGCGCACCCTCCTCCCCGACCTTGAGCTGCAAGACCAGATGGCCCAAGCCGAAGCCAAAAAGTTAGCCAAAACCGACTATACATTACTGATTTTCAATGACTTGAAAAGCTATGCCTATAACGTGCAAGGCGATTTGGCCATTGGTCGTTTGCTCGACACGATGCACAAATACAACCCTGACAAACTCTTGCAGGCTGACCTCCTCACTCCCATGTCGTGGCAGTACCTGAGCCGCGTCAACGAAAATCTAAACTGGAACGCATCGATGCGCATCAAAATCGTGGAAACCCTCAGCGAGAAGCAGGATTTCTACCGCAAAACCAAGATGCCGTGGATGATAGGCAATTTCCAAATCCACCTCGCCGACAAAAACCGCAACGCCACTACCTTGGAGGAGTTGGAGTGGTTCCTATCCAAAGCCGCAGCCTTTGACGCGGGTTTCGGCCTCGATTGCAGCGCGGAAACCATGAAAAACCACGGCCTGACCGACGAGATGCTGAACACCATTAAGCATTGGGAAACGCTGCGCTTAGCCAACGCTTTCAGTGAGGAACAAAAGGAAACGTTCAAAGACCCTTACGGGGACTGGCGCATCAAGAAAGCTGACGACTCCACCTATCTCTTATGTTCCCGGCACATTTCGCGTCACTATTTCTGCAACCTCACCGACGACCATTGGGAATGGAACAGCCCTTATACGAGCCGTTTCGCCCTACGCATCGCTGTGGAAGGCAAAGGCAGCATCAGCCAATTGTATTTCAACACGCCCAATGGTGTCCTTCACCTGCCCTGCACCCTCAACCCCGGACAATACCTCATTTACAACTTTGACGGTTCAACTTATATTACCGATTTGAATTACAATAAGATAGAAGAAGTTGAAGCGCAAGGAGTTTCCTTCCTTGAAGAAGGGACTTCAGAGGTTTCTTTTGGTTGTGAAATACAAACTAAGGACAACAAAAAGCCTGATGTGACCGTCCGTTTCATTACACAAAGCCCATCGGAAACCATCTCCCTTCACCACAAATGAGGATGATTTTCGGGAAAAAGTATCATTAATAAGGAGTGGAACGTAAGAATGGTCTTCGTATTTTTGCAAACTGAAACCAAATGCAAAAATGATTACACTCGATAAACTCGAAAAAGGCCAGTCCGCCGTCATCAAGAAGGTGAACGGCGAAGGCCAACGCCGCCAGCATTTTTTGGACATGGGCGTCATCCCCGAAGCCGTCGTCAAGCTGGTGAAGTTCGCGCCCATGGGCGACCCGATGGAAGTCAAGATACACGGCTACGCACTCACCTTGCGCATTGCCGATGCCAAACTGATTGAGGTGGAGCCTTGTGAGGAAGAAGAAGCACCCAGCACATTGGATCCCAATAAGTTGTACGGAACAGCCCTCCACGACCACAACGCCCACCCTGGCCTCGGCGAAGCAGGCATTTACCACGATAAAACCCACGAAAAGCCATTGCCCAAAGGCACCAAACTGACCTTCGCCCTTGCCGGACAGCAGAACTGCGGCAAGACGACCCTCTTCAACCAACTTACGGGCGCAAACCAGCATGTGGGCAATTTCCCTGGTGTCACCGTCGACCGCAAAGACGGTGTCATCAAAGGGCATCCCGAAACCTCCGTCACCGACCTGCCAGGCATCTACTCGCTGTCGCCCTACACCTCCGAGGAAATCGTCTCGCGCGAGTTCATTATGAAGGACAAGCCCCAAGGCATCATCAACATCGTGGATGCCAACAACATCGAGCGCAACCTTTACCTGACCATGCAACTGATGGAATTAGGCACGCCTATGGTATTGGCCCTCAATATGATGGACGAAGTACGCAACAACGGCGGCACCATCCTCGTCAATGAGATGGAACGCATCCTTGGTCTGCCCGTAGTGCCCATCTCGGCGGCCAAGAATGAAGGCGTTACCGAGCTCGTCGACCATGCCTTGCACATCGCCAAGTTCCAGGAAGCCCCTGCGCGACAGGATTTTTGCGACAAGGACGACCATGGTGGCGCGGTGCACCGTTGCCTCCACAGCATCATGCACCTCATTGAGGACCACGCCCAACGCGCCGACATCCCCGTGCGCTTTGCCGCATCGAAGCTCGTTGAAGGCGACCAAATCGTCATGGATGCCCTGCAACTCACTCAGAATGAAAAAGAAACCTTGGAACACCTCATCGTGCAGATGGAAGAAGAACGCGGCCTCGACCGCGCAGCAGCCATGGCCGATATGCGTTTTGCATTCATCAAGAAACTATGTGACCAAACCGTGGTAAAGCCCAAGGAAAGCAAGGAATACCAACGCAGCCGCCGCATCGACAAATACCTGACCGGCAAGTGGACCGCCATCCCGATTTTCATCCTCGTCATGGTGGGCATCATCTGGCTCAGTATCGACGCCCTCGGTGCTCCATTGCAAGACCTGCTCGACCAAGGCATTTCATGGCTCGCCGTGCAATGCGGAACGGCATTGGCCAACTGGAATGTCACTCCGGCGGTGCAGTCGCTGGTCGTTGACGGCATCTTCGGTGGCGTGGGCAGCGTGTTGAGTTTCATCCCCATCATCATCTTGCTGTTCTTCTTCCTTAGCTTATTGGAAGACAGCGGCTACATGGCACGTGTGGCCTTTGTCAGCGACAGTTTTTTGCGTAAGCTCGGCTTGACCGGCCACAGTATTGTGCCTATGCTTATCGGTTTCGGTTGCACTGTGCCCGCTGTGATGTCAGCACGCACCCTCCACTCTACCCACGACCGTTGGCGCACCATTTTGCTGACGCCTTTCATGAGTTGTTCGGCCAAAATCCCGATTTATGCCTTTTTCACTGCCATGTTTTTCCCGCATTACGGCGGCGTGGTCTTGATTTGCCTCTATCTGTTGGGCATCATTGTGGGCGTTGTTACTGCACTGTTTACCAAATGGTTCGGCAACAAAGGTGATGTCGCACCCTTCGTGATGGAGCTGCCCAACTACCGTCTGCCTGGCCTCAAGAACGTCGCCCATCTGTTGTGGGACAAGACCAAAGATTTCCTGCAACGCGCTTTTACGGTGATATTCCTCGCCTCCTTGGTGATTTGGTTCCTTCAAACTTTTGATTTCCATTTTAATATGGTGGAAAACGGCGAAGGCAGCATATTGGCGAGCGTAGCCGGCTGGATTGCCCCGATTTTCCGTCCCATCGGTTTGGGCGAGTGGCAAATCGTCACAGCTTTGGTGAGCGGTTTCATGGCCAAGGAAAGTGTTGTGGCCACTCTTGAAGTGCTTGATGCCATGCCATTATTCACCACGATAACAAGCATTTCCATGCTCGTTTTTTGCCTGCTCTACACACCTTGCGTGGCAGCCGTGGCAGCCATCCGTCGCGAGTTGGGCACCAAATGGATGTTGTTCATCATCGCCTTCCAGTGCGTCGTCGCCTGGATTTGCGCTTGGTTCGCATACCTCATTGCTAATGCAGTCATCGCATGAATTGGGCTACTGGCATAGTGTTGTTGGTTGTTGCGACCTTTGTTATTCTCGCCATCCGCATCCTGCGGACGGGCAAGGGATCATGTTCCTGCGGCGAAAACACAAAAAGAACAAACAACTACAGCAAATGCTCTTCCTGCTCGGCGGAATGTCCGTTCAAAAGGACTGTATAAAGCTGTCACATTGGGGTAGCCTCAAGCAAATCCAGCCTTCCCGCAATCTCTTCCTTGTATTTTTCCTTCAGCTGCGAAGGGAGAAAACTGGTGTCAATGAAATCATACCATTGACGAGCAACACTCTTGAACTTATTGAAGATGTTTTCCACCACTTTCTTTTCAAGTCCAGACGATGCCATCGCCCGTTCGAAGCTCTTCCTATCAATCCGCTTCTTCTTCCCATCAAGCGTCAAGGCCAATTCCTCGTCGTCCTCAGGGAAAATCAGATGAACGTTAAGCAGGTCGTAGGCCTGTGAAAGCACATAATTCCCAGGCGTTTGGCTGATGAGTGAGAAGTTTTTCAGGTGCATGTCGGAGTTGCCGGTAATCCATGAGAACACGACCACTTCCCAGAAATTAACTAAATCGAGCATCGGTGCGGAGGAATAGCGTTTTATCATCTTTGCTATGTTCTCGTAAGACGATTTGTATTTGTCGGCTGTGACACGCCCGCTGATTTGGCACATATCTTCCATCAGGTATTTCTTTCCACGAGAATCGCGGTCTATCCTTCGCGTCATGTATGCCAGCTCACCGTCGCTAAAACGAATCAAGGTATGCGGCACCACACTGATCCTGCCTATTTCGGCAAGGTGCATTGTCAAGTCTTCCACTTCGGGCAGCCATGGGAATTCATCCGACTTTGGCTTTAGGATATATCTGCCCCAAAGTCCCACAATGGTCAGACGGTCGGGCTCATCCTTCCCGCCTTTGTTCACATCCATCGAGAGCTTCGATTGCACACCCGTGACGGCAGTCCTGCTGAGAACAGATTGCTTCGCCAAATCATTGATATTGTCTCTCGAATAAGGAAGTATGGGCGCTTCAGCTTTCCCGAAGAACCGTTTGGCACATGAGGGATGGTAATCCTTTTGCCCTTCTTCCAATTCCCTATAGCAAACCAGACACTTACTCATGCGGCATTTCCTCCTCCAATCCGATGAGTCCGATGGCTCCTATGCAGTCTTTGCAGCAAGTCATTAGTAGCCCCATCCTGTCATTAGGATTAAGTTTCCAGTTTTTCGTGGCAATGTCGAGCAGCCAACCTTCGGGGATGAGTCCGTCGAAGAAGGGGAACATAGCTGTCGAACGGTATGGGAGGTGTGTCAAAGGCAAAGTCAGGCTGATGGGCTCGGCACTTTCCGATGTCAAAAAAGCGGCATCATAGCAGAACAGATAGCCGTTCTCGTCCTCTGTGAGCTGTCCGGCCTTCATGTCCCTGAAGTACACATCTGCCTTTCTCATAGCTCACCTCCTCTCGGTTGCTCGACAATGCCCAGTTCTTTCCCGAACAGGGCCAATACTGCATTCACCTTGTCCATCCTTAGGGTTTTCTTCCCTTGTTCCAAGTCTCTGACGAATCGAAGCCCTACCCCCGACTTGAAGGACAAGTCCTCCTGTGTCAGTCCGTATTGTTTTCGCAAGGCTTTTACTTGTTGTGACAATCTGCTTTTTTCGGCCATAATCGATTTGAATTTGGCGCAAAAATAAGACTTTTCCTACAATTTTACACCGTTTCGGGTATAATTTCAATAATTCTTATATAATTATATCCGATAGGGTATAAAATATTGATTTTTATCTGAATTATATTAGTTAGGGTATAAAAAATGCCCTACAAAGCCTATTCCATCAAATGGTAGTATTTCGGCTGATAATCCGCCCATTCGCCTGTCAGAAGTTCGGGATGGAAGAAATGGATGAAATCGGCCAGCAGCAAATCAGGCTCGCACTGCGACTGCTCGAAATAGCCTGTCGAAAGAATGTCGCAAACAATGATTTTGTGGTTTTTGAAGGCATCGAAAAGCAGATAGACGGGGTTTTCCTTGGCCAAGGACTCGTATGTCATCGGGAAAGGGTTGGAGTTGATGACACGCCAATAGTCAGCCTTTTGCGCCTTGGCGAGAATGCTCTCTGCATCCATTGGGACGCTGGCCGTCGAAGGGTTGTCTTTCCAAATGTAGTCGGCACCTGCGTCGGCGAAAAGCTTGGCGATATAGCTCTTTCCGCCCGCCACGTACCACTGCCCGTTGAAGGCCAAGTCGGAGAAGACCGTCGGACGATGCTCCACATTGGCACACAGGCCTGAAAGCGCATTGTAACGCCTTTCAATATCATCAAACCAGGCGTTGGCCTTGTCCTCGCAGCCCGCCAAAATGCCAATGACGCGAATCCACTCCGCACGACCCAAGGGTGTGTTTTCCATATAATCCGCAAAAGGGAACAGCACCGCGCCCGTGACGTTCAAACCGCCTTGGTTGCCATCGAAATAAGGCGAATACAACAAGGCATCAGGCTGCAACTGTATCATCCGCTCAATGTCGGCGGCGGCCTCCGTACCAATGTCGTAGACCTTCTCTTGTGCCAACAAGGAACACATGGTCGTGTCGGTCACGAAACGGCCTTCAAGGATGCCTTTCACGCGGTCAATCTCGCCCAAACGCAGAAAAACAGCCCATTGCGTGGCCGAAAACGAAATCACAGACTGCACAGGTACGCGGAGTTGGGTGAGCCCCTCTCCCACTGCCTTTGTGGTATCCTTCACCAAGGCAAAATGCCCCAATGTCAGGGTGGTGTCCCATGGACAAATGACATCCATGTGATAGCCATAATCGGTCTTAAAGACTGTGACATTGCGTGCGTGACGCATGAGGTTGTCGCCTTGCGTCCGCACAACATTTTCCTTTGTCTTTGGAGCACATGCACCTAAAAGCAAAAGCAATAATATAACTTGGGTCTTAGTTTTCATTGATTTCCTCCAAACAGTCTTTGCACAGGCAATCTGTATAATGTTCTTTGAGATAGGCTTTTGTGGCGTCGGTGAGCTTCACCTTCACGCACCAGCAGTCCACAGAATGGACGCATTCGAATATTTTTCCGCAACGGGGACAGGTTTTTGTCATAGCTTTCAATCGTTTAGACAATTCGGGCGGATTTGAAATCCGCCCGAACCGAATTGGGGATTTGCAATCCCCGCAACAAGAATATCAATTATTTAAACAACATTGCACTGGGAATGATGCCCGCTTCAAACGAGCTGAGCAGCAGGCCGTCTTCGGTGTAACGGTAGACGGTGCCGTTATCCATATAGTTTTTCACATCACTGACATACACCTCGCCTGTCGTGGGATCCACAGCAAGGTTATAGAACTGGTTCAATGGTCCTAACGCTTGGATGCAAAATCCTTCAGACAGACTCATTGTGGCCAAATCGAAACGGCGCACTTCATTGTTGTATATCATATAGAACCGATCGCCAGCGGGGTTGACTTTCAATGCCGTAGCCACGCCTTTTATCTGATCGTCACCATCAATTGGGCCTTTAAACTCATAACGACATGTGGCGGTCTTCAGCATCGGGTCAATCTCCCACAATGTGGGATTCTCACCATAAGCCACACCCGCTTCGTCAAACTCCTCATCCCATGAACGGCCCTCGCAAAGCACCCAAACATGCCCGTTTTTGTCCGACACCATCGTATTGGGCTCTTTCCCTACCTCGATGTCGGCCACCTTCACGTCGTTGTTCAAGTCGACGACCTGAACCGTGTTGTAGCTGTCGTGAGAATTTGGGTCATTTAAGGTGTAATACATGGACCAATTGCTGACATACAGCTCATTGTCGACCTGCACCATCTTCTCGGTGGTCTTGCCCATCGCAATGGTGCCGGTATGCGTCATGGTCTGCGGGTTGATGATCCAAAGGTTGGTGCCAATCAGGTCACTGACGTAGGCCTTGTCGGGAGCCACAAAGTGCATCTCGCGCGGCGAATAGAAACCCTCGATTTTGTACGGCTGGGTAATATCGCACACTAAAGTATTGGCATCCAACTTTTTGATGTTGTTGCTGTTGTTAACGACTACATACAGCTTGCCATCGACCAAAGCCATGCTCTCAGCCACGTCGCCCAAAGGCACATTGTTGGCCTTGTAGAACAGGTTATTGCACACCGTGTCGGCTTCGGGGTCATAAAAGCTGAGCGAAGCGTTGGAAAACTGGTAGTTACCCTCGTTGAGGACGAAAACGCCTTTGAGTTCCACAGGCGGAATCGTGTCGGAAGGATTGACAGGAGTGGGTGTAGGTTGGTCGGGTTTGCAGGCGAACATAGTCACCGCCAAAGCCGCTATTAGCCAAAGTATCCTTTTCATAACTTATTGTTTGACAATTCGTTTTACAAATATTCCTTGATCACAGACCACGCGACAGAGATACACGCCGTCGGGCAACTGGCAGAGGTCGGTTTCCGTTTCCGTCGAGGTAAGCAGCAACTGACCCATAGCATTAAACACCTCCACCTTTTGCAGGTTTTCGGCCTTCACCGTCAGTCTGTCCTTGACAGGATTAGGATACACCGCAACGGCATCCGATGAGTTTTCTGGGACATTGGAGTGCTCCAAGTCATGAATCACGCCGATGGCATCCAAGTCGAAGCCGCTGGAATTGAAACCTGTCGGCCACGGGTCGTTGACAGGATGACCCTCCGAATCGTAAGTGGCATACTCAGGATCGATGTTGCCCACCACGTCAACGATGCGGACATGGGTAATCCTGTTCTTGTCGAGCAAGACGTTGTCCTCCACCTCGTCAAGGTCGAAGGGCGTGCCATACATGGCCTCATATTTCCCTGCAAAGTTGTGGATTTGAGCTGGATTGATGCAGGCCGAACCGCCCAATTGCGTATCATACGGCACATTCGTAATAGCAGGGAAACGGAAGAAATTCTCGCCATCCGAGCTGACCTCCACAAAAGCGATTTCGAGGAAAAACAGGGTCATCGTCGGATCCTGCGCGTTGTGGAAACCGTTCTCGAACACGGCGAAATCGGGGCCTTCCCCATTATAAATCGGCGAAGCGAAGGTCAAAGTGGCAGAGCCACCATCGCCGAGGCTGACGACATCCATCGTGCCGCCCGGCACACCCAAGGCCAAGGCCTCTTCGCCGAACGATGCCAATCCCATCTCGAGCTTGTCGATGCGCATCGGGCCGCGCTCGACGGTGCAGCCCGTAGCCCATGCCACAAACGCTGATGAGTCGGCATGAATGGCCGTGGTGCCGTCGAAACCCGTTGCGGGAGCAAACTGCGCCCAAAGCATCGTCGGCACCAAAGCCATCAGCAGAATTGCTATCTTTTTCATCATTTCACCACAAGCTTTGCAGTACGAACAGCACTGTCGTCGCTCACAGTGATGAAGTACACGCCGCTATTCAGCGTCTCGGTGCCAATGCGGACTTGTTCGCCTTCCATGGCATTGACACTCACCTTGTTGACAAGACGGCCTTGCATGTCGTAGACCGAAATCTCGTTCAAACCAGCATTCTCAATGGTCACGAAAGTTTCGCTGACGGCGGGATTCGGATACACTGACAGGCTGCTGCCCGTATTTTCATTCACACCGTCGAACACGCTGACGGGTTCCACAGGTTGCGTCCAAACGTAAGTCCATTCGGCAATCTCGGTGGCGCAAGATTCGTCGCCCCACTTGATGAAGTCGCCATTGACGAGGGGTTCGTAATCGTAACCGTTGTAGCCCATCACGCCATTCACGTTGTAGAGCCACCACATGCCGGCCAAAGCCAGATGCAAATCACCTTCATCGAAGGTGATATCGGCAACGCCCCATTCGCCTTGCACGTAGTTGAAACGGCCATCGGCAGCGGCAATGTCGTCCATCACTTCCTTCAAAATGACGCTTTCGCCATCAAAGCGGTAGCCCCAAGCCAAAGCCTTGTTGGGGTTGTTCCAGTTGACGCAGAAAACGACTTCGTTCGCGCCAGTGCCAATCCAATAAAGGATTTCCGAAGGCTCAATCTTGGCTTCATAGGCCAGCGGATACACGGCTGCAACTTCCTTTTCCCAAACGTAAATGTAGTTTTCAGGGTCAACCAAAGTGCCACAATAGGTATCGCCCCATTTCACATAGTCGCCATCGGCCAACGTCTGGACATCAAAGGTGTTCCATGACGACTCGCCATTGACTAAATAGGAAACCCACATGGGTTCAGTGAGGCTCAAATCAAGAACGCCGTCATTGAAGAAAATGTCGTTGAGCCAGCTGCCATTGGGGCTGTCGTAGCTGAAACGGTAGTCAGCAGCGGCGATGGCATCCATGACGTCTTTAATGGTAACGGTTTCGGTGGAAAAGCGGTAACCCCAAGCCAAAGCCGTGTCGGGCTCAGCCCAGTTGACGATGAAGACCACTTCGTTTTCGCCCTCGCCAATCCAATAGCGGATGTCGGCAGGGTCGATGGTAGCATCCTGTTGTGCAAACAGGTTGGTCGTGAAAAGACCGAAAATTCCCATGAGGAACAAAAGGGTAAAATTCTTAAAACGCATAATACATTAAGTTTTAAAGGTTTGATAATTAGTTAATTAACTTCTTACTTCAAAACTTCAAGGATAGCGTTGGTACACCTTATTAATATAAGGGAAAGCCAGCTCTTGTCCCGAAAGCTTCGTTTCAGCGACTTGCGGCAGGTCTTCTGACTTACTCCTTTTGTCTGGTCGCCTTCCCGAAAGACTTCGTTTTCAGTGGCATAGTGACCAGCGTGAAGAGCTTACAGCAGCGGGAACTGCTCAGGATTCTCACCCGATTCCCTATTGAGCCTCGCGGCACCGCTTATCGGCTGCAAAGATAGCGGTTTTTCTTGTCGGTGATGCGCAAAACGAGAAAAAGTTTGTAACTTTGCCACGCAAACGAAACAATTCAAATATGAAAAAGACAATTTCATTCCTTACCTTATTAATGATGTGCATCGGGGCAGCCTTTGCGCAAAGCGAACCCATGCACGGCTGGCACACCTATTGCGCAAGCGAATTCAACCAGGCCATCAGTTACGGGACACACACCACCGTCGCGGTCTGCTATCCTCCCGAAATGGCCAGCAACTTTGCCGGTACGCAAATTACAAAAGTGGCGATGTTTAGCGACGGCCCAACCAATTCCATTGGAGGCATTTACACCTGTTCCATCTACTTGGGCGGTGAAACACCTTCGGAGGGTTTGATTGCATATACAATGAGTTGTGATGTCCCCCAAGGCCTCAATGATTGGGCTGAGTTCGACCTTTCCACCCCCATTTGGGTTACTGGAGACGAAACCATTTGGATAGTCTGGCAAGCCGAACAACCATTGTCACCTTGGCACATGGGCGTTTGCGGCGACATCGACCCCAGCGGCAACGGAATTTGGGCATGGAACGGAACCCAGTGGGATCAAATTTGGTTTTCGACAGGTGACTGGATGGTGAAGACCTATTTCAATTGGGACGGGCCGCAGTCCCAAGCCCAAGACGTTTATGTCTCAGGCAACCACTTTACCACGGGTAAAGTATACAAAAACAACACATTGCTATATAGCATTACCGACAGCCTCGATCTTCAGTTGAAAGGCATCAAAGTAGCGGAAGACGGGACGGTTTACGGAGCCGGATATGCCTACAATAGCTCAGATAATCGCGGTCGCGTTTGGATGAACGACTCGTGCATATTCACAGCCGACACCAACACCTTTTTCGACCATATCGCCCTCAACGGCAACAATTGGATAGTGGCTGGCGGCAACAACGTATGGCAAAACGGCGAACTCCTTTATTCCTACGGCCACGAAGACGATGATTGCCACATTCACAGTTTGGCTGTTGACACAACGACGGGCGACATCTATACAGGCGGTGCGATCTACCTCTCTGGCGAATACCTTGCGTATGCCAGCGTTTGGAAAAACGACTCGCTCCTTTGGATGGAAGATACCGTTTCGAGCGTCGAAAACATCTGCATTGACGGTGAAAACCTCTATGCGGCGGGGTTCAAGGTTGCAAACGACTCCCTTTCCTACGGTGTCATCTGGCAAAACGACTCCATCATCTACCAAATGGAAAACGCCAACTTCGTGAACATTGCCGAATTTGAAGGCAGCCTCTATTGGACAGGGATTTCCCTGACAGATACCGTTGTTTATATTTGGCAAGACGGCGAGGTTATCTACGCTCTGCCTGAGCTTTCTGGAATCAGCAACTTGGTCGTCAACGAAAGCGGAGTGTATTATACCGATGCACAAACGGTTTATAAAGACGGCGAAGTCCTGTTTCAGCCCGAAGAGTGCATCATCACCGGCCGGTGGAGGCCAACAACCCTGATTGGGGCACCGTAACGGGAAGCGGCGTCTATAATTATGGCGACACCGTCACCATTGAGGCCTTCCCCAACATGGGCTGTGAGTTCCTCTACTGGAACGACAGCATCACCGACAATCCGCGCGACATTGTCATCACGCAAGACAGCATTTTCACTGCCTTTTTCAACCAGTTTGGCTACACCATCTCTGCTTCGGTTTCTCCTGAAAACACAGGCTCGGTGATTGGCGACGGCATCTACCACTACGGCGACACCGCAACCCTTCAGGCCATCCCCAACACAGGCTATGCGTTTGTCAGCTGGAACGACAATGTCACCGACAACCCACGCGATGTGGTCGTCACACAGGATAGCAGTTTTGTCGCTACGTTCGCCCTCCGCCAGTTCACCATCAAGGTCGAATCTGACCATCCCGCATGGGGCGCAGTGGCCGGCAGCGGCACCTATTACTATGGCGACACCATCCAGATTTCGGCCACACCTTATCTCGGCTTTGCCTTCGCTGGCTGGGACGACGGCGTCACCGTCAACCCGCGCACTGTGGTCGTTACCGAGGACAAGGTTTTCATCGCCCAGTTCGAAATCAGGCAATGCGTCATCACCACTCAAGTCTACCCCGAAAACTCAGGCTCGGTCAATGGTGGGGGTTCATACAACTACGGCGAGACCGTCCACCTGACCGCCCACGGCAACATGGGCTACGTCTTTGACCGTTGGGAAGACTGGGAAATCACCAATCCGCGCACCATTTTCGTGGAAGGCGACGCCACCTATACCGCTGTCTTCATGCCCTTGCAGTATGAAATCGTCGCCGAATGTGACCCCGTGGAAGGCGGTTCTGTGACCGGAGCCGGCCTCTATGACTATGGCACCGTTGCCACACTTACGGCGATACCCAACAGCAATTACATCTTCATCTGCTGGAGCGATGGCATCGTCACCAACCCGCGCTCAATCACGGTGACAGGCAATGCCGCCTTCAAGGCCCTGTTCTACCTCAACGGCACGCCAGAACATACCATCACCGTATTAGCCAACGACCCATCCTTAGGCACCGTGACAGGCAGCGGCACCTATCCCGAAGGCATGACCATCGAGATTGGCGCCACACCCGCCGAAAACGCCGTGTTTACTGGCTGGAACGACGGCAACACCGACAATCCGCGCAGCATCACAGTCACGCAAGACATGACTTTCACTGCGTTGTTTGAGGCGGTACAAACCCAATACTACACCATCACCGTGAGAAGCGAGAGTCCCTTCTTGGGTTCGGTTTACGGTGGAGGCACCTATCCGGCCAATTCCGTCATCAACATAGGAGCTACGCCCAACACGGGTTTCCATTTTGCTGGATGGCAAGACGGCGACATGAACAACCCGCGCGCCATCACCGTCACTGAGGATGCCGAATACATCGCCTCGTTCTCCGCGAATCCCGTTGAAACCTATACCGTCACCGTTTCATACGTCGAGACCCAAGGCTTCGTCATGGGCGCAGGCACATACGTGGCTGGTACAATCGCCACCTTGGCCGCCATCCCTGCCGACAACTTCACCTTCGTGAAATGGAGTGATAATACCGTCGACAACCCGAAGGAAGTTCTTGTTGACCACGACATCGTGCTGGCCGCCTTCTTCGATTTCACCAACGTGGAGGAAAACGGATTCGAGTCCGTCCGCCTCTATCCCAACCCCGCCAATGACAAGCTGCACATCGAAGGGCTTGATGGCAAGCACGAAATCAGCATTTTTGATGCTTTAGGCATGAAAGTCAAGGCTCTGACGACAAACGGCGACTCAGAAATCGGCATCAGTGAATTGCCTGCCGGACTTTATCTGCTCAGCATCGACGGAAAGCATACCGTTAGATTCGTGAAGGATTAAAGTGCAACAAAAACTGCCTATCATGTCATTCCCTTGGGAATCTATGATAGGCAGTTTTTTTTATTAAGCTATCTTTCACTTACTTTGTAACCACCAATTTCTGCGTCTGGTTGCCAGCCTCCGATACGACATTGATGAAGTAAACGCCCTGGCCAAGTGTATTGAGATAACGTTCCAAGTTCGTGTTATTCAATCCGTTGAAGCTGTAGGCATACAACCTGCGGCCCGTAATGTCATATACGGTCAGTTCGGCCTCGCGAACTCCATTCAACACCACATGGACATCGCCTTGCGTGGGATTGGGATACAGGCTGATGATGGGTGCAGAAGCGTCCTCCGATTCAGCCACATGAAGCAGTTCAACAGCCTTCGAAAAGTCGGGGATGCCATAGCCGTATTTGTAGTCGGGGTTGTCGGCACGGTCGCCGCAAGCGCGAATGGCATCGCAGATTTCCTGCACCGTGGCATAGGGGCGAGCCTGACGCAAGCAAGCCACAGCACCCGCCAACACGGGCGTGGCAAACGAAGTGCCATCGCCATTGTAATAAGGCCACCAACCGCCATAACCCGAAGCCACATAGGTGCCCTCTCCCATAGCCATCACATCAGGCTTGATGCGTTCGTCGTAGGTCGGGCCCACCGAGCTGAAATAAGCGCGGTTGCCATCGGCATTGACGGCACCAATGGTCAAAACATGCTCGGCATCGCCAGGAATGCCCAAGGTACAAATGCCATCACCTTCATTACCGGCAGCGTTCACGCAAACCATGCCTCGGCTCGCGGCAATCTCAGCACCGATGGTCATCGGAGCGGTTTTGCCGTCGAAATGCTCAAAAGGATGGTCCCACTGCGACAGGTCAAATCCAATGTAGCCCAAAGAAGTGGAGCAAACATCCACGCCTAAACTGTCGGCATATTCCGCGCCCGAAACCCAATTGTATTCCTCAATGATGTTTTCGGAGTCGCCATCCTCCGTATGGATCAAGTAATAGGATGCCTTGGGTGCCGTTCCCACCATGTTGGTGGGGTCGTAGGCCGCCATGGTGCTCAAGCAGGACGTGCCATGGGTGCTTTGCGTATAGACCGAATTGGAGCCATAGACAAAGTCGCGCGTACCGAGCAAACGGCCTTCCTCACGCATGTTGTCGAAGCAGGATTGTTCCTCAGTACCGTAGAAACCGCCGTCGAGAACTGCCACCACAACATCAGTGCCGTCGAAGCCCATGTCGTGCAACAAATCCACCTTCAGTTGCTTCACCTGGTCTTCGGCGCCACCGTAATAACCTCTAAAGGAACGATTGGCCTGAACCGGTGTCATTTCTTGGGCCATCCAGCGTTCTTTCCATTCTTGGGCCTTGAGGTCGTTGGGGCAATTGCGCACCACTTCAACGAAGACAAGCGCGTCGATGGCCTCAATCACCGCAGGGTCAGTGACATGCACCGAAACGCCATTCAACCATTTCGAGGGATTGATCAGTTCTGCACCGCAATCGGCCACAGCCTGAAGATACTGCGGATTGACCGGAATGTCATACATATCGATGCCAATGCCTTGATTGGCGCGACGTTGCAATGCCCTCGGGCTCAGATAGGCCTCGGGATTGTCGATGGAATAAGGTGAGTCGTTCTTGTCGGTGAACTGCACCCAGTAGATGTTGGTCGAAATTTGTGCTGAGGCAAACAACGATGCCACAACAAGCAACAATAACAAGGATAATTTTTTCATAATGTGTAACAATAATAGGTGATACTTATTCATATTAGGTTAATAAATCGGTGCAAAAATAACACAATTTCCGAACATCATCCGTAATTTCGCATAAAATGCCTACTTTTGCCAAAAATTTCATACACCGACTCATGCGCATCGACATCATCGCCGTTTTCCCTGAAATGTTTGAGGGACCATTCACCGAAAGCATCATCAAACGCGCTGTAAACAAAGGCATTGTGGAGATTGGGCTGCACAACCTCCGCGACTACAGCACCGACAAGCACCACAAGGTGGACGACTACTCGTTTGCCGCCGGCGCGGGCATGGTGATGATGATTGAACCCGTCGACAACTGCATCAGCCACCTGAAAAGTCAGCACGACTATGACGAGGTCATCTACATGAGCCCCGACGGCGAGCTCCTCGACCAGCCTTTGTGCAACCAACTCTCGATGAAAAAAAACATCATCATCCTTTGCGGACACTACAAAGGCATTGACGAACGTATCCGCGAACATTTGATTACCAAAGAGATAAGCATCGGCAACTATGTTCTTTCCGGAGGCGAACTCGGTGCGGCCGTGTTGGTTGACAGCCTGGTACGCCTTATCCCAGGTGCTTTGGGCGACGAAACCTCTGCCCTCTCCGACTCGTTCCAAGACGGACTGGTGTCGCCCCCCGTCTACACCCGCCCGCGAAACTACAAAGGTTGGGAGGTTCCCGAGATACTTTTGTCGGGCAACGACCATAAAATCAACGAATGGAAACTAGAGCAAGCCATCGAGCGCACCAAGGCTCGCCGACCAGAAATGTACGAAATTTTCAAAAAAAGCTGATATTCTGTATCTCGTATTGATTTTTTATGTATTTTTGCACCCACTTTTTGGAGAAAAATATACAAAAATCATATAAAATGAGCAAACAAGCATTAATTCAATTCGTTGAAGATCAAATTGTTGTAAAAGATTTTCCGAAGTTCAAGACAGGTGACACCATCACGGTGACCTACAAGATTGTTGAAGGACAAAAAGAGCGTCTGCAAAAGTTCCAGGGCATCGTCCTGAAGCGCAGCGGCCACGGCAAGACCGGCACATTCACTATCCGCAAGATTTCCAACAACGTTGGAGTGGAGAGATGTTTCCCGATTGCCTCCCCCATGATTGAGAACATTGAGCTCAACAAGCAGGGCAAGGTTCGCAAGTCACGCATTTACTACCTGCGCGGACTGCGCGGCAAGAAGGCCAAGATCAAGGAACTCAAGAAGTGATTTCCTTCACAACAACAAAAAAGCTCCGATTACGCGGAGCTTTTTTTTTCGCATTGCAAATTTGGAAGAATGGCGCTGATTGAGATTCTCTTCGGGAAAGGAGTGATTGTCATTTAGTAAAACGCGGCGGTAAGAGCCAGTTACCCATTCGTAACGTCTCCCACCGCCGCTTTATAACGTTTTGTCTTCACTCCATTCCATGAACGAAGCAATGGGGAATCTCTATTCCTTCACCACCTTATCCGAAAACACCTTGCCGTCCTCCAACATGACGCGCATCGTGTAAGTGCCTGCGGGCAGGCCAACCATGTTGAGGTTTTCCAAACCTTTGCTTTGCGTGCGCACCAAGCGGCCTTGCAGGTCGTAAAGCTCGATGTGCTTGGGTTGCACATCGGCTGGAGCACACAAGTGCAGTGCATCCTTCACTGGGTTGGGATAGACGAAAACCTCATCCTTGACGGCGATTTCGCCCGAGCCCTCGGTGCCGTCAGCTTCAAGTTTGAGAGCAAACCACTCATAAGTGCCGTTATAGGGCAAATCGCCTCTGCTCGCATTGCCTATAATTAGACATCCTCCATCGGAAGTGGCCAGTATTTCGTGAGGCTCCAAATAGGTGTCGGACAATGCGTATGTCTTCCGCCAAAGAATGTCGAAGTCTTCTGTGTATTTGGTGACAATCAAAGCGTTAGGATTCTCTAAGAAGGATTGATGGCGGCTGTAGTGGCAGAAATAGATACACCTGTGACCCGCCTCGTCGGGTTCCGTCAAAGCAACAGGATTTCGGATGGACTCAGTGGTATCGTTCATCCGACCAAGAATATGAAGTTGTCGAATGTTTCCTTCCGTATCGGTCTTCAGTAGCACCGGGGTGTTGTCGTAATAGAACACTGTAGTGTCGCTATATAGCCTTTGCACTATCTCATCACCCACCAACGGAATCAGCAGCGTGGAGTCGTCCATTGGCAAGACCGTGGTAGAGACCGCATCCAATACGTTCAGGTAGTAGTAGTCTATATGGGAAGGACTGTGACCTACCGTCGTGTCGCTGTAGATGAAGTGGTAATCGTTGACGAGAGACGCGCCAAGGCTCTTGTCCAGACGAAAAAGACCGTGCCTGGATTCATACTGGTTGCCTTGGATGTGCTTGTTGATTTTGCGCAACATCCCTTTCTGCCCCGAATCGGGAAACTCGAAAACAGCTTCGGCACCTAACGCACCCGTATAGAAATCGGATGTGTCCACGGCGGAAAACTCGAATCCGCCTTCAAGCGACATCTCGGCGAAAAGCCTGTGGCAATAGTGGGGAATCGTATCCGACGGCAGCGAGAATCCGAACACGCCGAAGAGTTTCCCGCCCCTGAGGAGGGCGTATTTGCCCGCCAAATCAATTGGGTCTTGGTAAGCGTCGGGCCATTCGCCCAAGTATTGTGCGGTGATGTTCAGGTTGTCGTCGAAATGGACAAAATAGGGCACGGATGTGTATTGTTCGTAGGGTGTAGTCGTGAATAGCCAGTACTTGAATCCAGTTCCGATGTACATGCTGGGGTCGTTGGGATGGTGGAAGACATTGGAAATGATGAACATCCCGCTTTCATCGCCAAAGGGAACGCTGTTGAGCATCTCGCCCTCTTCCGAGAGTTTGATTAGCCTTTTCCATGTAGCGTCAAGCCCTCCGCCCGAATTGTCGATGGCGAGGACGAAATTGCCGTCTTGCGTTTCGGCCATGCTCATCGACAAAGGGAAATGCACGTCGCCTTCCAACGGGTAGAGATGGAAGAATCCCCTCTCCTGGGCTAAAGAGGGGATAAACAGTGCTATCATCACGAAAAGCACTATGATTCGGACTGTTTTCATAGTTTTAATGTTTTAAATGTGAATAAATTAAGTTAAATAATTGTTGTCAATTGCGATTGAAATAGTTGATGGCACAGCTGTGTTCTACAGCAAAACATCTTTTGAAGCGACAATATAAGGAGCAGTTACTCTTTCACCCACTTCCCACTTTCAGCTTCCTTGCCGCTCGAATACACTTTCCAGATGTACACTCCAGAAGGCCATGCTTCGGCATTGATGGCTGTTTCATGCTCCGTGATTTCCTGTCCAACTATCAGCCGCCCAAGCGCATCATACACTTCCACATAGGCGTTTTGTAAGCCAGTGCAAATGTTGAGTGTATTCTGTCCGGGATTCGGATAGACCATCGCCACCTTCAGGCCGCTTGTGTGCGCCTCTTCTATGCCATCAAAAGCCTCGGCGGGGAATTTCACCACCGATTCGTATCGTTTGTTTGGAAACTCCATATCATACCCCCACAACGTCAGCAGTGCTCCTCCATCCCGTGTGGCCGTGATGCCGGTGGCTCGGCAATGCTTCAATCCGCCAGGCAAATCATAGTAAACGGTGGCGATGGTGTCGAAATCTGGGGTCAGATGCTCCACCATAATCCAAGAATCCAATTGCATGTTAGACCCAACATTCAATGAATAGGCGAAATAGAGGGATTTGTCACTTGAGACATCCACGCCTTTCCTAATCGGAACCTGATCCCAGTGTTTCGTCTTACGTTCGACAAAGCGTTTGATGGGCACGACATCCCAATAATAGACGCTGTCGTCAAACTCATACAGGACACAGACATAATAGTTCGGAGATTCGTTCGACTTGTGTGCCGATTCATCTGCCACGCAGGTCATGTAAGTAGTTCCAAAGGCACTACGTGTCACATTCGGGTTATAGACGAAATCTTGTGCTCCAACTATACCCGGCAGTTGAATGGAATGTCTGTAGCGGCCTGTCCGCACCACGTTGAAATCCTTGTCGAGATAGACGATGTTGCGATTGGGTTGGCTGACCACCTCGCCCGCCCAGCCATAGTAAATGTAGAGGCTGTCGGCGTCGACCATGTGATAGTACCTGTAGTAGGATTCAGGATAATAGGCGGAATGGGTGGTCTCATAGCCTACCCATTTCACCATATTGCCCTCAAAATCCATCTTGAAGAAGAAGGTGCTGTCTTTACCCCGTGGCTCCACATCGGTGCTGACTGTCTTTATGTACCCTCCAACGATGTATCCGTCGCTGTCGACCATGGCCGAAAACAGCGAAATCTCACCATAACGCACTTGAAATGTCGTATCCAGCTCGAAAGTGTCGATGGGAATGTCCCATTCATGCCTCTCGTCTATGGAGAGGTCGTCGTTCAGCTTGTACAACGCAAGAGTGGAATGGTCGATGGGCGGGTCGAAATTCTTGAAATAGTTTGACGAGCAGGTGTCGTGCTCAGGATTGAATTGATGCAGGATGAAGGTCTCGCCACGTCCGTTTTCGAACACGTAGGGACTGCAACCTTTGTAACCCTTCCTGTGGTAGAAGGCCTGATGCTGCAGCGTCCCGTCGGCATCCAATGCAACGAGGGATGCGTTGAGGCTGTTGAATCTGCCGCAATCGTCCTTGAACTTTACCAATCCGCTCACCAAGACCCTGCCGTCCGACATTTCGTAAGCTTCTTCACAAGTGTTTAGGATAATCGTGTCAGTCGATTTGTCGTATTCATAGATGTATTCCCATTCCTGGGCAATGGCATTTGCCCCGAAAAAAAGGAAAAAAGAAAAAAGAAGTAGTAGCTTATTCATGGTATCAGTCTGGGTTAGGCAACACCCAATAGTAATCAGCGTAGCACACCAGGGCGGTATGGTAACGATCGCATATCGAATCACCATGTTGTTTGTCTTCCAAATAATAATCTTTTACTTCACATGAATAATACTCGGAATGGTAATTAGGAGATAAATGCAAATAACCCGTATCAGAAACGATTAATCCCGTTATAAAACCCCATTCGCAGTTCATTTCATCCTCGCAAAGGCAAGGTTCATCTCCACTTATGATTCCCGAAAGAAAGAATAGCCAATCCGAGCATTGTGTTACATTAAAAGCGTTAGGCCAGTAAGTATAGTTTGACCAATACGGGTTTTCTACCATAAATGTATTTGTGGCAATGTATTCCGCATATTCAACATTACCAAAAATTTGGTATGATCCGTTTCCTGGAGAAGTAGTGTCTGGCGTGAAATAAGTTGAAAGTTCATCGGCAGCATCCCATTGGATGTTGAAAAAAGATGTAGAATTACAATATCCTCCATCCAACCCCCAAACAAGGCAAAGATCCTCAATTGGACCATGAACAGTGGGGGAATCGGGATCTTGTCCAGCTTCTCGCCCTCTTGTGAAAACGATTCGTATGTTGTCGCTATCTTTTGCGCCAACTTGTGGAAGCATAATGCTGAACAGACTGGGTACATCCCTCCCATCGTTGATGTTGGCAATACATTCTTGCAAGGCTCTCTCAAAAGCGTTGTATGCTTCAACTACATCAGTATCGCCGACATTTCCATTTTCATCGACATTTGGCATGGCTACATAAAGCGTGTCAAGTGTGGTGTTTACACAATAAGTTTCATGTTCGCTATGCTCAAAGTTTGCCATGAGGCATAGTGTTTGGCGCATGTCTTCCAACGTCATAGTCCCTTCCGACCTAACACCTGAATTGCAAGCTATACGTAGTTCCTGAAAATGATGGATGCAATTCCACATAGCTTGGGCTTTAGGAGACATTGTTTCATTAGATGTTGTTTCGTCTTTCTCTTTTTTGCAACCAACGAAAAGAGTTGCAGCTATCACAGCAATCACTGTTGCCGAGAAAAGCATAAATTTCACTTTTTTCATATTGGTGTAATTTTATTTGAGTTTGTTGTTTTAATCCGTTACCGTAAACTCACCATAATACACATCACCATCGGGGAAGGTGAAAGTAACGATGTAGTCACCGGTGTCGGTGATGAAATACAGATAGCCATTGGGCGTTTGCACGGATAGGCAGTCCACCGTAGCACCAGTGGCTGTGGCCACTTCAATGGTCACTTGGCCGAGATTCTCGGTAAAAGCAACAAAAAGCACATGGTCGTCTTGAGTAGCTGAAATGCTGCAACTCTTATCAACACCCCCATGGTGAGCTTTCCTTATTACAATTGTTGGGGTCCCTACTCCTTTCCCGTTTTCCGTTCTGGCTGCGCCGCTGGCGTAGCACAATGCTCCTGAAAGGACTAAGCAGAGCATCAGAACCATTTCCTTAAATTTAATCATAGTTTTGTGTTTTGAATGGATTGTTTTGTGTGCTTGAATATTCAAGAGCAAAAATAGAGCATGGCCACAACGCTAAAACCATTTAGTGTTGGAATTATGTTGGAATTGTTATTATACAGTATATTACAAACTGATATTCAACGATATAAATAAAACACCAAGGCTGTTTTGAGGCAAGAATTAGTCTCAAAACTGCCTCTATTCATCATTTTAATATGCGTTTTATTCCATCAGATTCTCTGATTTGTCGTCAAGATAATCCTTGGAAAGAGGAAAACTTTATAAGATAGTCCTTCAGATTTTCGTCTAATCCCAGCAAGTCTTTTAGGGTGTTGGCTCTTTTCTTGATGGCCGAATACGATTTGTTTTGTAGCACGGCTATCTGCCGCTCATCCAAACCCATCAGGTAAAATTGGCAGAGTTGCAAATCGTCATGGCTCAACTTCGGATATTTGCCCAATAGAATAGATTCAAAATTTTCATAATGCTTCAAAACAGCCGCTTTCAATGCGGCAGCATCTTCATCGGTGAATGACACATATTTTTCGTGGCTGTTTCTTGCTGTGATGCGTTGGCTACGGATACTGTCATTGAGTTTGCAGCATATTGCTTCTTTCATGAAAGCCTCACGTCGTTTCTCCGCCTCTTCACGCTGTTGACCCAAGGCTTTTTCCAATGCGTTCACCTGCTCTTCCCATTGCTGAAGACCTTGTTTCATTTTCTCTTTCTCCCGTTGACGGGCTATTTTCTCCTTCGCAAGCTGATAGTTCTTCTCCTCCAAAAGAGTTTCGGCTTCGGTTTGCTGCTTTTTTAACAATTGCCTTCCCCTAAGTTTTACCACAATAAAAACGCATAATGCAACCACAACCGCAACAGGGATTATGATTCCCATTGCCCTGTTGACGGCTTTTTCCCGTTCTTCTTCAGCTTGCTTTTCCTGCTTCTGGGCCATGTGGTTTTTGAACAATTCATTAATCTTTGAAGCATCATTCCTCTTTTCTATTTCTGTCATAGTACAATCTGCAAGAAAAGACAAATACCGGTTAGCTTTTACGGAATCTCCCTTCATCTGATAATAATTGCATAAGTTATCCGCAGCAACGATTTTGGATGAAATGTCTTCTTGCTGTTCAAATACGGTTTCCAAATAGAAACGCGAAGCATCATACTGCTTACTTTCAAAAAGTATGTTTCCAAAAGTCAAAAACCGAGTTGTCTTTTCGTCCTCATCAGAAACAAGCGAAACCACATGTTCCAAATCTTTTATGACAGAATCCAAACATAACCCATTATTATAGTCAAGTATAGCCTTAGATGTAAGAATATCCCGATAATGAATATTATCATTGTCTGGCAAATATGCCAGTGCCCTATCGTAATAGAAAGCAGCACTGTCTTTTTGTTTGGCGATGTCAAATTGGACTCCAAGGCAATATAAAAATTTAGATATACCGTATTTAGAAGTTGGCTCTATTCTACAATAGTACAGCGCTTGTTTAAAACAAGTAATGGCAGGCTCGGCCAACAATTGTTCTTCAAACATCTCGCCAAGACGACCATAGGCATAAGCCATAAATCTTGCCTTTTTCCCCACTAATTCCTTCTCTACAAAACGCTCTTCCATGATTTCCAGTGCCTTAAGGTATTCCGCGCAGGCCTCCACTGCGCTGTCGTTCTCGTAATAGCCTACACCATTAATATAATGGGTGCGGGCAGAGAGGAAGAAGTGGTCATTATTGGAGTTAGGCTTGTGTTTTGAATCCCACTTACCCCTTCGCAAAGGGGGAGCCTGCCGCACGAGGCTGTCGAAATAGGAAACGGCTTGCTGCAGTTCGGGGCGGTTGGTTTGGGCGCAGTCGTTCTTGTAGAGCAGCTCGGCCAACAGCAGGTGGGCGTAATGGCGGTTGTATTCCGTTGCGGTAGAGACACAAAACCTTGCGCCTTTACAATCGGTGTCGAAACAGGGCAACAGGCGCATCAAGGCACTGTCGGGCTGCTGCCACATCAGGCTGTCGATGGATATCAATTCTGAGGATGCGATGGCGGTTGGAGACGCGATTGATCGCGTCTCTACAGGGTCATTGTGGCATGACGTGCAGGCGGCCAGGGCCAACAACAGCAGCAATAAATATCTGCCCTTCAGATACATAAATTGTTAGGTTCAGGGAACCGTCATTCCGTTTTTTTCTTCCGCTTGAAAATCTTCGTTCGCAGCATAAACACGGTCAGTCCGACCCAAAAGACGACCAAAACGCCCAGCGTAATCCAAGTGGCGTTTAGGCTTTGCGGGGCAAAGCCCATCAATAGCAATACAGGGAAGCCCAACACAATGGCCGAAAGAGTTTGCAGCACGAGATTGTTGGCGGCGGGCGTTTCAAACTTCGGGTCGATTTCGCGGAGCAGGATCATGCCGTTGCTCGCCGTGCCCGTCAACATCCCGAACATCGAGAAGAAGCCTTCGTACTTATAATTGGGATACAGGTGCTTGCTGATGGCCAGCACATAGAAGAAGGTGACGATAGTGCCCAAAGTGACGATGATGACGAAAGGCAGCACAAACTTGCCGAACTCCTCGAAGCTGATGGCCGCCGTGCCAGCCACAATCATGATGTCGAAGCAGAAACCGCTAATGCGGTTGAGCATGTAGTTGTTGATGTACTCGCGGCTCATCAGTTTGGCCTTCTTGAAACGGCTCAAAACCCACTTGAAGAAAATACCGAACAGCGTGCCTATCAAAAAGTTGAAGCCCCAGAGCATAGGTTTCAGGGTGTTGGTGCCGAAGTTGCCCAACTCCAAATGCTGGATCCAGTTGGTGAACAAAAAGACAAGGAAATAGACGAACAGCACCATGCAAATCTGCATCGACAGCTTGTCGACGGACTCAGCATCGGGAATTTCGTTCTCGCCTTCGTAGTCTTCCAATTTATTCATCTGAGCCTCAACGATTTTCTTTCTCGAAAGGATGCCTCTACGCCGCAATATGTTCATGTAAATCACACCTACCACGCTACCGACGATGAAACCCGTGGCCGCAATGGAGAGGCCGAAGTCGGCACCGGGGAAGTCCATGCCCTGCTGGGTGGCCCAACCTGTGAAAATCTTGCCGAAGTTCAAGGCCTGTCCCGGCCCTTGACCGAAGCCCATCGGGAGCAGCAAGCCGGCGGCGTAGAACAACCGTTTGCCGAAATAGAAGAACAAAATCGAGACGATGAGGCCCACAATGCCTTGGATGACGTAAGTCGAGGCCGTCAATGCACCCGTCTCAATCACCTTCATCGGCGTGGATTTCGACTCTATCTTGTTGTTTTTCAATGCCAAGGCAACAAAACCCAAACCCAAGGCATGATAAGTCACGATTTCCATCACGGGTTTGTTGATGAGGTCGCGACAGTTGGGGAACGCCTTGAAGATGAGCAGCAGCAAGCCGCCCAACAAAGCCGAGGGCAGCAGGCTCTTGTTCAAGAACGGGATTTTGGTTCTCAGCACGTTACCCAGAAGCAGGGCCGTCGCCAGAATGCAGAATTGTACCAACCATTGCCAAGCCTGGGGCTGGTCAAAGGTCATCACTGAAGTATCTAAAAGTAACATAGTTATATGGATTTTGGCCGCAAAGATACTGTATTTTTGATTCAATGGATAAAAACCTGTAATTTTGCAGCATGAAAAAGCCACTGCAACTCTTTCTGACCTTCTTTAAAATCGGTGCATTCACCCTCGGCGGAGGCTATGCCATGCTCTCGATGGTGGAGAAAGCCGTCGTTGACCAAAAGAGATGGATTCCCACCGACGAGTTTTGGGACATGATTGCTGTGGTTCAGTCGCTTCCGGGTGTGTTTGCAGTCAATACGGCCTTGTACGTCGGGCATCGAGTGGCTGGCACAAGAGGCGCTTTTGCAGCCATGCTGGGTGCCATCATCCCGTCCATCACCATCATTCTGCTGTTGGCCACGGTCTTCCGCGAGTTCCGGAACCAACCCGTGGTGGAGCGCATCTTCAAGGGCATCCGTCCTTGCGTGGTGGCTCTCATCCTTGCTCCTTCTCTGCGTATGATTAAGTCGGCCAAGGTGACGTGGAAAACCGCCATCATTCCCATTGTTACGGTGATTCTCATTTGGTGGTGCAAGGTTTCGCCGGCATACGTCATCCTTGCCGCCATTGCGGGCAGCCTCATCTACGCGATTATTATCGGACGCAAGACCGCAAGACGCGAGACACGAAACGACAAAACTATAGATAACGGCGCTTCGTCCCGCGTCCAAAAGTCCCCTGTCCCACGTCAAAACGAAAAGGAGGCCAGGCCATGATTTACCTGCAACTGCTTTGGGTTTTCGTGAAAATCGGCGTGTTGGGCTTCGGCGGCGGCTATGCCATGCTGTCGCTCATCCAACACGAGGTGGTGGAGCATTACGGCTGGATGACAACGACAGATTTCACCGACATGGTGGCCATCTCGCAGATGACTCCCGGCCCCATTTCCATCAACTTGGCGACTTATGTGGGCTATACCACAGGAGGTTTGGGGGGCTCGTTGTTGGCCTCGTTTGCGCTTTGCCTGCCTTCCATCATCATGGTATATCTCATCCTCAAACTTTTCATGAGCAAGAAAAACAACACCTTGATGGACAACACCTTGAAAGGTTTGAAACCCGCCATCGCCGGACTCATCTTTGCCGCTGGCCTCTCGATGATGAACCTGCAGAACTTCCCCGACTTCGGTCGCGGACAATACAACATCAGCGTGATTATCTGCGTTTTGGCGTTCGTGGCCTCGTATTTCTTCAAGGCTAATCCGATATTGCTGATTGTTTTGTCGGGCTTGGTGGGGTTTATAGCATATTAGCCAGCATCCTCCGCGCCAACGACTGGCCTCTGCTTCATCACTTTTTCAGGTTCTTTGTATAAATAAGATAACGCCGTTCGACAATATGGGCGTATTTCTCGCAAAACACATCGAGCGACTTATGAGTGTTGTAGCTGGATGACTTCACTTCTACGAGCATAATCTTGGCTTTTTAGTAATGATAAAAAAAAACTTGAGACGATTTAATTTGCAAGTTCTTTATATTCAAGCGATTAAAAATGAATTTATATCAAGTTATTATTTTACTGTTACTTAGACCATTTTATCCAAAAATACCGAAATGTTTTTGTTCGATTTCTCCAATAATACGTAAATCTTATTATTTTCTTCTTCCCCCTCTCCTATTTCCTCGCTTTTCCGTAACTTTGCAGGTTCAATTGCGCTGCTATGGAAAACAACAATTCGCCCATCCCACTTTCACAAGCTGTCGAGGCCATCAAAACCGCCATTCTGCAAGGGCAATACGAGGCATTGAAAGATGTCAATCGTGTGCAACTTGCCGTGTATTTCGCCATTGGGAAATATTTGTCGAAAAACACGCGAAAAGGTGTTTGGGGCCTGGTGCCTTGAAGAAAATCAGCGAGCAACTGCGAAAGGAATTGCCCGGACTTCGTGGGTATTCGGAGACCCAATTAAAGGATATGAGAAGGTTTTACGAGGCATGGACACTTTTGGATGGAGACAATTCATGTGCCGAGGGTAATGCAGCAGTTGCGACCACAGAAATGCTTCCGATGAATTCGGCGGTTGCGACCGCCCAATTAGCATCGACAAATTCGGCGGTCGTAACCGCCGAATTACAAACAACTGCAAATCAAATAGATATTTATCACACAATAACCATTCCCAACATAGCTGAATTCCCTGTCGAGGACTTCTTCTAACTGCCATTTACCCATCATTCTATGCTAATTTTGCTATGCAAAGAAATGGATTCACGCTATTATTACATCCCATCGTACAGCCGAAGAACACCTTCCCATTGAGGCCCACGAAAAACTCATCAAGCAAAAAGTCTTCGAAAACCAGGATGAGATTCCAAATAACTTTGTTAAGTCCACTCAAAACCCTTTCAGCAGAAACTCATGCAGACCGAGATGAATAATGCCATCGATGTTATCACGTTTCACCAAAGGCGACATGGAAATCACATATTTCGGATGGTTGTCGGCAATGCGCCTCAAAACGCCAAACTCCCGTTCCTTCGTCTCTTCCGTGGCAATCAGATAGCACACTTGCACATAGACCTGCTGTTTCCTTTTCGAGCAGACAAAATCCACCTCACCAGCCTGCAACTGCCCTACCCTAACCTCATAACCTAAGCGAAGCAATTGCAGATACACCACATTTTCAAGCACTTTCTCGATGTCTTTTTCGCGTTGGGTGTTTTCAGAAAGCAAGTTTCGCAAGCCGATATCCTCGAAGTAAAACTTACCATTTGTTTCGAGCAGTTTCTTCCCGTGTATGTCGTAGCGCGGCACACATTTCAGCAGATAAGTTTCCTCAAAAAAGGAACTGTAGTCCAAGACGATGTTGGAGGAAACTATCGTGCCATGGCTTTTCATGTAATTGCTGATGTTGTTTGCCGAGATAGGTTTACCCGTATTGTCGGCCAAAAACAAAAGTAACTTGTTCAGAAACGGCACGTTACGAATGTTGTGTCGCTCAATGATGTCCTTCAGTACGACCGTGTTCAACACACTTTGCAAATAGTCATGGATGCGTTCCTCGCTCTCCAATCCGATTTGACGCAGTCCTGGCAAGCCACCATAATTCAAATACTTATATAAAGAGCTTTCGTTGTCCTCCAAGTTATGAAAAACCAGAAACTCGGAATAGGATAGTCCGTGGATGTGGATTTCTTGATAACGCCCTGACAACAAGGTACTTAAATCGGAAGAAAGCATTTTGGCATTGCTGCCAGTGACGATGATGTCGGTGCGTTCCTCGGTGCGGTAACTCCTCACCGAGCGTTCCCATTCGGCAATGTCCTGTACCTCGTCGATGAGGATATAGTTTTGCTTTCCGATGGCAAACCGTTCATCAATGTATTCATTCAAGGTGGTGTAATCCTTGATGGCATCGAACTCTTTTTTTTCTTTGTCGATATAAATGACATTGGCGTCAGGTTCGTTTTTATGCCGCAACACAAAGTCTTTCAGCACATAACTCTTCCCGATGCGACGTTGTCCAACCAGCACGATAACACGTCCTTTTCCCAACCATCCATCTACTTTTTCGGCATAGTAATTTCTTGAAATCAAGTCCATAAGCATAGATTTTCGCTGCAAATATACAATTTTATTGTTTATGGACAACAAAAATTGAAATTTTTATAATTTTATTGTCTATGGACAACAAAATTCGTGTTTTGATGGGTTTTGTGGTGTGTGGACAACAAAATTGTCGAAGCATCAAAATCTCATTCCAATTCGGCGGTTGCGACTGACGATTTTCTCCGCATCTTGGACGACCATGTGAAAAAGCCGCACGAAAACCCTTCCATTGGCATAGTGCTCTGCAAATCAAGCAACAAGGAACTTGTGGAATATGTCATTCAAGATTACCACAAGCCGATGGGCGTAGCTACCTACAAAACCTCTGCCGAGATGCCTGAAAACCTGAAGAAGGCTTTGCCCGATATTGAAGAATTGAGGAAACTTTTGGCGGAATAAATTTTGAGTACAGATGGATTTTGATGAGTTTTGCTTCATCAAGAATAGAAGGTTAATTTTATCTTAATCCGATGAAATCGCTAAGCGGTTGGATACGTGCGACTTGGGTATATTGGCGTTTGTGGAGGTCAATGGGTTGATCGTACGGCACTTGTTCCGAAGGGTCGAAACGAATCACGGCGTAATATGGGGCGTTCTCAGCCGAGAAACCTTGCTCACGCAAAGTTTCTGCTGTCCAAATCTGAAAACCTTTCTTGGCCAGTTTGAACAATTCAGGATTATCGCCACGAGTATGTAGGCAAACAAAGCCTAAGCGTTCAAAGCCTTCTTTGACCAACAAAGAGCCTTTGGCATCACCAATTCGCACATAGGTAATCCCCAATTGCATAGCCTTCTCGCGATCAGTCTCGCGCATGTGGTTGATGAGCACTGTTGTTTCTTCTGGGGTGGAGCGCATCTTGTCAAACAGTTTCTGCCGCGTTTTGTCGTCCTCCAAGGCATGACGGCGACGAAGAGACAACTCACAAAACTGCTCGTCTTGTTCAATGCCTATGTATTTACGGCCAAGAAGATTAGCTGCAACGCCCGTTGTCCCTGAACCGCTAAATGGGTCAAGTACGGTATCACCTTCTTTGGTTGAAGCAAGAATTATCCGATATAGCAAGCGTAAAGGCTTCTGAGTGGGATGCTTGCCTTGCTGTTTTTCCCACAAACCGACCGCAGGAATACGCCACACATCTGTCATTTGTCCTCCGCCATTCAACAACTTCATCGTCTCGTAATTGAACTTATGAGGCTTTTTTTCCGATTTGCGAGCCCAGATAATCAGCTCGGTAGAGAAATTGAAATAACGGCATGAAAGATTGGGCGGCGGGTCGGTCTTTTGCCAAGTAATGGTGTTCAGCACCTTGTAGCCCAACTCTTGCAGGCAACGCATAACGACATGGATATTGTGATGCGTTCCGCTAATCCATATAGTACCGTTGTCTCGCAACTTTGTGCGGCATAAGGCAAGCCACTGACGATTAAACTCGTAGATATATTCAGGTGTGCCACCTTTGTCCCAATCGCCTTTATCCACGCATACCTGCTTGCCGCTATGCACGCTGATGCCGCCGTTACTGAGAAAATATGGTGGGTCGGCAAAGATAGTATTGACGGAGTTGTCCTCTATCTCCGTTAGCCGTTCCATGCAATCGCCTTGCAGGATGGTGAAGTCTGGGTATATGGGTAGTGAATTAGTCACAATGATTCAAGTAATTCTTTGTAAGCATTCCAAGACAAAAAGCGTCCTTCACCGTTTGGATAGTTTACATCTTCCTGACCCCAAATCCATTTATACGCCTTGATCAATTCTTCGGGGCGTTCACCTGTTTGAAATGAAAGAGTTAGTATGTCTGTAATGAAGTCATTCGGTTCTTCGCCATTGAGTGTTTTTTCAAGCAATGCAATCAGCTTCTTTCCTTCAACGGGGTTTTCTTCACATTTCGCCGTGACATCCTCCAATATCTGTTTATGAGAGATTTGCCAAAGCTCACTGTTTTCTGGATTATAGATAAACACCTGGATATCCTCTTTTTTCGGATGTCTGAACACACTTTTCCCACCAGGTTTTGTAATAACAATCTTTCGTCCATCTTCGCACTGCTCAACTTCATAACCGCGATATTCGATACCAATTATCTTATCGGCAAACTCATCGCGAGGCGCATTGGTGATGGCCAACTTTTTCAAGTCGATGGAATGAGAATAAACGTTTTTTGCCATGGTATTTAAACTCTTGAGATAAATTCGTTAATCGTTGTCAAGTTGTAAATGCTTGGAATAGCGGCAAAGGCTTCTTCCAATTTGTTCTTGGCACTAATCCAACCTTCGCCATCAGTTATCCAAACAAACTCGAAGCCTGGTACTCCGTTTACTTTGGGTGCGACATCAGTGTAGGAACGCGCCACCTCGTTTAATTTAGAGCCTCCACCTGAATAGAAATTAACTTCAATGAGGTAGATTTTGTCTTTGGTGGTAATAGCGAAGTCAAACACTTTTTGGTCAGCACCTAAAACGGAAGAGATGGCAGGGAACTCTTTTGAAGAGACTTGCTGGCAGTATTTGATTCCGGCATTGTCGAAAATGCGCGCCACGAGCTTCTCTGTTATCTCGCCACTGCGGTTCTTACGAGCATTGGTGTCTAATCCAGTCTCAACGCCAAACACATAATCCACTAGGTCTTTGACTTCTTTATTCTTGAATACCTTATCCAAGCCTGTGCCTTCGATAAACTTCATCACCCCATCAACGGAACTAAACAGCGAATGGATTGAATGCATGGAACCATCGTTGTCGATGTACTTCTTGCCATCTTTTTTGCGTGTGGCAATCAGAATACCCATCACCTCAAACACTCGTTTGTCTCTATCCCATAGCGCTTGAACAGCAGAACGCAGGTCATCTTTTCCGATAAGATAGTTCAAAGTGTTGAGACTGATTTCGATGTCGGCCACATTCTTTGCAATCTTCGGGAAATCACAATAGAAGTCAAGTGTCGCATTGGTTTCGCGTAGTTGCGATATGAATATATCGAATTGTTCTTTGGTGTGTGCTGCCATATTATGCTCTAATTGTTTGTTTAGTTTCAGGATAATTGTGGACTAGTATTTCAGTCAGTTTGCCTCGCTTTTGAGGATTGGCATTTACGCTGCGGGATGCCCATACACGTTCGATGATGTAATGAGCGTACAAGTCGTCGAAGAACATGTCGCTGCAATCCGAATTGCTCAGCATGAACTTAAATCCAGCGGCCTCAACTTGGTCGCAAAATTCTTTCAGACGGCGCTGGGCGAAGTCGTTAAAAGCTTCCTTGGCATAGTCATTGAAGCTGCTTGTGTTGTTCAACGGACGGTAAGGCGGGTCGAAATAGAACAAGGTATTGTTCTTTGCATGTGCCAATGTCTGCTGGTAGTCACCTGTGAGGATTTCAACACTTTGAAGCAGCTCGCTATCGGCATAAATAGTGTTCGGGTCGCAGATGGTGGGAGTTTCGTATCTGCCAAAAGGCACATTGAAAAGGCCAGCTTTGTTTACCCTATACAATCCATTGAAACATGTTCGATTGAGGAAGAAAAATAGTGTTGTATTGTCGATTGGGTTAAGTTGCTTTGTGTTGAATTCGCCACGCATCAACAAAAAGAACTGCTTGCGTGTTTCTTCATTTTTTAAAGAATAATACTTTTTTTGAATTTGCTTTAGTGATTCAACCAATGCATCAGGATTTTGTTTGACAACCTTGTAACAAGTGGTCAAATCTTCGTTGATGTCATTGATAATAGCGGACTTGATGTTTGGATGCGTCTGCAACATATAAAAGAGCATGGCTCCTCCGCCCACAAAAGGCTCAATGTAAGTGACGTTCTCCCAATTATCAAAGTCAGCAGGAAGCTTTGCTTCGAGTTGTTCGATGAGTTGGCCTTTTCCGCCCACCCATTTGATAAATGGTTTCGCTTTCATTGCATACTATTTAAAACTATTTGTCAAACAGAATTTCTTCGGTGCAAAGATATGAAAAAAATGCTAATGCAGATATGGACAACAACAAATCGAAAAAAAACATATTTACTCCCCTCTCCTATTTCCCCGCTTTTCCTTACCTTTGCAAATTCAATTTTTCCGAACCTTGAAAGAGCAAACAACTTCCTATATCACCATCCGCAACGCGAAGGTCAACAACCTGAAAAGCATTAGTTTGCAGATTCCGAAGAACAAGCTGGTGGTCATCACCGGCCTGTCGGGGAGCCTGAGCTCGTACGCACGACAGTTCATGGGCCGCCTCAACAAGCCCGACGTGGAGAGCATCACCGGCCTCTCGCCCGCCATCGCCATCGAACAGAAGGTGAACTCGCACAACCCGCGCTCCACCGTGGGCACCAGCACCGAAATCTACGAATACCTGAAACTCCTCTACGCCCGCATCGGCAAGACCTACTCCCCTGCCTCGGGCAAATTGGTCAAGAAGCACCAGGTGATGGATGTGGTGAACCATATCCTCGGCCTGCCGACGGGTAGCACGGCCTACATCGTCGCGCCGCTTCACCTCCCTGAAGGCCGCAGCCTCGAAGAGCACCTCAACATCCTCATGCAGCAGGGCTTCTACCGTATTTTATATAACGGCGAGATCATCAAAATCGAGGATTTCCTCGACCAGAAGAAAAAGGTCAGCGAGAAGAAGGTGAAGCTGCTCATCGACCGCATCAAGGTCAATGAGAGCATGGAAGATGCTGTGGGACGTATCTCCGACTCGGTGCAGACCGCTTTCTATGAGGGCAAGGAGACCTGTCAGGTCATCAGCGAACTGAATGGCGAGCGGCAGGAAGCCGACTTCTCGTCGCGTTTCGAGGCCGACGGCATCACCTTCGAGCCACCTACGGCCAACATGTTCGCCTTCAACAACCCTTACGGCGCCTGCCCTACTTGTCAGGGCTTCGGCAGCGTCATCGGCATCGACCCCGACCTGGTGGTGCCCAACAAGAGCCTGTCGATATACGAGAACGCCATCGCCTGCTGGCGTGGCGACAAGATGAGTGAGTGGAAAGACGCCCTCGTCCGTGTGGCCGACAAGGTGGGCATTCCCATCTTCAAGCCGTTCTACGAGCTGACCGAGGAACAGAAGAGCCTGCTTTGGACGGGCAATCAATACTTCGAAGGCATCGTGGACTTCTTCAACTACGTTGAAAGCCAGTCCTATAAGATACAATACCGTGTGATGCTGTCACGCTATCGTGGCAAGACGGTCTGTCCCGAATGCCACGGCACACGTTTGCGCCGGGCGGCGCAATATGTGAAGGTCGGCGGCAAGAGCATCACTGACTTGGTGATGATGCCTTTGGACGAGTTGAAGGTCTTTTTCGACCACCTGAAACTCGACGAGACCGACAGCAAAATTGCCTCGCGACTGCTGGTGGAAATCAACAACCGCCTGGACTTCATCATCGAGGTTGGGCTGGGTTACCTAACCCTGAACCGCCTCTCCAACACGCTCTCGGGCGGCGAGTCGCAACGTATCAATCTCGCCACCTCGTTGGGCAGCAGCCTGGTCGGCTCCACCTATATCTTGGACGAGCCTAGCATCGGCCTGCACTCCCGTGACACCGAGCGACTCATTGCCGTGTTGCGCCGTCTGCGCGACATCGGCAACACCGTCATCGTGGTCGAACACGACGAGGAGATCATCCGCGCCGCCGACTACATCATTGACATTGGGCCGATGGCGGGTGCGTTTGGCGGCGAAGTCGTCTTCGAGGGCGACATCAAGAACCTGATCAACTGCGAGAAGAGTCTCACCACGCAATACCTCACGGGCAAGATGCACATTCCCGTGCCCACCCGTCGCCGCAAGAGTGCCAATGCCATTATAATAAAAGGTGCCTCGCAGAACAACCTCAAAAACCTCACCGTGCGTTTCCCGCTCAACATGATGACCGTCATTACAGGCGTGAGCGGCTCTGGCAAATCGACCTTGGTGAAAGACGTGCTCTGGCCAGCTATGAAACGCCATCTCGGCGAGGCCGTGGAGCGCTGCGGCAGCTTCGGTGCCTTGGAAGGCGACCTGCGCCTCATCCAAGCCGTGGAGTTCATCGACCAGAACCCCATCGGCAAGTCATCGCGCTCCAATCCGGCCACTTACTTGAAGGCCTACGATGAGATACGAACGCTGTTCTCCGAGCAGAAACTAGCCAAGCTTCGAGGCATCAAGCCCGCGTTCTTCTCGTTCAACGTGCCAGGAGGTCGCTGCGAGGAATGTGAGGGCGAGGGCGTGCAAAAGATCGAGATGCAATTCATGGCCGATGTCTATTTGCCTTGCGAAGCCTGTCACGGCACGCGCTTCAAGGAAGAGGTGCTGGAGATCAAATACGACGGCAAGCACATCTCCGACATTCTCAACATGAGCATCGAGGAGGCCATTGACTTCTTCGAGCACTCGTCGGAGCGGCAGACCCCCATCGTCGGGCGCATCGTCAACCGCTTGAAGCCCTTGCAGGAAGTCGGTTTGGGCTATCTGAAGCTCGGGCAATCGTCGAGTTCGCTCTCGGGCGGCGAGGCGCAGCGCGTGAAGTTGGCCTATTTTCTCATCAAGGGACAGGTGGAAAAGCCCACGCTCTTCATCTTCGACGAGCCGACCACGGGTCTGCACTTCCACGATGTGAACAAGCTTTTAGAGTCGTTCAACGCCTTGATTGCCAACGGCCACAGCGTCATCATCATCGAACACAATATGGATGTCATCAAGTCGGCGGACTGGATCATCGACCTGGGTCCCGAGAGCGGCAACAAGGGCGGTGAGATCGTCTTTGAAGGCACGCCCGAGGACTTGGTGAAGTGCAAAGAATCGTACACGGGTAAAGCATTGAAGAATAAGTTGTAATATGGAATTGTTTTATTCACTATGGCCAATGGCTTATGACTATGGCCACTTCAACGGTTGTGAAAGTGGCCATGGTCATCGGCCATAAGCCATAGTCAAAGAGAGCTTAAAAACAGAAGAAAAAAACTTATAACGATATGAAGTATAACGAAATAGATCACCCCTTAAGTGAGCGCCAGCAGAAGGTCGTCGACACGCTGATTGGCCTCGGCATCGAGTTCGACATCAAGTTCCACCCGCCGTTGGGCTCCATCGAAGAGTCGCTGGCCTACTGGGGCAAGTTCGAGGCCACGCACTGCAAGAACCTTTTCTTCAGGAACCACAAAGGCAACAAGCACTACTTGGTCATCTTCGAGTGCATGCACCAGATGGACATCCACGACCTCGAACAACGCCTACACCAGGGCAAGCTCACCTTCGCCTCGGAAGCCAGAATGGAGAAATACCTCGGCCTGAAGCCGGGCAGCGTCTCCCCTTTCGGCCTCGTCAACGACACGGAGCACCACGTCCACCTCTTCATCGACAAGAACCTTCAAAACGCCCCCCGATTAAGCTTCCACCCCAATGACAACACTGGGACGATTATCATTAGCCAGGAGGACTTCATCAAGTTCTTGGAGGCGATGGGGAATACATACGAATTTATCGAACTATATGATTGAAAATGAGCAAAAACCAAAATGAATTTGGTTATTTGGCGCGATTTCGTTTGGTTATTTGGCTTTTTACCCCTGTACAACCTTTAGAAAGTAATCTTTGTGTTTTTTGAAAAAACAATACAAATATAAGTTGTATTTCCGAAAAATTGTATTTTTGCAGCATAAAACATTCATTTATGAAATTCGACAAGATTTTAGACAACGGCAGTTTATGGGCTGTCAGATATGAAGGTGACGATGACAATGCGTTGCGCAAGGTGTTTGCACAATGGAACGACCCTGAATGGCTTTGGGACTTCTTTACTGAGAACATGACCGACTTAGAATCTTATTTCAAGATAACCGACTTAAACCAAGCCATTTACGACACAATTGATGATAGCGGAGAACTCGAATGTCTCATCCTCGACATTTCACCCGATGCCGACCTTGATTTGCTATTCCGTCCACTTGAAAACAGCAGAACGGCAGAAATGACTCTCGGCAAGGAGAAGGCAAGGCTTCAAAACCGTCCTGAACATGCCTCGTGGTTGCGCCTATATGCCATAAAACTGGAACGCGGCTGCTACATCATCACTGGAGGTGCCATTAAACTCACCCACACTATGCGAGAAAGAACGCATACGCTGAGAGAGTTGAGCAAAATGGAACAAGTGCGCAACCTTCTTCTTGAAAACGGCGTAATTGACAATGAGGGATTTGAAGACTATATGCACGAAATGTGACGAAAGGAGGCTGACATGAAAGAAAAAGCATTGAAATATTTAGAGGAGCACCAAAGCAAGACTCCATCCAAATGGCGCGAAGAAGCCCAATGGCGCAAGGAAAACCGCGATTGGCTTCGCTATTCACAGCGCATCGCCATTCTGCTGCTTTTCTATATGAAGCGCGAGGGACTGACACAGGCAGCGATGGCAGAACGCATAGGTTGCACCCAACAATACGTTTCAAAACTCCTCAAAGGAACAGAAAACCTAACTATTGAAACTATCGCCAAAATTGAACGTGCCACAAATCAAAAGTTGATGGCGTTTGATGCATAACCCAACGACAACACGGGGACGATTATCATTAGCCAGGAGGACTTTATCAAGTTTTTGGAGGCGATGGGGAATTCTTATGAGTTTATTGAGCTTTATGATTAACCCCACCTTCGATATCCGACCATGTGAGGTGTATTGGTTCTATAATTATCGCTGTTAAGTTGTTCCGTATATTCACAATAGGGATAATTGGTACAACCAACGAACCAGTGTCCATTTGGTCCTCTTCGTTTTACAAGAAATCCGCCACAAGAAGGACATTTTTTCGGATTTAATAGAATTGTTGCGTCGCGCAAAGTGTATTTGCATTTTGGAAAGTTTGAACAACCTACAAAAGCTCTACCTTCATGTTCTACTTTTAAAAGGACGCCAGTTTTACAACAAGGACAATTTGTCTGATTCTCATCAGTTTCCTTTCTAATCGAAGCAAAACACACCGATTTTGATTCTGAAAACTCTTTAAAAAATGGAGAAGGATTTTTGTTGTCAGTAAGAACAAAAACTCTGTTTTTAGTACGAGTTATTGCTACATAAAATAGCCGTCGTTCTTCTGCAAACTTAAAACTATCAGCATTCGTCAGAACCAGATTCAAAACATCGTCATCGGCAATCTGGTTTGGAAAGCCAAGTTTATCATTCTTAAAATTCAAAACTATCACATTGTCGGCTTCCAATCCTTTAGATTTATGTACCGAAAGAAACTCTATCTTTAATTCGGGCATATACAAATACTCCAGTTTCTCGTGCATATATTCATAGACGATTTTGAACAAACCAGTCTTCTTAACAATGTCCAAATCATAGTTTGTCCTTCCTAATATCAAGATAGATGAATTTGTCCCAAATTCAGAAACTATTTTGTTTATTGCCTTTTGAAGAACCTGTTTTGGTTCATCATCAAAGCCCCAGAAAACAAGCGGATACTCCAAATTCTTATCAGAACGCAAATCTTTCCTTAATTGGAGAGGATTTTGGATAATGAAACGGGAAGCCTCGTCAATAAGTTGCTGAGAGTTTCTATAAGTTTTTTCAATTTTCAATACTTTTGTGTAACCAAAATACTTCTCAAAATCAGTAAACAAAGCTATGTCGCTCCCTGCAAAACGATATATCGACTGCCAGTCATCGCCGACACAGAAAACTTTTGCAATGGTTCTGTCGGCAATTGCCTTAAGAAAATTAAAGCGAGATTTTGAGATGTCCTGATATTCATCAACAATTATGTATTGATAATGCGGAATGTCACACCCAAGAACCACTTTATCAGCAGCATTGTTAATCATATCAGAGAAATCAATTGCTTTGTTCGCAGATAGATAGTTCTGGTATTCTAACAAAAGAGTCTTTATCAATACTTAGTTATTTTTTAATTATATGACTCATTATAAGCTACATAGCGCGTATTGTACCGAGCATTCGCCCTGTTTTAGGGCATGTTCCAGTCC